>NZ_JARGYC010000005.1 GCF_029168335.1 Psychromarinibacter sediminicola
ATCCCCTTGTCCTGCGTCACGGCGCCGATCACGAAGGCCCCGGTCAGCAGAACGATGGAGCCGTTGGCGAAAAGCTCGCGCATCGGCACGCTGCCTGCCACGCCCTCGCGCCCGAAACGGTGCGCGATCCACAGGGCCGACAGGATCGCGGGCACCTCCATCATCGCCGCCACCGCGACCATGAAGCCGTCGGAGGCGATGCCGGTCAGCTCCAGCAGGCTCGACGCCGCCACGAAGGTCACGATGGAGATCGAGCCGTAATGCCCTGCCACCGCGGCAGCGTTCAGCGCGTTCAGCCGTGTCATGCCCCGCAGCAGCGCATAGGCGATGAAGGGGATCGCGAAGGACAGGACCAGTCCCGCCCCAAGCGCGGCGAAGACGTTGGCGTTCAGGCCGTTGTCGGCCAGGCTGTGCCCGCCCTTGAAGCCGATCGCCAGCAGAAGGTAGAGCGACATGAACTTGGCGGCGCCTTCGGGGATCGACAGGTCGCTGCGCACGATGGCGGCCAGCAGGCCAAGGACGAAGAACAGGATCGTGGGCACCATCAGGTTGCCCACAAGACTTTCGAAGATTTGCATGACGGGGGGCACCGGAACAGGTTTTGCGCCTGTTGCCCGGTTTTCGCGCATAGCTTAAATACAATAAACGCTGACGTTTCATAGCCTGAGGAAATGCATGCGCCCGACCCTGCGCCAGATGGACTATATCGTCACGGTTCACCAGCTGGGCAGCTTCAGCCTGGCCGCGGAAAAGCTGAACGTCAGCCAGCCGAGCCTGTCGAACCAGGTGGCGACGGTCGAGGCGGACCTCGGCATTCGCCTCTTCGACCGCAGCCGCGCCGGGGTCCGCACCACCGCGCGCGGGCTGGAGTTCGTCACCCGGGCGCGCCGCATCCTGTCGGATGTCGATGCGCTGCGGGCCACGATGCTTTCGGACCTGCCGTTCGGCGGGCGCCTCAGGCTGGGCGTGCTACCCTCGATCGGCCCCTACCTTCTGCCGCAGGTGATGAAGACCCTGCACAAGGAACAGCCCGATCTGCGTGTCATCGTGCGCGAGGAGAACACCCTGAGCCTGGATGAAGGGCTCAGGAACGGGCGTTTCGACGCGATCATCTCGACGCCCGAGGACCATCCGAACAGCCTGCAGCACCCGCTGTTCGTCGAACCGCTGTGGGTCGCAGTGGCGCAGGATCACAAACTGGCGGATCGCCAGAGTGTGGGGGCCGCCGATCTTGCGGGGCATCGGCTCCTGACGCTGGACACGGGGCACCGCCTGGCGCGGATCGTGTACGGCATTGCCGGGACGAGCGGCGCCCTCGTCTCGGACGACTACGAAGGCACCAGCCTCGACTCGATCATCCTGATGGCCGCGACGGGCGCTGGAATCGGTATCCTTCCCGATCTGTTCGCGCGCCGGCAGGGCGTTCACCGCAGCGAAGTCCACGTCATGCCACTCCGAATGGCCGATGCCGATCGCACGATCAGTCTGATGACCCCGGAAGAGCGGCCCGCGCATCAGGCGACGCTTCTGGTAACCATCCTGCGCAGCGCCGCCGAGGCTCTTGGTTTGGAACTACTGAAGGCTTGAGCCGCAGGAGATCGCGACCCACGACGCAGAAGGGTTCGGAGCGCGGCATGCGCGCCGGCCAGATCGGTATTTCGGATGTTGTCCGTGTTGGCAGAAAGGGCTGGGCGCGGTCATTTGCAGCGCGCGCCTGCCGCGGTGTGGCAGCGCGCTCCACACCGCGCACACCAGGGGGCCGGCGCGGTGCCCGCCGGGCAGTCATTTGCAGGGGAAGGCATTTCGTCCGCGCTCCTTGCACCTGCTGACCGAAACCAGACGCCATCGCCTGAATCGCGGTTCATTCCGACCCTTTGCAGCAGATGAGGGGCCGCATGCAGAACTCCTCCGTCAGCCCAAGGCGATGGCCGCAAGGTAAATGTGCCATTGCCCTCCCGCCGCGACATGCCGGTGGAAATGCCGATTGCCATGTGCAACGTTTCCGAAGCTGCACCGATGATCGCCGCCCCGTCAACGAGTAACACCGGCCTTGAAGAAGCAGGGCCGCGCCTGGTCCGACATCAATACCCGGGCCGCTGGCGCGTTAAGAAGTGAATCGATGCAACAAACGGAGGCAGAAGGGCATGGACGACCAACCGATTCTGGAGACCCGTTCCGAGGGCTGCCTGTGCCTCACGCTTAACAGGCCCCGGCGGATGAATGCCTGGGATCGGGACATGCGTGCCCGGCTCATAGACAAGCTGAACGGCGCGTCTGGCGACGGGGACGTGCGGGCCGTGGTGCTTACCGGCGCCGGCGACCGCGCCTTTTGCGCCGGGCAGGATCTCAACGAGATCAACTCCTACGGCGCCGACATGGCGGAGCTGTGGATCGACAGCTTTGCCGCGCTCTACCGCGCCGTGCGCGCGCTGGAGGTGCCGGTCATCTCCGCGCTCAACGGCGTGGCGGCCGGCTCGGCCTTCCAGTTCGTCCTGCTCACCGATTACCGCATTGGCCACCCGGGCGTGCGCGTCGGTCAGCCCGAAATAAACTCCGGCATCGCCAGCATCACCGGACCCTGGATCATGCGCGAGGTTCTGGGGCTGTCGCGGACGATCGAGCTGACGCTCTCGGGCCGGTTGATGGAGGCAGAAGAGGCCGAACGGCTTGGCGCGCTGCACGAGGTCGTGCCCGAGGAGCGCGTTCTGCCGCGCGCGATGGAAAAGGCCGCCGAACTCGGGGCCAAGCCGAGCATCGCGATGCGGCTGATCAAGCAGCGCTTCTTCGAGGTGCTGGAGCCGGGGCTCGACGATGCGATCGCCGCGGCCAAGCGGTATCATCGCTTGTCCTTCGAGTCCGGAGAGATGCAGCAAGAGACGCGAAAGTTTCTCGACCGGGGCGGCGACTGACATGCCGGCCTTGCCTGGTCCATTGCAGCCTCCCTTCGACCGGACGCTGGCCGGCCTTCTGCTGGAGCAGGAGCGGCAGGCGCCCGATCGTGTCCTGCTGGTTCACGAAGACCGCGAGATTACGGTGGCCGAGGTCGCCTGCGCCGCGCGGGCGGAAGCCGCCGCACTGCGGGCGCGCGGCATCGGGCAGAGCGATCCGGTGCTGACCATGCTCGAGCCGGGCCCGGCGCATGTGGCGGTGGTTCTCGGCGTGGCGCTCGTCGGGGCGCTGTGGGTGCCGCTGGCGCCCGACGCGCGCGGACCGTCGCTGGCGCACGCGCTCTCGGTCGCGAAGCCGGGTCTGGCGCTGGTCGCGCCCGCTGCCACGGGTGCTCTGCGCGACGCGGGCTATCCGGCCGACCGGCCGCTGGAGGAGCGCGATGGCTGGGCCTGGCCGCCCGCCGCTGTGCCCGGAACCGCCACGACCGACACCGCGCCCGGGGAGCCGGACGCACACCGCGCCATTCTGTTCACCTCGGGCACCAGCGGGCCGCCGAAAGGCGTGATCGTGACCGAACGGATGCTTGTCGCCTCGGCCGCCGGCTGCGCCCATGCCAGCGACTGCACGCCCGGCGACAGCTACCTGATGTGGGAGCCGATGCACCATATCGGCGGGCCGCAGCTTCTGGCCATGGCGCTCGCCGGGCAGGTGCGGCTCGTCCTCGTGAAACGCTTCAGCGCCAGTCGTTTCTGGGACGATGTTCGCCGTCACCGGGTGACGAAGATGCACTACCTGGGCGGCATTCTGGAAATCCTGCTCAAACGCGCGGTCTCGCCCGGGGACCGCGATCACCCGGTCGCGCTTGCCTTCGGCGGCGGCGCGCGGCCCGATGTGCAGCGCGCCTTCGAAGACCGGTTCGCCATTCCCCTGCGCGAAGTCTACGGCATGACCGAGGCCTCGAGCTTCACCACGGTAAACGTGGACGGCATTGAGGACTCGGTGGGCCAGACGGTGCCGTGGCTTGAGGTCGAGATTTGCGACGGCTCCGACCGCCCCGTCGACCCTGGGGGGACGGGCGAAATCGTGGTGCGCGCGGCGTATGCCGGGCTATTGACGCCGGGCTATCTGGGGAACGCCGAGGCGACGGCGGAGCTCTTGCGGGACGGACGGCTCTTCACCGGCGATCTCGGCCGCCAGGACGCTGCCGGAAACCTCTACTTCGCCGGGCGCAAGACGGATTCGCTGCGCCGGCGCGGAGAGAACGTCTCGGCCTGGGAGGTCGAGACGGCGCTGGCGTCGCATCCCGATATTGCCGAGACGGCGGTTGTGGGCGTGGAGTCCGAGGTGGGCGAGCACGATATCCTGTGCTTTGTTCTGGTGCGCGACGGGGTGGCGTATGACCCTCGGGCGCTGGCGGAGTGGAGCCGGAAGACCCTGTCGCGCCGTCATGTGCCGCGCTACTGGAAACGGGTGGCCGGCTTCGAGCGGACGCCGAGCCAGCGTATCCGGAAGGCGGCCCTGGACCGCGACCTTTCGGACGCGTTTGACCTCGGCGACCGGTGAGGCTGCTCTGCGTCGGCATGGGGCGGGCCACGAAAGAATTGAAGTTGGGCTGACGAGAGGAAGGACAAAGTGCTGCTATTCGAGAAATCCGAGTATCAGGCGCGCGTGGAGCGCGTGAAAGCGGCGATGGACGCGCGCGGTCTCGACGTGCTGCTCGTCGCCTCGCCGGCCAACCAGTTCTGGCTGACCGGCTATGACGGCTGGTCGTTCTACACGCCGCAGATGGTCGTCGTCGCCGCCGACCGGGAAGAGCCCGTCTGGATCGGCCGCAAGATGGACGCGGCAGGCGCGAAATTCACCGCCTATCTTTCCCCGGAGAACGTGGTGCCCTATCCGGACGAGTATGTCGGATCCGACGCGCTCCACCCGATGGACTTCGTGGCCGAACGGCTGATCGACATGGGGCTGGGCGGGCGCGTGGTGGGCGTCGAGACGGACGAGTACTACTACACCGCGCGCTGGGACCACATCCTGCGCCGCCGCCTGCCGGACGCGGACATCCGCGACGCCTTCCTGCTGGTCAACCGCTGCCGCATGGTGAAATCCGAGCAGGAACTGACCTACATGCGCCAGGCCGGGCAGATCGCCGCCGCCGCGCAGCAGGCCGCCTTCGAGGCCGCAGCGCCCGGGGTGCGCCAATGCGACGTCATGGCCGAGGTGTACCGCGTGACCACCGCCGGTCTGCCGGAGTTCGGCGGCACCTTTCCCTGCAAGCCACCCAACGCGATGGTGGGCGAGATGTGCTCGGCCCCGCACCTGTCCTGGACCGACGAGCCGCTTGCGGAGGGCGACATCTTCTATATCGAGCTGGGCGGTATTCGGCACCGCTATCACAGCCCGCTGTCGCGCTGCATTTACCTGGGCGAGCCGCCCGACGAGCTGAAGCGCCTGGCGGAGGTGATCGCCGAGGGGCTTCAGGCGGTTCTCGACACGGTCAAGGCCGGGGTGACCTGCGAGGAGCTGGCCGCCGTGTGGCAGACGGTGAGCCGCAAGCACGGCGTCGAAAAGGACAGCCGCATCGGCTACCCGGTCGGCATCGGCTATCCGCCCACCTGGGGCGAGCTGACGGCAAGCATCCGGTCGGGCGACACCACGGTGCTGGAGCCGAACATGACGTTCCATTGCATCCCGGCGATCTGGCGGGACCACGACGGCGTGGTCATCTCGGAAACCTTCGCCGCCACCGAGGACGGAGCGGAGGTCTTCGCGGACTCGCCGCGCGAGCTTTTCATCAAGACCTGAACAGGAGCTGCCCATGACTGCGGTACTGGCACACCGGCCCGTCGTGATGACCGGTCATCGCGGGATGGTCGTCGCCGGCCACCACCTGGCGGCCGATGCCGGCGCGCAGATGCTGCAGAGCGGCGGCAACGCGATGGATGCCGCGATCGCCGCGGCGGCCACGCTGGCCATCGCCGTGCCCTTCATGAACGGGATCGGCGGCGACGCGATCTCGCTCTGGTGCGACAGCTCCGGCACGGTCGAGACGATCAACGGCTCGGGACGCCTTCCGGCCGCCTTCGACGCTCAGGCGCTGGTCGACGACGGATACACGGCGCTGCCGGCCACCGGGCCGCTGACGGTGAGCGTCCCGGGCGTGGTCGCCGCATGGGGCGAGGCGCTGGAGCGCCACGGCACGCGCAGCCTGGCGGAGGTGCTGCAACCGGCCATCGACGCCGCCGAAAGGGGCGTTCCCGCCGATGCGACCAGCACGACCTTCTTCAACGGACCCGTCTACGCGGAGCTCTGCCGCGACCACCCCGAACTCGCCGAGATGTTCGTTCCGCCGGGGACGTGCCGGCTTGGACAGGTGCTGCGCCAGCCCGGCGCGGCGCGCACACTTCGCCATCTCGCCAAGGCGGGCTGGACGGCCTTCTATTCCGGTCCGCTGGCCGACGGCTGGCTGGCGCGGGCCCGCGAACGAGGCGTGCTGCTCTCGCCCGAGGATCTGGCCGCGCACCGCACCGAGTTCCAGGCCCCGCTCGGCGTGCCATGGCGGGGGATGACGCTCCACGCCGCCCCGCCCAATTCCCAGGGCCTCGCCTTGGTCGCGCTGGCCCGGCTGGAGGAGGACGCTCCGGGCGCCGGGGCGCAGGCCTCCGGCGATCCGGTGATCGACCCGTTGGCCTACCTGGCGCAGAAGCAGGCGGCATTTGCCGCCCGCGACCGCTGGTGCGCCGATCCGGCCCGTGCTGATCTGCCTGCGGACCTGCTGGAGCCGGCAGCGCTGCGGCGCCTCGCGGCCGAGATGCAGGGGCGCCCGCCCGTCTCGGGCGGCGGCGATACCGCCACGCTCGTGGTCGCGGACCGCGACGGCAATGCCGTCTCCTGGGTGCAGTCGCTGTTCGAGGAATTCGGCTCCGGCGTCACCTGCCCCGATCACGGGCTGGTGCTGCACAATCGCGCGCGGCTGGAAACACTGGACGGCGACCCGATGCGGGGCGCGCAGGGGGGCATGCGCCCGTTCCACACGCTGTGCCCGGCGATCATGACGCGCGAGGGCGGGTTCGCCATGACGCTGGCCACCCCCGGCGATCACGGCCAGCCGCAGAGCCTTTACCAGATCCTGCGGCGGCACTACGAACAGGGGCTCGACGTTCAGCAGGCGGTCGAATGGCCGCGCCTGCGGCATGACACCGGCGATACCGTTCTGCTGGAGGACCGCTGCCCGGAAGCGTGGGACGCCGCGCTGACGGCCGAGGGCTGGCAGGTGTCCCGCGTCGGCCCGTGGTCGCGGCTGATGGGAGGTGCCAATGTCATATCGCGCCAGCCGGACGGGCTTTTGATGGGCGGCGCCGATCCGCGCCGGTCGTGCTATGCGGTCGTGGGCTGAGAGGCGGCCTCAGAGCGGGTAGCGCCGCGGCACGAGGCCGGACTGGAACCAGCTGACGAAACTTTCCATGGTGAAGACCGGAATCCCCGTCGCCGCGGCGATGTCGGCGGCATAGGGCATCATGTTGGTGCATTCGAGCACCAGCGCGCCCAGGTCCGGGTGGACCGCCTGGAGCGCCTGGGCGGCCTCGACGTTGTCGGCGCGGGCGGCCTCGACGTCGAGCTCCGGTTCGTTGTCGAGGATCACACGGGTGAATTCCCGGCCGCCCTCGGTGGAGCCGATGGGCGCGCCCTCCGGCACGCCGGCCGCCTCCAGGTGGGCAGGCGTCAGGGTCGATCCCGAGATCGTCAGGATGCCGGTGCGCCGCCCCGGCGGCAGCAGCCGGTCCACCATCGCGACCTGCATCAGCGAAGACGCCGCGACCGGTACGCCCAGTTCGGCGGCGAGCCTCTTCTGAAAGAGCGACAGGAATCCGCAATTCGTCGTGATCCCATCCACCCCGTCGGCCACCAGCTCGCGGCCCGCATCGACGAAGGCGTCGACCAATCCCTCCGCCCCGCGCCTTACCACGCGGTCGGGCGACGCCGTGCGCACCACACGGTAGTGCACGGGAAAGGGCCAGGTGAGCGCGTTGCCCATGTCGCCGGGAATACGCGGGAAGCGGGCGTCAAGCATCAGGATGCCGACTGCAGCCCCGTAGACCGATTTTCCGCCGCTCACCCGCATCTGGTTAATCCCCGTCCGGCACGAGCCGGTCGAACAGTTCCTCGGGGTCGGCCATGAAAATGTTGGAATAGCCTTCGCGCACCGCGGCCACGATTTCGTCCATGCGGCGCATCACATGCGTCTTCAACACTGCCGCTGCACGTTCGCTATCGCGGGCTTCCAGCGCCTCCATGATCTTCAGATGCTCGCCTTTCGTGGTGCGCACGCGCCGGCCCATATCGACCCAGCGGATGAACCGTATGCGCTCGTTTATGCGGTCGAGATGCCGGACGACTTCCGAATTTCCGACGAGCCGTGCAATGCCCAGATGAAACGCTTCGTCCCGGGTCACCACTTCGCGAATGGTCAGGCCGGCCGTGGTCAGCCCGTCGGCTTCCAGCTGGTCGCGCAGCGCGGCGATATCCGAAGTCGTCGCGCGCTGGCAGGCGCGTCGGGCAGCGGCCGTTTCGATGATCATACGCATCTCGTAGAGTTCGAAGATGGATGTCGGATCGAGCGCGCGGCAGAAAAAGCCCTGACCGCTCCGGAACTCGACGAGCTGTTCGGCGACCAGCCGGTTCATCGCCTCGCGCAGCGGCGTGCGGCTTGCGTTGAGTTCCTTCGCGACCATCCCCTCGTTGATCCGCTCGCCGGGGCGGAATTCGAACCCGACCGCACGCGCCTTGAGGGTTTGATACAGGAATTCGACTCGACCTTCACTCATGCCACGCCCCTTAACGACCGGGAAACACCATTGACAGCATACAGGGCCATCTTCCAGCATACAGACCTGTATACAGCCCTGCGCACAGATATCCTATCGTGGAGGATGAGCGATGAACAAGTCCACGGTCAACCATCTGACGGGGGCCGAAGCGACGGTCCAGATGCTGCAGGCGCATGGCGTCCGGCATATCTTCGGGCTCTGCGGCGATACCACGCTGCCGCTCTACGATGCGCTGGCGCGGCTCGATCACGGCATGACCCATTTCCTGACGCGGGACGAACGCCACGCCGCCTACATGGCCGACGGATACGCGCGCGTCACCGGCAAACCGGGTATCTGCGAGGGGCCGTCGGGCGGCGGAGCGACCTACATCCTGCCGGGGCTCGTGGAGGCAAACGAAAGTTCGGTGCCCGTGCTTGCGCTCACGACCGACGTGGCGACCACAGCCGCCGGGCGCTACCCGCTGACCGAGCTCGACCAGGACGCGCTCTTTCGCCCGGTCACCAAGTGGAACGCGGTGCTGGACAACGCGGCGCGGCTGCCCGCGCAAATCCGCGCGGCGTTCCGCGCGATGACGACCGGCCGGCCCGGTGCGGCGCATCTGGCCTTGCCGTTCGATACCCAGAAAGGCGAGGTGGCCCAGTCCGAAATCTGGGCCGAGCCGAACCACGGCCGGTTCCCGGCCAACCGCACCGCGCCCGATCCCGCCGCCATCCGCGCCGCGGCGGACGTGCTGGCCGGGGCGACAGCCGCCGTGGCGATCTGCGGAGGCGGGCCGGTGATCGCGGGGGCCGAGGACCCGCTTGCGCGGATCGCCTCGCTGTTGGATCTGCCGGTGGCGACCACCGTCTCGGGGCAGGGCGCCATTGCGGAAACCGACCTGCAGGCGGTGGGGGTCGTGGGCTCGAACGGCGGCGTGCCGGCGACGCGGGCGGTGGTGGACGAGGCGGACGTGGTACTCTTCATCGGCTGCCGCGCGGGTTCGGTGACGACCGAGCGCTGGCGCTCGCCGCCGCAAGGGCGGCGCGTCATCCATATCGACAGCGACCCGATGGTGATCGGCGCGAATTACGCCACCGAGGCGCCCGTCTGCGCCGATGCGCGGCTGGCGCTGGAGGTTTTGGCAGAGGAACTGTCCAGCCGCGATGATCTGCCCGGCCAGCGCGGCCGCGCCCGCGCCGAGGCCGCGTGGCGGGCCAAGCTGGCGGATTTCGACCCGCTGGCCGCGAGCGATGCGCGACCGATCCGGCCCGAGGCCGTGATCGCCGCGCTGATGGACGCCCTGCCGCCCGACGCCACGATCGTGGCGGATCCGGGCACGCCGTGCCCGTATGTCTCTGCCCATTACCGGCTGCCGAAGGCCGGGCGGCATTTCATCAGCAACCGCGCCCACGGCGCGCTGGGATACGCGCTTGCCGCCGCCATGGGCGCACAGGTCGGGCGCCCGGAGGCGCCCGCGCTGGCACTGATGGGCGACGGCTCTTTCGGGTTTTGCTGCGGCGAAATGGAGACGCTGGTGCGCTACGGCATCCCGGTCAAGGCGCTGGTCTTTTCGAACGCGACCTATGGCTGGATCAAGGCGGGGCAGCACAGCGGCTTCGGCCGGCGCTATTACAACGTCGACTTCGACCGGACCGATCACGCGGCCGTGGCCCGGGCCTTCGGCCTGCGAGCCTGGACGGTGGAGGATCCCGCCGAATTGCCTCGTGTCATCGGCGAGTGGCTGGCCTGCGACGGCCCCGCGCTGGTGGACGTGATCTCGCAGCCGCTGCACGAGGCCGCGGCGCCGGTCTCCGAGTGGGTTGCATGACCGGCGAGTTGAACCAGCCGATCACCGGGTTCGACCTGTGGCATCTGGAGGTGCCGGTCGTATCGCGGCGCGATCATGGCGTGGGGACGGTCGCCGACGTCTGCGAGACCATCGTTCTGCGGCTGACGTCGGAAGGAGGCGCAGAGGGGTTCGGAGAGGCCGCCGCCTGGGCCGTCTTCACTGGCTCGCCCGAGGCAAGTTATGCCGCGCTCGATCGCTACCTGCGCCCGCTTGTTCTCGGTCAGCCGGCCGGCCATATCGGCCGGTTCATGGCCGATGCCGAGCGCGCGGTCGCGCATTGCACAGAGGCCAAGGCGGCTTTGGAAACCGCGTTGCTCGATCTTTGCGGGCGCATTGTCGGCGTGCCGGTCTGGGCGCTTCTGGGCGGCAAGTGCCGCGACACCATCCCTCTGTCGTGCTCGCTGGCCGATCCGGATTTCGATGCCGATCTGCGGCTGGTCGACCGTCTGCGCGCGGATGGCGTCAACATCGTCAAGCTCAAGACCGGGGTGAAAGACCACCGCTTCGACATGATGCGACTGGAGCGGCTGCGCAGCGATCACCCCGATCTGTGCGTGCGGGTCGACTACAACCAGGGCCTGGGTCCGGAGGATGCCGAGGCACGGCTGCGCGACGTCGCGCGCCTTGCCCCCGATTTCATCGAACAGCCGGTGCGCGCGGACCAATATGCGCTGATGGCCCGCCTCCGGCATGCGGTCGAGGTGCCGCTGCTCGCGGATGAAAGCGTGTTCGGCCCCGAGGACATGCTGCGCGCCGCCTCCGAGGGGATCTGCGACGGCGTTGCGGTCAAGATCATGAAGGCCGGCGGGCTTCGACGTGCGCAGCGCGTGGCCGAGATCGCGGCAGCGGCCGGCCTGACGGCCTATGGCGGCGACATGTTCGAGACGGGCCTTGCCCACATGGCCGGCGCACAGATGATCGCGGCGACCCCTGCAATCAAGCTCGGCTGCGAGTTCTATCAGGCGCGCTACTACCTGCAGGAGGACATCCTCGAGACGCCCTTCCCGGTCAGCGACGGCGCCGTCGTCGTGCCGGACGGGCCGGGGCTGGGCGTTGTGCCCGCGCCGGATGCGCTCGAGAGATTTGCCCGGCGGAGCCCGGCGAGGGAGATGGCATGACGACGCGACCCCGGCATGTGATCGTAATCGGCGCGGGGATCGTGGGGGTCTCCACGGCGCTCTCTCTGCAGCGCGAGGGCCTGGACGTTACCCTGATCGATCGCACCGGTCCCGGCGAAGGGGCGAGCTTTGGCAACGGCGGGGTGCTGGCGGCCTGTTCGGTCGTTCCCGTCACGGTGCCCGGGCTGATGCGCAAGGCGCCGCGGATGCTGTTCGACCCAAATCAGCCGCTCTTCGTGCGGTGGAGCTACATGCCGCGGATGCTGCCCTGGCTGCGTCGCTACATGAGCCATGCCAACGCCGCCGACACCCGCCGAATTGCGCAGGCGCTCGCCCCGATCACGTCGGACAGCCTGGCCGATCACCAGGCGATGGCTGACGGCACCCCGGCCGCGCGCTGGATCACGCCCTGCGACTACCTCTTCGTCTACAACGACCGCGTGCATTTCGAGGGCGACGCGCTGGGATGGGACATCCGCCGTGCGCACGGTTTCGACTGGGAGGAGTTGGAGGGCGCCGCGTTCCACGACTACGATCCGGCCTTCGCCGAGGGGCTGGACTTCGCGGTCCGCCTGCCGGGGCATGGTCGGATCACCGATCCGGGCCGCTACGTCAAGGACCTGGCGTCGCACGCCGAGGCGCAGGGGGCGCGGGTTCTGCAGGCCGAAGTTACCGATATTGTCCGCGATGCCGATCGGGTGACCGGCGTGCGCGCGGGCGGCGAGACGCTGGCCTGCGACGCCATCGCGCTTTGCACCGGCGCCTGGTCGGGACGGCTTGCGCGGGCGCTGGGCGTCAACGTGCCGCTCGAAAGCGAGCGCGGCTATCACGTCGAGTTCGTGGAGCCCAGCGTGATGCCGCGCGCGCCTGTCATGGTGGCATCGGGCAAGTTCGTGGCCACGCCGATGGACGGACGCCTGCGGCTGGCCGGGGTGGTCGAGTTCGGTGGCCTCGACGCCCCTGCCTCCAAGGGGCCCGCGGAGCTGCTGAAGCGCAATGCGCGCGCGGTCTTCCCGGGCATGACCTGGCGCGATACGCGCGAATGGATGGGGCATCGACCCGCGCCGGCCGACTCGATTCCGGTGATCGGCGAGGCGCCCGGGCTGCGGGGCGCCTATCTCGGCTTCGGTCATCATCATATCGGCCTCACGAGCGGCCCAAAAACCGGGCGTCTGCTGGTACAAATGATCGTCGGACACCAACCCAATATTGACCTGACACCGTATTCCCCGGCACGGTTTTCCGAAGCCGGGGTTCGACAGCCGCAAGGCACAACCAACCAGAAACAGGGAGATCCAACATGAAAAGGTTCAACTGCCTTATGGCCGCCACGGCGCTCACGGTCGCCGGGGCCGCCCCGTCCATCGCCGAGACCTGGGATATGCCGATGGCCTATTCGGGATCCAATTTCCATTCGGTGACCGGCGCGGAATTCGCCGAATGCGTCACGACCGGCACCGGCGGCGAGATCGAGATCAAGACCCACCCCTCCGGCTCGCTGTTCGCGGGCAACGATATCAAGCGCGCGGTGCAGACCGGTCAGGTTCCGATCGGGGAACGGCTCCTTTCGGCGCACCAGAACGAGAACCCGATCTTCGGTGTCGACTCCATTCCGTTTTTGGCCACATCGTTCGACCAGGCCGACGACCTGTGGGAGGCCGCCAAGCCCACGATGGAGGACATCCTCGCCGAGCAGAACCTCAAGCTTCTGTACTCGGTCCCGTGGCCGCCGCAGGGCCTTTACTTCAAGGAGGCCAAGGAATCGGTCGCGGACATGGAGGGGGTCAAGTTCCGCTCCTACAACAATGCCACGGCCCGCCTGGCCGAGCTGACGGGCATGCTGCCGGTGCAGATCGAGGCGGCCGAGATCAGCCAGGCCTTCGCCACCGGCGTGGCCGACTCCATGATCTCTTCGGGCGCCACGGGCTATGACCGCAAGGTCTGGGAGAGCCTCAACTACTTCTACGAGGTCGATGCCTGGCTGCCGCGCAACTACGTCTTCGTCAATGCGGACGCCTGGGAAAGCACCTCCGAGGCCAATCAAAACGTGATCCTGGGCTGCGCGGGGCTCGCCGAATACGCGGGCACCTGGCGGGCCAAGGAATACACGCAGTTCACGCTCAACGGGCTGGCCGCAAACGGCATGACCGTCGAGCCCGCCAGCGATACGATGAAGGCGGAGCTCAAGGACATCGGCGTGACGATGACCGAAGAATGGCTGGAACAGGCCGGCGAGCAGGGACAGGCGATCGTCGAGCGGTTCCGCGAGATGCAGTAGCAGACTGCCCTCCGGGCGCCGCCGCGCGGCGGCGTCCGGATCTTCATCCACCGGACAATCGCATATTGACAGGAGGCCTGCCTTGGAACTGTTCCGCGGGGTGCGCACCATACTCGACGCGATCTACAAGGCGGCCGGCGTCGTTGCGGCCCTTTGCCTGGTCTCTATCCTCGGTCTGATCGTTCTCCAGATGCTCGCGCGCTGGACGGGCATGGTCTTCATCGGCGCGACGGACTACGCGGGCTACGCCATGGCGGCGGCCAGCTTCCTTGCCTTCGCCTACGCGCTCAACCATGGCTCGCATATCCGGGTGTCGATCTTGCTGAACTCGGTGCCGAAAAGGGTGCGCTGGTGGCTTGAGATATGGTGCTTTGGCATCGGGTCGGCGATCATGTGGTATTTCGCCTGGTTCGGCCAGCGCTTCGTCTACTGGTCGTGGAAATTCGGCGACGTCAGCCAGGGCCAGGATGCGACGCCACTGTGGATTCCGCAAAGCGTGATGCTGGCCGGCGCCGTGATCCTGGCAATCGCGCTGACCGATCACCTGGTCCATCTGATCGTAACCGGCGATCACCGCCTCAGGCGCGACCTCGTCGACCAGAGCTTCGGGGAGTGATACGCCGTGGAGAACGTCTCGATCATCATCCTTTTCCTGTTCGTCCTCTTCACGCTGCTGGGCAGCGGTGTCTGGGTCGGGCTCGCGCTCATGGGGGTGGCCTGGGTGGGTATGGAATTGTTCACCACCCGCCCCGTCGGCGACGCGATGCTCACCACGATCTGGACCGCCTCGTCCTCCTGGACCCTCACGGCGCTGCCGCTGTTCATCTGGATGGGGGAAATCCTTTACCGCACGCGATTGTCCGAGGACATGTTCCGCGGGCTGTCGCCCTGGATGGCCGGGCTGCCCGGCGGGCTGGTGCACACCAACATTGTCGGTTGCACCGTCTTCGCGGCCGTCTCCGGCTCTTCGGCCGCCACGCTGACCACCGTGGGCAAGATGTCCATTCCCGAACTGCGCGCGCGCAACTATCCCGAGCGGATGGTCATCGGCACGCTGGCGGGCGCGGCCACACTCGGGTTGATGATTCCGCCGTCGCTGACGCTGATCGTTTATGGCGTGACGATCAACGAGAGCATCTCGAAGCTCTTTTTCGCCGGCGTCCTGCCGGGGCTGGTGCTGGCGCTGTTCTTCATGGCCTATGTGGCGATCCGCGCGACGCTCTCGCGCGACTGGAACCCGCGCCGCGACGATCGCATGAATCTCGTAACCAAGATCAAGAACTCGCGCTTCCTCATCCCGGTGATCTGTCTGATCCTCGTGGTGATCGGCTCGATGTATCTCGGCTTTGCGACCGCGACCGAGGCCGCGGCCTTCGGTGTGATCGGCGGGCTGATCCTTGCGGCGACGCAGGGATCGCTGACGTGGAAGAGCTTCACCGAAAGCTTGCTGGGGGCCACGCGCACCTCGGCGATGATCGCGCTCATTCTCGCCGGTGCCGCGTTCCTGTCGCTCTCGATGGGGTTTACCGGACTGCCGCGCGGGCTGGCCGACCTGATCGCGCAATGGGATCTGTCGCGCTTCGAGCTGCTGATGGTCCTGCTCGTCTTCTACATCGTTCTCGGCATGTTCCTCGACGGGATCTCGTCCGTGGTGCTGACCATGGCCGTGGTGGAACCCATGGTCCGCGAGGCCGGTATCGACATGATCTGGTTCGGCATCTTCATCGTCGTCGTGGTCGAGATGGCGCAGATCACGCCGCCCATCGGGTTCAACCTTTTCGTGCTGCAAGGGATGACCGGCCACGAGATGAACTTCATCGCGCGCGCGGCCATCCCGATGTTCCTGATGATGGTCGTGATGGTCTTCATCCTGATCCTGTTCCCGGACCTGGCGACGTGGTTGCCCGACAACATCCGGTCGCGGCCGTCAGGATAGCAGGCGGTCGGTTCCGCGCATCACCTGGAACCGCCGTGGCGCGTGACGGGGGCTGGCGATCGTGTTCGCCGCCGCCGTCGTGCAGATCAACCTCGGCATGGGGTGCGGGCTGACGGCGTCGCCGCTGCCGGGCCTGCTCGTGCCAGCGCTGGTTCCAGTGCGGACGGTCGCGCTGGGCGTGAGGTCACAGTGGGTCGGTCACCCGACGCGGATCCGCGTCGCGAGGATGTCGGGCGATGTGCGGTCGGTGATGATGGTCACGTTGATCCCGGTGACGGCCACGAAATACCCGGCCGAAAGGTACCGCGTGCTGCCCGGGTTTATGGAACACGGCGCTCACGGGTTCGAGAATCGCGTGATGCCGGTCGAGGATGACTCGTAATCGCGCATGGCATTTCCGGGTTTCGGCTGTCTCGCAAGTGCCCAACACATCGCCAATGCCCCAATCGGGCTCTGAAACTTTTATTGCTCAAGGTGCCAAAAACTTTCAAGGACGCAACGCCACATCGGCATCCCTGCAAGTGTTACATTTAGCAATATCAGATGCATAGATAAGTCTTCGCCTTTGGCATTTTTCTACCAGTTTCCGGCGCAAAACTCGTCAAAATCCTCGAAAATCGCGACTGCGTAAATTTTTTGCAGATGCCAGCGACGGGCGTCTTCTGGCTTGCCGGAACGTCGAAACGTGCGGTTTCTGAACCTGTCCGGCGCCGAAACGGTGCCCCACGAAACGCAAGAAGAGCCCGCCCATGACGCTGATGAATCTGGCCGAAGCCACACGCACGATGCCCCGGATGGAGCTCCTTCTGGACGGCTTCGAGCCGGATTTCGAATTCCAGCCCGTGCCGCCTCTGCCCGAAAGCGAATTCGCCGATCGCCTGCGCCGGATCCGGCAGGAGGCCAGCGCCGCGGGGCATGACGTGCTGCTGGTCCATGCCGACAGCATCGGATCCTACAAGGTGTCCAATTCCTACCTGCGCTACATCTGCGACTGGGCGCGCGAGGGCATGCTGGTCATTCCCACCGACACGAACCTTCCGCTTGCGCTTTACACGGTGTTCTCCAGTTCGGTCGTGTTGCCGCCGGCGGGCGAACCGGTGCTGGTCGACAATATCTGGCAAGTCGGCACCTGGGGCCGCGAGACCTACAACCGGCCCGGTCGCGCATTGGATCGTGTCGTCGAGGCCACGGCGAGACACCTGGAAAGCCTGGGCCTGTCCAGGGCCGAGATCGGGCTCATCGGCGACGGCACCTCGGCGCCGTACTGGGCGGGGCTGGAGACGGTTCTGCCGGGCTGCCGGTTTGCGAAGGCGCATGGCATCGTCGACCGCATGCAGCGCCGCCGCTCGAAGGCGGAACAAGCCGTGGTCCGCGCCGCGGCGCAACTGGCGTGTATCGGCATGCAGGCGGCCTATCACGCGATCCGCCCCGGCGTGACGGATCACGAGATCTACGCCGCCTTCACCTTTGCCCAGATGGCGCGCGGCGGCGAGACCGGGGACGGCTACCAGATCGGGATCAACCCGTACGGCACCCATTGCGGGAAGCCATACGGCCATGTCGTGCGTCCAGGGGACATCATCAACCTCTATATCTCGGCCGTGCAGTACCACGGCTACACCGCGCAGATCGCCCGGATGATCGCCGTCGGCGACATCACGGACGAGCAGGAAGACGTCCTGGCGATGTGCGCCGAGGGCGTCGAAGCCGCCGCCGCGCTGGTGCGTCCGGGCACGCTGATCTCGGACGTCGCCAATGCCTCGTTCGAGCCCTACATCCGCCGCGGCTACCTGTCGGACGCCGACAGCCGCACGATGCCCTATAACTGGAGCGCGGGCGACGACGGCGCCCCTCTGAGAGTGCCCCGGCAGCATGTGCCCGACCCCGACTGGGAAGCGAAGGGCCGCCGCATCAACCATGTCTGGCCGGCCACCAGGGGGCCGCACAATCCGAATGTGGGGCACTCGGTTTCGATGCCCAAGATGCCACCCTACAACATCCAGTCGAACAATCATGCCAAGCTCGAAGAGGGCATGACCTTCGTATTGCATTCGCAATGGCTCGACCCGCTGACCGCGGGTGCGAACATCGGCGACTGCTATCTCGTGACGGATACCGGGGCAGAGAACCTCTCCCGTCACGTGCCTCTCGGCGTTCATCGCGTTCCCGCGTGACGCCCTTGCTTCCAACTTACATGATCCAACCAGAGGACACTCCCATGACATTCACACGACGCACCCTGATGGCCGGCGCAGCCGCGCTCTCCATGATCGCCGGCGGCGCGGCCCCGGCGGTCGCGCAGGACCAGATCACGCTGACCATCGCCAACACCCAATGGCTCGATGCGCTGCGTGGCGAAAAGCTCTGGGCCGCGGTCAAGAAGTTCGAGGAAAGCCACCCGAACATCACGCTCGAACAGCACACCATCTCGCGCAACGAGTTCAACGACCGCCTGATCACCGAGCTGGGCGCGCGCCAGGGACCGGACATCATCATCGCGCAGGACGGTCTGTTCTACACGCTGATCGGCGCCAATTTCCTGATCCCGCTCGATGACGTGACCGAGGGCGTCGACAACCTGAACGCCACCAACGACAACGGCGTGGTCGACGGCACCCGCTACGGCATCGGCTGGCACCGTGCCGTCTATGCGCTGATCTTCAACAAGGCGATTCTCGAAGAGGCCGGCGTGGAGCTGCCCTCCGACATCGACGCGATGATCGCCGCCGCGAAGGCCGCGACCGAGACCACCGGCGCCATCGGCTTCACCGGGCGTCACTCGATGAACGAGTACAGCCCCTGGTCCAAGGACTTCCTCAACTGGGCCTATGGCTATGGCGCCGAGCTGGTCGACGAAGACGGCAAGATCACCTTCGACACGCCGGAAATGGCGCAGGCCTTCGACGCCTTCAAGGCGGCCTATGACAGCGGCATCATTCCGATCGGCGACCAGATGAGCACGCAGCGCACCCGCTTCAAGGAACAGCAGGTCGCCTTCTCCATCGACAACTCCGGCGGTTCGCTCAACATCGCGACCGGCGGCCCGCTGCCGGGCGACGAGCTGGGCGCGACGGCGCTGCCCTTCCCGTATCCGGGGGCGCACCAGCAGATCTTTCTCGGTGTGAACGTCTGGTCGAGCGAGGAAGAGCAGGCGGCGGCCAAGGAGTTCCTGTCCTGGCTGATCTCGGAAGAAGGGCAGCTGTCGCTCCGCGCGGCATCGGGCCCCGACGCGCTGGCCACCGACGTGCCGGTCACCGAAGAGTTCGTCGCGGCGAACCCCTGGGCGACCACCTTCGCCGAGATGGCAGCGGAGTCGCGCTCGACACTGATCCCGGGGTATGAACTGGAAACCCAGTCGATCCTGCGCCCGCTGATGAACAGCCTCGAAAAGGTGCTGCTGGACGCCGCGTCCACCGAAGAAGCCCTGGACGAAGCCCAGGCCGAAATCGACGCGGACTACAACAACTGAGCCGCTGACCACGGGTGAAAGGACCGCGACCCATGACTTCTTCCCTTCTGAAGCGAGGGCGCCTGCTGGGACTTGTCCCCTATGCGTTCGTCGCGGTCCCGCTTGCCTACATGACGCTGTTCGTCTTCGGCCCGCTCATCCAGCAAGTCTGGATGAGCTTCACCGACACGCGGCTGATGAACCCCACGGCGGGCGATTTCATTGGCCTCGAGAACTACGAGGATCTGTTCACCGACGACCAGTTCTATACCTCGTTCAGGGTCACCATTGTCTACACGATCCTGACGGTGATCCTCGGCGTGCTGGTCGGAACCGTGTCGGCGCTGGCGTTGGACCGGCCGTTCAAGGGCCGGGCGCTTCTGCGAACCATAATGCTGTTCGGCTGGGCCGTGCCATCGGTCGCGGCCACGCTGGTCTGGCTGTGGATATTCAACGGTCCGTCGGGCGTGGCCAGCGACATCACCGAAGCCCTGGGGCTGGGCCGCATTCCGTGGCTGACCTCGGTCGACTGGGCGCTGACCTCGATCATGTTCGTGACCATCTGGCAGGTCTCGCCCTTCGTCATGCTGGTGATGATGGCGGCGCTCCAGTCGGTCCCCGAAGAAGTGCGCGAGGCCGCCCGCATCGACGGGGCCGACGGCCTGAACGTGTTCCGCAACGTGACCTTGCCGTGCATCATGCCCACCATGCAGATCGTGGCGCTTCTGGTCGCCGTGTGGTCGATCCGCCGCTTCGAGGTGATCTACCTGCTGACCGGGGGCGGGCCGATCGGGTCGACGTCGACCCTGGTCGTGCAGCTGCGCCTGACCGCTTTCGAGGATTTCGAGCTAGGCCTGGCCTCCGCCTACGGGGTCGTCGGGCTGGTGCTCGCCCTTGCAGTCGCCTTCGTCCACTTCCTCTTCGAGCGCCGTCGCGCATTGGTGATGTCGAAATGAAAACCAACCCTCTCCTCTCGCTCCTGCGCGTCCTGCTGATCGCGGTTCTCGTAACCTTCGCCGGATTTCCGATCTACTGGATGGCGACCACCTCGCTCGGCACCGATACGCAGCTCTTCAACACGGGGCAGGTGCCTTACCCGCAGTTGTCCAACCTGCCCGACCTGATCTTCGCGCTGAGCGAGGTGCCGGTCCTGAGATGGATGTCCAACACGGCGATCATCGCGTTCGGCAATACCGTCTTCAGCCTGATGCTCGGCTCGGTCCTGGGCTACGCGCTCTCGCGGTTCAAGTTCCACGGCCGCGGCATGATCGGCTTTCTGATGTTCATGACGCAGGTAATCCCGGAAGCGCTGCTGGTGGTGCCCCTCTATGCGATGTTCATCTCGCTCGGGCTGCTGAACAGCCTGTGGGGCGTGATCCTGGCCAATGTCGGTTTCTCGGTGCCGGTGGCGGCCTTCATCCTCAAGGGGGCGATCGACGCAATCCCCTACGAGATCGAGGAATCCGCCATCATCGACAGCTGCCCCCGGATTGGCATCCTGTCGTTCATCGTGCTGCCGCTGATCGCGCCCAGCCTCGCCGCCGCCGCCGTGATCTGCTTCTTCGGGGGGTGGAACGAGTTTCTGTTTGCCGTGACCTTCCTGATGGATCCCGACCTGTGGCCCGCCGCCGTCGGCCTGGCCAGCTTCATCGGCGAATACGAAACCCCGCTTTCGGCCGTGATGGGAACCGCCCTGATGTTCTCCATCCCCGCGGTCGTCTTTTTCCTCCTCGTTCAACGCAAGATCGTCGCCGGCCTGACCTCCGGCGCAGTCAAGGGGTGATCCGATGCCCAAGATCGACTTCAAAGGGATCTCGAAGACCTTCGGGACAAACACCGTCATCCGCCGCTTCAATGCGACCGTCGAGGATGGCGAGTTCCTCGTCCTCCTCGGCCCCTCCGGTTGCGGCAAGTCCACCTTGCTGCGCATGATCGCGGGATTGGCCGAGATCTCCGGCGGCGAGTTGCTGTTCGATGGCGCCCTCGCCAACGACTGGACCCCCAAGCAGCGCGGCGTCGCGTTCGTGTTCCAGAGCTATGCGCTCTATCCGCACATGACGGTCCGCGCCAACATCGCCTTTCCGCTGGTGATGGACCATTTCAGGAAGTGGCACCACATCCCGATCATCAACCTGATCCATCGGTGGCAGGTGATGAAGCGGCCCAAGGTCAAGGCCGCGGTCGAGCGGATCGCCGAGCAGCTGGAACTGACGCCGCTGCTGGAACGCCGCCCGGGCAGTCTATCCGGCGGTCAACGGCAACGAGTGGCGCTGGCCCGGTCCCTGGTGCGCGATCCGTCGCTCTACCTGCTGGACGAGCCGCTGTCGAACCTCGACGCCAAACTGCGCACACAGATGCGGTCCGAGATCACCACCCTGCACCAGAAGGTGAAAAAGACCTTCGTCTACGTCACGCACGATCAGGTCGAAGCCATGACCATGGCGACCCGCATCGTGGTGATGAACGGCGGCATCATCCAGCAGATCGGCACCCCCGACGAGATCTACGACGCACCCGCGAACACCTTTGTCGCGAAGTTCGTGGGCTCGCCGCCGATGAACCTGATCCCCGTGCATATCGACGGCCGGAGCCTATCTGCCGACGGCGCGGTGAGTTGGGACCATGACGCCGGTACGCCCGAGGACGCGACATCGGCGATTTTCGGCATCCGCCCCGAGAAACTGGAGCTGCGTCCCGCCGGCGAAGGCCGCATCCCCGCTCGCGTGGCGGTGATCGAACGGCTCGGCGCCGAGACGATCATGGGCTGCCGGCTGGGCTTAGGGGACGCGGGCGACGGAATCTCGACCGAGGATCTGGTGTTCGTTCGGATGCCCGGCCATCCCGGCCTCGCACATGGCGACGCCTGCGCGCTCGACTATTCCGACGCCGACGCGGTGTGGTTCGACAAGCCCACCGGCCAGCGCGTGCAGCCGGCTGGGGGGCGCGTAGCGCCACTGGACGTCGCCGTTCCGGCCGCATCCGTCCGCCTCGCGTAACAGATCCCAGGGAGATAGACGTGGACCGCTTTCTCGTTTCGGCCACCGGCCACAGCCTCAACTACCTGCCGCATTACATCGCAT
Source organism: Psychromarinibacter sediminicola (assembly GCF_029168335.1). Taxonomy (GTDB): domain Bacteria; phylum Pseudomonadota; class Alphaproteobacteria; order Rhodobacterales; family Rhodobacteraceae; genus Psychromarinibacter; species Psychromarinibacter sediminicola. The sequence continues at coordinate 22,409 of NZ_JARGYC010000005.1, forward strand.
CCGAGCAGGGCTATTTCGCCGACGAGGGCCTCGACGTCACCGAGGTCGTGCCACGGCCCTGGGACCTGGTGCTCGATCATATCGGCGAGGGCAGTGCCGAGGCGGCGCTTGGCGGCATCTGGGTGCCCTCGATGTTCCACGGCCGTGGCCGCCGGCTGGTACCTTTCGCGCAGGTGTCGAACCGGGCGCCGCTGGCGCTGATCGGGCGGGAGGCCGCGCCGCGTTTCGACGCGCGCGCGCTGGTCGGCAAGACCGTCCTGATGAAAGGCTCGAACGGCGCCAGCGTCGGCATCTACCTCAAGATGATGCTGCGCGAGGCGGGCATCGACCCGAAATCCGTCAACTACATCCAGGATCTCGACGCCGGTATCCTTCAGGCCTGCTATGCCGGGGGTATGGGCGACTACCTGCTAATCGATCTGCCCGGCGCCTTGGCCTACCGGGCCGCGGGTCACGGCGAGCTTGCGGCGGTTTTTGCCCGCGACGGCGGGGACATCCCGTGGAGTGTCTACTACACTGAAGCGTTCGAGGCCGGCGACACCCGGCCCGAGCGGTTCGCCCGGGCGCTCGGGCGCGGCATGGCCTGGGTGAACGGGCACGAGGCCGCCAGCTACCGCGGCGTGCTGATGCGGCTCTTTCCGAAGATCGACACCGACATCGCCGTGCAGGTCGTGGAGACCTACCGCGCCAGCGCCATGTGGACCACGCCGCGCATCGGCGAGGCCTCTTACGCGCGGTGGCAGCAGGGCATTGCCGATGCGCATCTGACCGACGCGCCGATCCCCTATGCCACGCTCATCGACGGCGCGCCGACCCGCGCCTTCGTCGCGACAGCGGACGCATGATCCGCGTCGCCGTCACCACCCCGAACACGACCGCGTCGATGACCGACGGCATCGCCCGCGCCGCGCGCCACGGCGCAAAAAGCTCTCGCGCCGGGGTCTTGGCCCGCCCCTCGCACCGCCATCTTGTGCGCTGAGGCGTGGGATGGGGTCAGGATCGGGGTTGCGGGGTCGAGACGTTGTCCAACTTGCCGACCAGCTGGTCGATCCGGCGATAGCGGTCGATGGCCGCCTCCCCCATCATCGCATGCACCTGCCACGACAGGCTGTTGATCAGCGTGACCGCAGCGGTGAAGGTATTGAACGGCGCGGGGCTCTGCGTCCGGCAGCGCAGCGTCATGTCGGCGGCCCGGGCGCTCGCGCCGGCAGACAGGTCGGTGATCAGCAGCGTCCGCGTGCCCGCCTCCCGCGCGGCCTCCAGCACGTCGACAAGCACCTTGGGCCGTCGCCGGAAGGCGATGACCAACAGCAGATCGCCGTCTTCGAGGCTGCCGACGTCATGCGACAAGGATCCCGAGCCGAAGTTCATCAGATGGACCTTGTCCCTGATCAACGTCAGGTAGTGCGCCATGTGCAGGCCGAGCCCGTGCCCGCTGCGCAGGCCGATGATCCACACCCGCCGCGCCGTCGCGATACCGTGGGCCGCTTCGGTCATCCGGGCCTCCGGGATCGCGGCGAGGGTCTGGCGGATGTTCTCGAGGTCGTCCTCCATCATGCGCTTGGCCGACGCTTCCTGCGGGTGCTCGGCCCGGTTCAGCCCGCCTTGCGGCGACCCCCAGAACTGCTCGTTGCGTATCTCGCGTTTGGCCTCGGGGTAACTGCGGTATCCCAGGGTACGGATCAGCCGCGCCGCCGTGCTTTTCGACACCCCCGCTTTCGCCGACAGCTCGGCGGCCGTGTAGATCGGCAGGTCCATCTGGTGTTCGAGAAGCACATCGGCCAGCCGCTGCTCCGACCGGGTCAGCCAGGAATAGGCGCGATAGATCCGGCCCTCCAGCGTCTGGTCGCCGGGGTTGTCGGCGGGGTCCGCGCGCCGCGTTTCCGCGGCGGCCTTTGGCACCGGGCCGAGTGGATCCTTCTTTGTCATGACACCACCTGAACAGGACGCTTCCGGGATGAAAAGCTATCATATCGTCAATCCGAACGCGGACCAGAGCCGGCGGATCCTCGAAGCTTTCCCGCGCGCCGTGGAGTTGGAGCCCGACCTGCAATCCGCCTTCGTCACGGCCTGGGCTTCGGTGCTTGCCTCATCCACCTACGGCCAGATTACCGACGTGCCGTTTTCGCATGGCTCCCAGGACAGCCTGGTGGATCACACGAACGACGTCACCGAAGCGGGCCTGGCGATTCTTTCGGTCGCCGAGTCGCGTTGGGGATGGACCGTGAACCGGCAACATCTTCTGGGCATTCTGCTGCTGCACGACCTGGACAAGCCGCTTCTTATGGAGCGTCGCGAGGAGGGCGACGTCGAAACGCCGGTCTCGGCACGCATCCCGCACGGCGTCCTGGGGGCCTTGCTTCTGGTCGAACTCGGCGTCGACGAGGCTATCGTCGGCGCGGTCGCCACCCACGCAACCCACGCCCCGCTGCGCGGCCCGGACCCCGAAGTGATGATCCTGCACTACGCCGATCTCTTTGCCGCCGACGGCGCGATGTCGAAAACCGAGCGGAGGCCCTTTTTCCGGCGCTGCCACGGTCATTGAAGGGTGCGCCGCCGGTGCCGAGGATACGGGAGATGTTCGATCCGACGGTGATCGGAGGCGTTTGACAGAGTTCGGATCCCGCATCGATTCCGCGACTGGTGTCGACCCGCGTCTGGGTCCAGAGCCGGCCCGTCGAACTGGTGCATTGGTCCTGGCTCACCGCGTCAGACGGTTACGTCTGGGCGCGCCAGATCGACGCCTTCAACGAGGCGCACAAGGACAAGGGCGAGCGGATCAAGCTGGAGGTCGTGCCGCTGGAGCAAGGGATTGCACCGCCGTCACCAAGGCAAGGGCGGCCACCTATGCTTGCGTCCGGTCAGGTTGGTCCGGCCGTGTTTTCGCGTTCGTTCAAGATGCAGTACGGGCGGACCCCGCGCGAGTTCCGCGAGTTGCTGCGGCGGAACCAGTACACCTCGCTCCGACCGGAAATCCGGCGGCTGGCGCGAGAAGGGGCAGCGACGCCCACCATCACGCCTGTGCGCGACACGTGACGCGCGACGCCGGCCGGTGTCGGGGCAGGGGCGTCAGGTGGCAAACGGGGGTGACGACGCGGCACCGTTTTCTCGGACACGACCTGGCGACGCTGCGCAGCCTATCCGCGCCTCTGCGCCGGGCGTTCGGTCTCCGCTTGTTTGGCGGCATCGGCTATGGCCTGGGTCATCCCGAGGGAAACCATGTTCCCAAGATGCTTCAGCACCTCCGCCGTCCACTCGGGATGCGCCTGCAACGCCGCGGGGATCAGTCCCTCGATCCCGTAGAGATGTTGCACCACGTCTTCGGCGGACGCGGGCCCGTCGCCTTCCGGCCGGAGGGCGGCCGAAAGGGGGTCGCGCAGATCGTAGTATTCGCCGGTATCGGTCCGGCCCAGGACATAACGCATCCAGGCGGCGGTCGCGAAGGCGAAGGGCTCCACCGACTGCCCGCGCCGCAGCGCGTCCTGTGCGGGCGCGAAGATCCTCTGCGGCATCTTCTCCGACCCGTCCATGGCGATCTGGTAAGTCTCGTGGGCGAGGTGCGGATTGGCGAAGCGCCGCGCCAGATCTTCGGCATAGGTGCCAAGGTCGACGCCCGGCAGGTCGTCCAGCGTTGCCGCAGCGGCCGCAAGATGGCGGCGCACCAGCGTGGCCAGGACGGGATCCTTCATGACGTCGCGCACATGGGTGTGGCCGGCCAGAAAACCGGCATAGGCCAGCATGGAGTGCGTGCCGTTCAGCATGCGCAGCTTCATCTCCTCGAACGGCCGCACGTCCGCGACGAACAGCGCCCCGCCCGCCTCCCATGCGGGACGGCCCGTGGGAAACCGATCCTCGATCACCCATTGCCGGAACGCCTCGCATTCGACCGCGGCCCGGTCGTCGTGGCCGGTGAGGTCTCTTGCGAGCTGCAGGGTTCCGGGGCCGCGGGCCGGCGTGATGCGGTCCACCATGGTGGCCGGGAAGGCGACGTCGGACGCGATGAAATCGGCAAGGTCGGGCGCGGCCCGGCGGGCGAAGTCGATCAGCAGCGAGCGCAGGAGCCGGCCGTTCTCCGGCAGATTGTCGCAGCACAGCACCGTGAACGGCGGCGTACCGGACGTGCGGCGCTGGCCGAGCGCCCAGACCAGCAGGCCGGCGACGCCCCGAGGGGTGCCGGGGTCGGCGAGATCGGCGGCGATCGCCGGGTGGCCCGGATCGGCGCCGCCGCTGGCCCGGTCGATTCCGTAGCCCTTCTCGGTCACGGTCAGGCTGACGATCCTCGTGGCCGGCGCGCACAGCGCGTCGCGCACCGCGTCTCGGTCGGTCCCGAGGCAAAGCGCGTCCGCGAGCGACCCGATGACCCGCGCGTGGCTGCCGTCGGCGCTGCGCTCGATGGTGGTGTAGAGACACGCCTGCGGTCTCAGTTCCTCGGCCGGCGTGGGGCTGCGCAGGCTGACACCGACGATCCGCCAGTCGCCGCCCGCCGCCGCCAGCGCGTCGTCGGTATAGACCGCCTGGTGCGCCTTGTGAAACGCGCCGAGACCGATATGGACGATCCCCGGTGCGTGATCCGCGGGCCGGTAGGCCGGGCGGGCCACATCGGCGGGAAGATCGTCGGGTGAATGCAGGCGGTTGCTCATGCCGGGGCGATCCCGGGTTCGAGCGCGGCGATGAGCCCCCGCAGCTCCGCCAGGCCCTTGAGCCGCCCGATCGCGGGATAGCCCGGCTGCGCGCGCCGGCCGAGGTCGTCGAGGATGTCCTGGCCGTGATCCGGCCGGAACGGGATCGAACAATCGGCGCGTCCCGCAGCCTTGCGGCGCGCCTCTTCCTTCAGGGCGGCCCGGACAAGGGCGACCATGTCGGTATCGCCGCCGAGATGCTCGGCCTCGTAGAAGGAGCCCCGTATCTCCGTCGTGTCGCGTTTCACGTTGCGCAGGTGCAGGAAATGGACCCGGTCGCCGAGGCGGTCCATCATCCCCGGCAGGTCGTTGTCGGGCCGGGCGCCCAACGACCCCGAACACAGGGTGATGCCGTTGGCCGGGCTGTCGACCGCGTCCATTATCGCCTTGTAGTGCGCCTCGGTCGACATGACGCGGGGCAGTCCGAGCAGCGGGAACGGCGGATCGTCGGGATGGCAGCACAGGCGCAGGCCGTGCGCCTGTGCCACCGGCGCGACTTCGGAGAGGAAGTCGATCAGGTGCTGGCGCAGCGTTTCCTCGCGCATCGCCGCATATTCGGCAAGATGCGCGCGGATGTCGGCCAGACTGAAACGCTCGGCCGCGCCGGGCAGGCCGAAGACGATGTTTCCGGCGAGTTGCTCTGCGTCAGCCTCCGACATCTCTGCGAAACGGCGGGCCGCCGCCTCTTGCAGGGCCGCGTCGTAATCCTCCGCGGCGCCCGGGCGTTTCAGGATGTGCAGGTCAAAGGCCGCGAAGTCCGTGAGGTCGAAGCGCATGCAGGTCGCGCCGTTCGGCAGTTCCCAGGCAAGGTCGGTGCGGGTCCAGTCGAGGACCGGCATGAAGTTGTAGCAGATCACCCGGATGCCGGCAGCGGCCAGGTTGCCGAGGCTTTCCTTGTAGGCCGCGATATGCGCCTTCCAGTCACCTTGCTGCTTCTTGATGTCTTCGCTCACCGGAAGGCTCTCGGCGACGGTCCAGGCGAGGCCCGAGGGCGATCCGTCGCGCTTCCGGCCGATCTCGTCTTTCCGCCGCGCGATGTCCTCGGGCGACCAGACCGTGCCCGTCGGCACGTGATGCAGGGCCGTGACAATTCCGGTGGCGCCGGCCTGGGCGACATCGGAGATGCTCACACGGTCCTGCGGGCCGAACCATCGCCAAGTCTGTTCCATGCATTCCTCCCGACTCGCAGCCTGTGACGAAACTAACACTGCGTATCGTTGCTGACTAGTATGGAAGTATGGTAGTGAACCGCAGGGAGGATGCCGAATCATGAAGATCGACCACAATTCGGCCTGGGAACTCGACCCATCGGCGTCGATCACGCCGCAGATCACGCGCATCCTTCGCAAGCGCATCATCCAGAACGACCTGAAGGCGGGCGACCGGCTCTCGGAATCCGAGCTGGCGCGCAGCTACGACGTCAGCCGGCAGCCGGTGCGCGAGGCCTTCATCAAGCTGGCCGACCAGGGGCTGCTGGAAATCCGCCCGCAGCGCGGCACGATCGTCAGCCGGATCGGGTATTACGCGGTGCTCGATGCCCGGTTCCTGCGCGAGGCGATCGAGGCCGACATCGCCAAGATTCTCGCGGCCAGGCCCGATCCGGCCCTCATCTCGGACCTGCGCAGCCAGCTCGACCGGCAGCAGGCGCTGGACCGGCGCGAGTGCGGCGCATTCATCCAGCTGGACGAACTGTTTCACCGCACGCTGGCCGAGGGCGCCGGAAAGGCCGGCACCTGGAAGCAGATCGAGGGGCTGAAATCGCAGATGGACCGGGTGCGCTACCTGTCGCTGGCGGAATTCCGGATCGACAATCTGATCGTCCAGCACCGGGCCCTCGTCGACCGGATCGCAGCCGGCGACGTGCCGGGCGCCAATTCCGCCATCCGATTTCACCTGCGCGAGGTCCTGCGGGATCTGCCGCAGATCGTCGACGCCAATCGCGAGTATTTCGACCTGCCGGACGGGGACATGCCTCCGCCGGTGAACGCACCCATACAAGGAGGAGAAAACGCATGACTCTGAATCTCAAGCTCACCGCCCTCGCCGCGGCGGTTGCCGCGGTCGTCGCCGCGCCGCTCTCGGCGCAGGAAATGACGCTGAAGCTCGGCCACCTCGCGAACGAGGAGAACTCCTGGCACAAGGCGTCGGTCAGGTTCGGCGAGGAGCTGTCGGCCCTGACCGACGGCCGGATCGCCGTCGAGGTCTTCCCGAACGAGTCGCTCGGCAAGGAAATCGACCTCATCAACGGCATGCAGCTCGGCACGGTCGATATGACCATCACCGGCGAGAGCCTTCAGAACTGGGCGCCCAAGGCGGCGCTGCTGGCCGTTCCCTACGCCTTCAAGACAATCGAGGAGATGGACGCCTTCGCCGCCGGGCCGGTCGGCGACGAGATCAAGCAGCAGATCATCGACAACGTGCAGATCCGCCCGATCGCCTATTTCGCCCGCGGCGCGCGCGAGCTGACCAGCAATCGCCCGATCACCTCGCCGGACGAGCTGGACGGGTTGAAGATGCGCGTTCCCAACGTGCCGCTTTTCGTCGACGTCTGGAAGTCGCTCGGCGCCACGCCGGGGCCGATGGCTTTCTCCGAGGTGTTCACCTCGCTGCAGAACGGCACGATCGAAGCCCAGGAGAACCCGTTGGCGCTGATCCGCTCGGCCAGCTTCTACGAAGTGCAGAGCCATGTGAACCTGACCGATCACGTGCGGTCGTGGATCTATCTGACCATCGCGGAATCGACCTGGAACAAGCTGTCCGAGGAAGATCAGGCCGCCGTCATGGAAGCCGCCGCGCGGGCCCAGGCCTACGAGCGGGAGCTGTTCGAGGCGAGCCTCGCCGAGGACCGCGCGTTCCTCGAAGAAAAGGGCATGACCTTCGTCGAGGTCGACGCCGCCGCCTTCCAGGCCGCCGCCAAGGACGCGGTGCTGGCGAACGTCAACGAGGAGATCAAGCCGATCGTCGAAGAGCTGTTCACGCAGTAAGCTCCGACAGAATCGCGATTGGCCGGTGCCGCTTCGGTGCGGCGCCGGCCCGACCGCAGGGGGGAACATGAGCGTCACGGCAAGGCTGATCCAGATCGTGATCCTGCTGGCCCGGGTCGGGGCCGGGGCGGCGTTCGCCGTTCTGATGGGGTCCGTCCTGACCCAGGTGATCGGGCGGCTCTACGGATCGTCGCCGGTCTGGACCGAGGAACTGACGCGCTATGCCCTGCTCTACATGGTCGCCTTCGGTGCCGGGGTCGCGTTCCGGACGGGCGATCTGGTGAATGTGGACGTGGTCAGCGAGTCGCTTCCCGGCCGGTTTCCCTGGGCCCTGCGCCTCTTCGCGGCGCTTTGTACGGCGGGGCTGGCCCTCTATCTCCTTCCGCACGCCTGGAAATACGTGACCATCGGCCGGATGCAGACCGCGCCGGCCCTCGGGATCCGGATGCACTTCGTCCATTTCACGGTGTGGCTAATGCTGGCCGGGCTCGCGATCTTCGGTCTCGTCCGGCTTCTGGGCATGCTCACCGGGGCCGAGGACGGGCTGCCCGAGAAGCGGGAAGAGGACTAGCTCATGGACGTCGCGATCCTGTTCTCGGTCTTCGTGGCGGGGCTCGTCCTGGGGATCCCGGTGGCGATCACGCTCGGCCTGTCCTCGCTGTCCTACCTGCTGTTTGCCGGGATGCCGGCCGTGGTCATGCCGCAGAAGATGTATGCGGGCATGGACGTCTTCGTCCTGCTGTCGATCCCGGGCTTCATCCTGGCCGGCAACCTGATGAACCGCGGCGGGATCACCAACCGCATCATCCGGTTCGCCAATGCCATCGTCGGCTGGATTCGCGGCGGGCTGGGGCTGACCAATATCGCCGCTTCCATGCTGTTCGGCGGGATCACCGGGACCGCGGTGGCCGACGCGGCCTCGCTCGGCGGCGTGCTGATCCCCGGGATGAAGAAGGCGGGCTATCCCGGCGACTTCTCGGCCGCGGTGACGGCCGCCTCGTCCACGGTCGGCCCGATCATCCCGCCCTCGGTGCCGATGATCATCGTCGGCGCCCTGTCGGGGATATCCGTCGGCCGGATGTTCCTGGCGGGTGCGGTGCCGGGTCTTCTGATGGGGCTGGCGATGATGGTGACGGCCTATATCGTCGCGGTCCGCAAGGGCTTTCCGCATCAGCCCTGGCAGGGCTTCGGCGAAGTGGCCCGCTCGTTCGGCGGCGCCTTCTGGGCGATCGCGATGACGTTCCTCATCATCTACGGGCTTCTGTCCGGCCTCGCGACGCCGACCGAGACGGCGGTGGTCGCCTCCGTCTACGCCTTTATCGTGGGCGCCTTCGTCTACCGCGAGCTGCCGCTTCGCGCGGTCCCCGGCATCGTGACCGATAGCGCGGTTTCGGCCGCCGGTATCCTGGCGCTGGTGGGCTTCGCCAATGTCTTCGGCTGGATCCTGGTCTCCGAACGCATCCCGCAGGCCATCGCCAACGGCGTTCTCTCTCTCACCGACAACAGGTTCCTGGTGATCCTGCTGATCAACCTGCTGCTGTTGTTCGTGGGCATGTTCATGGAAACCATCGCGGCGCTCATCATCCTGTTCGTGCCGCTGCTGTCGCTGGCCGAGGCGGTGGGGATCGACCCGCTGCATTTCGCCACCTTCGCGGTGCTGAACCTGATGATCGGCCTGACGACGCCACCCGTCGGCGTCTGCCTGTTCGTCTGCGCCAACATCGCGCGGCTGCCGCTGGCGCCGGTCGTCCGGGCGATCCTGCCGTTCCTGCTGACCAACCTCCTGGTGCTGCTGGCCGTCAGCTACTTCGCGCCGCTGGCCACCTGGCTGCCCTCTCTGTTGACCCCGTAAGCGAGACGCCCCGTGAAACCCCGCGCCCGTCCTCCCTTTGACACGAACCACCCGCTGGCGGCGCACCGGGGCGACACTGGCGAGCCGAGAGACACATGACCGATCTACGCTTTTCCCGCGACGATCTCGCCGCGTTGGCCCGCACGATGCTCACACGGGCCGGCCTCGATCGCGACATGGCCGAGGTCGTGGCCGAATTCCTCGTCCGCACGGACGAGCTGGGGGTTACGACGCACGGGGTCTCCATGGTTCCGTACTACCTGCCCGAACTGGCCTCCGGCCGCATGACGGCATCGGGCCGGCACGAGGTCGTACGGGACAACAGGGTGACGATGGTCTGGGACGGGAACTACCTGCCCGGCCACTGGCTCATGTCGCAGGCGCTGGACATCTGCATGGACCGCGCGCGGGAATTCGGGATGACGGCCCTGGCGATCCGTCGCAGTCACCATATCGGATGCCTGTCGACCCTTACCCGGATCGCCGCGGACCAAGGGTTCGTGTGCTACATCGCCACGTCGGACCCGTCCGGGAAATGGGTCGCCCCATATGGCGGCACCGAGCCGGTCTTCACGCCGAATCCCTGGGCGGTCGGCTATCCCGCCGACGGGCATCCGGTCCTAATCGACACCTGTTCCTCGATCACGACGGTGTCCAAGGTGCGCGAACACATCGGCAACGGAACGCGGTTCGAGCATCCATGGATGCTCGATGCCGAGGGGCGGCCGACCAACGATCCGGCGGTTGTGAACGCGGAGCCGAAAGGATCGATCCTTCCGGTCGGGGGGATGGATCACGGCCACAAGGGCTATTCGATGGGGTTGATGATCGAAATGCTTACCCAGGCCCTGGCCGGGCATGGGCGGGCGGAGGCGCCAACGCGCTGGGGCGGCAACGTGTTCGTCCAGATGATCGATCCGGACGCATTCGGCGGGTTCGAGCCGTTCCTACGCGAAGTCGCCGCGCTCAACGAGGCGTGCCGTTCGAGCCGCCCGATCCCGGGACGGCCGCCGGTCCGCGTGCCCGGCGACCGGGCGCACGAGACCGTCACGCGGAGCCAGTCGGACGGGGTCTCCTTGCCGGAGGAGGTCTGGACCCGCGTCGCGGCCAGTGCGGCCGAGCTCGGCGTCCGCCTCTGCACGCCGATCGGCCGATGAAAAGGGCCCCGCGCGATATCCCGGGGGACCGTCAGGCCCTTCCGCCCGGCCCGGAGCCCGACAGTCGCGCCGAACACGCTCGCCCCGTCCTCCGCCACCTTGCTTCCGCCGCTATGAGCCCATCAGGAGAACGACCATGAAAACCCGTGTCTGCCGTCTCTATGGTCAGGACGACCTGCGCATCGAAACCGACGACGTGGCCGAACCGGGCGCGGGCGAAGTTCTCGTCGCGCTGGCCGCCGGCGGGATTTGCGGCTCCGACATGCACTACCTGTCCGATGGCGGGATCGGCACGATCCGCGTGCGCGAGCCGATCATTCTGGGCCACGAAGCGTCCGCCCGGGTGCTGTCCGCGGGCGACGGCGTGGATCATCTCGCTCCGGGGGACAAGGTCGCCCTCAACCCCAGCCGTCCCTGCGGGACGTGCTCCTATTGCGCCGAGGGCCTGCCGATGCATTGCCTGAACATGCGGTTCAGCGGGTCGGCGATGCGATTGCCGCACGAGCAGGGGCTGTTCCGTGACCGGATCGTCGTGGATGCCGCGCAATGCGTGCCCTTGCCCGAAGATGCCGATCTGGACGCGGTCGCCTGTGCCGAGCCGCTGGCGGTCTGTCTTCACGCGGCGAGAATGGCCGGAGACCTTCGCGGCAAGCGGGTTCTGGTCACCGGCGCCGGCCCCATCGGCAGCCTCTGCACGGCCGTCGCGGCACAGGCGGGGGCGGCCGAGGTCGTCGTGACCGACCTGCACGAGGCCACCCTGGCGGTCGCGGCCCGGATGGGGGCGACACGCACCATCGACGTGGCAAAGGACGCGGTGGAGATGGAGCGGTATTCGGAGGAGAAGGGATATTTCCATGTCGCCTTCGAATGCTCGGCAGCGGCGCCGGCGATCCGCGGGGCCATCGCCGCCCTGCGCCCGCGCGGCATCCTGGTGCAGGTCGGGGTGGTCGGCGACACGCCGATGCCGATCAACGCGCTGGTGGCCAAGGAAATCCACGTCCAGGGCACGCATCGCTTCCACGAGGAATTCGTCGAGGCCGTCGAGGCGATCACCTCCGGCCGGATCGACGTCCGCCCGATCATCACCACGCGCTATCCGCTCGACGAGGCGGTCGCGGCCTTTCGCGCGGCCGCCGACCGAAGCCGCGCGGTCAAGGTGCATTTGCTGTTCGAGGACCGCTGATGGCGAATACGCGGCGACGCAGACGCCGCGCGCCGAAGGAAAAGGAGCTGCTGCACGGGTGACGGCGGGAGTCGGCCGGGGCTTGAACGTCAGGTTACCCGCGACTTGACCTGGTATTTCGGATCGCGCCAGATCTCCTGGGAGATGACCGCCTCGATATGGTCGGCGGCGGCGCGCACGTCGGCCTTGTCGAGATAGAGCGGGGTGAAGCCGAAGCGCATGATGTCGGGGGCGCGGAAATCGCCGATGACGCCGCGCTCAATCAGGGCCTGCATGGCGGCATAGCCCTGGTCGAACGCGAACGAGACCTGGCTGCCCCGTGCCGCGGGATCGCGCGGCGAGGCGAGGCGAAGGCCGGGGCAGCGCTTTTCCACCTCGGCGATGAACAGTTCCGACAGGCCGATGGAGGCCTGGCGCAGCTCTTCCATCGAAACGCCGTCCCAGACGTCGAGCGCCGTGTCGAGGATCGAGAGTTGTATGATCGGCGGGGTTCCCACGCGCAGACGCTCGGTCGACATCGCCGGGCGGTAGCCAAGCTCCATAGCGAAGGGCGCGTCATGCCCCATCCAGCCGCAGAGCGCGGGGGCGAGATCTTCGACGATATCGGGCCGGGCATAGATGAAAGCCGGGGCGCCGGGCCCGCCGTTCAGGTACTTGTAGGTGCAGCCGACGGCAAATTCGGCCTGCGATCCCGCGATGTCCAGGGGCAGCGCGCCGGCGCTGTGGGCGAGATCCCAGATCATCACCGCGCCGGCGTCATGGGCGGCGCGGGTGATCGCCGCCATGTCGTGCAGCCGCCCGGTGCGGTAATCGACATGGGTCAGCATCACGACGGCGACGCTGTCGTCGATGGCGTCCGGCACGTCCTCGGGCGCGGGGGTGCGGATCTCGTGGCCCTTGTCGATCAGCCGTGCCAGGCCCTGGGCCATGTAGAGATCGGTGGGGAAATTGCCGTTGTCCGAGAGGACCACCTTGCGGTCGGGGCGCATGTCGAGCGCGGCGGCGAGCGCCTGGAACACCTTGATCGAGAGCGTGTCGCCGGTGGCGACGGAGCCTTTCGGGGCGCCGATGAGCCCGGCGATCCGGTCGCCGACCCTTTGGGGCAGCGACATCCAGTCGGCGGTGTTCCAGGCCCGGATCAGCTGCTGGCCCCATTCGTCGCCGATGACCTGCGCGGCGCGCTCGCGGGCCGCGGCGGGCAGCACCCCCAGAGAGTTGCCATCCAGATAGATGACGCCCTCGGGGATCGAGAACAGGTGCTTTCTGGGGAGACTCACAGCTCGCCTCGCACATGCCAGAGTTCCGGGAACAGCTCGACCTCGAGCATCCGGCGGAGATAGCCGACGCCGGAGGTTCCGCCCGTTCCGCGCTTGAAGCCGATGACGCGCTCTACGGTGGTCACGTGGTTGAACCGCCAGCGCCGGAAGTAGTCCTCCAGATCGACGAGCTTTTCGGCGAGCTGGTAGAGCGTCCAGTAGCGGTCGACGTTCTGGTAGACGGTCTTCCAGCGGTCCTGGATCTCCGGGGTGGAAATGTGCGGACTGTCCAGCTGCGGTGCAGGCACGTTCCGTTCGTCGCCGTCCACGGTGCGGAACAGCAGGCGGATGGCCTCGTCGTAGAAGCTCGGGCGGGCGAGTTCCTCGGTCAGAAGCGACGAGACCTCGGGCACATGCGCATGGGGTTTGAGCATGTTGGGATTGCGGTTGCCCAGAAGGTATTCGATCAGCCGGTACTGATAGGACTGGAAGCCCGAGGACGGACCGAGCGACTCGCGGAACGTGGTATAGTCGGCGGGCGTCATGGTCCGCAGCACTTCCCATTGCTGGTTGAGCTGCTCGAAGATGCGCCCGACACGCGCCAGCATCTTGAAGCACTCGGGCATCTGCCCGGCGATGAGGGCGGCGCGCGCCGCGGTCATTTCGTGGATGATCAGCTTCATCCACAACTCGCTGGTGTGGTGCTGGATGATGAACAACATCTCGTCATGCGCATCGCTCAACGGATGCTGCTGGGCAAGAAGAGCATCGAGATGGAGGTAATCTCCGTAGGACATCGCGCTGCCGAAATCGGTCTTCGCGCCATCCGTCTCGGGATTGTACGCGCCCTCGGTCATGTGGCGCTCCTCAGCTTGAACCGCTGTATCTTGCCGCTTTCGGTCTTTGGGAGGGCCTCCGTGAAGACAACGCTGCGCGGATACTTGTAGGGGGCGATCGTCGCCTTGACGTGATCCTGCAGGCGCTTGCGCATCTCGTCGGTGGCGTCGAAGCCGGGCGCCAGCACCACATGCGCCTGCACGACGGTGCCCCGGTTTTCGTCGGGGAGGCCGACCACCGCGCATTCGACGACGGCCTCGTGGGAGAGCAGCGCCGCCTCGACCTCGGGGCCGGCGATACTGTATCCGGCGCTGACGATCATGTCGTCGTTGCGGGCGGCGAAATGGAAATACCCCTCGTCATCCCGGGTGAAGGCGTCGCCGGAGAGGTTCCAGCCGTCGATCACGTATTCGCCCTGGCGATAGCCGCGCAGATACCGGCATCCGGTCGGGCCGCGCACCGCAAGCCGCCCCATCTCGCCCGGGGCCACCTCGGCGCCATCCGGGCCGATCACCTTGGCCTGATAGCCGGTGACGGGCTTGCCGGTGCAGGCGGGGCGGTGATCCTCGAACCTGTTGGTGATGAAGATGTGAAGCATCTCGGTGGCGCCGATCCCGTCGAGCATCGGCTTGCCCGTCTTGGCCTTCCATTCCTCGTAGACCGGGGCGGGCAGGGTCTCGCCGGCGGAGACCGCGGCGCGCAGCGATGTGAGATCGGCGCCATCGTCCATGGCCTGCAGCATGGCGCGGTAGGCCGTCGGCGCGGTGAAGCAGATGGTGGCGCGGTATTTCTCGATGATCTCGATCATGTTGGGCGGCGAAGCGGTTTCGAGCAGGGTCGCGGTCGCGCCGAAACGCAACGGGAAGATGGCGAGACCGCCGAGGCCGAAAGTGAACGCAAGGGGCGGTGAGCCAACGAATACGTCCGAGGGCTGCACGTCCAGCACCTCCTTGGCATAGGCGTCGGCGATGATCAGCAGGTCGCGATGGAAATGCATCGTGCCCTTGGGCTTGCCCGTCGATCCCGAGGTGAAGCCGATCAGCGCGACATCATCCTGCGACGTTTCCACTGCGTCGAATGCGACGGGCTTTTCAAGGGCGAGCCGGTCGAGGTCGGCGTCGTGGTTGGAGGTGCCGTCGAAGCCGGTGACGGAGGTGAGGGTCGTGCTTTGCGCCGCGCAGATCTGCATCTCCTCCATCAGCCGCGTGTCGCAGAGCGCGTGGGTGATCTCGGCCTCATCGACGTATTTCAGCAGTTCGCCGGCGCGCAGCATGGGCATGGTGTTGACGACCACCGCCCCGGCCTTGGTGGCGGCGAGCCAGGCGGCGACCATCGCCGGGTTGTTGGCGGAGCGGATCAGGACGCGATTGCCTGGTTTGACCCCGAGATCCTCGACGAGTACATGGGCGAGCCGGTTGGTCCAGTCGGCCAGCTCCTTGTAGGTCCGCTGGCGTCCGTTTCCGATCAGCGCGATCCGGTCGCCATGGCCCCTGGCAACCATGGCATCGGTCAACTCGACCGCTGCGTTCAGCCTGTCGGGATAGTCGAACCCGTCGAGCAGCAGGTCGGGCCACTGATCCGCCGGGGGCAGGTTATCCCGGGCGAAGGTATCCGAATGAGCCGATGGTCTGAGCATGACTGATCTCTCTGTTGGTGTCGCAGGATCGGTGCCCCGATCCGAAAGATGCCGCAGGGTCTTGTTCGATGATCGTTCGCTTCGTCATGGACGGCTGGCATCTGTTTCGTTTGGCATGGCGGCCCGCGGGCGGGCGCGACATCCCAGGTTGGCAATGGCCCGGTAAGGACTGTACCTGACGGGCCTGATATTTCAAGTCGGGATGTTATGAGTTTGAAATACATGATGCCCGCGATGGGCTTCCCGGCAGGCGCGTCCAGCGCGTCGTTTCGATCGGCGGAGTTGATGGCTTTTTCCGGCTGCCGCTGCATCCGATGCATGCGCAGCACGGGCGGGACCGGAACCAGGCTGCGGCGGACCTCAGCTCTTGGCGACGGCCGCCGATCCCTTGCGGATGTCGAGCATGATCGAGATGCCGCGGGCGGCATCGGCTTCCGACACATCGCGGAACATCTCGTCGATCCAGAGCCGGTGATCCTCGACCATCGCATCCATCAGGCTGCGGCCCTTGTCGGTGATGCAGACCTGGATGGCGCGGCGGTCGGTGCTCAGGTTTCGGCGCTCGGCCAGCCCGTCGGTGACCAGTCGATCGACGACTCCGGTGACATTGCCGTTGGAGACGATGAGGAATTGCGACAGCTCGCTCATCTTCATGCCTTCGGGCTGTGCATGCAGCGCCGCGAGCACGTCGAACCTGGGCAGGGTGGTGTCGTAGTTGACCCGAAGCTTCTCGCGCAGCTGGCTTTCCACGTGGCGCACGGCCTTCAGCATCTGCAGCCAGAGACGCAGACGATGCACGGCAAGGCGGTCGTCATCGTGCTGAGGGTCCTGGCTCTGGCTCATCGTCCCGAAGGTCTCCATATGCGCAATACTCACATATCAATCATTCCAGACTGCAAGTAAAGGGGCCGGCTACGGATGCCCCCTCGGCCAGGACCGACACCCGCGCACCGGATAGAAATGCGGCATTCCAGTGCCTTGCGGACAGCCTCCGCAGGCCGCGACGCGGTCGGTCCTGCCAGAGGATGCTTTCGGTATGAAATACCTATGCCTCGCGGGCAGGGGCGCCGGGGCTCGGTATCACGGCGGTGGCCTCGATCTCGATCCTGGCTTCGTCCTCCATCAGAGCCACCACCTGCACCACGGCCATGGCCGGAAAATGGCGACCGATCACCTCGCGATAGGCCGCGCCGAATTCCTTGAGGTTCGCCAGGTACTCCGACTTGTCGGTGACATACCAGGTCAGCCGCACCAGGTGCTCGGGCCGGGCGCCGGCCTCGGCCAGCACCGCGACGATATTGAGGAGCGTCTGGCGGAACTGGCCCACCATGTCGGTATGCTCCCATTGCTGCGCCGCGTTCCAGCCGACGAGCCCGCCGGTGAACACGATGCGGCCCTCGGCCAGCATGCCGTTGGCATAGCCTTTCGCGGGCACCCAGCCGTCGGGCTGGAGAAACATGTGAGGGGTCATGGCGGGCATGTGCGTGTCTTTTTGGCTGTTTCGTCGGACGGGATGAGATAGGGCGTCATCGCCGCGCGCACGGGCGCGGGCCAGGGGACGGACCTGCCGCCGCCGATCTTCGCGTGAACCACCGTGGCGCGGCAGAAGAACCTGCGCTCCCCGGCGCCGAGGCAGGCGATCTCGAAGGTCGCCGAAGCGGTGCCGATCCGGGCCACGCCGAGCGTCAGTTCGAGCCAGTCACCGAGAAAGGATGGCGACATGAAGTGGACCTCGATCCGTCCCATCGGGGTTCCGTTTCCGATCGCGGCCTCGCCCATGCTGCTCCAGGCGTAATCCAGCGCATCCGCGAAGAAGCGTTCGGTCAGCGCCGAGATCATCTCGAAGTACCTGGGATAATACACCATGCCCGCGGGGTCGCAGTGGTTGAACTCTACCTGACGGTGGATAGAGAAAACCTGGCTCATGTCTCGCCCCCGGAGACCGAGATGCACTGGCCGGTGATCATGTCCGTGCCCTCCGAGCACAGCCAGAGCACGGTCTTGGCCACGTCTTCTGGCGGCACCAACCGGTGCATCGGGTTTGTCGCTTCCAGCGCGGCGCGCGCCTCTTCCGGGCTGCGGCCGGTCTTTTCGACGATCTTGGCGATGGAGCGGTCGGTCATCTCGGTGTCGAGGAAACCGGGACAGACGGCATTTGCGGTGACGCCCTTGCGGGCCAGCTCCAGCGCCACGGATTTCACCATGCCCACGACCCCGTGCTTGGCGGCGCTGTACGGGGCGACGTACGGATAGCCCTTCAACCCGGCGGTCGACGCGATGGCGATCAGGCGGCCCCAGGGCTTGCCCTGCATCGCCCGCGCGCCTTCGCGCAGGGTCAGGAAGCTGCCCACCAGGTTCACCTCGACCATCCGCCGGAAAGCGTCGAGCTCGGTCTTCACGAAGGGCGCGCTTTCCGATGCCCCGGCATTGGCCACCACGATATCGGGCGCGGCCTCGGCCATGAGCCGTGCCACCGCCGCCTCCTCGGTGACGTCGCAGACCGCGGGGCGGATGCCGGCATGCCCCGCGGCCACGGCGTCCAGCGGCGCAGCGCGGCGCCCGCAGATCGTCACCGCCGCGCCCGCCTCGGCCAGCGTCAGCGCGATGGCCGCGCCGGTGCCGGAGCCGCCGCCGGTGACAAGGGCCGATTTCCCCGAGAGGCTCATGAGTTCATGGCCCGTTCGCGTTCGGCCAGGGTGTTGGCCTGGCGCCGTCCGCCCTCGTAGGGCTTGAGCCATGTCTGCTCGGTGTCGCCGAGGTCCACCGCCGCGTGCAGCGTCCAGTAGGGATCGGCCAGATGCGGACGGGCCAGCAGCACCAGATCGGCACGCCCCGCCATGAGGATCGAATTGACGTGGTCGGGTTCGTAGATGTTGCCCGCCACGAGGGTGGGCACATCGATCTCGTTGCGCACCCGGTCCGAGAACGGCACCTGGAACATCCGGCCATAGACCGGCTGCTCGGCCTTGTCGGTCTGCCCGGAGGAGACGTTGATCGCATCCGCCCCGGCCGCCTTGAACGCCGCCGCCACCCTGACCGCCTCCTGTGGCGTCATGGCATCCTCGCCCATCCAGTCATGCGCCGAGATGCGCACCGTCATCGGTTTCGCCTCGGGCCATTCCGCCCGCATGGCGCCGAACACCTCAAGCGGGAAGCGCAGCCGGTTCTCCAGCGAACCGCCGTACGCGTCGCGGCGCTTGTTTGTCACCGGCGACAGGAAGGAGGCCAGCAGATAGCCATGCGCGGCATGCATCTCGATCATGTCGAACCCGGCCGCGGCGGCGGCGCGCACCGCCGCGACGAACTGGTCGCGCACGAGATCCATATCGGTGCGGTCCATCTCGCGGGGGACGACGTTGCCCTCCATCAGCGGGATCGGCGAGGCCGAGATCAGCGGCCAGTTGCCCTCGGGCAGGGGCTGGTCGATGCCGTCCCAGGCCAGCCGGGTCGAGCCCTTGCGCCCGGCATGGCCGATCTGCGCGCAGATCTTGGCGGGCGTTTCCTCATGCACGAAATCGACAAGCCGGCTCCAGGCCGGAACCTGAGCCTCGCCGATGCACGGGCAGCCGGGCGTGATCCGCCCTTCTTCGCTGACGCAGAGCATCTCGGTGAAGACGAGCCCGGCGCCGCCCTTGGCCCGCTCGGCGTAATGCACGAAATGCCAGTCGGTCGGCATGCCGTCCTTCGCCTTGTACTGCGCCATGGGCGAGACCACCACGCGATTGACCAGTTCCATGTCGCGAAGCCGGAACGGCGCGAACATCGGGCTGCGCGCCGAATTGCTGCCCGCGCGGGCCTGGAACCAGGCCTCCGCCGAGGCCAGCCAGTCGGGATCGCGCAGGCGCAGGTTCTCGTGGCTGATCCGCTGCGACCGGGTCAGCAGCGCATAGTTGAACTGCATCATGTCGAGATCGAGATAGCGTTCGATCTCTTCGAACCACTGGGTCGAATTGCGCGCGGCCGAGGTGACGCGCAGCACCTGCAGCTTGCGATCGTCCTGATAGGTCTGAAGCGCCTCGGACAGCGGCGTGCCGGCGCTCAGCGCGTCGGCAAGGGCGATGGCGCTCTCCATGCCCAGCTTGGAGCCGGAGCCGATCGAGAAATGCGCCGTGGCCGAGGCATCGCCCAGAAGCACCACGTTGTCGAAATACCAGTGTTCGCAGGTCACCCGCGGGAAGCGGATCCAGGCCGAGCCGCGGATGTGGCTGGCATTGGTCATCAGCGCATGGCCGCCGAGGTGCCGTTCAAAGATCTTCTCGCAGAGCGCGATGCTCTCCTGCTGGCTCAGCCTGTCGAAGCCGAAGGCCTCGAACACCTCCGGGCCGCATTCCACGATGAAGGTCGCGGTGTCGTCGTCGAACTGATAGGCATGCGCCCAGATCCAGCCATGCTCGGTCTTCTCGAAGATGAAGGTGAAGGCATCGTCGAATTTCTGATGCGTGCCGAGCCAGACGAAATGGTTGGTCCGCATGTCGATCTCGGGCTGGAACCGGTCGGCATGGATCCTG
The DNA here is from genome assembly GCF_029168335.1 of Psychromarinibacter sediminicola. Taxonomy (GTDB): domain Bacteria; phylum Pseudomonadota; class Alphaproteobacteria; order Rhodobacterales; family Rhodobacteraceae; genus Psychromarinibacter; species Psychromarinibacter sediminicola. Next base: position 42,501 of record NZ_JARGYC010000005.1, read on the forward strand.
CGCGTCTTCGAGTTCAGCCCGTCCGCGGCGACCACGAGGTCGTGGCTCGCGCGCAGGGCCTCCAGCCGCTCCTCGCTTACCTCGTGTTCGAACACCATGGTAACGCCCAGATCGCGGGCGCGCTCCTGCAAGAGCTGGAGCATCCTCTTGCGCCCGATGCCGCAGAACCCGTGCCCGCCCGACACCATGCTCTCGTCGCCGCGGATCACCTTGACGTCGTCCCAATAGGCGAAGTGATCGCGGATCATCTTTTCCGACACGGGGTCGTTCTGGTCGAAATTCGACATCGTCTCGTCCGACAGCACCACGCCCCAGCCGAAGGTGTCGTCGGGCCGGTTGCGCTCGTAGACGGTTATGTCATGGGCGGCATCGCGCAGCTTCATGGAGATCGCGAAATAGAGGCCGGAGGGTCCGCCACCGAGAACGGCGATTTTCATGCCCAGGTACTCCCGCTTGGTCCGAGGCAGCGTACCAGACCGGATATAAACTTTAAATATGAAACGTATGCTACAATCATCACAGCTTTCTGATCCCTTAATATCTTGCGAGCGAGGGTCAATTTTCGGGGCGACGCGGGCTCAACAAATTTAGACATCAACGACATCTCCTAGCGGTCCTGGTCGGCCGCGAGCGTCTGTCGGGCGATGATCACCTTCTGCACGTCCGACGCCCCCTCGTAGATCCGGAGCGCGCGGATTTCGCGGTAGAGCCGCTCGGCGATATGGCCGCTGCGCACCCCGTCGCCGCCGTGAAGCTGCACGCCCATGTCGACGACCCGCTGAGCCCGGTCGGTCGCGAAGAGCTTGGCCATCGCCGCCTCGCGCGTGATGCGGGGCGCGCCGGAATCGCGGGTCCAGGCCGCGCGGTAGACCAGCAGCGCGGCAGCATCCACATCGAGCGCCATATCCGCGATATGCCCCTGAACCATCTGCAGATCGAAGAGGGGCGCGCCCTGAACCGTCCGTGTCGCGGTCCGGTCGAGCGCCTCGTCCAGCGCCCGGCGGGCAAAGCCGAGCGCCGCCGCCGCCACCGTCGACCGGAACACATCCAGCACGGACATGGCCACGGCGAACCCGCGTCCCGGCTCGCCCAGCAGCGCGGAGGCCGGGATCCGGCAATCGGTAAAGCGCAGCGTGGCCAGCGGATGCGGCGCGATGGTCTCCAGCCGCTCGGCGATCTCGAAGCCGGGAAGGCCGGCAGGGACGACGAAGGCCGAAAGCCCCTTCGCCCCCGGCGCCTCGCCGGTGCGCGCGAACAGCGTGTAGACATCGGCGATTCCGCCATTGGAAATCCAGGTCTTCTCGCCGTTCAGGACATAGTCGCCGCCGTCGCGCACCGCCGTCATCGTGGAGTTCGCCACGTCGGAGCCGGATTGCGGTTCGGTGAGGGCAAAGGCGGCAATCGCCTGCCCGGACCGGGTCAGCGGAAGCCATTCCCGTTTCTGGGCCTCGGTCCCGAAAAGAGAGATCGCCCCGGTCCCCAACCCCTGCATGGCAAAGGCGAAATCCGCCAACCCGTCATGGCGGGCCAGCGTTTCGCGGATCAGGCAAAGGGTCCGGACATCGAGCTGCCCGTCCATTGCGCCGCTGTGTTCCAGATAGCCCGCCGCGCCGAGATGGCGCACCAGGGCCCGGCACGTCGCGTCGGTGTCCGCATGGTCGAGATCGCCCAGCCGCTCCGCCGCCCAGCCGTCGAGCGCATCGGCCAGGGCGCGGTGGCGGTCCTCGAAGAAGGGCCAGTCGAGAAAGCTGCGATCCGCCATCAGTCGCCCTCGAACACGGGTTTCTGTTTCGCCACGAAGGCGTCGTAGGCGCGCTTGAAATCGTTGCCCTGCATGCAGATCGCCTGCGCCTGTGCCTCGGATTCGATCGCCTGCTCCAGCGACATGGACCACTCCTGCGCCAGCATCGTCTTGGTCATCGCATTCGCGAAGGTCGGCCCTTTCGAAATCCGCCCGGCCAGCTCCAGCGCGGTGTCGTCCAGCGCCTCGGCCTCGACCACGCGGTTGAAGAAGCCCCATGCTGCGCCCTCCTCGGCGGTCATGGCGCGGCCGAGATAGAGCAACTCGGACGCCCGCCCCTGGCCGATGATCCGCGGCAGGATCGCGCAGGCCCCCATGTCGCAGCCGGCCAGCCCGACACGGTTGAACAGGAACGCGACCTTTGCAGCCGGGCTCGCCACCCTGAGATCCGAGGCCATGGCGATGATCGCGCCGGCCCCGGCGCAGACGCCGTCGACAGCCGAGATCACCGGCGTGCGGCATCCGATCATCGCCTTGACCAGATCGCCGGTCATCCGCGTAAAGGCCAGGAGCTCCTTCATGGTCATGCGCGTGAGCGGCCCGATGATGTCATGCACATCTCCGCCCGACGAGAAGTTGCCGCCATTGGACAGGATGACCACCGCGGTCACCTCGTCGTCATGCGCCAGATCGCGAAACCAGTCGCGCAGCTCGGCATAGCTGTCGAAGGTCAGAGGGTTCTTGCGCTCCGGCCGGTCCAGCCGGATGCGGGCGATCCCGTCTTCGATCGTGCACTGGAAGTGTTCCGTATCGCTTCGCATGACATGCCCCTTCCAACAGCGTCCGGAGCTCCAGTATGGCTTGCAGCCGGAGGCTATTTCAAGTTCGAAACTTTAAATCTAAATAATATGACCTGTGCCGCAAGCCGAGGACGAGCCCGGGAGCATGTATGAATTGCCGTCCCCGGCAGGCGATCTGGCGATGCGCGGCTGATCCTGCTTCCGTTTCTTCGAGACGCCGCGACGCGCCTTACGTCGATCCGCGCGGGATCAGTTCGAACCCGACGTCGATCTTCTTGGCCAGGTCGCCATCGCCCAGTAGGGCCTGCGCGGCAAGGCGGCCCATCTGCTTCCGGGGCGACCGGATCGTGGTCAGCGCAGGCATGACCGCCGAGCTGACGTCGAGATCGTTGAACCCGATGATGGCAAGGTCCTGTGGCACGCGCAGGCCGCGTCGTTGCGCCTCGCCCAGCACACCGATGGCCAATTCGTCGCTGACGCAGAACACCGCGTCGGTCGCTTCGCCAGTGTCCTGCAACTGCGCGAAGGCGGCCGCACCGGCTTCGAAGGCGACCTTGCCGTCGAACGAAATGTCATGCACGGCCTGAAGTCCCGCCGCCGCCAGGCCGTCGAGGAATCCCTGCCGCCGTCGTTGCGCGCGGAAATCGATCTGCATCTGCGCCCCGATGAAGGAGAGCTGGCGGTAACCGCGTTCGAGAAGGTGATCGACGGCCGCACGCCCGGCGTCCCGGTGCGACAGGCCGATGTTGATGTCGATCGGGTTCCCGCCGAGCTCGAGCGCCTCGACCACCGGGATCTCGGCATCGAGCAGCAGGCGGCGCGTCCCCTCGGTGTGGTCGATGCCCGAGATGATGACACCTTCCGGCCGCCAGCCCAGCACGCGGCGGCACACCAGTTCCTCGTCCTCCAGCGAATAGGCCGTGTTGGACACCATGATCTGGTAGCCACGGGGCGACAGGATCTCGTCTGCGCCCTTGATGATCTCTCCGAAGACGCGCCCGGACAGGGAGGGCACGATCACCGTGACCAGGCTCGTCCGCGCCGATGCGAGGCTGCCGGCGTAGCGATTCGGAACGTAGCCGAGTTCGCGGACCGCTTCGTTCACCCGCGCCTTCAGCTTGTCGGAGACCGCCTCGGGCGTGTTGATGACCCGCGACACGGTCATGATGCCCACGCCGGCGCGTTCCGCCACCTGTTTCAGCGTGACCGTCTCGCGGTCCCGCTTGGTATGAATGCCGTCGACAGCCATTGCTCCAAGTCATTTGCCACATTGCCTACGGGAGCGGAAGCCTTTTGCTGACCCGCTGATCCGAGGGAGCGGAACGGCCGCACGCGGCGTCTCCGCGATTTTTGGTAGCGTTCCCAAAATTGGTGTGCTAACCCCTTTCGCAGGGAGAAATGAGCTCTCAGGGGAGGACCGACATGACCGTTTTCAACCGGATCGTCGCCGCAAGCGCGGCCATTCTGATCGCCTGCGCCGCGAACGCGGCCGAACTGCGCTTTGCACATGGCAACTCTGCCACCAGCTACGAAAACCAGGCGGCGGAAGAGTTCGCGCGGCTGGTCGCCGAGAAATCGGGGGGCGACCTGACCATCGCGATCTACCCGGCCGGCCAGCTTGGCAACGCGCAGGAGATGATCGAGGGCGTCCGCCTCGGGACGATCGACATCGGCATGGCCGGCAATCCCTGGATGACGGGGTTCAACCCGGTGCAGAACGTGCTGGACATCCCGTTTATCTTCGACGGCCCCGAGCACGTCTATCGCGTGCTTGACGGCGAGGTGGGCGAGAAGCTCGGCGAGAGCCTCGGAGAACACGACCTGAAGTTGCTGGCCTTCTGGGAAATCGGCTTTCGCAACGTGATCAATTCGGCCCACCCGGTGAACAGCATCGACGACCTGAAGGGGCTGACGATCCGCACCACCGGCAACAAGGCCCATATCCAGGCCTTCGAGCTTCTGGGGGCGAACCCGCAGCCGATGCCGTTCGGCGAAGTCTATCTCGCGCTTCAGACCAACGTGATCGACGGAACCGAGCATCCCGTGACCGAGGTCTACGCGATGAAGTTCCAGGAAGTGACCGACTACATGACGCTGACCATGCACGCCTACACGGCGCTGCCGGTCTTCATGAACGAAGGCCGCTGGAACGGCCTGAGCGCGGATCAGCAGGCATGGATCCACAACGCCGCCGTCGAGGCGACCGCCTTCCAGCGCGAGCTTATCGCGAAGGAGAGCGCCGCGCGGCTTCAGGACCTCAAGGACGCGGGCATGGAAGTGTCCGAGGGCGTCGACCGCGGGGCGATGCGCGATGCCGTCTACGAGCAGGTCAAGAGCGCCTACGAGGAACAGTTCGGGACCGAGCTGACCGCGGCCATCGAAGCGGCGCGGTAAGTGGCTGACGGGTCCGGCAGCATCGTGTCGGCGGGCTGGAGAACCTGGTTTCACCGTACCGTCGACGCGATGCTGGGGCTGCTGCTTCTGGCCATCGTTACAATAACGCTGGTGGCGACCTTCAATCGCTACCTCTGGGAAGGTGCGCTTCCCTGGGCGGTCGAGGCATCGATGCTGATGTGGGCGTGGATGATCCAGCTTTCGGTGTTGCGCGCGGCGCATATTCGGGTGGATTTCTTCATCGACCTCGCACCGCCGCGGCTGCGTCCGCTGCTTGACCTCATGATCGCGATCATCTGCCTGGGAACGCTCTACGTGCTGACCGACTCCGCCCTCGGCATGGCCAGATTCACGGCAGACGACTTCTTCATCGCGCTGCCCCGGGTGTCGCGCCAATGGCTGTACATCCCGCTGCTCGTGGTCGGCCCGCTTTGGGCGGTGCGCATCGGGCTGGAAGCTTACGAGCGCTGGAGGGGCTCGGCCGCATGAACACGCTCGTGCTTGTCGGGTCGATGCTGATCCTGGCCTTTCTGGGGGTGCCGATCGTCTTCGCGATGCTGGGGGCCTCGTTGCTGACGATCGCGATCTATCGCCCGTTCTTCCCCGACGAGATATTCGCACAGTATTTCGTCGCCGGCGTGCAGAACTATCCCCTGCTCGCACTCGGCTTTTTCTTCCTTGTGGGCGAGTGGATGAACTCCGGCGGGATCACCCAGCGCATCGTGACCTTCGCCAATTCGCTGGTGGGCCATATCCGGGGCGGGCTGGCGCAGACCAATATCGCCTCGTCGATGATGTTCGCGGGGATTTCGGGCTCGGCGCTGGCGGATACCGCGGCGCTTGGTTCGGTGCTGATCCCGTCGATGAAGAAGTCGGGATACGGGGCAGGGTTCTCGGCCGCCGTCACCCAGACCTCTGCGGTGATCGGGCCGATCATTCCGCCCTCGATCCCCATGATCGTCTTCGCCTTCCTGGCCGAGGTCTCCATAGGCCAGATGTTCGTCGCCGGGATTCTGCCGGGGCTGCTTGTCGGCGTGGGCTTGATGGCGGTTGCCTACGTCATCAGCAGCCGGCGCGGCTATCCGGTTTCCAGTCAGGCCGGTCCAGGCGAGATCTGGCGCAGCTTCGTCAGCGCGATCGCCGCCCTTCTGGCGCCGGTCCTGATCATCGGCGGCGTGCTCGGCGGCGTCTTCACCGCGACCGAGGCCGGGGCGGTCGCCGCGCTCTATGCCTTTGTCATCGGCCGGTTCTGGCTGCGCGAGCTGAGCTGGACCGGGGCGGCGCGCGGGCTCGTTCGGGCGGCAACGGGGACGGGCCAGGTGCTTGTGATCCTCGGCGCGGCGTCGCTGTTTGCGTTCCTGATTGCCGAGTTCCGTGTCAGCCAGGACATCGCCAATCTGGTCTTCTCGATCTCCGACCGGCCCTGGGTCTTTCTGCTGCTGTTGAACGTCACGCTTCTGATCATCGGCCTGTTCCTGGAAAACCTGCCCGTCATGATCATCATGGTCCCGATCTTCTACCCGATCGCGTTGGAGCTTGGCATCGACCCGATCCATTTCGGGATCGTCTTCGTGCTGACCTCTCTGATCGGGCTGTGCACACCGCCGATCGGCATCCTGATCTACATGTCCGCGACCCTGGCCGGGTGCCGCCCCGAAGAGGTCATCCGCGAAAGCCTGCCCTTCATCGCGGTACTGATCGGCGCGGTTCTGGTGGTGACCTTCGTGCCCGCCATCGCCTTGACGCTGCCCGAGCTGTTCTTCGACCGGAGCCAGCCGTGACCCGGCGCGTCATCGACCTGTCGGTCCCGATCGAGACCGGGCATTTCCGCTGGACTGTCGAGCGAAGGCTGCTGAAAAGCCACGACACGCCGGGCAGCTACACGCAGGCCACCTGGATCGGTTGGCCGATCCACGGGTTCAGCCATATGGATGCCGGGCGGCATTTCCAGCCCGGAGGGCAGACGACCTCGGACATTCCGCTGGACCGCTGCATCGGGTCTGCCGTGGTGCTGGACCTGACCGAGGCGCAGGAAAACGCGCCGATCCCCACCGAACTGATCGAACGGGCGGGGGCCGACCTTCGAGAGGGCGACATTGCCCTGCTGCACACGGGCTGGGACCGGCGTGCCTCGATCAGCGAGCCGCGCTTCTGGGACACCGCGCCGTGGATGGCGGCCGAGGGCTGCCGGTTCCTGCGCAGTCGCGGGATCAAGGCGGTCGGCTTCGACTTTCCGCAGGATCGGTGCATCCGCGATTTCGTCACCGGCGCCCGCAAGCCCGCGCTCGAGGAGAACACCACGCATGTCGAGCTGCTTCTGCACGGGATCACGATGATGGAATACCTGTGCAATTTCGGCGCGATCTCACGGCCCAGGGTCGAGTTCGTCGCTCTGCCGCTGAGCATTCCGGACTGCGACGGCGCCCCCGTGCGCGCCATCGCCATCGAATCTTGAATCGTCGAACCTTGAAAGGGAAACTGTCATGACCGTCCTGACGTCGCCTGCATCGTTAAGCCCGGGGCATCGCAAGTCGGTCGGCGAATTGCCGATCTTCGAGCCGATGGCGGGAACGGTCATCGCCGAACCGCCGGGCAACGAGGAAGGGTACTGGGTCGGCGGCCCGAGCCCGGTCTTCGACGAGAACAGCCAGAAGCTCTACCTGTCGATCCGCCGCCGCACGAAACTCCTGGAACACGGGCGCGCGGGGCGCGGCGGGGAAACCGCGATCCTGGAGAGCGCCGACGGCGAGACCTATTCCGAGGTCTGGAAGGCCGACAAATCCGCGTTCGAGGCGCTGTCGATCGAAAAGTCCTGCCTCGTGCAGACCAGCGACGGCCGCTTCCGGCTCTACGTGTCCTACACCGCGATATTCGACTATCGCTGGCGTATCGCGATGATCGAGGCCGACACGCCTGCGAACCTCGACCCCGCGACCGCCAAGGTCGTGCTGACTTCCGAGATGACGGGGACCGAGGGCGTGAAGGATCCGGTGATCTACAATGTCGGCGGGCTGTGGCACATGTTCGCCAACTGCTGCCCGACGCCCGAGGCAGGCGATCCCGGCCGACTGAACCGGATGCACAAGGAGGGCAACGCCTTCGTCTCGGGCGAGATGCCTTGTCCCTCGGGCCTGGCGACCAGTCACGACGGTATCAACTGGAACTGGCAGGGCGTCGTGCTGCCCACGGGCGACGGCTGGGACAGGTACCTTGCCCGCTTTACCTCGCTGATCCACACGCCGCCCTTCTTCACCTGCATCTACGACGGCCGTCCCAATATCGGTCCGGCCTATTGCGAAAACCCCGGCCTGGCGATCAGCTTCGACCTGCGGACCTTCCACAAGCTGGGGCACGAACGCGGCATCCTGCGCTCGCCCCACGGGCGCGGCGGGCTGCGCTATGTCGAGGCGCTGATCGTCGGGACGGACCTGTTCTACTTCTACGAGATCGCCCGGCCGGACTTTGCGCACGAACTCCGGACGATCCGTATGCCGCTCGGCGCGGGTGGCCTGTCGATCTGATGGACATCTCCACGCTTCTTGCCCGGTCGGGCCCGGTGCCCACCCGCGGCACGCTGATCGGGGTCGGCCAGTTCGGCCGGACCCTGCTGATGCAGTCGCGGCGTATCGCGCTTCTGGATCTGCGGGTGTTGTGCGACCTGAACATCGACCGGATGACGGCCTATGCCCTGTCGGCGGGGCTGGGCGAGGACGACATCGTCGCCACCGGATCCCGCCAACGGGCGCTGGCGGCGCTCGAAGCCGGGCAGACCGTGCTGACCGACGATCCCGAGCTTGCCGTGTCGCTGCCCGCCGACGTGGTGGTCGAGGCGACCGGGAATGCCGAGGCCGGCGCGCGCAATGTCGAGGCGGCGATCGGGCAGGGGCGCCACGTCTGCCTGGTGTCCAAGGAGACCGACAGCGTCGCCGGCCCGATCCTGGCACGCCGGGCTGCGGCGGCGGGTGTCGTGCTCAGCCAGGTCGACGGCGATCAGCCAAGCCTGCTGCTGGGGCTTCTGTCGCGTGCCCGGGCGCTCGGGTTGAAGGTGGCGGGGGCCGGGAAATCCTCGGAGCACGATTTCGTCTGGTCGCCGTCCATGGGGCGCGTGCGGGCGCAAGGGCTGGAACACTCCGCCCCCTTTCCCGAGGATCTGTGGGCGTCCGACATCCCCCTGCCGGACCTGGTCGCGCGGCGGGCGGACGCCCTCTCTGCGATCCCGCAGCGCACGCCGCCCGATTTCTGCGAGATGTGCCTTGTCGCCAATGCCTCCGGCCTGCGTCCCGACCGGCCGGAGATGATCGCCGCCATCGCGCGTCCGCTGGAACTGCCCGATCTGTTTCGGGGGGCCGAATACGGCGGCGCGTTCACGGCCGGCGGCACGCTCGACATCTTCAACTGCCTGCGCCGGGACGACGAGATCAGCGCGGCGGGCGGCGTCTTCGCCGTGCTGGAAACCCCGGATGCGGACACCGGAGAGCTGTTCCGGGCCAAGGGCATCCCGGTAAGCCGCGATGCGCGGCACGTGCTGGTCTACAATCCGACGCATCTTCTGGGGGTCGAGGCGCCGATGTCGATCATGGTCCCGCACCGGCTGGGGCTGTCGACCGGCGCACAGCGCGCGCGCCCCGTCTGCGATGTCGCGATGCGCGCCGATCGCGACTTTGCACCTGGCGAGCGGCTGGCCGACCTTGGCCACCATCACCGGATCGAAGGGATCTCGCCCCTGCTGACCGACTACGCCCCGCTCGGAGACGCGGCGGCGGTGCCCTATTTCCTTGCGATCGAGGCCCGGCTGGCGCGGCCCGTACGGGCGGGTGCGATGATCACCTGCGGCGATATCGAACTGCCGGCCGGACGCCTGCTTGAGCTGCGCCGCGAACAGGATGCAACCGAGGCATGGACATGAAGATCGGATTTCTGGGCGCAGGCCTCATGGGCGAGGGCATGGCGGTGAACCTCGCGCTCCACCACGTGGTCGCCACATGGCTGCACCGCAACCGCCAGACGGAGCCGCGCCTGAAGGCGGCCGGGATCGACATATGCGACAGCCAGGAAGACCTGGCCACCTCGGTCGACGCACTGTTCCTGTGCCTGCCCAATGCCGACCTGGTGGCCGAGGTACTGACCCGGCTTGCGCCCGCGATGCGGTCGGGGACGCTGGTGGTGGACACGACGACGTCGCTGCCGGACACCAGCCGGGACATGGCCGCGATGCTGGCCGAACACGGGATCGACTTCATCGACGCGCCGGTCACGGGCGGGCCGCAGCACGCGATGGCGCGCGAACTGAACTCGCTCGTCGGTGGCAGCGAGGGGCTTGTCGAAAAGGCGACGCCGCTTCTGGAATGCTACTCCAAGGGGGTCTTCCATTTCGGCCCGACCGGGGCGGGGCACGCCGCCAAGCTGATCAACAATTTCATCACGCAAGGCCAGTCGGCCCTGACGATCGAGGCGATGCGACGGTGCAGGGCCGTCAACGTCGACATGAAGATGATGTACGACGTCATATCGACCTCGGATTCGCGGTCGGGCACCTACATGAAGGTGATGGAGGGTGTGATCGCGGGAACCTACGACACGCACCGCTTCTCGCTGGCGAATGCCGCCAAGGACGCCCGCTATGCCGCGCACATGTTCGCCGAGGCCGGCGTCCCCAGCCGGATGAGCGAGGGGATGCTGAAGTTCTACGCCGAGGAAGAACAGGACTGGCCCGGCGACACGTTCCTGAGCGGCCTGATGCGGGAGCGCGGCTAAGGCCGCGACAATTTCCGGAGTGCGGAGCGCGAAGCGCCCGCCCGGCGGGTCCAGATCGGCGATGCCGGCGCGAACCGCTTCCAGCGGGCTTCGGATCGCCCTTCGCCGCCCTCCGGCAGTGCTTGTGTCGTGCCGGGGCGCCCGGAAAACGCGCCCGACCCGGACTCGTGGATTTCCAGGCGTCAGGCGGTGTGATGCGACTGTATGAGAAGACCTTTTGGAGCGGGCGATGAGATTCGAACTCACGACCCTTACCTTGGCAAGGTAATGCTCTACCCCTGAGCTACGCCCGCATCCGTAAGGTGAGGCGTCAGATATAAAGAACCAGCCCAGGCTGCAAGGGCAAAATGCACGCCCGGGCGGACTTTTTCCCTGCCCGCGGGGGCCGCGGCGCGTCCGGCGCCGGCGCTCTCAGAGAAAGGCGTAGGCGATGTTGGCAGCGCCGGACAGCACGAGCATGGCGAGAGTCAGCAGCATCCCGGCGGTGCGCAGCGCCATGACCTGGGCGCGGCGGCCGAAGCCATAGGCGTGGAGTAGCCGGCCGAGCACGAGCAGGACGCCGAACAGATGGACCATCCAGTAGGGCATCCCCTGCGCCTCGCCCGCCAGCAACAGGATCAGGCCGATCGGCGCGTATTCGGCACAGTTGGCCTGCGCGCGCATGCGCTGCGCGAGATCGGCGTTTCCCCCGTCGCCCACGGAAACCCGGTAGCGGTACCTTCCTTGGATCACCCGGGCCGACAGGACGACCAGCAGAAGGGCCAGAAGCCCGGCGTAGATCGGTGTCACGATAATGATCATCGGCGCCCCTCGTCCGGTGTCCGGCGAAGATGGGCGCGGCGCGCGTCATTGGCAAGGCGGGGGCGCGGCGCAGGGCGACGACACGCCACGAAAAAATGGGGCCCGGCGGGCCCCATTTCCGGGTCAGGCGCAGTTGCGCGGCGGGGTCAGTACGCCTCGCAGTTGATGCCCTTCTTCTCCAGCGTGCTGCCGGTGCGGCAGATCTGGGACAACTCCGAGGGGCTGAGCGCCATGCCGGTGTCGTCGCCCTCGGACGGCGTCAGGTCGTATTCCGGGTCCATCCGGATGAAGACCTCGCCGTCGGGCCCGGTGGTGTAGGCGCCGGTCTCGGTGTTGAGCAGCTTGCCGTTGATGTAGATCTGCTGCTCGTTGCTGCCCTCGGCGCTCTGCGCGGCCTTGAGGCGCGCCTGGGCTTCGGCCGACATCTCCTGCGCGGAGGCGGCGATCGGGAGCGCCATGGTGGCGGCACAGACGGCTGCGATAATACGGGTCATGATTTCCCTCCATTCGTTCGATGGTGCGGCGCGTGTCGAACGCGCCGCGATTACCGAATGCAGGTAGCCTGAAGTCACTGATGTCTAACCGTTTTCCGTGAACTTAATGTGATCGCGCCGTTTGGAACAAAACGGCGCGTTGCGTGTTTAATCACGGCGCGCGCGCCGCGTCCCCGCCTCACTCCCCGCTCACTCCTCGTACTCGACCAGCAGATCCTTGGCGTCGATCTGGGCGCCCGGCGTGACATGCACCGCCTTTACCACGGCGTCGTGCTCGGCATGCAGCCCGGTCTCCATCTTCATCGCCTCGATGGTCAGTAGCAGGTCGCCCTGCTTGACCGTCGCGCCCGGCTGCACCGCGACCGTGGCCACGACGCCGGGCATCGGCGCGCCGACATGGGCGGGGTTGTTCATCTCGGCCTTGGGCCGCGCCGCCGCGCCGCCCGTCGCCTTGCGGTCGGGGACGCGCACCACGCGGGGCTGGCCGTTCAGCTCGAAGAACACCCGCACATCGCCGTCCTCGTTGGTCTCGCCCAGGGCCTGCAGCCGGACCTCCAGCGTCACGCCCGGGTCGATCTCGGCCGAAAGCTCCTCGCCCTGGTCCATGCCGTAGAAGAAGGTCTTGGTGGGCAGCGTGCGCACCGGCCCGTAATCGGCATGGCGCAGCGCATAGTCGGTGTAGACCTTGGGATACATCATGTAGCCCATCAGGTCCTCGTCGTCGCAGTCCTGCCCGGTCTTCTCGACACACTTCTTGCGCGCCGCCTCCAGATCGGCGGCTTTCAGATGCTTGCCCGGCCGGTCCTTCAGCGGCTTCTCCTTCTTCAGGACCTTCCTGACGATGGCGTCGGGGAAGCCCTCGGGCGGGCGGCCCAGGTTGCCCTTCATCATGTCGATGACCGAGTCGGGGAAGGACACCTCGACCTCGGGGTCCTCCACCTGCTCCCGCGTCAGACCCTGCGATACCATCATCAGCGCCATGTCGCCCACGACCTTGGACGAGGGCGTGACCTTGACGATGTCGCCGAACATCCGGTTCACCTCGGCATACATCTTGGCGACCTCGTGCCAGCGTTCCTCCAGCCCCAGGCTCCGGGCCTGCGCCTTGAGGTTGGTAAACTGCCCGCCCGGCATCTCGTGCAGATAGACCTCGGAGGCCGGCGCCTGCATGCCGCTCTCAAACGCCGCGTACTGCCCGCGCACCGCCTCCCAGTAGTTCGACATCTCGCGGATCGCCTCGACGTCCAGCCCGGTGTCGCGCTCGGTATGGCGCAGGATCTCCACCACCGTGCCCAGCGTCGCCTGGCTGGTATTGCCCGACAGCGCGTCCATCGCGCAATCGACCGCGTCCACCCCGGCCTCGGCGGCGGCAAGGATCGTGCCCGAGGCGATGCCGGCGGTGTCATGGGTGTGGAAGTGGATCGGCAGGCCGATCTCCTCCTTCAGCGCCTTGAACAGGGCGCGCGCGGCGACGGGTTTCAGAAGCCCCGCCATGTCCTTGATGCCCAGCACGTGGGCGCCGGCCTTCTCCAGCGCCTTCGCCATCTCGACATAGTATTTCAGGTCGTATTTCTGCCGCGCCTCGTCGAACAGGTCGCCGGTGTAGCAGACCGTGCCCTCGCAGACCTTGCCGGCCTCGACCACGGCATCCATCGACACGCGCATGTTCTCGACCCAGTTGAGCGAGTCGAAGACGCGGAAGATGTCGACGCCGCTCTCGGCCGCCTGCTTCACGAACGCCTGCACCACGTTGTCCGGGTAGACGGTATAGCCGACCCCGTTCGAGCCGCGCAGCAGCATCTGCGTCAGGATGTTGGGCATCTTGGCGCGGATGTCGCGCAGCCGCTGCCACGGGCATTCCTGCAAAAACCGGTAGGCCACGTCGAAGGTCGCGCCGCCCCAGCACTCGACGGAAAACAGCTCCGGCAGGTTCGCCGCATAGGCCGGCGCCGCCTTCACCATGTCGAGCGAGCGCATCCGGGTCGCCAAGAGCGACTGGTGCCCGTCGCGCATCGTGGTGTCGGTGATCAGAAGCCGGTTCTGGTCCTTCATCCACTGCGCCAGCCCCTCCGGCCCCTTCTCGTCGAGGATCTGGCGCGTGCCCGGCGGCGGCGTCTCGGTGGCCAGCGCCGGCACGCGGGCGGGCTTCAGCTCGGGATGCGGCATCGGCCGGCCCGTCGTCTCGGGATGCCCGTTGACGGTGATGTCGGCGATATAGGTCAAAAGCTTCGTCGCCCGGTCGCGGCGCTGCTTGAACTCGAACAGCTCGTCGGTCTGGTCGATGAACTTGGTGTGGTACTCGTTCGACAGGAAGGTCGGGTGCCGCAGCAGGTTGATAACGAAGTCGATATTGGTGCTGACCCCGCGAATCCGGAACTCGCGCAGCGCCCGGTCCATCCGCGCGATGGCGGCCTCGGGCGTCGGCGCCCAGGCGGTGACCTTCTCCAGCAGCGAGTCGTAGTAGCGGGTGATGACCGCGCCCGAATAGGCCGTGCCGCCGTCCAGCCGGATCCCCATGCCGGTCGCGCCCCGATAGGCGGTGATCCGGCCGTAATCCGGGATGAAGTTGTTCTGCGGATCCTCGGTGGTGATCCGGCACTGGATCGCGTGGCCGTCGAGCTTCACGTCGTACTGGCTGGCGGTGCCGGTCGCCTCCACCAGGCTCTTGCCCTCGGCGATCAGGATCTGGGCGCGCACGATGTCGATGCCGGTCACTTCCTCGGTGACGGTATGTTCGACCTGCACGCGCGGGTTCACCTCGATGAAGTAGAACTCGCCGGTCTCCATATCCATCAGGAACTCGATGGTGCCGGCGCATTCGTAATTCACCGCCTCGGCGATCTTCTTGCCGAGGTTCGCCAGCTTCTCCCGCTGCGCGCCGCCCAGATACGGGGCAGGGGCGCGCTCGACCACCTTCTGGTTGCGGCGCTGGACGGAACAGTCGCGCTCCCACAGGTGGTAGATGTGGCCCTGGCTGTCGCCGAGGATCTGCACCTCGACGTGCCGGGCCTTCTGGATCATCTTCTCCAGATAGCCCTCGCCGTTGCCGAAGGCGGCCTCGGCCTCGCGCCGGCCTTCCTTGACCTTCGCCTCCAGCTCCTTGGGCTCCAGGATCGGCCGCATCCCCCGGCCGCCGCCGCCCCAGGAGGCCTTCAGCATCATCGGATAGCCGACCTCTTCGGCCTGCTTGCGGATGACCTTCATGTCGTCGCCCAGCACCTCGGAGGCCGGGATCACGGGCACGCCGGCCTCGATGGCGACGCGCCGGGCGCTGGCCTTGTCGCCGAGCGCGCGCATCGTCTCCGCCTTGGGGCCGATGAAGGTGATGCCGTTCGCGGTACAGGCATCCACGAAATCGGGGTTCTCGGACAACAGGCCATAGCCGGGATGGATCGCGTCGGCGCCGGCCATCTTGGCGACACGGATGATCTCCTCGATCGACAGGTAGGCCTGTACCGGGCCCAGCCCCTCGCCGATCTTGTAGGCCTCGTCGGCCTTGAAGCGGTGCAGCGAGAGCTTGTCTTCCTCCGCGTAGACGGCGACCGTCTTCTTGCCCAGCTCGTTCGCCGCGCGCATCACCCGAATGGCGATCTCGCCGCGGTTCGCGATCAGGATCTTCTTGAAGTCGGCCATGTATGTCCCCCGTGCATCGGTTATTTTGCAGGCGCAGAATAGGCCAAGCGTGCGCCGCGTAAACCGGATTTTCCCGGCCGGGCCGGGCAAGGCGCTTGGAAGCGCCTTGCGCAAGGGCCTTCGAAGGCCCTTGCAAGCGGTTTCGAAACCGCTTGCCCCGAAGCCGCTTCGAAGCGGCTGTCCGGCGGCGCGAGATCGCCCGGCCGGGACAGGCAATACCGCCGGCCGCCCCGCGGATGCTGCAGACCTGATTGCGCTAACACTAGCAAGAACAACAGGTTACCCATGCGTCCAACCTTGGACACCCCGCAGGTCCGGACAGCCAGCTTGCGACGTGCCTGCCTTTCGCCTAGACCGCTTCCCGACCGGATTCCCGCGCCAAGGAGCCCCTATGCGCCTCTCCCGCTATTTCCTGCCCGTTCTCAAGGAAACGCCGTCCGAGGCGCAGATCGCCAGCCACCGGCTGATGCTGCGCGCCGGCATGATCAAGCAGGCCTCGGCCGGGATCTATTCCTGGCTGCCTCTGGGCTACAAGGTGCTGCGCAAGATCGAGACGATCATCCACGAGGAACAGGCCCGCGCCGGCCACCTGCCGGTCCTGATGCCGACGATCCAGTCGTCCGACCTCTGGCAGGAATCCGGCCGCTACGACGCCTACGGCCCCGAGATGCTCAGGATCCGCGACCGGCACGAGCGGGACATGCTGTTCACGCCGACGGCGGAGGAGCTGATCACCGACATCTTCCGCGCCCATGTGGCGTCCTACAAGGACCTGCCGCTGACGCTCTACCAGATCCAGTGGAAGTTCCGCGACGAGATCCGGCCGCGCTTCGGCGTGATGCGGGGGCGGGAGTTCTATATGAAGGACGGCTACAACTTCGACCTGACGAAGGAAGACGCGCTTCACGCCTATAACCGGCACCTCGTCAGCTACCTGCGCACCTACGAGCGGATGGGCCTGCAGGCGATCCCGATGCGGGCGGACAGCGGGCCGATCGGCGGCGACGACACGCACGAATTCCTGGTCCTGGCCGAGACCGGCGAGTCGGAGGTGTTCTATGACAGCGAGATCACCGAGCTGAAATTCGGCGCGCGGGAGATCGACTACGACAGCCACGATCAGTGCCGGGCGGTGCTGGAGGAGTTCACCTCGCGCTATGCCCGCACCGACGAGACCCACGACGAGGCGGTCTTCGCCGAGCGGGTGCCCGAGGCGCGGCGTCGGCAGGCGCGGGGGATCGAGGTGGGGCAGATCTTCTATTTCGGGACCAAGTATTCCGAGCCGATGGGCGCGACGGTCCAGACCCCCGACGGCAAGTCGGTGCCGGTTCACATGGGCAGCCACGGGATCGGCGTCAGCCGGCTGGCGGGCGCCTTGATCGAGGCGAACCACGACGAGCGGGGCATCGTCTGGCCGTGGGAAGTGGCGCCGTTCCAGGTCGGCATCGTCAACGTGAAGCAGGGCGATGCGACGGCGGATGCCGCCTCTGAGGGGCTCTACAAGGCGCTGACGGCGGCGGGGTTCGACGTGCTCTATGACGACCGCGAGGAGCGGGCGGGGGCGAAGTTCGCGACGATGGACCTGATCGGGCTGCCGAAGCGGGTGACCGTGGGGCCGCGCGGGCTGGAGAAGGGCGTGGTGGAGCTGACCGACCGGCGGACCGGGGAGAGCGAGGAGATCAAGCCGGAGCTTGTGGCGGAGCGGCTGAGCTGAAGTGTCCAAGGTTGGACGGGGGTCCAAGCCCTTGTAATTGCTGTGGATAGCGCTAACGGACGCTCGCGTCCGTGCCCGCGTCCGCGCGCTGCACGGCGCTTGAACGGAGGGCAGCGGTCCCGCGGAGTTCGCTGCCCGTGCCGGCCGACCGGCCCCTGTCGGGCCGGGGCGGCGCGCCCTGCGCTCAGGCGGCCACGGCCGGCCGGGGCCGCCACAGTAGCCATTCGGCGACCAGCAGGTTCGGCACCCAGGCCAGCCAGGACACCACCTGGTAGCCCGTGTCGAACCCGAACAGCACGACCAGGACCGGCAGTTCCAGCCGGAGCGTCACGGCCCCGAAGGTCAGCGCGGCGGAACGGATCATCCAGCGGCGATGCTCGGCGATGCGCCGCGCCATGGCCAGTTGCACCGCGCGGGCGGTGACGGCGAGCCAGATCACCGCCAGCAACCCGAAGCCCCAGGCCGCGGCCGGGCCCGCCTCGGTCGTCAGCGCCAGGACCAGCCCGCCCAGGCCGGACAGCAGGATCGAGAGGCCGTAGAGCCGGCCGAGCCAGCGGTGCAGCCCCGGGCGCCGGACCCGCAGCCGGGTCCAGAACTGCAGCGGCAGGAGCGCCAGCGCGACGGGGGCGAACCCGACATGGGCATAGAAGGCCACCGGCCGGGCGAGCGCGTGGTAGAGCATGACCTCCATCGACGCCGCGACGCCGAAGACCGCCCAGCGCCACGACGCGAGCGCCACGGCGAGCGACAGGATCCAGAAGGCGACCACGCGGGTGCGAAGGAGAAGAGGCATTGGCTGCTCCATCGGTTTGACAGTGTAAAGCTACAACTTGACAGCGTAAAGATCAGATCGGCTTGACGCTGTCAAGCCCGTTGCTATGCTGGCCGCCCATGGCAGTCCCCGAGCCGAAAAAACCGCACCACCACGGCAACTTGCGCGAGGCGCTGGTGCTGGCCGGCGTGCAGTTGCTGGAACAGGGCGGGCCCGAGGCGCTGACGCTCAGGCGCTGCGCGGCGCTGGCGGGGGTGTCGCACGCGGCGCCGGCGCATCACTTCGACGGGCTGCCGGGGCTGAAGCTGGCCATCGCGGCGGAAGGCTTTCGCCGCTTCCGCAACTACATGGTCGACGCCGAGGTGCTGGGCGAGCAGACGCCGCGCGGACGGCTGAAGAGCATCTGTCGCGGATACCTGAACTTCGCCCGCGACAACCGGGCGCTGTTCTGGCTGATCTTCGGCTACGACCTGTCCGAGGCGCCGAGCGCGGGGCTGAGCGACGTGGGCGCCTACGGCTACGCCCCGCTGCGCCGCTGCTGCGCGCCTTTCGTGCCCGCGGGCACCGCGCCCGAGGTGGTCGAGGCGCAGGTCTGGTCGCTGGTCCACGGCTTCACGTCGCTATACCTCTCGGGCCGGTTCCGCGGCGCCTGCGACCCGGCGGACGAGGCGGCGGCCAACGGGCTGTTCGACGCGGTGATGGCGCTTCTGGACGCGCTGCCCGAGCAGGGGCTTGGAAAGCCCGGCGATCTCGCCTAACCAGCGCCGGGCGAAGGGGTTCTGACATGCTGACCGTTCTGATCGACTACGATTCCGGCAACCTGCACTCGGCGGAAAAGGCGTTCCAGCGGATGGCGGCCGAGGTGGGCGGCGGCGAGGTGCTGGTGACCTCGCGCCCCGAGGACGTGGCGCGCGCCGACCGCATCGTGCTGCCCGGCGACGGGGCGTTCCCGGCCTGCCGCAACGCATTGTATGCTGTCGACGGGGTCTACGAGGCGATGGCCGAGGCGGTGCTGCAGCAGGGCCGGCCGTTTCTGGGGATCTGCGTGGGCATGCAGCTTCTGGCGACCACCGGCCACGAATACGAGGCGGTCGCGGGGCTGGACTGGATCGGCGGCGAGGTGGTGCGGATCGAGCCGCAGGACGCCGCGCTGAAGGTGCCGCATATGGGCTGGAACGACCTTGTCGTCGACCGGGCGCACCCGGTGCTGGAGGGGCTCGGGACCGGGGACCACGCCTATTTCGTCCATTCCTACCATTTCCGGGTGGCGGATCCGGCGCAGCTGCTGGCGCATTGCGACTACGGCGAGCCGGTGACGGCGATCGTGGGCCGCGACAACATCGTGGGCACGCAGTTCCACCCGGAGAAGAGCCAGTCGGCGGGGCTGCGGCTGATCGGGAATTTCTTGCGGTGGGTGCCGTAGGGGGCGAGTGAGAAGCCGCGCAAGGGCCGGCGCGCGCGGGGGCGCACCGGACTTTGAGCTTTGCGCTTTATGGCTGCCAAACGCGGGCGACCTCCGAGCTCCGCGATAACGTTGACCACAGCGCCGCCGCACCGGGGCGCGTCGGCGCTTGCGCGGCGGCCTTCGGCCTTGTTCCGCGCCGGGCATCGTTCAGATGGGGTCGTCGTACATGCCTCACAGTTCATCCGCCCGCCGCCGCTCGGGGGCGCGTCTCTCGGGCATTTCGCGGGCGAAATGCCCTGCCGACAGGCGATTGCAGGGCAATCGCCGAGAGGCGGCGCTTGCGCGGCGGCCTTCGGCCATGTTCCGCGCGAGGCACCGTACGAAAGCCTCGGATACGCGGCGCCCTGACGCCCCGCCTCAGCCCTTGAACGTCACGTCCAGCCCGGGCAGGTCGCAGCCGGCGATCTCCGTCGTCCAGCGCTCGCCCGGCTTCACCGGCATCGCGTCGGTCAGCGTGCCCGTCGTCACGATGTCCCCGGCCTTCAGCGGCGGTTCTTCCGGCACCCGGGCGAGTTCCTGCAACAGATGCTCCAGCGCCTGCACCGGGCCGTCCAGCACGTCGCGGCCGGTGCCCTGCGCCTCGATCCCGTCGCCGCCCGACAGCGTTAGCGTCAGGCCCGACAGTACGCCCGCCGGATCCGCGCCCAGCGACGACAGCTTCTGCCGCGGGCCGAGAAACAGCGCGCCGTGCAGGCCGAACGCCGCCTGGGTGTCCGCCGCCGCGAAGCGCCAGCCGGGAAAGACCGAGGTCACGATCTCGAACCCGTGCGCGACCCAGCCGATGCAGCCGAGCAGCGCGGCCCGGTCCATCCCCGCCTCGGGCCCGGCGGTCAGGCCGAAGGCGATCTCGGGCTCGATCCGCGGCTCGGGCAGGGCGGGCAGGGCGACCCGGGCCGGCCCGTCGCCCAGCCGGTGCACCGTGTCGTCGTACATGTCGCCCCAGATCGGCGCGGCCACGCCGTAGCTTTCCCACAGGGTGCGGTTGGTGAAGCCGATCTTGCGGCCCACCGGCGCCTCGCCGCTGGCATAGCGCAGGGTGCGGATGCGCGCGGCGATGGCATGGGCGTCGGCCATGCCGAAACCCGGCTCGCGCTCGGAGATCGGGGCGACCTGCCGGCCGGCGTCCCGGGCGGCGAGCAGGTCTTCGGCGTAGGAAGCGATGCGGTCGGCGGGAAGGGGCATGCCGTCACCTTGCACAGGGGCGTGCGCGTCGCAAGGGGGCGCTCACGCCTGGTGGGCGCCGTCGGCGAGGCTCTTCACGAAGTCCAGCACCTTGGCCGGCGGTTCCCCGCCGCCGATCTTCGACACGATGGCCGAGCCGACGACCGTGCCGTCGGCCACGCCGGCGATGGCGCGCGCGGCCTCGGGCGTCTTGATGCCGAAGCCGACGACCACGGGCAGGTCGGTCTTGGCCTTGATCCGCGCCACCTCGGGGCCGACCTCGTCGGCCTGCGCCTCGGCCGAGCCGGTGATGCCGGTGATCGAGACGTAATAGACGAAGCCCGACGTATTCTGCAGCACCTTGGGCAGGCGCTTGTCGTCGGTGGTGGGGGTGGCGAGGCGGATGAAGTTCAGCCCCGCCTTCTGGGCGGGGATGCACAGCTCGTCATCCTCCTCGGGCGGCAGGTCGACGACGATCAGCCCGTCGATGCCGGCGGTCGCGGCGTCGATCAGGAAGCGGTCGACCCCGCGCGAATAGATCGGGTTGTAATAGCCCATCAGCACGATCGGCGTGGTGTCGTCCACGCGCCGGAACTCGGTGGCGAGATCGAGGCTGTCCTGCAGGGTCATCCCCGCCTCCAGCGCCCGCTGGCCGGCGCGCTGGATGGTGGGGCCGTCGGCCATCGGGTCGGTGAACGGTACGCCCAGCTCGATGATGTCGACGCCGGCGGCGGGCAGGCCCTTCACCAGCTCCAGCGAGGTGTCGTAGTCCGGATCGCCCGCCATCACGTAGGCGACGAAGGCGCGTTTGCCCTGGGCCTTCAGCTCGGCGAATTTGGCGTCGATCCGTGTCATGGCATCCCCTCGTGTCGTTCCGAGGGGTTTGGCGAATGGACCGTGGGAAATCAATGGGGAAATCGCGGGCTTGGGCCGGGCCCGGAACGAAGAACGGCGGCGCCCGGGAGGAGGTGGGCACCGCCGTCTTCATGTGCGGGCGCCTGTGGGAGGAGGTCGGCGACCCGCGGAAGCTGCTGTGAAGGCCGGCGGCGCCCCGGGAGGAGGAGCGGGCCCCGCCGGCCTTCAGACACGGGCCGCCCAGGGAGGAGGAGGGGCGCCCGCGATCCTGCCGGAAGAAGCGGCGGTGTCCAGGGAGGAGGAGGACACCGCCGTCTTCCGATGCGGGCGCCTAAGGGAGGAGGTCGGCGACCCGCGGAAGCTGGTGTGAAGGCCGGCGGCGCCCCGGGAGGAGGAGAGGACCCCGCCGGCCTTCAGACACGGACCGTCCCAGGGAGGAGGAGGGACGCCCGCGAAGCTGTTTCGGGAAGATCGGCGGTGCCCAGGGAGGAGGAGGGCACCGCCGTCTTCGCGATGCAGACACCCAGGGAGGAGGAGGGGTGCCTGCGGGAAGAAAGGTGCGGCGACATCAGGGAGGAGGAAGATGCCGCCGCTAAGTTTCAGACTTACCTAGGGAGGAGGAGAAGGCAGCCTGAACTCTGAAACTCTATGACCTCCGGGCTTTCTTGCCGGCCATCCGGCGGGCGAACTCCTGCTCGCGGCGCATGTGGCGCACCATGGCGGTCTCGAACCCGGCGATGTCCTGCGTGAAAGCCATCGTGCTTTCCCTCTTTCAAACCGTTTGCGGCGGGCCGCGTTTCGGCCCCGCTGTTGAGACCCAAGATAATCCAATGCTGCAGATGCACAATCCGTCGCGTGTTCATTCCGGCTATGCGGGGCCTGCATACGTGACCCTAAGTCAGATTCCCTGACGAATGCCTAAGATTGCGGCAGTCTCTGGAAACATGCCTTGCGATTTCAGCAAAAGATGACAGGTAGAGGAGCAACGCAGGCCGGAGAGCACCCAATGACCGTAGATCCAAAGGAAATCCGTCAAGTCCTGAGCCGGATCGCGCTGCCCGATGGTGGCGATCCCGTCACGAAAGACATGGTTCGGGCGCTCAGCGTCGACGGCGGGGCCGTCCGCTTCGTGCTGGAGGCCGAGTCCGCCGAGTCTGCGTCGAAGCTGGAGGACGTGCGCCGCCAGTGCGAGGAGGCCGTCGCCGGGATGCCGGGGGTCCAAAGCGCTTCGGTTGTCCTGACCGCGCATGTCCCCGCTGCACCGCAGCAAAAGCCGCGCCAGGAGGCGCCGGATCTGAAGATCGGCCGCCACCCGAGCCCGCAGGAGGGCGGGCCGCAGAAGGTCAGCGGCGTCGACCGGATCGTCGCCATTGCCTCGGGCAAGGGCGGCGTGGGCAAGTCGACCGTCGCCTCGAACCTCGCTGTGGCGCTGGCGAAGCAGGGCCGGCGCGTCGGCCTGCTGGACGCCGACATGTACGGCCCCTCGATCCCGCGGATGATGGGCGTGTCGAAACGCCCCGCCTCGCCGGACGGCAAGATGATCGTGCCGCTGGAAGCGCACGGGGTCACGGTCATGTCCATCGGTCTTCTGGTGGACCCGGACCAGGCGGTGGTCTGGCGCGGCCCGATGCTGATGGGCGCGCTGCAGCAGCTTCTGACCCAGGTGCAATGGGGCGAGCTGGACATCCTGATCGTCGACCTGCCGCCGGGCACCGGCGACGTGCAGCTTACATTGTGCCAGCGCACGCAGCTGACCGGCGCGCTCGTGGTCTCGACCCCGCAGGACGTGGCGCTGCTGGACGCGCGCAAGGCGATTGACATGTTCGGCAAGCTCAAGGCGCCTGTCCTGGGCCTGATCGAGAACATGTCGGCCTATATCTGTCCGAACTGCGGGCACGAGGCGCATATCTTCGGCCACGGCGGCGTCCGGGCCGAGGCGGAGCGCATCGGCGTGCCGTTCCTGGGCGAGCTGCCGCTGGCGCTGGACGTGCGCACGGCGGGGGACGACGGAACGCCTATCGCCGCCGGCGACGGCCCGGAGGCCGACGCCTATGCCGCGCTCGCGCGCGGGCTGGTGCAGGGCGGGATGGCCTGACAGGGGATCCCGCGCGCGGGATTCCCTTATCCACAGCTCCGTGCTATAGTCTCTGGACAACCCGATGCCCCGCCCGGTGCGGGGTATCGCGATTCAGGGGGGCGTGGCACTGCCGGGAATTCATGGTACTCGCGTGGGACCATCTGGTCCCAACCCCGATCCGCGGCGGAATCCGGTGGATTCGAGCGGATTTCACGGGGTCGGGCGGCGTGTCCCGAGCGTCGCGGCGTCGCGGGTGCCGGTTTTCCGGGATTTCATCCCACTTTTTTCGCGGCCAATTTCCCGTATATGTAGTGTCCTGATCAAACATTTGATCTATATATCGGTTTCAGACTCGCGACTACCCCACAAACTGTTGTTTTTCTGCCAGTGTCAACGCAGCATGTAGTGCCCCTTTGGAATAATTCCTGTTGATTTCCATAATTTCCCATGGCATCCCTTTTTACACGATGAAGACGGGAACAAAGGGGCGCAGAAAAGACCCCAGGTAACCCAAACGAGAGCAGGTTTCATACAGGCACCCCGCTTTCATCGAACGACAGAGATCCGGCGCGCGGGCGAGCAGACATCCCCCCAGGTGGCGCGCGCAGCTGGACCACCCGCACAGCGGGACGAGGGCGGCGGATCGAGCAGTGGCAGCAGCTCGGTCCGCCGTTTCCGTTCAAGGGACCGAAACGGGGGGTGACGAGGGAGCCGCGGGACAGTGGCGCGACGCTTCAGAGGGGAATACACCCAGAAGGTGGACGGCAAGGGCCGTGTGTCCATCCCCTCGCGCTATCGCCGCGTGATCGAGGCGGGCGATCCCGACTGCACCGGCGGCAAGCCTCCCGAATTCATCATCGTCTACGGCGACGAGCGCCGGAAATTCCTGGAATGCTACACCATCGAGTCGATGGAGGCGCTGGAAGACGAGATCGACGCGCTGCCCGCCGGCTCGGAAGAGCGCGACGTGCTGGAGACCATCTATCACGGCCATTCGATGGAGATGTCGCTGGACGATACCGGCCGCATCGTCCTGTCGAAGAAGCTGCGCGACAAGCTGGGCATCGAGGACGAGGCGTTCTTCATCGCCAAGGGCACCACCTTCCAGGTGTGGAAGCCCGAGACCTACGACGCGGTCAAGAAGGCCAAGACCGAGGCCTGGCTGGAACAGCAGCCCGAGGATTTCGACCCGCGCATCCTTCTCAGCCGGAACCGGAGCGAATAGGCCATGGCCGGAGCCGCACCTGCCAGCGCGTCCGACCCCCACATCCCCGTCCTGCTGCGCCCGCTCCTGGAGGCGGTGGCGCCGGTGGAGGGCCGCTGGCTCGACGGCACCTTCGGCGCGGGCGGCTACGCGCGCGGGCTTCTGGAGGCGGGGGCCGACCATGTCACCGGCGTCGACCGCGACCCGGCGGTGTTCGAGATGGCCGAAGGCTGGGCCGCCGATTACGGCGACCGCCTGACGCTGGTCGAGGGGACGTTCGGGCGGCTCGACGCCTATGACGACGCCCTCGACGGGGTGGTGCTGGATCTCGGCGTGTCCTCGATGCAGATCGACCGGGCGGAGCGGGGATTCTCCTTTCAGAAGGACGGCCCGCTCGACATGCGGATGGGCGACAGCGGGCCGACGGCGGCGGACCTGGTGAACGAGGCGCCAGAGGCGGAGCTTGCGGATATCATTTACAATTTCGGCGAGGAACGCGCCTCGCGCCGGATCGCGAAGGCGATCGTCAAGGCGCGGGCGGAGAAGCCGATCGAGACGACGCTGGAGCTGGCGAAGATCGTCGAAAGCCAGCTGCCGCGCCAGAAGCCGGGGCAGGTGCATCCCGCCACCCGCACGTTCCAGGCGATCCGGATCGCGGTGAACGACGAGTTCGAGGAACTGGCCGACGGGCTGGAGGCCGCCGAGCGCGCGCTGAAGCCGGGCGGGCGGCTGGCGGTCGTGACCTTCCACTCGCTGGAGGACCGGATGGTCAAGCGATTCCTGCAGATCCGCGCGGGCCGCGAAGGGCAGGGCAGCCGCCACGCCCCGCCGACCGAGGCCGAGACGCCGCGCTTCGAGCTGATCACGCGAAAGGCGGTCGGCCCGGACGCGGACGAGATCGCCGCCAACCCCCGCGCCCGCTCGGCGCGGCTGCGGGTGGCGCGGCGGACCGAGGCGCCCGCCGGGGCGGTGGACCGCACAAGGCTGGGCATGCCGATGCTGAACAGGGGGACGAGATCATGAAGAGCCTGGCGTTCGTACTGTCGATCCTTGGCGTGATGGGGCTGGCCTTCTGGGCCTACAGCGAGAACTACAAGACCCAGCACGCGCTGAACGAGGTGGAGAAGCTGCAGCGCCGCATCGGGCACCTGCGCGAGACGCGCTCGGTCCTGCGGGCGGAATGGGCCTATCTGAACCGGCCCGACCGGCTGCGCGACCTGGCCAGCCTGAACTTCAAGAGCCTGCGGCTGGTGCCGCTGTCGCCGACGCAGTTCGGCCGGGTGGAACAGATCGCCTATCCGCAGCCCGAACGCGACCCGCTGACCGCGCTCTTGGAGGAACCGGTTCACACCGCCGCCAACACGCCCGACGACGAGGAGTTGTTGCCATGACCCGCGTGCCGCTGCGGCCGCTCGCCCGCATCCTCGAAGCCCGCCGCAAGGGCGAGAACCCCGACGCGATCGAGCGCGAGAACATCCGCCTGCGCCACGAGGAGATGCGCGACCGCGCCCGTCAGCGCGCCGAGGGGCGGCTTCTGGTGCTGGGGCTGTTCTTCTTCTGCGCCTTCACGGTGGTGGGCGCGCGGATGGGGCTGATGGCGGCCTCGGTGCCCGAAGAGCCGCGCTCGTCGGCCTCCACCAGCGAGATCACCGCCTTGCGCGCCGATATCGTCGACCGCAACGGCAAGATCCTCGCCACCAACCTGCAGACGCACTCTCTTTATGCCCAGCCGCCGCAGATGGTGGATCCGGTGGGCGCCGCCGCCGCGCTGGCGGCGATCTTTCCCGACCTCGACAAGGACAAGCTGGAAAAGCAGTTCACCGGAGACCGCAAGTTCATCTGGATCAAGAAGGTGCTGAGCCCCGAGCAGCAGCAGATGGTCCACGACATCGGCGAGCCCGGCCTGCTGTTCGGCCCGCGCGAGATGCGGCTTTACCCCAACGGCCCGCTCGCCGCGCATATCCTGGGCGGCTACGGCTTCGGGCGCGAGGGCGTCTATGCGGCCGAGGTGATCGGCACCGCCGGGGTCGAAAAGCAGTTCGACGACTTCCTGCGCGACCCGGCGAACAACGGCAAACCGCTGGAGCTGTCGCTCGATGTCACGATCCAGGCGGCGATGGAGGAAATCCTCGCCGGCGGCATGAAGCTGATGAACGCCAAGGGCGCGACCGGCGTGCTGATGGATTCGCTGACCGGCGAGATCGTCGCCATGGCCAGCCTGCCGGACTTCGACCCCAACGACCGCCCCGTTCCGCTGACCAAGGGCGACCCGTCGGACAGCCCGCTGTTCAACCGCGCGGTGCAGGGGCTCTACGAGCTGGGCTCGACCTTCAAGATCTTCGCCGCGGCGCAGGCGATGGAGCTGGGGCTTCTGAACGCCAACACGCTGGTCGACGCGGACGCGCCGATGAAATGGGGCAAGTTCACCATCCGCGAGTTCCGCAACCACAATTACGGCCCGCTCCTGTCGGTGACGGACGTGATCGTGAAATCCTCCAACGTCGGCACCGCGCGCATCGCGCTGCAGATCGGCAAGACGCGGCAGCAGGAATTCCTGAAGTCGCTCGGCCTGTTCGACCCTACGCCGGTCGAGCTGTTCGAGGCGCCCTACGCCAAGCCGCTGGTGCCCGAGAAATGGTCGGAAATCCACACCATCACGGTGTCCTACGGCCACGGCCTGTCGGCCAGCCCGCTGCACCTGGCCGCCGCCTACGCCACCGTCACCAATGGCGGAACCAAGGTGACGCCGACGCTGGTGAAACAGCCCTACCGCATCCCCGGCAAGCGGGTGATCTCGGCCGAGACCTCGGCCGCGGCCCGCCACATGCTGCGCGCGGTGGTCACCCGCGGCACGGCGAGCTTCGGCGAGGTCGAGGGCTATGCCGTGGCCGGCAAGACCGGCACGGCCGACAAGCCGAAGCCGACGGGCGGCTATTATGACGACAAGGTGATCGCCACCTTCGCCAGCGTGTTCCCCGCGCACGATCCCAAGTATGTGCTGATCGTGTCGCTGGACGAGCCGGTGGAGACCTCGGGTGAGCGCCCGCGCCGCACCGCGGGCTGGACGGCGGTGCCGGTGGCGGCCGAGATCATCCGTCGCGTCGCGCCGCTTCTCGGGCTCCGGCCCGAGATTGAACCCGAGGGCGCCAATGGGGTAACAAAGGGCTGACTCTCCCGGACAAGAAGGCAGGCGGCATGGGGAATCGGGCGAAAACACTCGCGGATCTGGGGCTGACGGCCCAGGGCGGGCGCGAGGCGCGGATCACCGGCCTGTCGGTCGACAGCCGCAAGGTGCAGGACGGCCATCTCTTCGCCGCGCTGCCCGGCAGTCGCGTGCATGGCGGCGAGTTCATCCAGTTCGCGCTGCGCATGGGGGCGGGGGCGATCCTGACCGACCGGCAGGGCGCGCGGATCGCGGCCGACCAGCTGGCCGCCAGCGACGCCGCGCTGGTCGTCACCGAGGATCCGCGCCAGACGCTGGCCTTCTGCGCCGCGCTGTGGTTCGGCCAGCAGCCCGAGACGGTGGTGGCCGTCACCGGCACCAACGGCAAGACCTCGGTGGCGACCTTCGCCCGGCAGATCTGGACCGAGCTGGGGCTGAAGGCGGCGAATCTCGGCACCACCGGGGTCGAGGGCGCCTATGTCGCGCCGCTGGCGCACACCACGCCCGAGCCGATCACCCTGCACCGGATGCTGCGCGACATCGCCGCGGCCGGCGTGGACCACGTGGCGATGGAAGCCTCCAGCCACGGGCTGGCCCAGCGGCGGCTGGACGGCGTGACGCTGTCGGCGGCGGCCTTTACCAACATCACCCAGGACCACCTGGACTACCACGCCAGCTTCGAGGAGTACTTCGCCGCCAAGGCCGGGCTGTTCGACCGGGTCCTGCCCGACGACGCGGCGGCCGTCATCAACCTCGACGACCCGCGCGGCGCCGCGCTGGTCGAGATCGCGATGGAGCGCGGCCAGGATGTCCTGACCGTGGGCCGGGCCGAGGAGGCGAACCTGCGCATCCGGGGTCAGCGCTATGACGCCACCGGCCAGGATCTGCGGTTCGACTGGAACGGCCGGCCGCGGCAGGTGCGGCTCGACCTGATCGGCGGCTTCCAGGCGGAAAACGTCCTCACCGCTGCCGGCCTGGTGATCGCCTCGGGCTGCGACCCGGTCCGGACCTTCGACATGCTGGGCGCCCTGCGCGGCGTGCGCGGGCGGATGCAGCTGGCCGCGACGCGCGAGAACGGGGCGGCCGTCTTCGTCGACTATGCCCACACGCCCGACGCGCTGAAGACGGCGCTGAAGGCGCTGCGCCCGCACGTGCTGGGCCGGCTGATCGTGGTGTTCGGCGCCGGCGGCGACCGCGACACCACGAAACGCCCGCTGATGGGTCAGGCGGCGGCGACCTACGCCGACCTCGCCTTCGTCACCGACGACAACCCGCGTACCGAAGAACCGGCCGCGATCCGCGCCGAGGTGTTGGCCGGCGCCCCCGAGGCGACCGAGGTCGGCGACCGGGCCG
Source organism: Psychromarinibacter sediminicola (assembly GCF_029168335.1). Lineage (GTDB taxonomy): Bacteria > Pseudomonadota > Alphaproteobacteria > Rhodobacterales > Rhodobacteraceae > Psychromarinibacter > Psychromarinibacter sediminicola. The sequence goes on from NZ_JARGYC010000005.1 coordinate 71,882, forward strand.
AGGCGATCCTGCGCGGCGTCGACGCGCTGCAGCCGGGCGACGCGCTCCTGATCGCGGGCAAGGGGCACGAGACCGGCCAGGTCATCGGCGAGGACGTCTATCCCTTCGACGACGCCGAACAGGCGAGCGTGGCCGTCGCGGCGCTGGACGGGCGGCTGGTATGACGCTCTGGACCGCCGCCGACGCGGCCCGCGCCACGGGCGGACGGGCGACGTCGGATTGGGCGGCCTCGGGCGTGTCGATCGACACCCGCTCGCTGCAGCCGGGCGACCTGTTCGTGGCCCTGACCGATGCCCGCGACGGCCACGACTTCGTGGCGGACGCGCTGGCAAAGGGCGCGGCGGCGGCGCTCGTCTCGCGGGTGCCCGAGGGCGTGGCGGACGACGCGCCGCTTCTGATCGTGGACGAGGTGCTGCCGGCGCTGGAACGCCTGGGCGCGGCGGGTCGCGCGCGGACGCGGGCGCGGGTCGTGGGCGTGACCGGCTCGGTCGGCAAGACCTCGACCAAGGAGATGCTGCGCGCCGCACTGGGCGCGCTGGGCGCGGTCCACGCGGCCGAGAAGAGTTTCAACAACCACTGGGGCGTGCCGCTGACCCTGGCGCGGATGCCGGCCGACGCGGATTTCGCCGTGATCGAGATCGGCATGAACCACCCCGGCGAGATCGCGCCGCTGTCGCGCCTGGCGCGGCCGCATGTGGCGCTGATCACCACCGTCGCGCCGGCGCATCTGGAGGCGTTCGACAGCGTCGCGGCCATCGCGCGCGAGAAGGCGGCGATCTTCGACGGGCTGGAACCGGGCGGCGTGGCCGTCGTCAACGGCGACATCCCGACCGCCCCGATCCTGGTCGACGCGGCGCGCGCGAAGCGGGCGGCCGTACGCACCTTCGGCGAGGCGCGGCGCAACTTCCACCGGGTGATGGAGGTCCGCCTGTCGCGCGAGACGACCGTCGCGCAGGGCCGGCTCTGGCGGCAGAAGGTGACCTACAAGGTGCGCACCCCGGGGCGGCATTTCGCGGTCAACGCGCTGGCCGTCCTCGGCGTGGTCAAGGCGCTGAAGGGCGACGTGGCGCTGGCGATCGGCGCGCTGGGCCGGTGGGAGCCGGCGGAAGGCCGCGGCAAGATCGAGATGCTGTCGATGGACGCGGTGGAGCCGTCGATGTCGGTCGAACTGATCGACGACGCCTTCAACGCCAACCCCGCCTCGATGGCCGCCGCGCTGGAGATCCTCGCCGCGACCGAGCCGCGCCACGGCGTCGGCCGGATCAGCCGCGGCCGGCGCATCGCGGTGCTGGGCGACATGCTGGAACTGGGCGCGGGCGAGACGGCGCTGCACAGCGCCATCGCCGAGCTGCCCTCGATGGGCGCGGTGGATGTCGTGCATTGCGTCGGCCCCCGGATGCGGGCGCTGCACGAGGCGCTGCCCGAGGAACGGCGCGGCCAGTGGGTCGAGACGGCCGATGCGCTGGCGACCGAGGCGCGGGGGCTGTTCGACGCCGGCGACGTCCTGCTGGTCAAGGGCTCCAAGGGCTCGAAGGTCAGCCGCGTTGTTGACGCGATCCGGAAATTGGGCCATCCGCTCTTGACTGAACTCGAAGGGCTCTCCTGATGCTGTACTGGTTGACCGCGCTTTCGGATGGCGGCGACATCTTCAACCTGTTCCGCTACATCACCTTCCGGTCCGGCGGCGCGTTCTTCACCGCGCTGATCTTCGGGTTCCTGTTTGGCCGCCCGCTGATCGACCTGTTGCGGCGGCGGCAGGGCAACGGCCAGCCGATCCGCGACGACGGGCCGGAAAGCCACCTGGAGACCAAGCAGGGCACGCCCACGATGGGCGGCGTGCTGATCCTGGGCGGGCTGCTGGTGTCGAGCCTGCTCTGGGCGCGGCTGGACAACCCGTATATCTGGATGATCCTGTTCGTGACCGTCGGCTTCGGCCTGGTGGGCTTTGCCGACGATTACTCGAAAGTGTCCAAATCGAACGCCAAGGGCGTCTCGGGCAAGGTCCGCCTGCTCATCGGTTTCACGATTGCCGCATTCGCGTCCTACTGGGCGTCGCTCTGGCATCCCGATGAACTGGCCTTTCAACTGGCCTTCCCGGTGTTCAAGGACGTGCTTCTGAACCTGTCCTGGTTCTTCCTGCCCTTCGCGATGATCGTCATCGTCGGCGCCGCGAACGCCGTAAACCTGACCGACGGGCTGGACGGGCTGGCGATCATGCCGGTGATGATCGCCGCCGGCACGCTGGGCGTCATCGCCTATGCCGTGGGGCGCGTCGACTTCACCGAGTATCTCGACGTCCATTACGTGCCCGGCACCGGCGAGATCCTGGTCTTCGCCGCCGCGCTGATCGGCGGCGGGCTGGGCTTTCTGTGGTACAACGCGCCGCCGGCGGCGGTGTTCATGGGCGACACCGGCAGCCTCGCGCTGGGCGGCGCGCTGGGGGCCATCGCGGTGGCGATCAAGCACGAGATCGTGCTGGCCATCGTCGGCGGCCTGTTCGTGGTCGAGGCGCTGTCGGTGATCGTGCAGGTCGCCTATTTCAAGCGCACCGGCAAGCGCGTCTTCCTGATGGCGCCGATCCACCACCATTTCGAGAAACGCGGCTGGGCCGAGCCGCAGATCGTCATCCGCTTCTGGATCATCTCGCTGATCCTGGCGCTGATCGGGCTGGCCACGCTGAAGCTCCGGTGACCGCTCGGCGGGCCGGGCGGCCCTCCTCGCAAGCCCGCGCAGGGGAAAGGAAAGGGCAGGCATGATCCCCGTCACGGGATACGCAGGCGCGCAGGTCGCGGTGCTGGGTCTGGGCCGCTCCGGCCTGGCCACCGCCCGCGCGCTGCAGGCGGGCGGCGCCACGCCCGTCTGCTGGGACGACGGCGCCGAGGGCCGGGCGCGGGCGGAGGCCGAGGGCTTCGCCCTGCGCGAGCTGTCGCGGCCCGAGGCCTTCGAGGGCATCGCCTGCCTCGTCGTCTCCCCGGGCATCCCGCATCTCTACCCCGCGCCCAACAGGGCCATCGCCGCCGCGTGGGAGGCCGGCATCCCCGTCGACAACGACATCGGCCTGTTCTTCGCCAGCTTCGGCAGCCGCACCTGGGACAAGTTCGAACAGCCGCCGCGGGTGATCGCCGTGACCGGCTCGAACGGCAAGTCCACGACGGCCGCGCTGATCCACCACATCCTGGAACATGACGGCCGGCCTTCGCAGCTGGCCGGGAATATCGGCCGCGGCGTGCTGGACATCGACCCGCCGCGCGACGGCGAGATCGTGGTACTGGAGCTGTCGAGCTACCAGACCGAGCTGGCCCGCGCGCTGACCCCCGACATCGCGGTCTTCACCAACCTCACTCCCGACCACCTGGACCGTCACGCCGGGCTGGGCGGCTATTTTGCGGCCAAGCGCCGGCTCTTCGCCGAGGGCGCGCCGGACCGCATGGTGATCGGCGTGGACGAGCCGGAGGGCCGGTTCCTGGCCAACCAGATGGGGCAGGGGCCCGGCGACAACCGGGTGATCCGCGTGTCCTCTGCCGGAAAACTGCAAGGCCCGGGCTGGCACGTCTTCGCGCGCAAGGGGTTTCTGTCGGAATTTCGCAAGGCCAAGCAGGTCGGCGCCATCGACCTGCGCGACATCCGCGGGCTGCCCGGCGCGCATAACCACCAGAACGCCTGCGCCGCCTATGCCGCCACCCGCACGCTGGGCCTGTCGCCGAAGACGGTCGAGGCGGCGTTCCGGACCTTCGACGGCCTGCCGCATCGCAGCCAGATCGTGGCCGAGGCGAACGGCGTGACCGTGGTCAACGACTCCAAGGCCACCAACGCCGACAGCGCCGCGCAGGCGCTGCGCGCCTTCAAGCGCATCCGCTGGATCGCCGGGGGGCTGGGCAAGGACGGCGGGATCGAGAGCCTGAAGGACGATCTCGGCGGGGTGGTGAAAGCCTACCTGATCGGCCATTCCGCCCGCGACTTCGCGCTGCATCTCGGCGGCGTGCCGCACGAGATCAGCGAGACCATGGCGCAGGCCGTCGCCCGCGCCCTGGCCGAGGCCGAGCCGGGCGACACGGTCCTGCTGGCTCCGGCGGCGGCGAGCTTCGACCAGTACCCCGATTTCGAGAAACGGGGCGAGGATTTCATGGCCGAAGTGCGGGCGCGACTGTCCGATCGGCCGAATTCGGCCTAGCGTCAGGGCCTGTTTCGCGGTAGAGTTTTCCACAGACCCGGAAAACCGGGCGGGCAGTAGATCTTGGCAGGCGGTTTCCAATGACGGAAATGGTGTTCGGCGCGGCTCCGGTCCGGGATGGCGAGCCGATTCTCCCCCGGTGGTGGCGGACGATCGACCGCTGGTCGCTGGCCTGCGTCTTCCTTCTTTTCGGCGTCGGGATGCTTCTGGGCCTCGCCGCCTCGCCGCCGCTGGCCGCGCGCAACGAGCTGAACCCGTTCTACTACGTGCAGCGGCAGGCCTTCTTCGGCGGGCTGGCGCTGACCACGATGCTGCTGGTGTCGATGATGTCGCCGCAGGTCGTGCGCCGGCTGGGCGTGCTGGGCTGCGTCGGCGCGCTGGCGGCCTTGGCGCTGTTGCCGTTCTTCGGGACCGATTTCGGCAAGGGCGCGGTGCGCTGGTTCTCTCTGGGCTTCGCGTCGGTCCAGCCGTCGGAATTTCTCAAGCCCGGGCTGATCGTCGTCTCCGGCTGGCTGATGGCCGCCAGCCAGGAGATCAACGGCCCGCCGGGCAAGAGCCTGTCGCTGGGGCTGGTGCTGGTGGTCGTCGGGCTCCTGGCGATCCAGCCGGATTTCGGGCAGGCGTGCCTGGTGCTGTTCGGCTGGGGCGTGATGTATTTCGTGGCCGGCGCCCCCTTCACCCTGCTGATCGGCATGGCGGCGATGGTCGTGGTGGGCGGCACCATGGCCTACAAGACGTCCGAGCATTTCGCCCGCCGCATCGACGGCTTTCTCTCGCCCGAAATCGACCCGCGCACCCAGCTCGGCTATGCCACCGACGCCATCCGCGAGGGCGGCTTCTTCGGCGTCGGCGTCGGCGAGGGCCACGTGAAATGGTCGCTGCCCGACGCCCATACCGACTTCATCATCGCGGTCGCGGCCGAGGAATACGGGCTGATCCTCGTGCTGTTCATCATCCTGCTCTACATGACGATTACTGTCCGGTCGCTCATGCGGCTCATACGCGAGCGGGACCCGTTCATCCGCCTGGCGGGAACGGGTCTCGCATGCTCCTTCGGGGTGCAGGCGATCATCAACATGGGCGTGGCCGTGCGCCTCCTGCCGGCCAAGGGCATGACGCTGCCCTTCGTGTCCTATGGCGGCTCGTCGCTGATCGCGGGCGGCATCACGCTGGGCATGCTGCTGGCCTTCTCCCGGACCCGGCCGCAGGGCGAGATCGGTGACATCCTCCTGAAGCGGAGGCGCTGACGAATGTTCGAAAAGTATGAGAATGCGGCGTTAGAGCCGCAAAATCCGGTGTCGAATATTGCAACTGTGTCAGAGCAGGGCAAGGCGCTCCCGTGACGGACGCGCCGCTCCTCGTCATGGCCGCGGGCGGCACCGGCGGCCACATGTTCCCGGCCCAGGCGCTGGCCGAGCACATGCTGGCGCAGGGCTGGCGCGTCCATCTCTCTACCGACGCGCGCGGCGCCCGCTACACCGGCGGCTTCCCCGACGCGGTGCGGATCGAACAGGTCGCCTCCGCCACCTTCGCCCGCGGCGGCGCGCTGGCGAAACTCGCCGTGCCCTTCCGCGTCGCCGCCGGCGTGCTGGAGGCGCGCGCCCGCTTCCGCCGCGACCGCCCCGCCGTGGTGGTGGGCTTCGGCGGCTACCCCTCGATCCCGGCGCTCGGCGCCGCCACGCTGATGAAGCTGCCGCGGATGCTGCACGAGCAGAACGGAGTGCTGGGCCGGGTCAACCAGCTCTTCGCGAAGCGGGTGAACGCCGTCGCCTGCGGCACCTGGCCCACGGAACTCCCCCCCGGCGTCACCGCCGAGCACACCGGCAACCCCGTCCGCGCCGCCGTGGCCGAGAAGGCCGGTTCCCCCTACATCGCCCCCGGCGACCACCCGATGCAGATCCTGGTGATCGGCGGCAGCCAGGGCGCCCGCATCCTCTCCGACACCGTCCCCCCGGCCATCGCCGCGCTGCCCGAGCCGCTCCGCCGGCACATCCGCGTCTCGCACCAGGCGCGCGAGGAGGACCGCGACCGCGTCACCGCCTTCTACGCCGAACACGGCCTTCGCGCCGACGTGCAGCCCTTCTTCACCGACGTCCCCGAGCGGCTGTCCGAGGCGCAGCTGATGATCGGCCGCGCCGGCGCCTCCACCGTGGCGGATGTCTCGGTCATCGGCCGCCCGTCGATCCTGATCCCCTACGCCGCAGCGGTCCGCGACGAGCAGACGGCGAATGCGACAGGATTGTCACAGGCCGGCGCCGCGATCGTGATTCAGGAACGCGATCTGGACCCGCAGGCGCTTTCGCAGCATATCCATGGGATCCTGAACGATCCGCAGCACGCCACCAAGATGGCGGAGGCGGCAAGAACGACGGGCCGACCGGACGCGACAGACCGTCTGGCGGCCATGGTGGTGGCACTGGCAGAGGGACAATCGGTCGGGCATGAGACATGAGCGCTGGGAACGGTTTCGGGGCGCAGGCGTGAACGCGGCAACCAAGCTTCCGTTGGAAATGGGGCCGATCCACTTCGTGGGCATCGGCGGGATCGGCATGTCCGGCATCGCCGAGGTGCTCTTGAACCACGGCTACACGGTGCAGGGCTCCGACCTGAAGGCGTCGAAGATCACCGAGCGGCTGGAGGCGATGGGGGCGAAGATCTTCATCGGCCAGGAGGCGGCGAACCTCGCCGAGGCCGAGGTCGTGGTGATCTCCTCGGCGATCAAGCCGGGCAACCCGGAACTCGACGCCGCCCGCGCCCGCGGCATGCCCGTCGTCCGCCGCGCCGAGATGCTGGCCGAGCTGATGCGGCTGAAATCCAACGTCGCCGTCGCCGGCACCCACGGCAAGACCACGACCACCACGCTCGTGGCCACGCTGCTGGACGCGGGCGGCATCGACCCCACCGTGATCAACGGCGGCATCATCCACGCCTACGGCTCCAACGCCCGCGTCGGCACCTCCGACTGGATGGTGGTGGAGGCCGACGAGAGCGACGGCACCTTCAACCGCCTGCCGGCGACCATCGCCATCGTCACCAACATCGACCCCGAGCACATGGAGCACTGGGGGACAGAGGAGAACCTGCACAAGGGCTTTCTCGATTTCGTCGAGAACATCCCGTTCTACGGCCTCGCCGTCTGTTGCACCGACGACCCCGACGTGCAGACCCTGGTGGCCAAGGTCACCGACCGCCGCGTCGTCACCTTCGGCTTCAACGCCCAGGCGGACGTCCGCGCCGACAACCTGCGCTACGAGGGCGGGGTGGCGCATTTCGACATCCGGCTGCAGGCCGAGGACAAGGGGATCGAGGGCTGCACCCTGCCGATGCCCGGCAACCACAACGTCTCGAACGCGCTGGGCGCGGTCGCCGTGGCCCGGCATCTCGGGATGGACCGCGACCGCATCCGCGAGGCGCTGGCGACTTTCAAGGGCGTGAATCGCCGCTTCACCCGCGTCGGCGAGGTCGGCGGCGTGACCGTCATCGACGACTACGGCCACCACCCGACCGAGATCGCGGCGGTGCTGAAGGCCGCGCGCCAGGCGACCGAGGGCAAGGTGATCGCCGTCCACCAGCCGCACCGCTATACCCGCCTGTCGAGCCTCTTCGACGACTTCTGCGGCTGCTTCAACGACGCCGACGTGGTGGGCATCGCCGAGGTCTACGCCGCCGGAGAAGACCCGATCCCCGGCGCCACGCGCGAGGATCTCGTCGCCGGGCTGACCCGCGCCGGCCACCGCAGCGCCTATGCCATCGGCACCGAGGACGACCTGGAGGCGCTGGTGCGCGAACACGCGAACCCCGGCGACATGGTCGTCTGCCTCGGCGCCGGCACGATCTCCGCCTGGGCCAACGGCCTGCCGGCGCGGCTCGCAGGGTAGGGGCGGCGGCATGGGCCTGCCGCTTCTCCTGGGATGCCTCTGGGTGGTCGCCGCCGCGCTGACGGCGACGCTGCCGATGCGCTGGCAGATCGCGCCGGGGCTCGCGCTCCTGATCTCCGCGCCGGTCCTGCTGGTCTGGATCGCCCGCACCAACGGCACCGTGCTCACGCTGATCGGCCTCTTCGCCGTCCTGTCGATGTTCCGCCGCCCGCTGGTCCACTTCTGGCGCAAGGCCACGGGGGGCTCGGGGGGCACGGCATGAGCCTGCCGTTCATCCTCGCCTGCCTCTGGTGCATCGCCGCCAACTTCGCCGGCATGCTCCCCTCGCGCCGCAGCCACTGGCCCGCCGCCTACACCCTCATCGCCCTCGGCCTGCCGATCCTCGCCTGGCTCTACCTCGAGGACGGCCCCTGGTTCGCCCTCGTCTTCCTCATCGCCGGAATGTCGATCCTGCGCTGGCCCGTCCGCTTCCTGTTTCGCTGGCTGAACCGCACATTGGGCACGAAGGAATAACCCCCAGCTTCTTCTGACCAAAAATATCCCCGCCGGAGGCACGCGCCGCAGGCGCGTTCCCTTGCCCTCCGCCGATGACCGCCCTATCCGACCCACATGACCACGCTCCCCACCCCTCGCGGCACGCTCACCCCGAACCGGCCGCTCTCCGGCCTCACCTGGCTGCGCGTCGGCGGCCCGGCCGACTGGCTGTTCCAGCCCGCCGACCAAGATGACCTCGCCCAGTTCCTCAAGGACCTGGACCCGACCATCCCCGTCTTCCCCATCGGCGTCGGCTCCAACCTGATCGTCCGGGACGGGGGCGTGCGGGCCGTGGTCATCCGCCTCGGCCGCGGCTTCAACGCCATCGAGATCGAAGACGACACCGTCACCGCCGGCGCCGCCGCGCTCGACGCGCATGTCGCGCGCAAGGCCGCCGCGCAGGGCCTCGACCTGACGTTCCTCAGAACCATCCCCGGCGCCATCGGCGGCGCCGTGCGGATGAACGCCGGCTGCTATGGCACCTACACCGCCGACCGCTTCCTCCGCGCCACCGCCATCACCCGCCAGGGCGCGCAGATCACCCTCACCGCAGACGATCTGAACTTCCGCTACCGCGAGACCGACCTCGCCCCCGATACCGTCATCACCTCGGCCACCTTCCGCGCCCCGCGCGCCGACCCTGACACGCTCGACGCCACCATGGCCGAGCAGCTGGCCAAACGCGACGCCACCCAGCCCTCGAAGGACCGCACCGCCGGCTCCACCTTCCGCAACCCGGCGGGCCACAGCTCCACCGGCGAACCGGACGACACCCACGAGCTGAAGTCCTGGAAGCTGATCGACGACGCGGGCCTCCGCGGCCACCGCCTGGGCGGGGCGCAGATGTCGCAAAAGCACCCGAATTTCCTGACGAACACCGGCGACGCCACCGCCGCCGACCTCGAATCCCTGGGCGAGTACGTCCGAGAAAGGGTCTTCCAAACCAGCGGAATTCGTCTACAATGGGAAGTCATACGGGTCGGAGAACCCGTTTCCGAAGAATGACCTAACCCGAAGGGCCGCCAACAAGGCCCGGGGACGAGAGGCAGAAGCGGTGGGAATGTCGGGCAGGGCATCCCCGAAAGTCGTGGTAGTGATGGGCGGACCCTCGGCCGAGCGCGAGGTGTCGCTGTCCACCGGGCGCGAATGCGCCGCCGCGCTGACGGGCGAAGGATTCGAGGTCGTGCGGCTGGACGCCGGCCGCGACCTTGCCGCGCGCCTGCAAGACGAACGGCCCGACGTGGTCTTCAACGCCCTGCACGGCCGCTGGGGCGAGGATGGCTGCGTGCAGGGGATGCTCGAATGGCTGCGGATCCCCTACACCCATTCCGGGGTGCTCGCCTCGGCGCTGGCGATGGACAAGGAACGCACCAAGGCCGCCTACCGCGCCGCCGGCCTGCCGGTGGTCGACAGCTGCCTCGCCGCCGCCGCGGAGGTGAAACAGCGCCACGTGATGGACCCGCCCTATGTCGTGAAACCCTATAACGAAGGCTCCAGCGTCGGCGTCTACCTCGTCCACGCGGCCGCCAACGGCCCGCCGCAACTGGCCGAGGACATGCCGGATACGGTGATGGTCGAGGCGTACGCCCCGGGCCGCGAGCTGACCACCACCGTCATGGGCGACACCGCGCTCGGCGTGACCGACATCATCACCGACGGCTGGTACGACTATCATGCGAAATACGCCGCCGGCGGCTCGCGCCACGAAATCCCCGCCGACATCCCCGCCGGGATCGCCGCGGCCTGCGAGGACTATGCCCTGCGCGCCCACGCCGCGCTGGGCTGCCGGGGCGTCAGCCGCACCGACTTCCGCTGGGACGAGGGCAGGGGCCTCGACGGGCTGATCCTGTTGGAGACCAACACCCAGCCCGGCATGACCCCCACCTCGCTCACACCCGAACAGGCGGAGCATCGCGGCCTCTCCTTCGGGGCGCTCTGCCGCTGGATCGTCGAGGACGCCTCATGCGACAGGTAGACACCGACAGCGCCCCCGCCCGCCGCGACCCGGCGCCGTCGCGCTGGGCCTACCGGCTGCACCGGCTGTGGCTGACGCCTGCGGTGCGGAAATTCCTGCGGCTGGGCCTGCCGCTGGCCGTCTCCGGCCTGGCGCTGACATGGGTCTTCGCGCAGCCGCAGAACCGCAGCGCCTTCACCGAGATGTATTCCGACATCCGCCGCTCCATCGCCGAGCGGCCGGAATTCATGGTCCAGGTCATGGCCATCGACGGCGCCTCCGAGGAACTCTCGGCCGACATCCGCGAGATCCTGCCCGTGGACTTCCCGATCTCGTCCTTCGATCTCGACCTCGAAGCGATGCAGGAGGTGGTCGAACAGCTCGACGCCGTGGCGCGGGTCGACCTGCGCATCCGCCCCGGCGGCCTGCTGCAGATCGACGTGACCGAACGCATCCCCGCCGTGGTCTGGCGGGTGCAGGGGATGCTGGAACTGCTGGACGAGGCCGGGCGCCGGGTGGCGGCGCTGTATGCCCGCACCGACCGCGCCGACCTGCCGCTGATCGCCGGGCTCGGCGCCGACCGCGAGGTGCCCGAGGCGCTGGAGCTGATCGCGGCCGCCGGGCCCATCGCCGACCGGATGCGCGGCGTCCTGCGGGTGGGCGAACGCCGCTGGGACGTGGTGCTGGACCGCGACCAGCGCATCATGCTGCCCGAGACGCGCCCGGTGGACGCGCTGGAACAGGTGATCGCGCTGCATCAGGCCCAGGAGCTTCTGGCGCGCGACCTCGCCGCCGTCGACATGCGCAACCCCGCCCGGCCGACGCTGCGGATGCGGCCGCACGCGGTCGAGGAACTGCACCGCATCAAGGGGATAGAGTTGGGAGATATACTGCAATGACGGATCTCTACGAATCGCAGCGCGCCATGCGGGCGATGCGCAAGGCGGCGCTCCAGCGGGGCGTGATCGCGATCCTGGACGTGGGCACGTCCAAGATCGCCTGCCTGGTTCTGCGGTTCGACGGGCCCGAGCAGTATCGCGAGAACGACGGCGTCGGCAGTCTCGCGGGGCAGAGTGCGTTCCGCGTGATCGGCGCGGCGACCACCCGCTCGCGCGGGGTCCGCTTCGGCGAGATCAGCGCGATGAACGAGACCGAGCGCGCGGTGCGCACCGCGGTGCAGGCCGCGCAGAAGATGGCCAATGTGCGCGTCGACCACGTCATCGCCTGCCTGTCCGGCGCGATGCCGCGCAGCTACGGGCTGGCCGGCTCCATCGACCTGCACGACGCGACCGTCACCGAACAGGACGTGGCCCGCGTGCTGGCCTCCTGCGAGGTGCCGGATCTGGGCGAGACGCGCCACGTCCTGCACGCCCAGCCGGTGAACTTCGCGCTGGACCACCGCTCGGGCCTCAACGACCCGCGCGGGCAGATCGGCAACCGGCTGGCCTGCGACATGCACCTGATGACCATCGACGGCGACGCGGTGCAGAACCTGCTCTACTGCATCAAGCGCTGCGACATGGAACTGGCCGGCATCGCGTCCTCGGCCTATGCCTCGGGCATTTCCAGCCTCGTGGAGGACGAGCAGGAGCTCGGTGCGGCCTGCGTCGACATGGGCGGCGGCTCGACCGGCTTGTCGATCTTCATGAAGAAACACATGATCTACGCCGACAGCGTGCGGCTGGGCGGCGAGCATGTCACCTCGGACATCTCCAAGGGCCTGCAGGTCTCGCTGGCCACGGCCGAGCGGATCAAGACGGTGCATGGCGGCGTCGTGGCCACCGGCATGGACGACCGCGAGCGCATCGAGATCGGCGGCGACACCGGCGACTGGGAACACGACCGGCGCACCGTGTCGCGTGCCGAACTCATCGGGATCATGCGCCCGCGGGTCGAGGAGATCCTCGAAGAGGTGCGGGAGCGGCTGGATGCCGCAGGATTCGAGCATTTGCCCAGCCAGCAGATTGTCCTAACTGGCGGGGCGAGCCAGATTCCGGGGCTCGACGGCCTGGCGCCGAAGATCCTCGGCAATCAGGTGCGCATCGGGCGGCCGTTGCGGGTTCAGGGTTTACCTCAGGCGGCAACCGGTGCAGCGTTCGCCTCGTGTGTGGGCCTGTCCCTGTTCGCGGCCCACCCGCAGGACGAGTGGTGGGACTTCGAGATGCCCATTGAACGTTACCCCGCCCGGTCGCTGAGGCGCGCCGTAAAATGGTTCAAGGATAACTGGTAACCACCACATCTTGGGAACTGCGCGAAATCACGCTTAAGAATGCTTAATTTGCTCGACATTTTGCGGCGAATCAGAGTTTTTTTCGTGACCTTGTCTCGGTGAGTCGGTAAGGTTACGGGCAATGAGGCAGACCTGGGTTCCACCCGGGCTAAAGGACAGGCGGAACGAGGATGACATTGAATTTGCAGATGCCCGAGAGAGATGACCTCAAGCCCCGGATCACCGTCTTCGGTGTCGGTGGCGCCGGTGGCAACGCCGTCAACAACATGATCGAGAAGCAGCTTGAAGGTGTCGACTTCGTCGTCGCGAACACCGACGCCCAGGCGCTCTCGCAAAGCCACGCACCCCAGCGCATCCAGATCGGCGTGAAGGTGACCGAGGGTCTCGGCGCCGGCGCCCGGCCCTCCGTCGGCGCCGCCGCGGCCGAGGAGACGATCGAGGAGATCGTCGACCAGTTGGCCGGCGCGCATATGTGCTTCATCACCGCCGGCATGGGCGGCGGCACCGGCACCGGCGCCGCCCCGATCATCGCCCAGGCCGCGCGCGAGCTCGGCGTGCTGACCGTCGGCGTGGTGACCAAGCCCTTCCAGTTCGAAGGCGCCAAGCGCATGCGCCAGGCGGAAGAGGGCGTGGACACCCTGCAGAAGATGGTCGACACTCTGATCATCATTCCCAACCAGAACCTGTTCCGGCTGGCCAACGAGAAGACGACCTTTACCGAGGCGTTCTCGATGGCCGACGATGTGCTCTACCAGGGCGTCAAGGGCGTCACCGACCTGATGGTCCGCCCGGGTCTCATCAACCTCGACTTCGCCGACGTCCGCGCCGTGATGGACGAGATGGGCAAGGCGATGATGGGCACCGGCGAGAGCACCGGCGAGGACCGCGCGATCCAGGCGGCCGAGAAGGCCATAGCGAACCCGCTGCTGGACGAGATCTCCTTGCGCGGGGCCAAGGGCGTTCTCATCAACATCACCGGCGGTCACGACCTGACCCTGTTCGAGCTGGACGAAGCTGCCAACCGCATCCGCGAGGAAGTGGATGCCGAGGCCAACATCATCGTCGGCTCGACGCTGGATGACGGCATGGAAGGCGCGATGCGCGTGTCGGTCGTCGCCACCGGCATCGACGCCACCGAGAACGCCGAGATCCCGGTGCCGCGCCGCCGCATGGCCGAGCCGCTGCACAAGCCCGAGGAGGTCGAGGAGAAGATCGAGGCCGGCTTTCCGGCGGCCGCGCAGGTAGCCGCCGAGGATCAGCACGTCCCCGCCGCCGACACCCCGGCCCAGGCCCCCGCCGCCGAGGAGCAGCAGCAACCGCTCTTCGCCGCGCTCGACGCGCAGACCGCGGCGGCGCAGGAGCAGGCCGAGAACCTCTTCGAGGACGACGACAGCGACGACCTGCCGCCGCCGGCCTACCAGCCCGCGCCGCGGGCCGAGCCGCAGCCGGAGCCCGCGCAGGCCTTCGCCGAGCCGCAGGCCGAGGAATTCGTCGCGCCCAAGGCCGGCAGCGCCTCGCCCGAGGCGGTCGCCCGGCTGGAGCAGGCCGTGCAGCGCAGCCCGCGCCCGCGCCCGACCGCGGTCCCGACCGAGGCGCCCGCCGCCCCGGCCGGCGAGCGTCACCAGGACAAGCCGCGCTTCGGGATCAACTCGCTGATCGGCCGGATGACCGGCCATCACGGCGAGGCCGCCGCGCAGCCCCAGGCCAAGCCGCAGCCCGCCGTCCGCCGGCAGCCGCCGGTCTCGGCCCCCGAGGAGGAGATGGAGCTCGACCCCGAACAGGAGCGGATCGAGATTCCCGCCTTCCTGCGGCGCCAGGCGAACTGAGAAACGTGGTCACGAGACCACAGTGTGAAAGACCGGCTCCGGCCGGTCTTTTGCTTTCCAATCAAGCAGTTGGATCACTCAACTCACGCATGTGGCAAGATCCCGCGCAGCCGCGAATCGCATGTTTCAGAGCGTTGCAAAGAGTGAATTGAGCTGAAGCGCCCGACCCATTAACGCACACTTAACGGGCGGACTCCGTCCGAAACGGGGACGAGGCAAGCAGTTGCAGACAACACTCAAGAACACCGTCACCTTTGCCGGCGTCGGCCTTCATAGCGGCCGTCCGACGCAGGTGACGCTGCATCCGGCCTCGGCGGAGACCGGCATCTGGTTTCACCGCAGCGACGTGACCGACCGCGACGCGCTGATCCCGGCGCGCTGGGACGCGGTCGAGGCCGCGCCGCTCTGCACCCGGCTGGTCAACCATGCCGGCGTGTCCGTCGCCACGGTGGAACACCTGATGGCCGCGCTCGCCGGCTGCGGCGTGCATAACGCTCAGGTCGAGATCGACGGCCCCGAGGTTCCGATCCTCGACGGCTCTTCGGCGCCCTTCGTGGCCGGCATCGTGGATCGCGGCCTGCGCCGCCTGCGCGCGCCGCTGCGCGCCATCCGTGTGCTGGCGCCGGTCGAGGTACGCGCCGGCGCCGCGATGGCGCGGCTGGAGCCGGCGGACGGGCTGGAGCTGGAGTTCGAGATCGAGTTCGAGGACTCCGCCATCGGCCGCCAGCAGCGCCGCCTGAACATGGCCAACGGCGCCTTCGTGCACGAGCTGTGCGACAGCCGTACCTTCTGCCGCCGCGCCGACGTGGAGCTGATGCAGGCCAACGGCCTCGCGCTGGGCGGCAAGCCGGGGGAGAACGCGGTGGTGTTCGACGGGGCCGACGTGCTGTGCCCGGGCGGTCTGCGCCACGCCGACGAGCCGGTGCGGCACAAGATGCTGGACGCGCTGGGCGATCTGGCGCTGGCAAGCTGCCCGATCCTCGGCCGCTATACTGGCTTCCGCGCCGGCCATGCCGTCACCAACCAGCTCCTGCGCGCCCTGTTCGCGCAGCCGCAGGCGTATCGCGTGGTGAAATGCGACGCCGAAACCGCCGCGCGCCTGCCCGGCGCCGGACTGGGCCAGGCCGACCTCGTCGGGCTGCCGCGGGCGGCTTGAGGGGCGGGGGCGCTGGGGATGCGGGACGTCCCTGAGCATTTCCGAGCAGTGTGAGAAGCCGCGCAAGGGCCGACGCGCCCCAGAGCGGCGGCGCACCGACTGTCGAGCTTCGCACTTTATGGCAGCCAAATCCGGACGACCTCGGAACTCTGCGATAACGTCCACTACAGCGCCGCCGCTCTGGGGCGCGTCGGCGCTTGCGCGGCGGCTTCGCCTTGTTCCGCGCCGGGCACCGTTCAGAGCGATTATCATACAAGGGCCACACGCCGCCCACCCGCCGAAAGGGCTTTTGGCCCCCGTCGCATCTGTGCTAGGAACGCGGGCAACGGGGGTGCCCGGCCGGGCGCTCCGATAAAGAGCGGATAGGGTAGGCCATTGACGATGCGGGCAAAGTCTCGAATAGCCGCGCTCCCGGCAGCTGCGGCGCTGGCCCTCGTGGCATCCTGCGGGTCCTTCGACGGCCCCGACGTGCCGCTGGAGGACCAGTCGGCCGAGCAGATCTTCCAGCGCGCCGAGTACCAGCTCGAAGTGAACCGCGCCGACGACGCGGCCGAGCTCTTCGGCGAGGTCGAGCGGCTCTACCCCTATTCCGAGCTCGCCAAGCGGGCGCTGATCATGCAGGCCTACGCCTACCACCAGGACAAGAAGTACGAGGAGGCCCGTGCCTCCGCCCAGCGCTATATCGACTTCTACCCCGCCGACGAGGACGCCGCCTATGCCCAGTACCTGCTGGCGCTGTCCTATTACGACCAGATCGACGAGGTCGGCCGCGACCAGGGCCTGACCTACCAGGCGCTGCAGGCGCTGCGCCGGGTCATCGAGAACTACCCCGACAGCGAATACGCCCGCTCCGCGGTGCTGAAATTCGACCTGGCCTTCAACCATCTCGCCGCGAAAGAGATGGAGATCGGCCGCTACTATCACCGCCGCAAGCATTGGACCGCCGGCATCAACCGGTTCCGCGTGGTGGTCGAGCAGTTCCAGACCACGACCCACACGCCCGAGGCGCTGTACCGTCTGGTCGAGGCGTACCTGGCGCTGGGGCTGGTGCAGGAGGCGCAGACCGCCGGCGCGATCCTGGGCTACAACTACCAGTCGACCGAATGGTACGACGACGCCTATACGCTGCTGACCGGCAAGGGGCTGCGGCTGGAGACGGCCGGCAACAACTGGCTCAGCCAGATCTACCGGCAGATGGTGCGCGGCGAATGGTTGTGACGGCGCCGGCGACCGGCCCCGGTGCCCGCCGCACGACGTCGCAAAGCTCCGCCCCGCCCCGGCGCTCCGCAGGGCCCGCGCCGCACTCCGCCACCCCCGACCGGCCTGCGCCGGGTCGTGCCGTCCGAGCGACCCCTGTTAGCGCTAGACTCAATAGAATCAAACACTAGACACCCCGTCCAACCTCGGACACCCGCCAAAATGCTGCGCAGCCTCGATATCCGGGACATGCTGATCATCGACCGGCTGGAGCTCGATTTCCAGCCCGGCCTGAACGTCCTGACCGGCGAGACCGGGGCCGGCAAGTCGATCCTCCTCGACAGCCTCGGCTTCGTCCTCGGCTGGCGCGGCCGGGCCGAGCTGGTCCGCGCCGGCGCCCGGCAGGGTGAGGTGACGGCGGTCTTCGAGCTGCCCCCCGGCCACCCCGCCCGCGATGTCCTGGACGAGGCCGGCCTCGACGTCTCCGACGAGCTGATCCTCCGCCGGGTCAATACCGCCGAGGGCCGCAAGACCGCCTTCGTCAACGACCGCCGCACCTCCGGCGACATCCTCCGCCGCCTCTCCGACGTCCTGGTCGAGCTTCACGGCCAGCAGGACGACCGCGGCCTCCTGAACGCCCGCGGCCACCGCGCCCTCCTCGACGACTTCGCCGGCGCGGCCGAGGCCCTCGCCGCCACCCGCGCCGCCTGGCGCGAGCAGGCGGCCGCCCGCAAGCGCCTGGCCGAGGCCGAGGCCGCCCTGGCCGAGATCCGCGAGGAGGAGGATTTCCTCCGCCACGCCGTGGCCGAGCTCGACGCCCTCGACCCCCAGCCCGGCGAGGAGGCCGAGCTCGACCAGCGCCGCCGCCTGATGCAGGCCGCCGGCCGGATCCGCGAGGACATCGCCAAGGCCCACCAGGCGCTCGGCTACGACGGGGCCGAGGGGCTGATCTCGAACGCGCTGCGCTGGCTCGAAGGGGCGATGGACCAGGCCGAGGGCCGGCTCGACGCCCCGGTCGGCGCGCTGGAACGGGCGCTCAACGCCCTCGGCGAGGCCGAGCAGGGGGTCGCCGACACGCTGGAGGCGATGGATATCGACCCCGCCGAGCTGGAGCGCGTCGAGGAGCGCCTCTTCGCCATCCGGGCCCTCGCCCGCAAGCACGGCCAGATGCCCGACGAGCTGGGCAGCTATGCCGAGACCCTGCGCGGCCAGCTCGAAGCGCTCGACGGCGGCGCGGCCGACCTCAAGGAGCTGGCGGCGGCCGTCGAGGCGGCCGAGGCAGGCTACGACCGGGCGGCGGCCGCCCTGACCGAGCTCCGCCAGGCCGCCGCGGCCCGGCTCGACGCGGCGATGGCCGAGGAACTGGCGCCGCTGAAGATGGATCGGGCCGTCTTCGAGACCAAGATCGGCGCCGCCGAGCCGGGCCCGGACGGCCGCGACGCGGTGGCCTTCACGGTGGCGACCAACCCCGGCGCCCCGGCGGGCCCCTTGAACAAGATCGCCAGCGGCGGCGAACTCAGCCGGTTCCTCTTGGCCCTGAAGGTCTGCCTGACCGGCACCGACAGCGGGCTGACCCTGATCTTCGACGAGATCGACCGCGGCGTCGGCGGCGCCACGGCCGATGCGGTCGGCCGCCGGCTGGCGGCGCTGGCCGATCAGGGGCAGGTGCTGGTGGTGACCCACTCGCCCCAGGTGGCGGCGCGGGGGCGGCATCACTGGCAGGTGGCCAAGCAGGTCAGCGACGGCGCCACGCTCAGCCGGGTGGTGCCGCTGGTGGGCGACGGAAGGGTCGACGAGATCGCCCGGATGCTCGCCGGCGACACCATCACCGAAGAGGCGAGAGGGGCCGCCAGGGCGCTGCTGGCGGGGTAGTGTCCGAGGTTGGACAGGGGGCCAACCCCCTGATACCGCTACAGATAGCGCTAACGAATCCCCGCATCCGCGCCGGTCCAGACCAGCTCCGCCCCCGCCCAGATCAGCCGCAGCGACAGGACGATCAGGATCGCGCTCAGCACCTTCGAAAACAGCGCCTCGTCGATCCGCGCCAGCATCCGCTTGCCGGTCCAGGTCCCGACGAAGCCCGCCAGAACCAGCGCCGCGATGAACCCCGCCCACACGGCGAAGGCGAAGCCCAGCACGCCGAAGGCCACGCATTTCAGCCCGTGCTGCAGCGTCATCAGCACCGCCTGCGTCGCCACGTGATCGTGCCGCGCATAGCCCTGCGCCTTGACGTAGGTCGCCACGAACGGGCCGGTCCCGCCGATGAACATGGTCAGGAAACTGGAAAACGCCCCCGCGATCAGCCCCGACCGCTTCAGGAATCCCGGCGGCCGCCCCACCACCGACCACAGGATGAAGGCGCCCACCGCGATCTGCAGCCAGCCGGGATGCAACTGCACCACGAAGGCCCCGCCCAGCCCGATGCCCAGCACCGTGCCCGCGGCGAAGGCGCCGAACAACTCCCACCGCATGTGCCGCAGGAACAGCGCCGCGCGCCCCGCGTTGGAGCCGAACTGCACGACGGCATGCACCGGGATGATCGCGGCCGGCGGCAGCAGCGTCGCCAGCACCGCCAGCATCACCCCGCCGCCGCCGATCCCGAAGGCCGCGGTGATGAAAGACGCTCCCGCACTGACAATCAGGAGCACCAGAGCTACCCAAGGCTCCAGCCCCGCGACCATGTATTCGAGCATGCACCGCCCCCCTGTGCTACCTCCCCTGCTTCTTCTGACCGAAAATATCCCAGGGGGGGGCGTTTATCGAGGCGCCATCGGTTCGAGCCCGATGGACGGCGGGGACAGCGTCCCCCCAGCGGATCGGACCGCCGCAGGCGGTCCGAAACCCCTCTCACCCCAATCCCAGCTCGTCGCAAAGCGCCATCGCCGTCATCCCGCCATCGACGGTGACGTTCTGCCCGCGCACCCAGCCGCTCTCCGGCCCGGCCAGAAAGGCGATCAGCGCCGCGATCTCGTCGGGCTGGCCGGCGCGGCCGACGCGGGCCAGCGAATGCGCCGCCCGTTCGCCGAGCGCCGCCTTGAAGTCGCCGAGGATCGGCGTGTCCACCGCCGAGGGGCTGACGCAGTTGGCGCGCATGTTCTTGGCCAGCAGCCGCTCGGTCTGGCGCAGGGTCCAGACGACGACCGCCTCCTTCGACAGGCAATAGGCGCGCAGCGGGTCGATCTGGTTGGCGGCGACGAAGTCGGGCAGGGCGGCGGGGCCGGTCAGGCCCATCAGCGCCTTCACCTGCGGCAGGTTCTGCCGCCAGTGCTCGCCCGCGCGGGAGGCGGTGGCGACGATCGAGGCGCCGGGCGCGAGCTTCGGCTCCAGCGCGCGGGCCGCGGCCATCAGGCCGAAGACGTTGACCGTTAGCAGTTCCACCGCGTTGTCCGCGCGGGGCGGCAGGCCTGCGTTCAGGATCAGCGCGTCGAACGGGCCCGCGACCTGCGCCGTCGCGTCGGCGATGGCGTCCATGTCGGACAGGTCTACGGGCAGCCAGCGGTCGACGCCGGCGGGTTCGGCGATGTCGAAGGCGGTGACGTGGTGGCCGGCCGCTTTCAGCCGGCCGACGGTGGCGGCGCCGATGCCGGAGGCGGCGCCGGTCAGGGCGATCTGCATGGCTCTGTCCTTCTCGGTCCGGCGCGAGAGTGGCGCAGGACGCGGCGGTTTGCCAGTGCGAGTTGACGCAGACGTGTCCGGGCGGCGCTTGACGCGGGGGCAGGGCGGGGCGGAAACTTCCCGGCATGGAACGAACCGCGCGCGGCCCGAGCACGGGGGGACGACGAGCCGTCGTCTCCCGTCCCCGCGCCTGCGCGCCGCCCATGGTCCTTCGGTGGCTCGCCGCGCTCCTGCTCGCGGTCCGGGTCGCGATGCTGCCGGCGGTGGCGCAGGAGGCCCGGGACTACGACGCGCTGCTGGCGGAGCTGGCGGCGGCCGACAGCCAGGCCGAGGCCGATGCGCTGGTGCCGCGGATCTGGGAGATCTGGCTGACCGCGCCGGACGCGGCGGCGCAGGAGGTGCTGGACGCGGCGCTGGCGCGGCGGCGGGCGTACGACTATCTGGGGGCGCTGCGCCATCTCGACCGGCTGGTGGCGGAGTATCCGGACTATGCCGAGGGCTGGAACCAGCGGGCGACGGTGCATTTCCTGACTGGCAACTTCGAGCGGTCGCTGGCCGATGTCGCGGAGGTGCTGAAGCGCGAGCCGCGGCATTTCGGGGCCCTGGCCGGGCGCGCGGTGATCTATTTCCAGCAGGGGCGGATCCCCTTGGCCCAGCTCGCGGTGCGCGAGGCGATGGAGGTCCATCCCTATCTGGCCGAACGCGCGATCCTGGAGGTTCCGTCGGGCGAGGATCTCTGACCGCGGCCCGCGGTTGCCCTTGCGTCAGGTCTGCGGAGGGGTCCCGAGGTCTTTGCGATGTGGCGCATTTTTCGCCGCTCCGACCGGGACTCGGGCGTCTGCCGGCCGTCGCAGGGTCCTGTTTTCCCGGGGTTTTGCGGAATTATCACGACAAATCCGGCGGGACTGTTGCGTATCTTTTATACATTTGCTTGGATGTTCTCCGAAGGGTCGGCAAACGGCCCAGGGGAAAACAGACAGGGAGCTGGGTTTGGACGCGAGCGCGAGCGATGGCGCCTTTGTCGAATTCGACCGGGTGCAGAAGAGCTACGACGGCGAGACGCTTGTCGTAAAGGACCTCAACCTCGCGATCGGAAAGGGCGAGTTCCTGACGATGCTGGGGCCCTCGGGCTCGGGCAAGACGACCTGCCTGATGATGCTCGCGGGGTTCGAGACCGCGACGCACGGGGAAATCCGGCTGGGCGGCAAGGAGATCAACAACATCCCGCCGCACAAGCGCGGCATCGGGATGGTGTTCCAGAACTACGCGCTGTTCCCGCACATGACGGTGGCCGAGAACCTGGCGTTTCCGCTGGAAGTGCGGAACATGTCGAAGTCCGAGCGCGAGCAGAAGGTCAAGCGCGCGCTGGACATGGTGCAGATGGGCGATTTCGGCGGCCGGCGGCCGGCGCAATTGTCGGGCGGCCAGCAGCAGCGGATCGCGTTGGCCCGGGCGCTGGTGTTCGAGGCGGAGCTGGTGCTGATGGACGAGCCCCTGGGCGCGCTCGACAAGCAGCTGCGCGAGCATATGCAGTTCGAGATCAAGCATATCGCCGACAATCTGGGGATTACGGTGGTCTACGTGACCCACGACCAGACCGAGGCGCTGACGATGTCGGACCGCGTGGCGGTGTTCAACGACGGCAAGATCCAGCAGCTCGCGCCGCCCGACGAGCTGTACGAAAGCCCCGAGAACAGCTTCGTCGCGCAGTTCATCGGCGAGAACAACACATTGATGGGCAAGGTCACCAAGATGAACGGCGACCGCGCCGAGGTGACGCTGGACGACGGCGAGGTGATCGACACGGTTCCGGTCAACGTGAACGGCGTGGGCGACCGCACGCTGGTGTCGATCCGGCCCGAGCGGGTGGAGTTCAACCGCGACCGTCTGCCGGCCGACGCGCATACGCTGAAGGCGGAAGTTCTGGAATTCATTTACATGGGCGATATCTATCGAACGAGGCTGCGCGTGGCGGGCAAGGACGATTTCATCGTCAAGACCCGGAACGCGCCCGACCAGCGCCGGCTGACACCCGGCGAAAAGCTGGAGATCGGCTGGCGCCCCGAGGACTGTCGCGCGCTGGATGCCTGAGCGAACCGCCCCTCCGCACGGCGACCTGCCCGGGGTCCGAGAGGGGACGGGAGTGAACGGGTAAACGACAACAGGAGAGTATCCGAATGAAACTCAAGACACTGATGCTGATGACGGGCGCTGCCGTCGCGATCACGCCGATGGCGGTCGCGCAGGACATGGCCGACAGCATGACGATCGTCAGCTGGGGCGGCGCCTATCAGAACAGCCAGCAGAAGGCCTATGCCGAGCCCTATATGGAGATGCACCCCGAGGTGGACATCGTCTGGGACGAAAGCTCCAACGAGGCGGTGGCGAAGCTCCGGGCGATGAACGAGGCCGGCAACATCACCTGGGATCTCGTGGACGTGGTCGCCTCGGACGCGATCCGTCTGTGCGACGAGGGCCTGGCGATGGAGATCGACCCCGACGACCTGCTGGCCGAGGCGCCGGACGGCACGTCGGCCGAGGATGACTTCGGCGACCTGCTGGTCTCCGACTGCTTCATCCCGCAGATCGTCTACTCCACCACCTTCGGCTACCGCACCGACATGGTGCCGGAAGGCGTCGAGCCGCCGGACGACATCTGCGACGTCTGGGACCTGGAGACCTATCCGGGGCAGCGTTCGCTGGAGAAGCGGCCGATCAACAACATGGAATGGGCACTGCTGTGCGACGGCGTGGCCAAGGACGAGATCTACGACGTCCTGGAGACCCCGGAAGGTCAGGACCGCGCGCTCGCCAAGCTGGACGAGATCAAGGACGAGGTCGTCTGGTGGTCGGCCGGCGCCGACACGCCGCAGCTGCTGGCGGACGGCGAGATCTTCATGGGCTCGACCTATAACGGCCGCCTATTCTCAGTCATCGAGGAGCAGGACCAGCCCGTCGGCATGATGTGGGACGCGCAGGTGTTCGACTTGGACGGCTGGATCATCCCGGCCGGTCTGCCGGAAGACCGCCTTGCCCGGGTGAAGGACTTCGTCAACTTCGCCACCGACACCCAGCGCCTGGCCGACCAGGCCGCCTATATCTCCTACGGCCCGGCCCGCAAGAGCTCGGCGCCGCTGGTGGGCGAGCACGCCGAACTTGGCATCCCGATGGGGCCGCATATGCCGACCGCGCCGGAGAACTCGGAAAACATCTTCGTCTACAACTACGAGTTCTGGGCCGACTATCGCGACGACATCGACGCGAAGTTCCAGGCCTGGCTGGCTCAGTAAGACGACCTACGGCGGGGCGGGGCAGATGACCCCGCCCCAGTCGCATCGGACGACCGGAGCGGGCCCCGGCACAGGGCCGGGGGCCGCTTCCACCAAAAGAAAACGAAGACCAACAGGGAACGGACAATGCCCAAGGGCTATATCATCGGCCATATCAAGGTGACCGACCCCGAGGCTTATCCCGAATACGTACGCCGCGACACGCCCATCCTGGAACGGCTGGGGGCGAAATTCGTGGTGCGCGGCGGGCGCAACGAGATTTGCGAAGGCGACTGCGGGGACCGGCACGTGGTCATCGAGTTCCCGAGCTACGAAGAGGCGTTGGCGGCCTATAACGACCCCGACTACCAGGAGGTCGCGGAGATCCGCCGGAACGCCGCCGAAAGCATCATCCTGGTGGTGGAGGGAACCGAATGAGCAAGCTCAGCAGCACCGGCGAGCAGACGGCCGACGCGCCGACGCCGGAGGACGCCTTCCACGAGTCGGCCACCCTGGAAGGGCGCGACAAGGAACCGCCGCACGGCAGCGGCGAGGGCGGCCCGGTCCTGGCGGCCGACGGCACGCCGCTGAAGCGGTCGCTGCAGCGCGCGCTCCGGCGCGAGAAGCTGCGGGCGCTGGGCCTGATCGCGCCGCTGCTGATCTTCGTTCTGGTGACCTTCATCGCGCCGATCGCGGACATGCTGTTCCGCTCGGTCGAGAACCAGATCGTGTCCGACACCCTGCCCGAGACGACCGCCACGCTGCAGAGCTGGGACTCCGCCGGCGACGACCTTCCGCCGGAAGCGGTGTTCGAGGCGCTCTATTACGACCTGTTCCTCGCCTCGGAGGCGAAGCGGCACACCCGGCTGGGCACGCGGCTGAACTACGAGGAAACCGGCCTGTCGTCGCTGTTCCGCTCGACCGGGCGCAGCCTGGACGACTATGGCGAGCTGTTCCAGGACGTCCTGGAGGATCACGACGAGATCTGGGAAAGCGCCGGGTTCTGGTACGAGATGATGGGCACGACCGGCGACGAGCCGGGCCAGCCCGAGCTGATCGAGGCGCAGCGCGACCGGCTGGAGGCGCTGACCGGCGAGCGGCAGACCGGCGAGATCGGGTTCGTCCCGGCCGCCGCCATCGGCGAGGTGCTGCCGCGCACGGCCGACGCCTACGCGGCCTTCGCGGCCTATGCGGCGCTGGAGGACGGCGATACCGTGGCCGAGGAGGAGCCCTGGGAGGCCGTCTTCGCCGCGCTGGCCAGCGATCTGCGCCGCGACGGCGCCGCCGAGGCCATCGCCGGCTATGACGGCGACGGGGCCGAGGAACTGCAGGCGGCGCTGGAACAGGCGGTGCCCGAGTTCCCGGAGACGACCTATCGCGAGTTCTTCCTCGAAGAGGACGAGGACTGGGGCAGCCTGGATGCCTGGGGCACGATCCAGGCCTACAGCCCGTCCTTCACGCCGGGCTATTTCCTGAACGCCGTGGACCTGGAACTGACCGCCGACGGCGTGTCGGCCAAGCCCGAGGGCCAGCAGATCTATGTGCTTCTGTTCCAGCGGACGCTGTTCATGAGCCTGGTGATCATGGGCTCCTGCGTGCTTCTGGGCTATCCGGTCGCCTATCTGCTGTCGAACCTGCCGATGCGGGTGTCGAACCTGCTGATGATCCTGGTGCTGCTGCCGTTCTGGACCTCGCTCCTGGTGCGGACGAGCGCATGGAAGGTGCTGTTGCAGCAGCAGGGGGTGATCAACGACATCCTCGTCTGGCTGGGGCTGGTGGCCGACGACGCGCGGCTGGTGATGATCAACAACCAGTTCGGCACCATCGTGGCGATGACGCATATCCTGCTGCCGTTCATGATCCTGCCGCTCTACTCGGTGATGAAGACCATCCCGCCGAGCTACGTGCGGGCGGCCAAGTCGCTGGGCGCGACGCCGTGGACCTCGTTCTGGCGGGTCTACTTCCCGCAGTCGATCCCGGGGATCGGGGCGGGCTGCATCCTCGTCTTCATCCTGGCCATCGGCTACTACATCACGCCGGAGCTGGTGGGCGGGACCACGGGTACGTTCATCTCGAACCGGATCGCGTACCACATCTCGTCGTCGCTCAACTGGGGCCTCGCGGCCGCGCTGGGGACGATCCTTCTGGCGGTCGTGCTGATCCTCTACTGGGTCTATGACAAGATCGTCGGCATCGACAACGTGAGCCTGGGGTGACGACCATGCAGACCATGCCAATTCCGCGCCCGCCGCTTGTAAGCTTCACCGTGCCGATGGTGGCGGCGCTGGGCGCCTTCTTCGGGCTGTTCGTCGGGATCGCCAACGGATCCGGGATACTGGGCCTGGCGATCGGCGCCGTGGCGGGCGCGGCGCTCGCCTACGGGCTGGCGAGCTATGTCGAGGACAAGCGGACCGGGCGGCTGGTGACCATCGCGGTCTTTGCCATCGTCGGGCTGATCCTGGGCGGCGTCGCGGGGCTCGTGGTGCTGGCGGTGATCGGCTTCGTGCTGGGCTGGGCCGTCTACTGGCTGGACCGGGGAACCTACCGGTCGACCATCCCGCCCTATGCGAAGTCGGGCGAGGTGTTGTGGCACAACACCTACAAGTTCATCTGCGGGCTGATCTTCTTCTTCCTGATCGCGCCGATCCTGACGATCATCCCGCTGAGCTTCAACGCCGAGAACTTCTTCACCTTCACGCCCGAGATGCTGTCCTTCGATCCCGACGGCTACTCGCTGAAGCACTACCGCGACTTCTTCGGCACCTCGGACTGGCAGCTGGCGCTGCGCAACTCGCTGATCATCGCGCCCTTCGCGACGCTGATCTCGGTGTCGCTGGGCACGCTGGCGGCGATCGGGCTGAGCCAGACGCATGTGCCGTTCCGCCGGCCGATCATGGCGATCCTGATCTCGCCGATGATCGTGCCGCTGATCATCTCGGCGACGGGCATGTTCTTCTTCTACTCGACGCTGGGCAACTGGCTGGAGGCGAATCTGGGCTTCTCGCAGTCCTTCGTGGGGTACGTGAAGATCATCCTGGCGCATGGCGTGCTGGGGGTTCCGTTCGTGATCATCACGGTGACCGCGACGCTGGTGGGCTTCGACGACTCGCTGACGCGGGCCTCGGCGAACATGGGCGCGGGGCCGGTCAGGACGTTCTTCAAGGTGCAGATGCCGCTGATCCTGCCGGGGGTGATTTCCGGGGGGCTCTTCGCCTTCATCACCTCGTTCGACGAGGTGGTCGTGGTGCTGTTCGTCGGCGCGGCGGCGCAGAAGACGCTGCCCTGGCAGATGTTCATCGGGCTGAGAGAGCAGATCTCGCCGACGATCCTGGCGGTGGCGACCATCCTGGTGGTGATCTCGATCCTGCTGCTGACGACGGTCGAGCTGTTGCGGCGCCGGTCGGAGCGGATCCGGGGGATGTCGCCCGGCTGAGCCTCCGTGTTTCGGGACGATGGAAGCCGCCCGGCACCGCGCCGGGCGGTTTTCGTTTGGGGCGCCGCGCCGTGTCACGGCAGGATGGCGAGCCAGACCCAGATCGTGCCGATCGACAGCGCCGTCGCCAGCAACAGCGCCGAGGCCGCCACGCGGCGGGCCACGCCGTAGAGATTGGCGAAGATATAGGTGTTCACTCCCGGCGCCATCGAGGCCGTCAGCACCGCCGAGCGGAGCTGGTCGGTGGACAGGCCGAAGGCGCGGCCCAGGCCGTAGGTCACCGTCGGGTGCAGGATCAGCGAGATCGCGCAGATCATCGCGATGGTGGCCATGTCGCCCTCGGGCCGGTAGCGGAACAGGATGCCGCCCAGCGCGAACAGTGCCGCCGGCAGCGCGGCGCGGCCGATCAGGTCCAGCGCGTCGCCGGCCACCGTCGGGGTCGGCAGGCCGGTGATGTTGAAGGCGAAGCCCAGCACGATCCCCAGGATCAGCCCGTTGCGGAAGATCGCCGTCAGGATCGACTTCGCCTTCTCCAGCGGGTTGGCACCGTGGGCGCGGATCAGTTCCATCACCGTCAGGCCGATGCCGTAGCAGATCGGCGCATGGACCGCGACGATGGCGAAGTTCGCCTCCAGCGCGTCGGCGCCATAGGCGCGTTCGGTGATCGGCACGCCGAGCAGCAGCGAGTTGGAGAACAGCCCGCAGAAGCCGATGGCGACCGAATCCTCCCACGGGCGGCGGAAGATCAGCCGGGCGCCGAACAGCCCCGCCAGGAACCCCGCGACGGAGCCGGTGTAGAAGCTGACATAGAGCGACAGGTTCAGCGCGCTGTCGAGGTCCATCGTCGAGATGGCGCGGAACAGCAGGCAGGGGAAGGCGAAGTTCTGGGTGAACCCCATGACGCCGTCGACCGCGGCCTCGCCGAACCAGCCGCGCCAGGCCGCGACATAGCCGAACCCGATCACCAGGAAGACCGGCAGGATGACGTCGAGCAGGGCCTGCATCAGTCGGCCGTCGCGCTGGCGGCGGGGGCGGGAGCCTCCGGCGGGGATATTTTCGACCAGAAGAAGCCGGGGGGGCGGGCCGTGGGTGTCGGCCGGGGGGGCGGTGTGGGTAGGGCCGTCCTGCGGGCGGATGGGCCGGGAGCCTCCGGCGGGAGTATTTGCGGCCAGAAGAAGCCGGGGGTGCGGGCCGTGGGTGTCGGCCGGGGGGGCGGTGTGGGCAGGGCAGTCCTGCGGGCGGATGGGCCGGGAGCCTCCGGCGGGAGTATTTGCGGCCAGAAGAAGCCTGGGGTGCGGGCTGTGGGGGTCGGCCGGGGCGTTGTGGTTGGCAGGGGCGTCGCGCGAGCGTAGGGGGTGGGAGCCTCCGGCGGGAGTATTTCGGGCCAGAAGAAGCCGGGGGTGCGGGCTGCGGGTGTCGGCCGGGGGGCCGAGATGCGCGGGCCTTCTTTGCACGGGAGGATGGCGGCGCGCGCTGGCGTCGTCATCGCTGTGGCGCGGCCCGGGTTACAGCTCATATCGGATGACCATGCCGTCATAGGCCGGGGTGACGTTGTCGGGCGTCTCGGCCTCGACCGTGGCGTAGTCCAGGTCGATATGCATGTTGGTCAGCACCGCGCGTTTCGGCGCGGCGCGTGCGATCCAGTCCAGCGACTGGTCGAGATGCGCATGGGTCGGGTGCGGCGTGCGGCGCAGCGCGTCCAGGATCCAGCAGTCGAGATCGGCGACGGCGGCCCAGGCCTCGTCGGTCATCTTCGCCACGTCCGGAAGATAGGCGAGGTCGCCGATCCGGAAGCCCAGCGCGTCGATGCTGCCGTGGCCGACCTCGAACGGGGTCAGCGTGACCGGCCCGCCGGCGCCCTCGATGGTCAGCGGGCCGTCGATCGTGTGCATGTCGAGGATCGGCGGGTAGGACGAGCCCTCGGGCTGGACGAAGGCATAGGCGAAGCGCGAATAGAGGTCGTCCTGGGTGTTGCCGTCGGCCCAGACCGGCAGGCGGCGCTTCATGTTGAACACCACCATGCGCAGATCGTCGATGCCGTGGACGTGGTCGGCGTGGCCGTGGGTGTAGACCACCGCGTCGAGCTCGCCGACGCCCGCGTCGAGCAGCTGGGCGCGCAGGTCGGGGCTGGTGTCGATCAGCACGCGGGTGGTGCCGTCGCCGGTCTCGCGTTCGACCAGCAGCGAGCAGCGGCGGCGGCTGTTCTTCGGGTTGTCCGGGTCGCAGTCGCCCCAGCGGCCCCCGAGCCTGGGAACCCCGCCCGACGAGCCGCAGCCGAGGATCGTGAAACGCAGCTCGCCGCTCACGCGGCGGCCTCCCACGTGGCGACCTTGGAGAACAGGCGTTCGAAATTCGCCTGGGTCTGCGCGGCGAAGGCGGGGTAGTCCATGCCGAAAACCTCGGCGCCGACGCGGGCGGTGTGCGCGGTATAGGCCGGCTCGTTGCGCTTGCCGCGATGCGGCGGGGGCGCGAGATAGGGGCTGTCGGTCTCCACCAGGATGCGCTCGACCGGGGCGGCGGCGAAGATGTCGCGCAGTTCCCCGGACTTGGGGAAGGCGGCGATGCCGGACATCGACAGGTAGAAGCCGAGATCCAGCGCCGTTTCCGCCAGCGCGCGGCCCGACGAGTAGCAATGCATCACGCAAGGGTAGGTGCCGGCGCGGTGTTCCTCGGACAGGATGCGCGCCATGTCGGCATCGGCGTCGCGGGCGTGGATGATCAGCGGCAGCTGGGTGTGCCGCGCGGCGGCGATGTGAAGGCGCAGGCTCTCCTGCTGGATCGCCTTGGTGTCGGCGGTGTAGTGATAGTCGAGCCCGCTCTCGCCGATGCCGACGAATTTCGGGTGGTCGGACAGCGCCACCAGCTCCTCGACCGAGGCGAGCGGTTCCTCGTGCGCGCTCATCGGGTGGGTGCCGGCGGCGTAGAAGACCGGCGCGTGCGCCTCGGCCAGCGCGCGCACCTGCGGCTCCTGCCGGAGCTTGGTGCAGATGGTGACCATGCGGGTCACGCCGGCCTCGGCCGCGCGGGCGATCAGGGCGTCGTGCTCGCCCTCGAACTGCGGGAAGTCGAGATGACAGTGGCTGTCGGTGATCTGGGGTTCGGACATACGGATTTCGGCGGATTTCCGATTCAGGCCGCCAGGCGGGCGGCCGTTTCGTGGACCTTCAGGACCATATCAAGGATGAGCGCGGCAGGGTCAAGGTTGACCGCCCGCCCGTGCCGGGCGCGTGCGCCGAGATCCTGCGCTATCTCGGCCCAGCGGCGGCTGGCGATGGAAGAAGGGGAGAGACGGGCGAGCAGGTCCGCCTCTCCCCGGGCCGCCTCCGGATCCGGGGGGCCAAGCGTGCCCGTGCGCGCGGCGCGGGCGAGAAACAGGTCGAAAAGCTCGATGAGCAGCGCGAAGCGGTCGGCGTTCTGGCGGCCGGCGACGCCGTCGGCGAGCTTGAGCGCGCGGGGGCGGTCGTTGGGGTCGGCGAGCGTGGCGACGAGGTCGGCATAGAGCTGCAGCCCGTCCAGGCCGATCAGGCGGATGGCGGCGCCGACCGAGCCCTCGGAGAGCGCGGCGAGGGCGGCGGCGTCGGGGCCGGGGTCGGCGCCGGCCTGGGCCAGCGCCTCGGCGATCTCGGGCGCGTCGAGGGAGCGGCAGCGCAGGCGGCGGCAGCGCGACAGGATCGTCGGCAGCAGGCGCGAGGGCTGGTGCGCGATCAGCAGGAGCGTGGTGTCGGCCGGGGGTTCCTCCAGCAGCTTCAGCAGCGCGTTGGCGGCCGAGGTGTTCATCTCGTCGGCGGCGTCGACGATGACCACGCGGCGGCCGCCATCGGCGGCGGAGAGCTCGAAGAAGTGCTTCAGCCGGCGCACCTCGTCGACGGTAATCTCCTGGCGCAGCCGCTCGGCCTTCTCGTCCCAGGGGCGGCGGAGGAGGAACAGGCCGGGGTCGGACAGCGCGGCGGTGCGGTGGGCGACGGGGTGGTCGGGATCGATGTCGAGCGTCGCGGGGGGCGGCGGGGCGGCGAACAGGCCGCCGCCGTCGTCCTTCGGCGTGGCCAGCAGGAAGCGGGCGATGCGCCAGGCGAGCGTCGCCTTGCCGACGCCGCGGGGGCCGGTGATCAGCCAGGCGTGGTGCATCCGGCCGGAGGTGTAGGCGTCGAGGAACGCCGCTTCGGCGGCGTCCTGTCCGATCAGCGCCCGCGTCTCGCGCGGGTGGGGGGCGCCGGGGGCGCGGTCGGCTTCGGCGGGCGCGTCGGTCACGCCAGCGCCTCCGCCAGCGTGTCGCGGACGGCGGCGGCGACGGTGTCCACCGGGGCGTTGCCGTCGATCACGCGGACACGGGCGGGGAACTCGGCGGCGAGCGCGAGGAAGCCGTCGCGCATCCGGGTCTGCAGGTCGAGGCCGAAATCCTCGAAGCGTTCCTCGTGGCCCTGCCGGCCGCGGGCGCGGGCGAGGCCGGTTGCGGGGTCCATGTCGATCAGGAGCGTCAGGTCGGGCTCGCGGCCGATCATCAGCGCGTGCAGCTTGTCGACCTTGTCGCGCAGGTTGCCGCGGGACAGGCCCTGGTACATGCGGGTGGAATCGGCGAAGCGGTCGCAGATCACCGTGCGGCCGGCGGCGAGCGACGGCTCGATCAGCCGTTCCAGGTGGTCGCGGCGGGCGGCGGTGAACAGCAGGATCTCGGTCTCGGCCGACCAGCGGTCGGGGTCGCCCTCCAGCACCAGCCGGCGGATCTCGTCGGCGCCGGGCGAGCCGCCGGGCTCGCGGGTGAGCACCACGTCGCGGCCCTCGGCGCGCAGGGCGTCGGCCAACAGGCGGGCCTGGGTCGACTTGCCCGAGCCGTCGATGCCCTCGAAGGTGATGAAGCGGCCGGCGGTCATGTGGAAAGGCGGGGCGTGCGGGTCATTGCGACGGGTTAGCCCCGGGGCGATGCGGGGTCAACTGGGCGCGCGAGCCGTTTCGAAACGGCCTGGGAGACGCGCCCTGAAAGCCGCTTGCCGGCGCTTGCGACGCGCTCGGCGCGGGCTCACTCGCAGGTGAAGCTGTCCGCCGCCATCTGGTCGTCGCCGGTATAGACCGCGTGCTGCGGCCAGGGGCAGAGCGGGCGGCCGGCGCCGGCATTGCCCGGGTCGATCTCCTCGTTCGCGGGGCGGAAGGTGGCGGTGACGGCGCCGGGGGCCGCGCCGCGCTCGACCCAGTCGACCAGCGCGCCCAGCATGTCCACCTCGTCGGGCGCGTTGCCGCCCTGGCCGTGGGGCATCCCGGGGATCGCGTAGAAGCGGACGAAGTCGGCGGCGTCCGGGTTGTTCTCGCGCAGCCGCGCGTACCAGTCGGCCGTGTCCTTGAAGGAAAACACCGGGTCCGACACGCCGTGGAACACGATCAGCTTGCCGCCCGACTCCTCCAGGCCCGACAGCGTCGGGTCGTCCGCGTTCGGCGGGGTCATCATCTCCATCGGGCTTTCGGGGAACGCCTCGGTCGTGGCGTCGATCTTCGGCGCGTCGGTGTCGAAGTCGAACCCCGTGAGATAGGCCTGAAGCTCTTCCGTCGTGCCGCCGACGCGGGTGGGGGGCGTGGTGAAGATCTGCGCCAGCGACCCCGCCCCCATCACCGCGATCAGCGGCTTGTTGTCCCAGGGCGGGATCGGGCTTTCCAGTTTCCAGAACCGCCAGTCGCCGGTGGAGATGCCGGTGTCCCAGAGCCACGAGTTGTAGAGCCGGGTGCCCGCGCTGTCGGTCGGGCCGGCGTGGATTTTCTTCAGCGCGGCGACCTTTTCGGGCGGCAGGCAGGCGCTGTTCTGACCTTCGCCGCAGGCGAGCGTGGCGGGGTCGAAGACCTCCTGGCATTCCATCGTGGCGAAGACGACGCCGTCCTCCAGCCCGTCGAGCCCGTCGCAGGCGGCGGTGATCGCGTCGGAGACCAGGGTCAGCTCGTCGCGCGAAAAGGCGGTGGCCAGGCTGTCGCCGACCGACAGGAAGGTCTGCACGTCCCAGGCGTGCTGGAGCGCGGCGCGGGGCAGGTTGAAGCCGGGATAGCCCGCCAGCAGCCCGTCGAACGCCTCGGGCATCCGTTCGGCCGCGACCATGGCGTGGCGGCCGCCATTGGACCGGCCGTAGCCATAGACGTAATCGGGCGCGCGGCCATAATAGCGCTCGACCAGCTCCAGCGCGACCGGGTGCAGCGTGGCGACCGCATCGTAGCCGTAGTCGCGCCGCGCCTCGAAATCGAGCCCGAACATGTTCGAGCCGGCAAGCCCCGCGTCAGGGTTGGCACCGCCGTCGTGGCCCGCGTCGGAGGAGACGAGGGCGAAGCCGCGCGACAGCGGTGGCTCCGAGGTGGCGACGCCCGTGCCCTCGCCGGTGGCCGGAACGACGGTGCCGTCGTTGCCGCCGTTGAACTGGTGCATGAACCGGCCCTGCCAGTCGTCCGGCAGCCGCAGCTCGAAGCGCAGCGCATAGGGCTGGCCGTCCATGCCGGTCCGCTCGTCCATCACCCCGCGCAGGCGGCAGTGGGCCACCCGGGTCTCGGCGCTGACGGGGGTATGCACGGCCTCGGTGATCGTCACGCCCGCCGGCGCGGCCGCCTCCATCGCGGTGCAGTCCTCGGCATCGGCGGCGGCCGGCCCGGCGCCCAGCCCGGCCGCAAGCCCGGCCAGCACGCTCGACCATAGCAGGAAGCGCTTGTGCATGGTTCTCCTCCCCCGACTCCGATGCCGGACGACTTTGCCCGTCGGACACCTTCAGGGTCAACTCGCTTCTGCGGGGCGTCCCGTGCTTTACGCCGCCCCGCGCGCGGGCTACACCGCTGCAATTCGATCCCGGAGAAGTGCCATGCCCGACGACCTGATCAATTCCTTCATGACCGGCCCCGACGAGAAGGGCCGTTTCGGCATCTACGGCGGGCGGTTCGTGTCCGAAACGCTGATGCCGCTGATCCTGGAGCTGGAGGCGGAATACGAGAAGGCGAAGACCGACCAGAGCTTCTGGGACGAGATGGATTTCCTCTGGAAGCACTATGTCGGCCGGCCCAGCCCGCTCTACTTCGCCGAGCGGCTGACGGAACGGCTGGGCGGCGCCAAGGTCTACTTCAAGCGCGACGAGCTGAACCATACCGGCGCGCACAAGATCAACAACGTGCTGGGGCAGATCCTGCTGGCCCGCCGCATGGGCAAGGAGCGCATCATCGCCGAGACCGGCGCCGGGCAGCACGGCGTGGCCACCGCGACGGTCTGCGCCAAGTTCGGCCTGAAATGCGTGGTTTACATGGGCGCGCATGACGTGGAACGGCAGAAGCCCAACGTGTTCCGCATGCGCCTTCTGGGCGCCGAGGTGGTGCCGGTGACCTCCGGCCGCGGCACGCTGAAGGACGCGATGAACGACGCGCTGCGCGACTGGGTGACCAATGTGCGCGACACGTTCTACTGCATCGGCACGGTGGCCGGCCCGCACCCGTACCCGGCGATGGTCCGCGACTTCCAGTCGATCATCGGCAAGGAGGCGAAGGAGCAGATGCAGGAGGCCGAGGGCCGTCTGCCCGACACCATCATCGCGGCGATCGGCGGCGGCTCGAACGCGATGGGGCTGTTCTATCCGTTCCTCGACGACAAGGAGGTGCGGATCATCGGCGTCGAGGCCGGCGGCAAGGGCGTCGACGAGAAGATGGAGCATTGCGCCTCGCTGACCGGCGGGCGCCCCGGGGTGCTGCATGGCAACCGCACGTATCTCTTGCAGGACGACGACGGGCAGATCCTGGAAGGCTTCTCGATCTCGGCGGGGCTGGATTATCCCGGCATCGGGCCGGAGCATTCCTGGCTGCACGACACCGGCCGCGCGGAGTACGTGTCGATCACCGACGCCGAGGCGCTGGAGGCGTTCCAGCTCTCCTGCGAGACCGAGGGAATCATCCCGGCGCTGGAGCCGAGCCACGCGCTGGCGCATGTGATGAAGATCGCGCCCGAGCTGCCCGGGGATCACGTCATCTGCATGAACATGTGCGGCCGCGGCGACAAGGACATCTACACCGTCGCCCGGGCGCTGGGCATGGAGATGGGCGAGGGCGACTGACCCCTCCGGAGGCCATGAACCGGAGTTCATTCGGCCTCAACCCGCGGATCAGGCGCCTCCATCGCCGGTTCATGCGGGCCGAAACGAACCGGGGGACGATGGCCCGGGCGCGGCGGCCGGGACAGGTTGGCGGTATCGGCGCAGACGAGGCGCCTCAACCGCAAACGAGATATGGAGACGAAAGATGAAACGCAGCATCCTGCTCGCCACCACCCTCGGCACCGTCCTGGCCGTCACCCCGGCCCTGGCGCAGTCCAACAGCTCTGCCGCGCCCGCACAGTCCGCGTCGAACGGCTCGGCCGCGTCGCAGAGCCAGGCGAACCGGCAGACGGCGGCGGCCCAGGGCATCGGAGAACTCATGGCCCAGCTCGAGGCCGAGGGCTATACCGAGATCAACATCCGCCGCACGCTGCTCGGGCGCTACCGGATCGAGGCGGAGAACGCCGCCCATGTCCGCGAGATCGTGATGCACCAGCAGACCGGCGAGATCCTGCGCGACGTGCTGCTGCGCGTGAAGGTGGACGCGGAGTCGGAGACCGGGGTCGGCAACGGCACCGGCAGCGGCTCGAATGGCGGCGCCTCGGTCTCGGTCGGCGCCGGCGCCGAAGTCGGTGTCGAAGCCGGCAATGGCGGGACCGGCGGGTCCGTGGACGGCTCGGTGGACGCCGACGTCGGCCTCGGGAACTGATGCCGCAGGACGCGGATACGCCGGGGGCGGGGCCGATGCCGGCCCCGCCTGCGGAGCGCGGCGGACCGGCCCGGCCGGTCACGTCGTCGCTCTCCGGCGCGTCCCTGGCGATCCTGGCCGTGATGCTGGTGCAGGTGATCTGCGCCGCGGCCTTTCTGGCGTTCTTCGTCGTCGATGTCGGCGGGCTGACCTCCACCCCGGCGCCCTACACGTTGCGCGAGATCGTGCAGATCGCCGCCGGCGTCGGATTGGTTCTGTCGATCGTGATCAACGTCTACCTGCTGCGCCGCATCCTGCGCCGCACGGGCGAGATCGAGGGCCGGCTGCGCGCCGCCCGCGGCGCGTTCGGCGAGCTGCTCGACGAGGAATTCCGCCAGTGGGGGCTGACCCCGGCCGAGCGCGAGGTCTGCCTGTTCGCCCTGAAGGGCTGTTCGAACGGAGAGATCGCCAAGATGACCGGCAAGAGCGAAGGCACCGTCAAGTCCCAGACGAATGCCGTGTTTCGCAAGGCCGGTGTGACCGGACGGATCCAGTTGATGAGTTACTTCGTCGACGAGCTGATCGGCGGGCCGCTTTCCCCGGGCGCGGGGTCCGCGCGGACCCCGGACTCAGGCGGCTGACCGTCCGGACGGCCCGCGGGTCTCCCCGCCCGCGGGCCTTCAGGCGGCCACATAGCGCTGCAGGATCTCCAGCGGCACGATCTCCAGCGCGCGGCGGTGGGTGGCCTCCAGATTGACTTGCGGCGCGCAGCCCTCGTCATGCGCCTGCAGGAAGCGGGCGGCGCAGAGGCACCAGCTGTCGCCGGGCTTCAGGCCGGGAAAGCCGAATTCCGGCCGCGGACTGGACAGGTCGTTGCCGACATATTTCGAGAAGGCGAGGAACTCGGCGGTCATCACCGCGCAGACGGTGTGCGAGCCCGCGTCGCGGTCGCAGGTGTCGCACTGGCCATTTCGGAAGAAGCCGGTGAGCGGGTCGGCCGAGCAAAGGGCGAGTCTGCGCCCCATCACGTTCGTCGACGGGTCCTTGTCCATGGGCGGGCCTCCTTCGGCTGCGGCAGGGGAAAGGGTAGGCGCCGGCGGGGTCGGATCAAGCGCCCGGCGCCCGGTGGCGCAGCGCGTCGCGCAGGCTCACCGGAACCGGTCCACCAGCTTCTGCAGGGCCGAGCGGTCGTCGGGCTCTTCTTCCGGCGCCGGTTGCGATTCGGGGCTCGGTTCGGATTTCGCGGCCGGTGTCATCTCGGGCCCCGTGGGCTCTGGGCGCGCGGGGGCCGTGCGCAAGGCGACGGCGTTCATGAAGCGCCCGGTGTCGCCGCGGGCGAGCTCCGGCGCGCCGTCGGCGATGCCGCGCAGGAGGTCGTCGAGCCAGTCGGCGTCGGACTTGTGGAAGTCGTGCAGGACATAGTGCGAGACGGCGTCCTTGTGGCCGGGATGGCCGATGCCGAGGCGCACGCGTGTGTAGTCGGGGCCGATCTGGGCGTGCAGCGAGCGCAGGCCGTTATGGCCGGCATGGCCGCCGCCGGTCTTCACCCGGCACTTGCCCGGCGCGAGGTCCAGCTCGTCGTGGAAGACGATGATATCGGCGGGCTCCAGCTTGTAGAACTTGGCCGCCGCGGCGACGGCGTTGCCGGAGAGGTTCATGTAGGTCTCGGGCTTCAGCAGCAGCACCTTGTCGGCGCCGAGCCGCCCCTCGCTGAGCTGGCCCTGGAACTTCGACCGCCAGGGGCCGAAGCCGTGATCCTCGGCGATGCGGTCCACCGCCATGAAGCCGATGTTGTGCCGGTTGCGGGCGTATTTGGCGCCCGGGTTGCCGAGCCCGACGAAGAGGCGCATGGCGGACACTCCCTGCTGCGGTTGCGGGTCGTCTTAGTGCGGCCGGGGCGCGGCGGCAATGCCGCAATCGGTACGGGTCGCCGGGGCGCAGGCTTAGCCGCCGATCCAAAAATATCACAAAACGAACATTGTAGTCGAATTATTGCGATAGATTTGCGATGGAAGGACAGAAAAACGACAACGGGGCCCGCAGGCCCCGTCGCATCTGTCTCTCGAAAGGCGGGGGACGATTACTCGTCCTCTTCCTCGCCCTGCTCGGTGGTGGGCACCTCGTCGGCGGCCACCTCGTCGCCCTCGTCCTCGTCCTCGTCGGAGCGCAGGCCGCTGGGCGCGGTGACGTTGGCGATGACGAAGTCGCGGTCGATGGTCGGCTTGGCGCCGGCCGGCAGGTCGACCGACGAGATCGTCGCGGTGTCGCCGATGTTCAGCCCCGAGATGTCGACGGTGATGTGATCGGGGATGTCGCCCGCGGTCACCACCAGCTCGACTTCCGGCCGCACGACCGTCAGCACGCCGCCCTTGCGCAGGCCGGGGCACTCGTCTTCGCCGACGAACTCCACCGGGATGAAGAGGTTGATCTTCGTGCTCCGGCGCAGGCGCAGGAAGTCGACATGCATCGGCAGGTCCTTGACGATGTCGCGCTGCACGGCGCGGCAGATCACCCGGACATCCTCGTGCCCGTCGACCTTCATGTTGAACAGCGTCGACAGGAAGCGGCCCGCCTTCAGGCGCTTGCGCAGGTCGTGATAGTGGAGGTTGATCGGCAGCGGGTCGACCCCGCCGCCATAGACGATACCAGGCACCTGGTGTTCACGGCGTGCTTGACGGGCGGCCCCCTTGCCTGTCCCCGTCCGTTCCGTGGCGATGAGATCGGGAATCTCGCCGGCCATGTTCGGTTCTCCTAAATCAGCGTTATGGGGCATCCTCCAAGGGTGTATGCCCCGATGAAGCGCCGCCTATAGGGCATCCGCGGCGCGTTGGAAAGGGCGTTTTTGACGCGGCGGCGGGCTTGGCCTTTGCCGGGGGCAGGGCTAGGGTCGCGGCCGCGTTACCGCAAACGGGACCTCCCGCCATGTCCGTGATCTCTGCCCTGCGCCTGTCGCGCGCCCCGGCTGCCGGCCTGATGGCGGTGGGGGTTCTGTGGGGCAGCTTCGCCGCGCTGGTGCCCGACATCAAGGCCCGCGTCGGCGTCTCTGATGCCGAGCTGGGCGTGGCGCTTCTGATGTCGGCGCTGGGCGGGCTGATCTCGCTCTGGGCCGCGCCCTGGAT
The DNA here is from genome assembly GCF_029168335.1 of Psychromarinibacter sediminicola. Classification (GTDB taxonomy): domain Bacteria; phylum Pseudomonadota; class Alphaproteobacteria; order Rhodobacterales; family Rhodobacteraceae; genus Psychromarinibacter; species Psychromarinibacter sediminicola. The sequence continues at coordinate 110,982 of NZ_JARGYC010000005.1, forward strand.
CACGGCGCGGCTGGGGCGGCGGGCGCTGCCGGTCCTGGGCGCGCTGGTGGTGGTCGCGATCCTGCTGCCGGTCCTGCCACAGCGGGTCTGGACGCTGGGGCTGGCGCTGTTCGGCATGGGGGTGGCGGTGGCGCTTCTGGACATCGCCTCGAACGTGCGGATCAGCGCGCTGGAGGCGCGGCACGGCCGCCACCTGATGAACGTGAACCACGCGATGTTCTCCTTCGCCTTCGCCGGCGCCGCCTGGATCTGCGGGATGGCGCGGCAGGCGGGCGGCGGGCCGGCGCAGATCCTGCCGGCGATGGCGCTGGTCGTGGCCGCGCTGATCCTGGCGATGCGCGCGCCGCGCGGCGCGGGCGCCGGGGCGGCGCCGGTGGCGACGGAGCCGGCGGGGCGCGCGCCCTGGGGGGCGATCGCGCTGACCGGGCTGGTGATGTTTTGTTCCTTCATCGGCGAGAACGCGACCGAGGCGTGGTCGGCGCTGCATATCGAGCGCACGCTGGGCGCCGAGGCGGGACATGGCAGCTTCGGCCCCGCGACGCTGGGGCTCGTCATGGGGATCGGCCGGATGTCGGGTCAGCTGCTGACCGCGCGGTTCGGCGACGCCAGGCTGATCTTCGGCTCCGCGCTGCTGGGGATCGTCGGCGCGCTGACGCTGGCCGCCGCGCCGACGGTGCCGGTGGCGATCGCCGGCGTGGCGATCACCGGGCTGGGCATGGCCGTCATCGTGCCCTCGGCCAACTCGATCCTCGGCGCGCGGGTGACCGAGGCGCAGCGCAGCCACGCGATCTCGCGCGCGTGGATGTTCGGGGTCGTGGGGTTCTTCGTCGGCCCGTCGATGATGGGCGGCATCGCCGAGCTGTTCGGGCTGCGGATGTCCTTCGTGGCCGTCGCGGTCATCGTGGCGCTGATCGTCCCGGCGATCTGGGCGCTGTCCGGCCGGCGGCGGGCGCAGGTGGCCGCTCGTCAGCCCTGACGGGCCTTCTCGCCGGGCTCAGGCGCTCTGCCAGCGGCCCTCGAAATCCTCCGGCACCAGCAGGACATCGCGGTCGAGATCGGTGACCCGGCGTCGGCCGCAGAGCGCCATCGACACGTCGAGCTCCTTGCGGATCACCTCCAGCGCCGCGGTCACGCCCTTCTGCCCCATCGCGCCCAGCCCGTAGACGAAGGCGCGGCCGATATAGGTGCCCTTGGCCCCCATCGCCAGCGCCTTCAGCACGTCCTGGCCGGAGCGGATGCCGCTGTCGAGATGCACCTCGACCTTGTCGCCGACAGCGTCGAGGATCGACGGCAGCACGCGGATCGAGGACAGCGCGCCGTCGAGCTGGCGGCCGCCGTGGTTCGACACGACGATCGCGTCGGCGCCGACATCGGCGGCCATCTTCGCATCCTCGGCGTCGAGGATGCCCTTGAGGATCAGCGGGCCGTCCCACAGCCGCTTGATCTCCTTCACCTTCTCCCAGTCGAGCGCCGGATCGAAGCTTTCCGCCGTCCAGGACATCAGCGACGACAGGTTCGACACGCCTTTCGCGTGGCCGACGATATTGCCGAAGCTGCGGCGCGGCGTCTTCATCATCGCCATGCCCCAGGCCCATTTGGTCGACAGGTCCAGAAGGTTGGCCGGCGTCGGTTTCAGCGGGATGGTCAGGCCGTTCTTGTGGTCCCTGTGCCGCTGGCCCAGGATCTGCAGATCGAGGGTCAGCACCAGGGCCGAGCATTTCGCCGCCTTCGCGCGCTCGATCAGGCGGACGACGAAGTCCCAGTCGCGCATGACGTAGAGCTGGAACCAGAACGGCTTGTCGACATGTTCGGCCACGTCCTCGATGGAGCAGACCGACATCGTCGACAGGGTGAACTGCGTGCCGAAGGCATGCGCCGCGCGGCAGGCGAGGATCTCGCCGTCGGCCCATTGCATCCCGGTCGAGCCGACGGGCGCCAGCGCCACGGGCATCGACACGTCCTGGCCGATCATCGTGCTCTCCGTCGACCGGCCGGTCATGTCGACCGCGACGCGCTGCCGCAGGCGGATGTCGTCGAAATCCGAGGAGTTCTCGCGGAAGGTCTGTTCCGTCCAGCTGCCGGATTCGCAGTAGTCGTAGAACATCTTCGGCACCCGGTGGCGATAGATGCGCTTGAGGTCCTCGATTTCGGTGATGACGGGCATGCGGTTCCTCCCCCCGGGCAGACGGCATCCTTGGTTAGCAGGGGCACCCGTCGGTGACAATGTGCTGGACACGGGTCCGCGGCGTCGTAGGTGGCTGCGGCGATGAGCATCATCTGGATCGGCATACTGGCGAGCCTCGGGGCGGGGCTGATGACCGGCGCGGGGGCGGTGCCCGTGCTGTTCGGCCGCAGCGTGTCGCAGCGGGCGAACGACGCCTTCCTCGGGTTTGCCGCCGGGGTGATGCTGTCGGCTTCCTACTTCTCGCTGATCCTGCCGGGGATCGAGGCGGCGGAGGGGCTCTACGACAGCGTGCTCGCCGCGGCCGCGATCGCGGCGGCGGGCATCGCGCTGGGCGCCGTGGCGGTGGCGGCGCTGAATGCCTGGGTGCCGCACCGGCATTTCGTGGCCGGGCCCGAGGGCGGCGATCCGGGCAAGCTGGCGAAGATCTGGCTGTTCATCATCGCCATCACCATCCACAACTTCCCCGAGGGCCTGGCCGTCGGCGTGGGCTTCGGCGGCGGCGACGTCGCGAACGGCATGTCGCTGGCCACCGGCATCGGGCTGCAGAACGCGCCCGAGGGGCTGGCCGTGGCGCTGGCGCTGCGCGGGCAGGGCTATTCCCGGTGGCGCAGCTTCGGCGTCGCGCTGGCCACGGGACTGGTGGAGCCGGTGGGCGGCGCGCTTGGCGTGACGCTGGTGCATCTGTCGCAGCACGTCCTGCCCTGGGGGCTGGGCTTTGCCGCGGGCGCGATGCTTTACATCATCAGCCACGAGATCATCCCCGAGACGCACCGGTCCGGCCATCAGGCGGCGGCGACGACCGGGCTGATTCTGGGGCTGATCCTGATGATGATGCTGGACGTGACCTTGGGCTGAGCGGCTGTGGCCTTGGCAACCGGCGCCGCGCGTGGCAAGGAGCGGCCGCCATTGCCCCGGAGACCCGCCATGATCCTGTTCCCCGCCATCGACCTGAAGGACGGCCAGTGCGTACGCCTCTTGCGCGGCGAGATGGCGGCGGCAACGGTGTTCAACGACGACCCGGCGGCGCAGGCGCGCGCGTTCCAGGTGGCGGGCTGCGAATGGCTGCACCTCGTCGACCTGAACGGCGCCTTCGCGGGCACGCCGGTCAACGGCGCGGCGGTCGAGGCGATTCTGGCCGCGGTGGACGTGCCGGCGCAGCTGGGCGGCGGCATCCGCGACATGGCCACCATCGAGACCTGGCTGGACAAGGGGCTCGCGCGGGTGATCCTGGGCACGGTCGCGGTGGAAAAGCCGGAACTGGTGCGCGAGGCGGCGGCGGCGTTCCCGGGGCAGGTGGCCGTGGGCATCGACGCGCGGGACGGGCGCGTGGCCACCAAGGGCTGGGCCGAGGAGACCGACGTGAAGGCGACCGAGCTGGCCCAGAGCTTCGAGGATGCGGGCGTGGCCGCCATCATCTACACCGACATCGAGCGCGACGGCGCGATGGGCGGGCCGAACGTGGCGGCCACGGCGGCGCTGGCGCGGGCCGTCTCGATTCCGGTCATCGCCTCGGGCGGGGTGTCGTCGCTGGACGACCTGCGCGCGCTGCGCGACTGCGGGGCGCCGCTGGCCGGCGCGATCTCCGGCCGCGCGCTCTATGACGGGGCGATCGACCTGCCGGAGGCGCTGCGCCTGCTGCGCGACTAACGGCCGCCGCGCCGCGCTCAGCCGCCGGCCGCCGTCGCCGTTATCTTCTCCAGCGCCTTGCGGATCGGCGCGACGGAGGCCGCATCGGCCGCGCCGCCGACCTCCGCGATCATCTCGCCGGGATCCTGGTAGGCAAGCCAGGTGCCGTCTCCGTCGGTATAGACCAGCACCCGCAGCGGCAGCACCAGCCCGGCCATCGGCGCCTCCCGGATCGCGGGGGTGCCGAGCCTGGGATTGCCGAAGACGACAAGCTCCATCGGCTGCAACTCCATGCCGACCGTCGCGGCGCCGCCGGCGTGGTCCACCCGCGCGAAGACCAGCGCCCCGGCGTCTTCCACGGCCACTACCAGCCGGTTGGCCACCTCGGGGACGCTGCCCGAGGCCGCCACCCGCACGATCTCGGCCGCGCGCGCCGCGCCGGTCAGCGCCAGAACCATCAGCCCCGCCACGATCAACCGCATGATCCGTCTCCCTTATTCGTTCCGGCACTGGCGCTCCGGCCGTTTCCGTCATACTAGACCGGCAGAGCCGACGGACGAAAGCCCATGCTGAAGACCCGCATCATCCCCTGCCTCGACGTGGCCGACGGCCGCGTGGTCAAGGGCGTCAACTTCGTCGACCTGATCGACGCCGGCGACCCGGTGGAGGCCGCGCAGGCCTATGACGCCGCCGGCGCCGACGAGCTGTGCTTTCTCGACATCCACGCCACGCACGAGAACCGCGGCACGATGTACGACCTGGCGACGCGCACGGCCGAGCATTGTTTCATGCCGCTGACCATCGGCGGCGGCGTCCGGACGCCCGAGGACGTGAGGAACCTGCTGCTCGCGGGGGCCGACAAGGTGTCGTTCAACTCCGCCGCCGTGGCCGACCCGGACGTGCTCGCGCGCGCCGCCGACCGGTTCGGCAGCCAGTGCATCGTCTGCGCCATCGACGCCAAGACCGTCGCGCCCGGGCGGTGGGAGATCTTCACCCATGGCGGCCGCCGGCCCACCGGCATCGACGCGGTCGAATTCGCGAAGACCGTGGCGGAAAAGGGGGCCGGAGAGATCCTCTTGACCTCGATGGACCGGGACGGGACGAAGCAGGGGTTCAACATCCCGCTGACCCGCGCCATCGCCGACGCGGTGGATATCCCGGTGATCGCCTCGGGCGGCGTCGGCACGCTGGACCACCTGGTCGAGGGCGTGATCGACGGCCACGCCTCGGCCGTGCTCGCCGCGTCGATCTTCCACTTCGGCACCTATTCCATCGGCGAGGCCAAGGCCCACATGGCCGCCGCCGGCATCCCCGTGAGGCTGACATGACCGCGCTGGAGCGCCTGGCCGCGACCGTCGAGGCCCGCAAGGGCGCCGATCCGGAGACCTCCTGGACAGCGAAGCTGCTGGCGAAAGGCCCGGAGAAATGCGCCGAGAAGTTCGGCGAGGAAGCGGTGGAGGCAATCGTCGCCGCCGCCAAGGGCGACCGGGACAGCCTCACGGCGGAGGCGGCGGACGTGCTCTATCACTTGCTGGTCATGCTGGCCGCACAGGACGTGACGCTGGCCGACGTGCTGACGGAACTGGAGCGCCGGGAAGGCACCTCGGGCCTCACGGAAAAGGCATCGCGCCGCACCTAGCGCGCTTCGCGTTCATCAGCATTCACATGAAGCACCCTAACGTCTTGATGTCGCATGCCCGAGGCGCACAAGACCGGTTCCCGCCTTTGTGCGACCTGCTCCAGCTTCTTCTCGTTACAAATACGCAATCCGGCGGCGCCACACGCGCATCGCCGGGCCCGATGCACCCAACCGAAAAACCGCCCCCACGCACGCAAGATCTTGCGCCGCAGGCGCGCCTTTCAACACGGGCCTACAGCTTCGAGGAAATCACCCCGGTATTGAATCCGGCCTTGCGCAACTCCCCGAACAGCCGCTGATGCTCCATCTTCGGGCAGAGGTTCTGGACCACGTCGCAGCCCCGCGCCTCCGCCGCTGCGGCCGCTTCGGCATTCTCCACCCCGATCTGCATCCAGACGGTCCGGAGCGCCGGCAGATGCTCCAGCGCCGCGTCCACGATGGGCGGCACGTGTTCCGAGCGGCGGAAGATGTCGACCATGTCCACCTCTGCCTCGGCCGGGATCGCGGCGAGGTCCGGCACCACCGTCTCGCCGAACAGCTCGGTGCCGGCATGGCCCGGATTGACCGGAATCACCCGGTAGCCCTTCAGCGACAGGTAGCGGGCGACGTAGTGGCTGGGCCGCACCGGGTTGGGCGAGACGCCGACGCAGGCGATCACCTTCGTCCGGGTCAGCAGTTGCCTGAGGTAGGGATCGGAATAGCGCATGGGTCCTCCTTACCACAGCGGCCGGACGAAAAAAGCGCCCGGGCCTGAAACAGGCCGGGCGCAAGTCACGGAACGAGGGACAGTGAAGTGAACGCGGATGTTCCGTTTCCACGTTCAACTGAGTATCTAGGAAAGCATTCCGGAAAGAAAAGGTCACGTAATATCGTTGTGACCGGTAGGTAAGCCTCGCAGACCCACAGGATGCGCAACGGGCTGTAACCGTGCGAAAAAGCAACATAATATCGGGCCGGACCGGTTTGACCGTTTGATAAAATAATCTCGACCCCGGTCCTGGGCGGCGCCGAATTCGGCCCGAAAAACAGACGTTTGCGGATTTTTCCCGCGAATTGAACAATGCCTGAGCAACCTCTGGGCGAGACATCTCACGCCGATTCTCCCCGGCGGACGGCGGCATAGAGCGCCACGGCCGCCGCGTTCGACACGTTCAGCGAGCCGAACCCGCCCGCCGCCCCGATCCGGACCAGCGCGTCGCAGGTCTCGCGCGTCTTGTCCCGCAGCCCCGGGCCCTCGGCCCCCAGCACCAGCCCGACGGGGCCGGTCACGCCGGCGAGCCCGTCCTCCAGGCTGTCCCCGGCCTCGCCGGCCAGCCCGAGCAGCGTGTAGCCCATCCCCTGCAGCACCTCCATCGTTCGGGCGAGGTTCGCCACCCGCAGGTAGGGCTGCCGTTCCAGCGCGCCCGACGCCGCCTTGGCCAGCGCCCCGGTCTCGGGTGCGGAATGGCGCGCGGGCGCGATCACCGCGCGGGCGCCGAACACCTCGGCCGAGCGCAGGATGGCGCCCACGTTATGCGGGTCGGTCACCCGGTCGAGCAGCACGACGCGCGGCGCGTCCCCGGCCGTGTCGCTGGGCGCGTGGCCGCAGACGTCCTCGGGCCGGCCCCAGTCGAGCGGCTTCACCTCCAGCGCCGCGCCCTGGTGCACCGAAGCGGGATCGAGCGGGGCGGGGAACTTGCGCGCATCCGCCATCTCGGGCGCCGGGCCGTGGGCCAGCGCGTCGCCCAGCCGGTCGGCGGCGTTCTTGGTCACGATCAGCCGCAGCTTCTCGCGCGCCGGATTCGTCAGCGCGTCGCGCACCGCGTGCAGGCCGAAAAGCCACACGGTTTCCGCGGCGGCGGCGCGGCGGCTGCGTTCCTTGTCGACGACCCATTTGGGTTTCTTCATGACATGCGATCCCCGGAATTTCCCGGGGAAATAACGGTTGACGGCACCGGGCGCCACGGCTAATCACCCCTTCGCGTCGGGCGACGAGCTGCAAGGTGCGGCAGCGGACTGTAACTCCGCCGGGGAGACCCATGCCTGGTTCGATTCCAGGGTCGCCCACCAATATCCCCCTCAAGAAAATGCAAAAACGTGCAAAAGCCCTTGTATCGTTGGCTCAAATGCGTTAGCCGAAAGGTGAAACTTTAGCAGGAAGTGCAATAACGTGCATAGTGTGCAGGCAAATTGTTGGTCAACAGACCCCCTGACCAACACGCTGACCAACAAACGGTGTTGGTCAGCCGGTTCAAGAAGAAGGAGGATGACATGCTCACCGAATCAAGCATCAAGGCAATCAAGCCAACGGCGAAGCGGATGCGTAGAAGCGACGGCGGCGGTTTGTTCGTGGAAGTCGCGCCCGGCGGGCGGAAGCTGTTCAAGCAGACGTTCCGCTACGACGGGAAGCAGTGCCAGGTGGTCCTAGGTGAGTTTCCGGCGCTCAAACTGGCGAAGGCGCGCACGCTCCGGGAACATGTCAAGTCCGTGCTGGCGGAGGGCGGGGACCCTCGTGAGGAGTTCAGACTCCGGTCGCCGGTCGGGGCAGGAGTGGACGGGGAAGAAGCACCCCCGGCGTCTCCGCCCGCCACGACCTGGCGCAGTTGGGTGGAAAGATACCTGGAGAAGCGCAAGCGTGAGAACGCGGCTCCGGCAACCGTCAAGAAGCTGTCCCTGCACGCGGAGAAGACCTACCCCGTGATGGGCGACAAGCCGATCCGGGACTGCACCTCGCGCGACGTGATCGCGGCCTGCCGCCCCTACGAGGAGGCGGGCAAGCTGAACTCGGCCCACGCCGTCCGCGCTCTCTGCGGCCAGGTCTTCCGGTTCGCCATCGCCCACGGCGAGGCCGACCACGACCCGGCAACGTCAACAAGGGATGCCATCGCCAGGCCCCAGAACGTCGGCTACCGAGGAATCACCGATCCGACGCGGGTCGGCGTACTTATGCGGGCGATCCGGGCTTACACCGGCGAGCCGCAGGTTCGGGCGGCACTCCTGCTCTCTGCCTACTTGTTCCCGCGCAACGCGGAACTCCGGCAGATGCGGTGGGACCAGATCAGCGGCAGCGTGTGGGAGGTCCCAGCCGAGGCGATGAAGAAGAAGCGCACCCACGTCGTCCCGCTGCCGAAGCAGGCCCGCCAAGTTCTCGCGTGGATCAAGCCGCTGACCGGCGCGAGCACCCTCGTCCTGCCGTCACGAACTGCGGCCTCGGGGATGCTGTCGGAGAACACCTTGAACGCCACGCTGCGGCGGCTCGGATTCCCGAAAGAGGAGCATTGCCACCACGGGTTCAGGATCACGGCCTCGACCACGTTGCACGAGGCGGGTTGGAACTCAGATTGGATCGAACGCCAGCTTGCGCACGTAGAGGAGAACAAGATCAAAGGCGCCTACAACAAGGCGCTCTACCTGGAGGACCGGGCGAAGATGATGCAGTGGTACGCGGACTGGCTCGACAAGCAGGAGGTTGCGTAGAGACCAAGAGGCTCACGAATAGAGAGGCGGTCAACCAGAGGCGGCTGATATTGAATGCAGCCGCCTACCGGCTTCTACGCGCGGTTCAGGAAGCAAATCCGGCCAAGGCGCCGCTGAAACGCGCCGAGTTCTCCACTCTGCAGACCTGCCTGGTCAAAACCAACGCCCACGTGATCGAAACCGCAACCCAGACCGGCGGGCGCTTCAATGAGGTCAGGGCGCTGTGGCCCCGGAGACGACCTTGGAAGGCTTCGAGGAGCCCACGCCCCGTGTTGCTTCAATGAGGCCGGGGCGCTCTGGCCCCGGAGACCGGCTCGGGTCAGTCCAAGGCGCTAGCGGGAGGCGCGGCTCCTTTTGCGCGCGTTGCCTGGCCTGGATTGTCGAGAGAGGCCGCGAGGTCGACCTAGTGGTTCGGCCGAGACGGATGAGTCCGTGTTGCGATCCCTGCGCCGAAGCCCGAGCGTAACCATCAAATGACCAGGTTGAGCCCATATTGACTGCGGCGCGGCGGGGCGAACTCGCGCATGCTGCGAAACGCATATCGTCACCTGCAGCCTCAGACCGAACCTTGGTGAATGCCGCAGCGGGTGAGCGGAACTCATCGAAGCGGCCATTCTTCGGACGTGCTCCATTCGGATAGCCAATTGATGCAAATCACGGTGGGCCACCGGGAATCGGATAGGAAGACGATCGCACCGCTCGGGGTGCGCTAATGTCATCCGGTCCTCCGACAGGAGGACAAGCGAGGTTCGATGCCGACACGCGCAATTCCGGTCTTTCTGGCCATAACCTTTCTGATCAGCTGGGGGATCGTCGGCTTCTACGTGCTGGCCCCGGGCCTGGCGTCGAGCTGGTTCGGAGAGATCAGCGGCGCGCACCCGCTCTTCTTCCTCGCCACATGGGCGCCCGCCATCGCGGCGCTCGTGCTGGTCCTGTCCCATGCC
>NZ_JARGYC010000060.1 GCF_029168335.1 Psychromarinibacter sediminicola
GGACGAGGCAGCCTTCATCACCGGCACGACGATCATCGTCGATGGCGGCCAGCTCCTGCCTGAAGGCAACGACTTCAGGATCAACCCCGAATGACGGGCGAGCTTGACCGGGGCGGCCCGGGCCTGCGGGGCTGCCCTGTCCTGATCAACGCGGCCGGCACGTTGACGCGCCTCTCCGGCGGGCCCCTGGCCCCGGGCGTGCTGGAGGCGATGGTCGAGGCGGACGCCGTGTCCATCGACATGTTCGAGATGCAAGCGCACGCCTCGCGGGCCATCGCCGATGCCACAGGCGCCGAAGCCGGCCTCGTGACCACCGGCGCGGCGGCCGGTCTGCTTCTGGGGGCCGCCGCCTGCCTTGCAGGGTTGGATGTCGGGCGGATGAACCGGCTGCCAGAGACGGACGGCCCCGACGAGATCGTCGTCGCGCGCGGACACCGCAACGGCTACGACCATGCCCTTCGCGCCGCCGGGGCACGGTTCGTCGACGTGGGGTTCGCCGAACCGCTCGCGGGGGCCGGCGTGCGCGACACGGAAAGCTGGGACTACGAGGCGGCGATCACGGCTCGGACGGCCGCGCTTCTCTACGTCGCCCGCGACCGGGCAGAGCCGCCCCTACCCGAAGTGGTCGAGGTGGCCCGCGCCCATGACGTGCCGGTGATCGTGGACGCGGCGGCGGAACTGCCGCCGCAAGAGAACCTCCAGCGCTTCGTGCAGGACGGGGCGGATATCGTTGTCTTCTCCGGCGGCAAGGTGCTGGGCGGACCCGCCGGCACCGGGCTGATGGCGGGACGGGCGGATCTGATCGCCTCGGCAGCGCTGCAGATGCTCGACGTCGACCTCCGCTGGGACGACTGGCGCCCGCCGCCCGGCTTCATCGACAAGGCGCGTCTGCGGGGCCTGCCCCGGCAGGGCATAGGACGCGCCTGCAAGGTCGGCAAGCACGAGATTGCCGGCCTGCTCGCGGCGCTTGGACATTTCCTGGCCGAGGGCGACGACGCCCGGCATGCCCGCTGGCTGGAAACCTGCCGCCGCATCGCCGACGGCCTGGCTCCCCAAGGTCGGTTTATCGCCGAACTGGAGGGCGCAGAGCGCACCACATGTGTCCCACGCCTGGTCCTGCACTGCGACGATGCGGCGCGAGCCGGGGCACTTCGCCAGCAGATGGCCTCGCACCGTCCCCCCGTCCAGACGGCCTTCGACCCGGACCGGCCGCACTGCGTGGTCATCAACCCGGTCTGCATTCGAGAGGTCGAGATCCCGGTGATCGTGGCGGCCGTCTCGGGCTGAACCGCTGGCGGCACCGGTCTGCGAGGTGGGGTATCCGACGGTGCCCGGAGGTGCGCAAGCCGCCGGAGGGCCGTGATACCCCAAGCGTCCTTGACCTGTGCAGAGCGTGGCAGGGCCCGTCCGCGTCACCTCCCGGTCAAGGCGAAGGGAGGTAGCGCCGCGGGTGCGTCGACACTGCCAGCGAAGCGGTTCGGACGCCAAGCGCGACCGCCTCTTCAAGCTCTGTGTCGCGCGCAAGAGCGTGCAGGAAGGCCGCGTTAAACACGTCGCCCGCGCCGACCGAATCCACGACCTCCACCGCGGGTGCTGCGCAGCGGGCCCGCCCGCCCGGGCCGAGCGCCTCCGCCCCCTGCGCGCCGCGCTTGATAACCGCGATCCCGCCGGGCCGGAGCAATCGCGCGAGATCGTCAGGGGCCGGATCGTCGCGTTCGGTCAGCGCCGCGGCCTCGACCTCGTTCACCAGAAGCGCGTCGACCTGCGCCGCCCAACCAAACGCCTCGCGCCGCACGTCGCCGTTCCATCCCGTCGGCGGCCAGCCCGTATCCAGCGCCACACGCACCCCATGTGCCCGCGCCTTCGCGAAGAGCGCGTCGTACTCCGCCGTCAGCGAAGTCGTCAGGAAGGCCCCGCAGAGCAGCAACCATCCGCTTGCGAGGCGTTCCCAGTCCAGCCCGTCGCGAACCTGCTCCCAGGTCAGCGCGGCAAGGTGTCCGGCCGTGGTGAAGAAGGTGCGCTCGCCGTTCGGATGGGTGATCCCCACCGAGACGGTCGAGGCGCCCGCAGCGACCGGCCAGGCCTCGGCATGCGGGGCCAGCTGATCGCGCATCCATCGGCCGAAGAGATCCGAGCCGGTGTTGGCGACAAACTGGAAATCGGCCCCCAGCGCCAGCCACGCCTGCGCCGAGTTCGCGGCCGAGCCGCCCACGCGCAACTCGTCGTGCGGCACGATGACCTCGGAGCCGGGCACCGGCCAAGGCGCGGCCGGACCGAGGATCATGTCGACATTGACGTTTCCGACGACCGCAAGCGGCTGCATCCGTTCACTCGACCCGCGTGACCTTGCTGGAATGGATGGGCGTGCCGACATCCGCGACACGCCGAACGGCAAACTCCACCATGAAGGCCTGCGCGGCCGGGAGCATCCGGAACAGCGCCCCCAGGTCCGCGGCGGGCTGCAATCCTACGGTCGTTGCGCCTTCCACCGGCTCTGCGCCAGAGGCGTCGAAGACCACGGTGGGCGCGCCGGTCGCCGCCGTTTCTGTCGCCAGACGGCCGACCAGATCGGCGGTCCCGTCCTTGCCGCGAAACATCACCACACCGACATGCGCGCCGAGCATTTCCATCGGGCCATGCCGAAGCTGACCGCCTTCCATCGCGAAGCAGGGCCGTCTCGACAGCTCGGTGAGGCCCAGCGCGATCGCCTCGGCGAGCCCCTGCAGGCGGCGGCCGCTGGTGACGACGGCGTCCACCTGCGCCAGCGTATCCAGCGCCGCGCCGACCTTCACCGGCCGCGGATCACCGAGCACCTCGGCCATGTCCCCGGTATCGGCGCCCAACTCACCCAGCACGGCCGCGTGAAGGGCGAGCGTGACCATCAGGCTGCGTGTGGCGGCGAAGGCGGTCTCGGTTCCGCCGGCTCCGAGGAGGCTTGGCACGGCGCGCGCCAGCGTCGAGCCGGATTCCATGGTCAGGCCGAACAGGTCCCGCGCCGCGTCCCGACCGTCGAGCCACCGCAACACCTCGGCGCTTTCGCCCGACTGCGACGTCAGCATCACGGTCCGCCCCGCGACCGGAAGCGGCGTGTAGAGCTGCTCCGACAGGGGAAGCGCCAAGGCGTCGATACCGAGGGAGCGATAGATCGGCGCGACCGCCCGCCCCGCCGCGTGCGACGCGCCCATGCCCAGCAGCAGCAACCGCCCGGTCTCGCGGACAGAGCCGGCCACGCGCCGCGCTATGTCCGGCGCCCCGCGAAAGGACGCGAGAGCATCGGAATGCTGGCGGGCCATCTCGTCGCGGATGGCCAGCAGCCCGGGCGGTGTCGAAGTGTCGGTCGTCATGTCGTGACTCCCTCATCGTTGGACGGGCGGCAAAGAAGAAGAACTGTCACGCCAGCCGTGTCTGGCTCCGCCGTCAGAGGCGTTCGCCCGATCCACCATCCGCAGCACGACCAAGGCGCCTGCGGGAAGCGAGATGCTTTGCCAAGATCCCGCCGTTCTCGCACCGCGCCCGCCCGGGTCGGGATCATGCCGTCTTCGGCCTCTCCGGAAGCCACTTCTTCTCCAGGCTGCAGATCATCGTGTACGCGGGATTGAACACGTTGCCCACGTCGTAGCGGACGGTCTGGCCGAGCAGATGCGCGGTATCGGGCTCGGACAGACCGTATTCGGACTTGAGCCAGACCACCATCTCGGTCGTCGCGTGCTGAAGCGCCTGGTCCAGCGGGCACGCATTGCCCACGGTGAAGATGCGGCCGTCCAGCTCGCCGCGCGGCCAGCCGATCGTCCGACGCTTTTCGACGGTCAGACGGATTTCCACCTCGCAGCAGGTCTCGATACCGGTGCCGGATATCTCGCCGTCGCCCTGGGCCGCATGGCAGTCGCCGACGAAGAACAGGGCGCCGGGCACGGCGACCGGGAAACGCACGCTGCAGCCGACGGCGAAGCCGCGGTAATCCATGTTGCCGCCGTTCCGGCCGCTGGTCGCGGTCGAGATGGCCTCGCCGCCCGCGGGCGCGACGCCGAAGCACCCGATCATCGGCGTGTAGGGAAGAACGAGGTGCTTCAGCGCGGCCTCCGGCGCTTCGAGCCGAACGGTGGACGCCTCCCGGTCGATGATCCACTCCGCGCGATCCCGAGGCGGCAGATTGCGGGCATATTCCGGGTCCAGCACGTTTGCCGAGAGGGCCGAACGGGTCCAGCCCGTCCCACGCGCCGGGTCGATCCTCAGGATGTCGACCCGAAGCGCGTCTCCCGGCTCGGCCCCCGCAACGTGGATCGGACCGTTCATCGGGTTCGGCCGGTCGGCCACCCGCTCGCCGCGCGCATTCGTGCCTGCCGCGTCAAGGGTTTCGGTCACGACGATGTCGCCACTGGCGATGCGCATGGCCGGCTCCATCTCTGCCAGGAGGTTCGACCACTTTGACGGCGTGAAGCGAATTGTCTCGGCCACAGGAGTTCCCCACTAGGCGCCACCGCTGGGATCCTGAACGACCCGCAGATCGTCTGGAGACTGCACGCTGCCGGATTTGGTGGCAAGACCGCCTGTTCCGTCGTCGGACACCAATGCCCTCCAGCGTCACCAAAAGGAGCGCAGCGCCCCCTTCCAGGCCAAAGGCGGCGATCCGAGCCTGATGGATCCGTATCCGGGCCGCGGGAACAACGTCGCGGCGGAACCGTTTCTGCCCAGATGGAGAGACGGGACGTGGATGTCCGGAAAAGCGTCCGAGGTTGGACAGTAGGGTAACCAATTGGAATTGTTATGGATAGCGGTAACAGGACGTGCGGACGCCGGGCCGTCCGGAGCGTTCCCCGGGCAAGGACCGATCCTGACGCAAGGAGTGAGACAGATGTCGGAAACGGTTGCGGATTTCGTGCCGAAGCGGCTCGACGAATGGGGCGTCCGCCGGATCCACGGCTCTCCCGGCGACGGGAGCGGCGCACGGACCGACCCGAACGTGCCGACCCTGCCGCCGCATGTCACCATGGAGCGGGCGAAAAGCCATGCCACCGCCGTGCCGACGGGCGACCCGGACACGCGCGGCATCCTGTGGCACACGGGTACGCGGAGCTGAGCCATGGCAGAGAACGGTGACGCGGCGTGGGCGGTGGCCCGGGCCGACCGGCTGGCGGTGATGATCGATTCCGCCGCCGGGTTCCGCGCGATGCTGGACGCGCTGCGCCAGGCGAAGCGGCGGGTCTGGATCGTCGGCTGGACGTTCGACCCGCGCACCCGGATGGACCCGACCGACGACACCGCGGACACGCGGATCGGCGCGGTGCTGAACGCGCTCGCGCGAGAGCGGCCGGAGCTGGAGATCCGGGTGCTGATCTGGAACGCCAGCGGGCTGGCGCACGCGGCGCGGCGGCTGCAACCCACGCTGGCGCGGACGTGGTTCCGGGACGGCCGGGTGCGCTTCGCCACCGACGACACGCTGCCGCTGGGAGCGTCGATGCACCGCAAGTTGGTGGTGATCGACGACGCGCTTGCCTTTTGCCCGAACGACGACATCACCGTGAACCGCTGGGACGACACGGCGCATCTCGACCGGAACCCGGCGCGGCGCCTGCCTTCGGGCCGGGGCGGCCCGCCGTGGCACGCGGTCCATGCGATGCTGGACGGGCCGGCCGCCGCGCGGCTGGCCGACGTGGCGCGCGAGCGGTGGACCAGCGTGACCGGAGAGGACGTGGCGCCGCTGGAGACGCCCGGCGCGGCGGCGTGGCCCGAGGGAGTGGCGCCGCTGCTTCGCGACCGCGAGGTGACGGTGACGGGCACCGACCCGTCGGGCGGCGCGGGGGCGCCGCAGGCCGG
The DNA here is from genome assembly GCF_029168335.1 of Psychromarinibacter sediminicola. Taxonomy (GTDB): domain Bacteria; phylum Pseudomonadota; class Alphaproteobacteria; order Rhodobacterales; family Rhodobacteraceae; genus Psychromarinibacter; species Psychromarinibacter sediminicola. The sequence goes on from NZ_JARGYC010000060.1 coordinate 5,815, forward strand.
GCTGGTCCATGCGCTGCGCTGCATCGAACGGGCGCGCCGCAGTCTCTACATCGAGGCGACCTACCTGACCTCGCCCCGCCTGCGCGAGGCGCTGGCGGCGCGGCTGCGCGAGGCGGACGGCCCCGAGGTGGTTCTGGTGACCGGGCGGCACGCGCCGTCGTTCTTCGACCGGGCGGTGATGGACCCGCCGTGCACGCTGTTCCTAAACCGGCTGCGCGCGGCCGATCTGCACGGCCGGCTGACGGCGGTGGCGCCGCGGGCGCCCGCGGGGCGGTTGGTGCGGGTGCATGCCAAGGTGATGATCGTGGACGACCGGCTGCTGAGGATGGGGTCGTTCAACATTTCCAACCGCTCCGGCGGGTACGATCCGGAATGCGACATCGCCGTGGAGGCCGGCGACGACGAGCCGCTGCGCGACCTGCGGCAGCGGCTGATCGGGCACTTCGTGGGGCAGGACGCGGCAGAGGTGGCGCGGGCCGAGGCCGCGGCGGGGTCGATCGGCGGCGCGCTGCGGCATCTCGACCCCGAGGCGCGGCGGCTCCCGCCGCTGCGGCCGCGCCCGCCGCTCTGGCGCGGCTGGCTGGCGCGGCTGCACCTGGGCGACCCGGAAGGGCGCGGCGATGCCTGGCGGCCCTGGCGGCGGGCCGGGTAATCGCGGGAACAGGTCCGGGCGCGGGCTGTTTCCGGTCCGGTTTCAGGGAAAGGAGGGCGCCATGCCCGCAAAGTCGAAAGCGCAGCAGAAAGCCGCCGGCGCGGCGCCCCGGCCTGCCCGGGTATCAGTCGTCGGTGGGGTCCGGGCCCGACGGGCCGACTTCGACCTCGGGATCCTCCGGCGCGAGGTCTTCCACCGGCGCGTCGGCCGGCAGGGACACGTCGCCTTCGTTCCGCTCTTCGACGGTCGGATCTGCCGGCTCTTCCGGGCCGGGCGCGAAATACACCTCTTCCGCGATCCAGTAGAGGATGATGCCGATACCGAAGAGGGCGACCAGCCCCATGCCGATAAGGGGGCCGCGATGGCGGCGCTGCTGCTTTTTCACGTTGGTGTCTGGGGGAGTCATGGTGAACCTCCGTTGCGAATTATGCTCTGAACGCGCCCGGCCGGCGGGCCGGGGTTTCGGATCGGTCGGCGGCCTACGGCGTGTCGTCCGGTATCGGGGGTCTGCGGCCGTTGGCCTGCTGATCCGGCAGGATCGAGCGGATGTCGTCGATAAGCGCCGCGCGGGATCGGGCCTGTGGCGCGGTGTCGCCGTCGCGGATGGGCTCGGTCGGCACGGCCTTCGGAACCTGCTCGCACTGGTCGGCGGGATAGCCGCCTGCGGCGAGAGTTCCCTGAAGCGCCTCGGGCCCGATGCAATGGCCGCCGGGGCTCCGGAGCCGTCCGATGTCGGGTGTCCGTGTCAACGGAGCGTCCTTTTCGTCGTTCCCATGTCAACGCGCGGCCCCGGTGCCCCGTTCCCTCGCGTCGGCTTTCGGGGGGATCGGAGCCTGTCGCGCGGGGTCGCCTCGTTCCCGCTCAGCGACCGGACGCGCGCGTCTCGATCCGCCAGTCGTCCGTGTGCCAGGGCGCGCGCGCCCGCCGCTCAGCCCGACAGCCCGGCCCAGAGCGTCAGGCCGACGAAGATCGCCAGCCACACCAGCGCCGCCGCGCCGGTCAGGCGGATCTGCATGGCCGAGCGGCCCAGCCCCATGAAGCCGAACGCCACCAGCGCCGCCTTCGCCGCCGCGATCCCGAGCGCCAGCACCGGGTTGCCCGCGCCGAGGTCGAGGAACGCGACCCAGGTGGTCAGGGCGAGAAGCGCGGCGAGCGCGCCGAAGGTGATCAGGTGGCGGGTCATGCGGGGGCGATCAGGTAGAGCAGCGGGTAGAGGAAGATCCACACGATATCAACGAAGTGCCAGTAGAGCGCGAGGTCGCGGACCGCGTGGAAATCCGCCCTGCCCCGCCGGTGGCGCCATGTCGCCAGGAGCCAGCCGATACAGGCCAGCCCGCCCAGCATGTGCGCCGCGTGCAGCCCCGTCAGGATGAAGTAGCAGCGGAAGAAGAAGGCGGCACCGTCCGCGTCCGGGCCATCATAGGCGAAGGCGAGGCCGGCGAAGGGGGCCAGCCCCTCGCGCAGCTCCATCGCCCATTCGTAGCCCTTGATGCCGAGGAACAGCACGCCCAGCAGACAGGTCACCGCCAGCAGCACCCCCGCGCGGCGGTCGGCGCGGTCGGCGCGCGCCTCGGCCCGCGCGATGGCGAGGCTGGAGCAGATCAGGATGGCTGTGTTCAGCGCCCCGAGCCGCCAGTCGAGATGGCTCGACGCGTTGGCGAAGCCCGTCGCGTGGTCGAGCCGCCCGAAGGTGTAGACCAGCAGGAGGCCGGCGAACATCATCGCCTCGGAGGCGAGGAAGATCCACATGCCGAAGGCGGTGGCGATGCCTTCCTCGGTGCCGGTGTTGAAGGCGCTGTCGCGGGAGGTGTCGCTCATGGCGAGCGCTCCGGCTGGCCGTGCTCGTGCTGGGCACCCTTGTCCTGTGCCTCGGGCTCGGGGTTGATGTAGTCGTAGGCGGGCCCGGTGACGGTGGGCGTTTCGTCGAAATTCTCCTGCGGCGGCGGCGAGGACGTGCGCCATTCGAGGCCCGTCGCCTCCCACGGGTCGGCGGGCGCGGGGCGGCCGCGGACCAGCGACAGGCCCAGGTAGACCAGCGGCATCAGGTAGCTGACCGCCAGGATGATCGCGCCCGCCGAGGACATCACGTGCCAGAACGAGAACTCTTCCGGGTAGCTGTGATAGCGGCGCGGCATGCCGAGATAGCCCAGGATGTATTGCGGGAAGAAGGTGAAGTTGAAGCCGACGAAGGTGGCGATGGCCGCGATCCGGCCCCAGAATTCCGGGTACATCCGCCCGGTGATCTTGGGCCACCAGAAATGCAGGCCCCCCATGAAGGCCGTCACCATGCCGCCCACCATGATGTAGTGGAAATGCGCCACGACGAAGTAGGTGTCGTGCAGGTGCACGTCGACCACCAGCGCCGCCAGGAACAGCCCCGCGAGCCCGCCGAAGGTGAACAGGAACAGGAAGGTCAGCGCGTAGAGCATCGGCGTGGGAAACCGGATCGACCCGCGCCGGAGCGTCAGGGACCACGAGAACACCTTGATCGCCGAGGGCACCGCCACGAGGAACGAGAACAGCGAGAACAGGATGCCGGCATAGGCCGACTGCCCGCTGACGAACATGTGGTGGCCCCAGACGAGGAAGCCGAAGACGGCGATCGCCATCGAGGACAGCGCGACCGCCTTGTAGCCGAACAGCGGCTGGCGGCTGAAGCAGGGCAGGATCTCGCTGACCACCCCCATGCCGGGCAGGATCATGATGTAGACCGCCGGGTGCGAGTAGAACCAGAACAGGTGCTGGAACAGCAAGGGATCGCCGCCCAGCGCCGGATCGAACACGCCGAGGCCCAGCACCCGCTCGGCCACGATCAGGATCAGCGAGGCGGCGAGCACCGGAGTGGCCAGCACCATGACCAGAGCGGTGGCGTACATCGTCCAGACGAAGATCGGCAGGCGGAACCATGTCAGCCCCGTCGCGCGCAGCCGGTGGATGGTGACGATGAAGTTGATCCCCGTCATGATCGAGGAGAAGCCGACGATGAACACCCCGAAGGCCGCCGCGCTGACGTAGGAATTGGAGTAGATCGACGAATAGGGCGTGTAGAAGGTCCAGCCCGTGTCGACCCCGCCCATCAGCACCGCGAAGAGCGTAAACAGGCTGCCGCCCATGAACACGTACCACGACGCGAGGTTCAGCCGGGGCAGCGCCAGGTCGCGCGCCCCGATCATCAGCGGCAGCAGGAAGTTGCCCAGCGTCGCGGGGATCGACGGGACCAGGAAGAACCAGATCATGATGATCCCGTGGATCGAGAACAGCCGGTTGTAGGTGTCGTCGCTGACCAGATCGCCCTCGGCCGTGGCGAGCTCCAGCCGCATCATCACCGCCATCGCCCCGCCGATGAAGAAGAACGCGGTCAGCGCCAGCAGGTAGAGCCAGGCGATGCGCTTGTGATCGAAGCTGAGCAGCCAGGCGCGCGGCCCGTGTTTCTCGCCCAGGTAGGAGCCGGTGTCGGGCGCCTTTCCGGTCACGGCATCGGTCATTGCGGCACCTCCTCGTCCAGCGACAGCGAGCGGATATAGGCCACCAGCGCCTGCAGCTCCGCCTCGCTGACCAGTCCGTCGAAGCTGGGCATGACGGCGCGGTAGCCGGCGGCGACGTGCTTGTCGGGCTGCAGGATGGAATCGCGGATGTAGGTGGCGTCGGCGGTGACCGTGCCGGTTTCGGTGGCGACGGGGCGGCTGAAGATGCCCGCCAGTTCCGGCGCGCGGATTTCCGAAGAGGCGCCGTGGCAGCCCGAGCAGCCGAGCGCCCGGAACAGCGCCTCGCCCTCCTCGGCCATCGAGGGGGCCTGCGCCTGCCGGTCGAGCCAGTCCGCGTAATCCTCGGGCTCCATCACCGTGATCCAGCCGGTCATCTTCGAATGCTCCGTCCCGCAGTATTCGGCGCAGAACAGGCGGAATTTCCCTGTCTTTGTCGCCTCGAACCACAGCTCCGTCGAGCGGCCCGGCACCACGTCCTGTTTCACGCGGAAGGCGGGGACGAACATGGAGTGGATCACGTCCTGCGAGCCAAGCCGCACGACCACCGGCTCTCCGCGCGGGACGTGGAGGGCGTTGATCTCTCGCTGTCCGCCGGGGTGGCGGAATTTCCACATCCACTGCTTGGCGATTCCGTTGACCACCAGCGCGTCGCTCGGGATGCGTTCGTCCCGCAGGAACAGCGCCGCGCCCCAGGCGAAGATGATGGCGGCGACGATGGTCGTGGCCGAGGTCCATGCGATCTCGAACGGCAGGGAGCGGCCCCGCGCGCGGTGGCGGGCGGCGGGCGCGTTGCGGCGGTAGCGGGCAGCGTAGACGATGACGAGCCCGGTCAGGAACAGCCCCAGCGCGCCGGCGAAGGCGACGAGCGTGAAGAACAGCAGGTCGACCTGCGGCGCGAAGGTCGACGCGCTGTCGGGGAAGATGCGGATGCCTTCGTTCATGACCGTCTCCGGCTTAGCAGGAGGACGGCGGCGCCGAGGGTCAGCAGCGCGACGACCCCGCCGCCGCGCACCGCCGCCATGATCGCGGGCGTGTACTGCCCCTTGGTCGCGTCGAACCCGGCGCAAAGCAGGTAGAGCTTGTCGGCCAGCGTGCCGAGCTTTCCTTCGGAGGCCTCGACGAGCGCGAGTTCCGTGTCGCGGGCGCCGAAGGTGGCGGCGGGCAGGACGCGGGCGAGCCGCGCGTCGGGGGTCAGGGCGAAGACGGCGATGGGGTGGACGTATTCGTCGGTGCGGGGGCGGGGTTCGGTCTCCAGACCGAGGGTTCGGGCCATGGCGCCGCCGGGGCCGGTGAGGAAGCGCCACGGGGCGAGCGGGGCGTCGGGGACGGCCGTAGCCAGCTTTTCGCGGTTTGCGGCGGCATCGTCGGGCGTCTCGTTGGCGGCGACGGAGACGAAGAGGGCGCGGTAGGCGTCGGGCGGCAAATCGGTGCCCGCCAGCGCGTCGGCCAGCCGGGTCTGCACGACGCCGCAGAGGTTCGGGCAGGTGTGGTAGCCCAGGATCAGGAGGGCGGGCTTGCCTTTCAGGATGTCGGAGAGCGGCGCGGTGTGGCCGTCGGCATCAGTGAAGGTCGCGGAGGCGTCGAGCTGCGTGCCGATCTCGGGCGTGAAGGCCGGGCGGGCCAGCGCCGCGGCGGGCAGCAGGAGGAGGAGCAGCAGCAGCCGGATCATTCCGCGCACTCCGCCTGCGGGGCGCGGGCCGGCAGGGTGCAGTCTTCCGTGCCGCGGTCCGGCAGCCCCTCGCGCGCGATGATGTCCATGGCCACGGAGACCGGCACATGCGCGGTGCCCGCCGCGCGGTCGGCCCAGTCCAGCCGGTCGCGGCGGGCGCGCTGGATCGCCATCAGTTCCTCCAGGTCGGCAGGCGGGTCGGTCTGCAACTCCGGGCCCCGGCCGGTTTCGGGTTGCCGCCCGACGTCGCCCACGCCCGGCAGCAGCAGGTCGACCCCCAGCACGACCGCGACGATCAGCACGGCGAGGCCGGCCACGAACCGCCGCAGCAGGCGGGGCGAGACGTCGCGGGTCTCGTGGGTCTGTTCAGGCATGGCGCGCCTCCCGCCGGCGCAGCAGCCCCAGCGCGGCGAGCCAGAGACCCAGCGCCAGCGCGGCCGCGCCCGCCTGCGCCCAGCCCGGCCCCGGCATCGCCGGCAGCACGCGCCATGCGACGTCGGCCCCCTGCCCGGCCAGCAGCAGCGCCGCGACCGCGCCGAACCGGCGCAGCCGCACCGACCGCCACGCCAGCGCGACCCCCGCGCCGATGTTCAGTACCAGCCCCGCGCCCAGCAGCCAGCCCCAGCCATGTCGGGCGCGGTCGAGATACCAGTGGATCTCGTGCGGGAGGTCGGAGGACCAGACGATCAGCCATTGCATGTAGTGCAGGTACGCCCAGAGCAGCAGGAAGCCGAAGGCGAGCTTGCCGAGGTCGTCCTTGCGCTCCGTTTCCAGACCGCGCCGATCCAAAGCGATCAGCCCGGCGGCCAGCGCGCCCGTCATCATCGTGGCCATCGCGATCAGCGGGTGGATAGTGGAATAGAACTCTGGCTCCGGCGCCATCAGCCAGTCGATGTCGAACACGCTGACCGTGAGGGCCAACACGATCAGCGAGACGACCGACTCCGCTCCGCCCCGCGCGCCGGTGGCGAAGCGCAGGGCGAGGATCAGCCATGCAACTGCGCAGAGCGCGGCGCGGGCGTAGAGGAACGGGAGGTTCAGGTACGGGAGCTTGGCGCGGACGACCTCCGGCAGGGTCTCTGCCGGCGCCGTCCAGGGGAACAGCGCCCCGGGCACCAGCACCAGTGGCAGGGAGAGCAACAATGCCACGGGCAGGCCCATGGCCAGCGCGCGCAGGGGTGGCTGCAACCGTTCGCCCCAGCGCCCGCCGGTCAGCGCGTGGATATGGCCCAGCCCCAGCGCGCCCAGCGACAGTCCGAGGCAGAACACCATGGCCGCCAGCCAGCCGCCGGCCAGCGCCGGGCCTTCCCCGAACACACCGGCCGGCACAGCCAGCGCCAGCCCGCAGACGGCGAGGATCAGGCCGGCGCGCGTCATCGCTCCGTCTCCAGCGCGGCGCGCATGTCCTCGGGCAGGGCCGAGACCGGCACCGACTGCGCGAATTGCAGGGCGCGGATATAGGCGGTGATGGCCCAGCGGTCGGCAGGGGTCACGCGCGCGGCGTAGGAATACATCGCGCCGTAGCCGCCCGTGATCACGTCGTAGAAATGCCGGTCGGGCGCCGCCACCAGCCTTGGGTCGAAATAGCTCGGCGGCTGCGGAAAGCCGCGCTGTACCACCATGCCGTGCCCGCGTCCGTCGATCCCGTGGCACGGGGCGCAGTAGATATCGTACCGCTCCTGCCCGCGGTCCAGCATGGCGCGCGTCACCGGTCCGGGGATCTCGTCGGGCACCGGCGACAGGTCGTCGCCGCGCGCCACCGTGCCCGGCACCGGCGGGCGGGCGGACATGCCGTTGGCGAAATGGTCCGACGGCTCGTAGAACTCGTGCCGGGGCATCTCGTCCATCTCCTGCCGGCAGGCGGCGAGCAACAGGAGCAGGAGCGCGGCGCGTTTCATTGCGGCACCTCCTCGACCCGCTCGCCGCCAAGGTCGGTCAGCCGGGCGCGCAGGGCATCGGCCGTGTCCCCGCCCAGCGGCACCAGCAACCAGAAGCCGCCGCCACGGGCAAAGGTGAAACCGGGCGTGGCGAAGACCGGGTCGTGCAGCTGCGGCAGGCCGTTGGCGCGGAACAGGCCGAACCCCCCTGCCAGCGCGGCGCCCAGTATCCCGCCCTCGAAGGCGAGCATCAGGTAGGCGGGCCAGGCGTTCAGCCCGCGCCCGCCCACGTTGATCGGATAGGCGATGGTGACGGAATAGAGGATGAGCGCATAGACGAAGACCGCCCCCGCCATGCCGCCCGCCAGCATCGCCAGCGGCAGCCGCGTGCGTCGCATGCCCAGCGTCTCGGCCAGCCCCTCCACCGGGTAGGGCGTGAAGGCGTCCATGCCCGGCCGCCCGGCCAGCGCGCGGGCGGCGGCGCAGAGCGCGTGCTCGTCCGGGAAGGCGGCCATCAGGGCGGGGCGGGGATCGGCGGTCATGCCTCCCTCCGCTCGTCGGCGAGTTCGCCGACCTCGAAGATGGTGATCGCCGGCAGGATGCGCAGGAACAGGAACATCAGCGCGAAGAACGCCCCCAGCGTGCCGAAGAAGACCCCGAAATCCACCCATTGCAGCGATTGCGTGCCCCACGCGGCCGGCAGGAAGCCGGTGGAGGGGCCGGTCACGACGATCACGTAGCGCTCCAGCCACATGCCGAGGTTGATGAGCAGGGAGATCACGAAGAGCGCCGGCATCCACAGCCGGACGCGGCGGAACCACAGCAGTTGCAGGACGCCCACGTTGCAGGCCAGCATGACCCAGAAGAACGGCGCGTAGGGACCGACGAGCCGCTGCCACGCCATCATGCGCTCGGCCGGGTTGCCGGAATACCAGGCGAAGAAGAACTCGGCCGCGTAACCGTAGGCCACGATCAGTCCCGCCGCGATCATGATCTTCGCGCCGTTGTCGATGTGGCGCTTGGTGATCAGATCCTCGACCCGGAACAGCCGGCGCAGCGGGATCGCGATGGTCAGCACCATGGCGAACCCGGAATAGAGCGCGCCGGCCACGAAATAGGGCGGAAAGATCGTGGAATGATAGCCGGGCGCCATGCCGTAGGTGAAATCCAGCGACACGATGGAATGCACCGACACCACCAGCGGCGTCGCCAGCACGGCAAGCAGGTAGTAGACCGCGTCGAACCGCGCCCAGTGAAACGCCGACCCGCGCCAGCCCAGCGCGAGGATGCCGTAGAACAGCTGTGCCGCGCGGTTCTTCGCCCGGTCGCGCAGCACGGCGAGGTCGGGCACGAGGCCGATATACCAGAACAGCAGCGACACCGTGCCGTAGGTGGCGATAGCGGCGAAGTCCCAGACCAGCGGGCTGCGCCATTGCGGCCAGTGCATGTGCGTGTTGGGCAGCGGCAGCAACCAGTAGAAGAACCACGGCCGTCCCAGGTGCAGGATCGGGAACAGCGCCGCCATCGCCACCGCGAACAGCGTCATCGCCTCGGCGAAGCGGTTGACGGAGGCGCGCCAGTCCTGGCGGAACAGCAAAAGCACCGCCGAGATCAGCGTGCCGGCATGGCCGATCCCCACCCACCAGACGAAGTTCGACAGCATCGTGCCCCAGGCCACGGGGATGTTGATGCCGTAGGTGCCCACGCCCTGCGTGATCAGCCAGGCGACGGTCGTGAACAGCACGAGAACCAGCAGGAAGGCCGCCAGGAACGCCAGCCAGAAGAACCGGGGCATCTGCCCCTTCAGGACGATGGAGGCGATGCGCCCGGAAATCTCGCGCGTCCCCGGGTGTCCGCGCATCACCGGTGGGCGTTCCGGGATGTCAGCCATCGCCGCCCTCCGCCGGATTGCACAGCGCCGCGAGGTAGGTGGTGCGAGGCCGGGTGTTCAGCTCTTCCAGCAGGCCGTAATTCAGCGGGCTATCCTTTTCGGCGCGCACGGCCGCGTCCGGCTCGTTCAGGTCGCCGAAGGTGATCGCCTGGGTCGGGCAGGCCTGCTGGCAGGCGGTGACCACGGCGCCCTCGGCGATCTCCTCGCTGCCGTCGACCTCGGCGGCGATGCGCGCGGCGCTGATGCGCTGGACGCAGTAGGTGCATTTCTCCATCACCCCGCGCTGGCGCATCGACACGTCGGGGTTCTTCGCGTTCTGCCCCAGGTCGGGCACGTCGAAGTCGTTGTAGGACCGGAAGTTGAACCGCCGCACCTTGTAGGGGCAGTTCTGCGAGCAATAGCGGGTGCCGATGCACCGGTTGTAGATCTGCGCGTTCAGCCCGTCATGGGTATGGACCGTGGCGTTGACCGGGCAGACGGGTTCGCAGGGGGCCTTTTCGCAATGCATGCAGGGCACCGGCTGGAACAGCGTCTCCGGCGCCTCGGGCGGGCCGTCGTAGTAGCGGTCGACGCGCAGCCAGTGCATCTCGTGCCCGCGCTCGCATTCCTCGGGGCCGACGCTGGGCGTGTTGTTCTCGGCCGCGCAGGCGCTGACGCAGGCCATGCAGCCGATGCAGGCGGTCAGGTCGATGGACATGCCCCAGCTTTCGCGGGGGTAGTCCCAGTCGGGATAGAGCGACTCCTCCGGCGGCGGCGGGTGGTGGGCGTGCGGCGCCCGCGGGTCGTCGGTGAACGCGGCCAGCGTGGCGCGGCGGACGGGCGCGCGGCCCTCCATCGCGTGGTGGTGCTGGGTGGTCAGCACGGGGGCGCGGCGGCCGGTGGGCGACAGCGTCATGCCGGTCAGGTGGCGGCGGCCGGTCCGCATCAGGGCGAAGCCGTCGACGCCGCGCGCGAACCCGCTGACCGGCCCGGCGCGGCCATGGCCCAGCGTCAGGGTCAGGCTGCCGGCGGGCTGGCCGGGCATGACCCAGACGGGGGCGTCCAGTTGTATCTTGTCCGCCGTGACCTGCACGATGTCGCCGGTCTCCACCCCCAGCCGCTCGGCGTCGCCGGGAGCGATCTGCAGGGCGTTGCCCCAGACAATCTTGGTCAGCGGGCGGGGCAGTTCCTGCAGCATGGCGGATTGCGCGTGACGGCCCTCGCGCAGCCACGGGTCGGGAAGCAGCGACAGGTCGAAGCCTTCGGGCGTGGTGGCCGCTGGCGGGGCGGGCCGCGGCGGCTCGATGGCGGCGAAGGCCGTGTCCTCCACCGTGCCGCGCTGCACCGCCTCCAGCCATGCGCGGTCGTCGAGGTCGCCCCATGTCGCCCGCACCGGCGCCTTCGGATGGGTCACGTCGCCGGCCAGCTCGGCCAGTAGCTGGTGCGCGCTGCGGCTGGCGAAGAGCGGGTGGATCAGCGGTTGCGCGATGGCGGCGGTGCCGTCGTGGCCGCGCGCGTCGGACCACGCCTCGAACGGGTGCGCGGCGGGCAGCAGCCAGTGAGCCATCCGCGCGGTGGCGTCGCGGTGCGCGGCGTGGTGCCACAGGGTGTCGAGCGCGCCGAAGGCCTCGCCGGCGTCCAGACCGGCGGGGGCCGTGCCGATCGGGTCGAAGGCGAGGCTGAGAAGCGCGTGTGTGGTGCCGTCGCGGATCGCTTCGCACAGGTCGGCGAGGTCGCCGTCCACCTCCATCGCGTCGGGCGCCTCGATGTAGCGGACCGGCCCGCCGACCCGCGCCTGCGCCGCCGGGCTGCCCAGAACGAGGCCGCCCTGCCCCGCCGCACGCAGGTCGTCCGCCGCGCGGGTCACCCAGCGGCGCACCGAAGCGGGCAGGTTGGCATCCGGCGCCGCCCCGTCGAGCGCCGCCAGCAGCGCCCGTTCCGCCAGCGGCACCAGCGAGACACGCAGCGCCGCGCGGTGGTCGGCCTTGGCGCCGGTCAGCGTGGGGGTCGTCTCCAGCGCATGCAGCCGCAGCATCCCGTCGCCGGGCGCCCGCACGCGGCGCGCGTCGGCGGAGGCGCGGGCATGGGCCAGCCGCCCCGGCCCCTCGCCTAGCACGTCAGAGTCCAGGCTGACCGCCACCGTCGCGCGGGAGAAGTCCGGCAGGGCCAAGGGGCCCGGCGTGCGGAGCGGCGCGTGGCGATAGACGCGGAGGGCGGGATAGAGCCGTTTCAGTCCCGCGATCTGCCGGCGCAGCGTCGGCGAGGTCTCCGGGCCGACCAGCAGCGCCGCGCCTGCGCCCCCCGCCTCGCCCAGCCGGTCGCGCCAGGCGACCATCGCCCGCGCGACCTCGGCCCAGCCGACGGGGCGGCCGCCGCGTTCCGGCGCGCGCAGGCGCTCGGGGTCGAACAGCTCCAGGCAGGCCGCCTGCATCACCGCGTCCGAGGCGCCCAGCGAGGAAGGGTGGTCGGGGTTGCCCTCCACCTTCGTCGGTCGCCCCTCGTGGCACTGCACCACCGCGCCGATGCCGTAGCCCTCGGACGGCAGGACGGTCGCGTAGTGGCGCGGCACGCCGGGCACCGTCATCTCGGGCTGTTTCACCCACGGCACGATCTCGTCCGCCCGCGCGAGGCCGGCCATGCCCGACAGGCCCAGCGCGGCGCCCATCAGCTTCATCGCCTGCCGCCGGTCCACCGCCCCCGCCAGCCCCTCGGCCAGCGCGGGGAACTCCGCGTCGATCCAGCGGCGCAGGGCGGGGTCGTCGGCGCGCTCTTCCAGCGAGCGCCAGAGCTCACCTGTGGCAGACATTGCAATCCGTCATCGTTTCGGGGTGGATGTCGTAGCGGCCCATCAGCGCCGCCTGCTCCGCCTCGCTGCCGCGGCGCCAGTCGGTGGCGAACACCGCCTCGGGCGGGCGCAGGTTCGGCGCCGGGTCGCGGTGGCAGTCGAGGCACCATTCCATGGTCAGGGGCGCGGCCTGGCGCATCAGCGGCATCTCGTCCACCGCGCCATGGCAGGTGGTGCAGCCGACGCCGTTCGACACATGCGCGCCGTGGTTGAAATAGACGTAGTCGGCCAGGTCGTGCACCCGGTTCCAGCGCAGCGGCGTGCCGGTGGCGAGGCTTTGGCGCACGGGGTCCAGCATCTCGGCCCGCGTCCAGAGCTGCGAATGGCAGGTCATGCAGGTCTCGGTCGGCGGCATCCCGGCGAAGGCCGACTGCTCAACCGCCGCGTGGCAATAGCGGCAGTCGATGCCCAGCCCCCCGGCATGGTGCTGGTGCGAGAACGGCACGGGCTGTGCGAGGATGCGGTCCTGCCCGGTGAACATGTCCGACCGGGGCAGCAGCACGCTCAGCGCCACCAGTCCGAGCACCGCCACCAGCGCCGCCCACAGCACCAGGCGCGCGATGCCGTTGGCGGCCTCGGGAAAGATCTGCGGCACGGCGCGCCCTCAGGCGGCCGGCGCCGGGCGGAGGCAGCGCGGGACGGAGCGTGCAGGCATCGGCGATCCCTTTCGAACAGCTTTCGGACCTTGCGGCCGGGGGCGGCGTCTGGCGGGTTCTCGAGGGATGGTGATCCGCCCGTGACCGGTTTCAACCCCAACGACGGACATTGAACATGGCCGGGAAGCTCCCGCGCCGCTCCTTATGCACCTCGTCATGGTGGCGCGGGTCGAACAATCAAGCCTCCGGCAAACCCGTCGCGGCGATCGGTTCGGCACAATGCCGGCGGTCGCTCCAATCGGTTCCGCGGGCTGTCGCGGCGGCATGCCAATTGATACGATCCGCCATTGAAGGGCGGAACCTGCGCTGACGCGACAGCTCTTCGAACGGAAAAACCACCCACCCTGTCGGCCGCAGCCGCCTCGCCACGTCCTTGGATCATGGAGACCCGGAAATGCTCTACACTCTGCTCTGCTACCACGACGAGGCCGTCACCACCGCGTGGAGCGAAGACGAGGACGCGGCCGTGATGGAAAAGCTCGAAACGGTCCACCAAAGGTGGGCGGACCGGTTGCGCCCGGTCGTGCGGCTCATGCCGACGAGTGCGGCCACGACGTTGCGCAAGAGCGACGACGTGGTGCTCGACGGCCCCTTCGCGGAGACGAAGGAGCAGCTTCTCGGCTTCTACTTGCTCGAGGCCGACACGCTGGAAACCGCCCTCGCCTTCGCGCGGGACCTCGCCCAGGCCAATCCCGGCGGTGCCTACGAGGTGCGGCCGGTGATGGCCTATTACCCCGACCGAACGGCGCCGGACGATGCCGCCGCCGGCTGATCCCGCCTGGATCGAGGCGCGGCTGGTCGCCGCGCGGCCACGGGCCGTCGCCGCACTGCTGCGCTATTTCCGCGATCTCGACCTCGCCGAGGAGGCCTTTCAGGAGGCGTGCCTGCGGGCGCTCCGGGCATGGCCCGAGAAGGGGCCGCCCAGAGATGCCGAAGGGTGGCTCATCATGGTCGGACGCAATGCCGCGCTGGACCAGGTCCGGCGGAGGGCGAAGCTGACCGGGCTGCCGGACGAGGCCGCGATTTCGGACCGCGAGGACGTGGAGCCGGCCCTCGCCGAACGTCTGGACGCGGCGGATTACCGCGACGATATCCTCAGACTTCTGTTCATCTGCTGTCACCCCGAGCTTCCCGCCACGCAGCAGATCGCGCTGGCGCTCCGGATCGTTTCGGGCCTGTCCGTCCGACAGATCGCGCGCGCCTTCCTCGTGGGCGAGCGGGCGATGGAGCAGCGCATCACCCGCGCCAAGGCCCGCATCGCGAAGGCCGACGTGCCCTTCGAGACGCCGGGCGCCCCGGAACGCGCCGCGCGCCTGGCCGCCGTGAAGACGATGATCTACCTCGTCTTCAACGAGGGCTATACCGATGCCGACCCGGCGGGCGAGCGCGCCGCCTTCTGCGCGGAGGCGATCCGCCTGGCCCGGCTGCTTCTGCGCATGTTTCCGGGCGAGCCCGAGCTGATGGGCCTTCTGGCGCTGATGCTGCTGCAGCATTCCCGGCAGGCGGCCCGGTTCGACGGGGACGGCCTGCCCGTTCTGCTCGAGGATCAGGACCGCACGCTGTGGAACCGCGCGGCGATCGACGAGGCGCTGGCGCTTGTCGACAAGGCGATGCGGCACCGCCAGCCCGGTCGCTACCAGATCCAGGCGGCCATCGCCGCCGTTCACGCCCGCGCTGCGCGGCCGGAAGACACCGACTGGGCCGGGATCGACCGGCTTTACGCTGCGCTCGAGGATCACGCGCCCTCGCCGGTCGTCACGCTCAACCGCGCGGTGGCGGTGTCGAAGCTGCACGGGCCTCGGGCCGCGCTCGACATGATCGCGCCGCTGGCCGAACCGCTGGATGGCTATTTCTATTTCCACGGCCTGCGGGGCGCGCTGCTTGACCGGCTGGACCGCGCGGACGAGGCGCGCGAGGCGTTCGGACGGGCCATCGCGCTGGCGGGAACGGCGGCCGAGGCAGCGCATATCCGCCAGCATCTCGACCGGCTTTCGGCAGAGAACGGCGCGGCATCGTAAAAAAATCTGAAAGGAGCTGTCGGGATCGCGCCCGGCCGTTCGTCCTGTGGTCGGAAACGACGCAACAGGAGGACAGCGCACATGACGGATCGCGACATTCGGAAGGCCGCGGCCCGGCGGCTCAGCCACGGTGGCCGCGGCCGGACCCGCACGCGGAGGGCCGCTGCATGAGACGGATCAGGATCATCGCCAACACGTCCCTCGACGGCGTGGTCCAGGCACCGGGCGGGCCGGACGAGGACCGCGACGGCGGTTTCGCGCATGGCGGCTGGGCGATGCCGCATTTTGCCCCCGCCATGGCCGAGGCCATCGCCGCGGCCCAGGGCGACAGGTTCGATCTTCTGCTCGGCCGGCGCACCTACGACACATTCGCGGCCTTCTGGCCGGGGGTCGAGGACGACCCGATCGCCGACGGGCTGAACGGGGCCACCAAACACGTGGCGACCCACCGGCCCGAAAGCCTGGAATGGGGACCGGCAGAGGCCCTGGGCGCGAACATCGCCGCACGGGTGCGCGACCTCAAGGCGCAGGACGGCCCCGACCTGATCGTCTGGGGCAGCACGACGCTGACGCCCGTGCTGTTCGAGGCCGGGCTGGTCGACGAGCTCTTGCTGTTCGTCTTCCCGATCCTGCTGGGCGGCGGAAAGCGCCTCTTTTCCGACCGTACCACGCCACAGGAACTGACCCTGACCGAAAGCCGCAGCGCGCCGACGGGCGTGCTGATCAACGCCTACCGGGCGAGCGGCGCATTGCAGCCCGACCGTCCGGACCCCTACAGCAAGGAGACTTCGCAATGACCCCGACAATCTACCTCTTCTTCGACGGCACCTGCCTCGACGCGATGACGCGCTACGCCGATATCCTGGGCGGCGAGGTTCTTTCCCTCACGCGCAACGCCGACGCGCCCGATGCGGAAAGCCGCATGCCCGGCGGCGACGACGTGGTGATGAACATGAGCGTCGGGCTGGGGGACGTCACGATGATGGCCTCCGACGTGCCGCCTGACATGTACAACCGGCCGCAGGGCTTTCGCGTGCAGATCGCCCCGGGGACGCGCGCGGAGTTCGACCGCATCTTCGCGGCGCTCTCGGACGGGGCCCGCTCCATCGAAATGGGCCCGGAAGAGACCTTCTGGGCCGAGCGTTTCGCCATGTTCACCGACAGCTACGGCACGCCCTGGATGCTGAATTTCGAAGGCGCCAAGGCGCCGCGGGAGGCCGCATGAGACAGAAGGCATTTCGCATGATCCGCCACACCGCCGCCGCGCTGGCGCTCATGGCTGCGCCCGCCTCGGCCCAGGACGACGCCGCCGGCCATCGGGTCGAGGTGAACGGCATGGAGATGTATTACGAGGTCTCCGGCGCGGGCGATCCCCTTGTCGTCCTGCACGGCGCCTATATGAGCATCGAGTCCATGGGCGACATCGTCCCCCTGCTGGCCGAGACGCACCGCGTCTACGCGCTGGAATTCCAGGGCCACGGCCGGACCGAGGATATCGACCGGCCGATCACCTACCCGAACCTCGCCGACGACGTGGCCGCCTTCATGGCCGCCGTCGACCTGCCGCAGGCGGATGTCTTCGGCTATTCCATGGGCGCGGCGGCCGCCCTGCAACTGGCGATCCGCCATCCCGAGCGGGTCGACCGGCTGGTCCTTGCCTCGGTCGCCTTCGACGAGGCCGGGTGGCAGCCGGCCTTCCGCGACATGATCCCGCAGATGACGCCCGACATGCTGATCGGCAGCCCGCTGGAGGCCGAATGGCGCGCGCTGGCGCCCGATCCCGAGGGCTTCAGGGAACTCGCGCGAAAGCTGATCGCGCTGGAGAAACAGCCGATGCACTGGGAAGACGAGGTAAGGGGCTTGGACCTGCCGGTGCTGCTCATCGCGGGCGACGCTGACGTGGTAACGCTGGAGCATTCGGTGGCCCTCTTCCGTCTTCTGGGCGGCGGCGGGATGGGCGACATGGGCCAGCCGCTGCCGCAATCGCGCCTCGCGATCCTGCCGGCGACGTCGCACACCGCCGTGATCAACCAGCCCGACCTGCTGATGCGCTTCATCGCGCCGTTCCTGCAGGGCGAGACGCCGAAGGGCATGTGGGACTGACCGCCCCCTTCGCGGCGAAACGGCACGCGGCCGGATGCGGCCCGAACAGAAAGGAAAGACACGATGACCGTTCCCAAGAACACCATCTGCCTCTGGTATGACGGCGCGGCCGAGGCCGCCGCCCGTTTCTACGCCGAGACCTTCCCCGACAGCGCGGTGCATGCCGTGCACCGGGCACCGGCCGACTTCCCCTCGGGCAAGGCGGGCGACGTGCTGACGGTGGACTTCACCGTCGTCGGCATCCCGTGCCTCGGCCTCAATGGCGGGTCGGCCTTTACCCACAGCGAGGCGTTTTCGTTCCAGATCGCGACCGACGACCAGGCGGAGACGGACCGCTACTGGGATGCGATCGTCGAGAACGGCGGAGAGGAAAGCATGTGCGGCTGGTGCAAGGACCGCTGGGGCATCTCCTGGCAGATCACCCCGCGCACGCTGACCGAAGCCATGGCGGCCGGCGGAGACGAGGCCCGGCGCGCCTTCGAGGCGATGATGCACATGCGCAGGATCGACGTCGCCACAATCGACGCGGCCCGGCGCGGTTGAACCGGACGAGGGTACTCGGACCTGGCGCCGCGAACGCCCGCCTTCGGCCCTTGCCTCAATCGGCGGCCGGCCGCGCCGGCATTCCGATGCCGTCGTGGCCGCGGCGCAGGAATGGATCGGTGTGACCTATGCGGCCAAGACGCCGGTGACCGAAATCGTGGCCCGCTCCGGCCTGCCCGAGCGCAGCTTCAAACGCCGCTTTCGTATCGCGGGCTACGCGCCCCTCGCGTACGTGCAGGCGGTGCGGGTCGAGGAGGCCAAGCACATGCTCGAGACCACCGACCTCGCCACCGATGCGGTGGCCTTCGAGGTGGGCTATGACGACCCTTCCTACTTCCGCCGCCTGTTCCGGCGGAAGACAGGTGTCACGCCTGCGGCATATCGGCGGCACTTCCTCCGTGTCCTTGGCGCCGGGCGCGGCTCGTGACCCTCCGTGCCGTTCGGCGCGTCGAGGCACATGGGTGGTAGCGGCCGGCGCCACACCGCGCCGCACGGGCCTTCTCGGCCCCTTCCGCGCCTTGAGGAGGGCGTCGCCGCGTTCCGGGCGCTGCTCGTGCGGGACAATGAGCTTCGCAGCGCGGCCGCGGGAACGCCCTTGACCTTCCATTAGATGGAAGCTGTAGCGATCACCAGACAAGGCACGAAGCCAGGCGGGCCGGCGCGCCGTCGGCCGCCGGTTGCCGCAACGCATGAGCGGATCTTTCGAAGGTGGATCATTGACGAAGCTACTCACCGCTGCACTGGCCCTCGTGATCGTCACGGACGCGACCGCCTATCTGCTTCAGGAGCGCGGCTTCGACGCCCCAAGGAATGCATCCGCGCCGGCCACGGCCGCGACCCTCGCGGCGGGCGAGAGGGCATTCGAGGCGAACTGCGCCGCCTGCCATGGCGCGCAGGCCGGCGGGACCGACAAGGGGCCGCCCCTGGTCCATCGCATCTACGAACCGTCGCACCACGCCGACTACGCCTTCCGGATGGCGGTCCGGAACGGCGTCCGCCAGCATCACTGGAAGTTCGGCGACATGCCCCCGGTCGAGGGCATGACCGACGAGGAGGTGACCCGGATCACGGCCCATGTCCGGGCGCTTCAGCAAGAGGCCGGGATCGAATGAACACCGCGACCCGCGACCCTGACGATCCCGGCCGCGCCCGGGAGAACGGGAGCGGCGAAATGGAGAAGGCACCGAGATGAAACTCACCCGCAGAACACTTCTGGCCGCGAGCGCGGCGACCTTCGCCCTGCCGGGTCCGCTCCGCGCCGATCCCGCCCCGCTTTCGGCCCGTGAGGGCGAGGCGACCCTCCTGCCCGAGGGTTACGGAGCCACCCGGATCTGGGGCTTCGACGGCACGGCGCCGGGCCCGGTGCTGCGCTTTCGGCAGGGCGACCGCCTGGTCCGGCGCTTCGTCAACGACCTCGACCAGGCCAGCACGGTCCACTGGCATGGCCTGCGCCTGCCCAACGCGATGGACGGTGTGCCGGGCGTCACGCAGGAGCCTGTCGCCCCCGGAGCGCAGTTCGACTACGCTTTCGACCTGCGTGATGCCGGCACCTTCTGGTACCATCCCCATGACCGGGCCTGGGAACAGGTTGGCCGCGGCATGGCCGGCGCGTTGATCGTTGAGGAGGACACGCCTCCCGAGACCGACCGCGACGAGATTCTGCTCGTGCAGGACTGGCGGCTGTACGACAGCGGCGCGATGGCCGACGATTTCGGCACCATGCACGACTGGGCCCATGGCGGCCGCATCGGCAACTGGCTGACGGTCAATGGCCGGCCGGCCGGTGCGCAGCCCGCCGGCCGCCACGACCGCCTGCGCCTGCGGATCGTCAACGCCGCGACCGCGCGGGTGCTGCAGGTGGCGCGGCGCGGTCTCGACGGATGGGTGATCGCGCGCGATGGGCAGCCGCTGGAACGGCCGCAAGAGCTGAGCGACATGCTGACGATCGGCCCGGGCAGCCGCGCCGACCTGCTGGTCGACGTGACGGCCGCCGCGGGCGAGCGGGCCGGGCTGGGCCATGCGGAGCGCGACGGACTGTCGCCGCTGTTCTTGCTCGACGTCGCCGATGGCGGACGCACAGAGCCGCTGGGAGTGCCGGAGCCCCTTCCGCCGAACGACATGCCTGCCCTCGGCCCGCTCGACGCCGCCCAGCAGGCCGAGCTGCGGATGGCGGGCGGCGCGATGGGCGGGCTGTCCACGGCAACGCTGGACGGCGAGGAACGGCGCTTCGGCGAACTTGCCCGGATGGGGAAGCTCTGGGCGTTCAACGGCGCGGTCGACATGGACGAGCGCCCGCTCCTGAGGGTCGCGCCCGGCGAGACGGTGCGCGTGGCATTGCGCAACGACACGGCCTGGCCGCATGCGATGCACTTGCACGGCCATCACTTCCGGCGGCTGGACGACACCGGCCGCCCCGGCCCGCTCGGGGACACGATCACGCTTGCCCCGCGCGAGCGGGCCGAGATCGCCTTCGTCGCCGAGAGTCCGGGGGACTGGCTGCTGCATTGCCACATGCTGTCCCACGCGGCGAGCGGGATGATGACGCATATTCGCGTCGGCTGATCCCCCGTGCGGCGCGCCGGCCGGTCCGCCTGGCGCGCCCGCCACGCGACTGAGCGGAACCCTCCGGCGCTGGAACCTTGTTGACCCCTGGAATACCTCGCCAAGGAGGCTCCAAGATGTCCTATATCCGCTTCGGCCTGATGATCCTCACCTCGACGGTGGTGATGTTCATCCTGATGTATCTCAACACCTATGCGTGGGAGCATGTCTTCTTCTCGGAGACGCGCGCCTACATGGCGCTGGTGATGGGCGGCACGATGGCGGTCATCATGCTCGCCTTCATGCTTGGCATGTACAGCAATCGCCGCCTCAACATCGCGATCTTCGCCGGCGCCCTGATCGTCTTCGGCGTCTCGCTCTGGCTTGTCCGCAGCCAGGTTACCGTGTCGGGGCCCAGCTACATGCGCGCGATGATCCCGCACCACTCGATCGCGGTGATGACCTCCGAGCGGGCCGGGATCGAGGATGCCCGCGTGCGCAAGCTGGCCGACGAGATCATCGCGGCCCAGCGGCGCGAGATCGCCGAGATGCGCTACCTGACCGCCGATGTGACCGGCGGCAACGTCGTCACCGACATCTACGACGATCCCGCGCCGCAAGCCGGCACGGTTGCCGACGCGCTGGACAACACGCTCGTCTCGACGCTGGACCCGGCGCCGCTGACCCGGGAGCAGGCCGGACAGGTGATGGAGGCCGAGGCGTCCTGCCGCTTCAACCGCAGCCCCGAGGACGACCCGATCCTGCTGGCGGCGGATGGCGGCGATGGCGCGATGCTGCTGAACGGCGTGATCGTGCCGCTCGATCGCACCGGCTCCAACGCGGACGGTGAGGCTTTTGCCGCCGATGGCGCAACTATGACGGTCCGTCGTTTGGGCGAGGAGGCGAACTGGCGCGGCAACGCCGAGCTGATCTTCACGCTCGAACAGGGCCTGACGGTCGGCTACCGCGGCTTCTGGTCGTGCCAGGAGGCGTGACGCCGAAGGGGGTCGGACGTGATGCTTCGTCGCGCCGGGCGAACGGAGGTTCTGGAGATCAATGTCGAGCGCCTGTTCGACGGCTTCCTGTCGGACGCCGGCGGCCCCGCGGCAGGCAAAATGTGGTCCTTCTAAGCGGAGACGCGACAATTTCCGAAGCAAGCTCTGAAGGACGAGGATGTGAAGGCCGCCGTCTCCCTACTGAAGAAGATGATGTAGCGCGGTGCCGTGAAACCCGAGGAGGTTCCGAAAAAGGGTTTTCGGGTCGAGCTCACGAAGAACCTGCCGCACGACGTCGCGGTGGCGTCGACTCGACCCGAAACAGCGCGTCTTCGGTCATCCCTCGTCCCGTGCGCGGGTCCGCGAGGCCGAAGGCGCGGGTCCAGACTGGGCTGCCGTCCTCCATCACGACAACCACGACGCCGGGGACGTCATCGCGCGCCATCCGGTGAGTGATCGTCTGCGAGAGGCGTTCGGCGAGCGCATGCGAGGCGTACTGCGCCGCGCCATGCGGGACCGCGACGAAACTCAGGGCACAGGACAAGGCTGTAGTCTGAATCGCCTTGTTGGCCATGCCTGAAGCCAGGGCACGCATTGTTGAAGCAGGATACTTGGAGTCAGTTTTATCTTTATCTGTCCGCAGTCGTATGCGCCGGAGTGCCGCGCGCCAGCCGCCAGAGAAACCAGGCCGCCCCGGCCGACACCAGCGCAAAACCGGCGAGAGGGGCGACCGCTTCGGGTCCGAGGGCCGCTCCTGCGCGCAGTTGCATGACCGTCTGCGACAGCATCATCGGCAGGAGCAGCGCCGCGATTGCGAGCAACGGTATGGCCAGCAGCATTCCCCACGACCGACCGCGCCGGAGCCCGACGGCGGCCGCGACGCAGCCCGGCGCGATCAGGCCGAGATCGAGCGCATAGGTCGTCCGCACGGTGTAATAGCTCTGCGGCGGATAGGCGCCCGACGTCATTTCGAGCCAGAGCAGAAGCGACCACGCCCCCCCGGTGACAACTCCGCAGGCCAACAGGAAGCCGGGAAGCCAGCGCGGCGTCCGGGGGAGCGGGAGAGGTCTCAGAGCCAGTGCGAGGCCAAGCGCCGACATCGGCATCATGAGGACGTAGAGGGGGAACGCTTCATTGAAGGCGACCGCACCGAAGGACAGCGATACCCCGAGATAGAGCGTCCAAGACAGTGCCACGGCCAAAACCAGGCGGCGCGGCCGCGTCAGCGGTCCGAAAAGCGCCGAGAGCGCGGCGGGCAGGATCAGCAACAGCGTGACGAGGTCCGCCCCCTGCGCCCCGCCGGCCGTGAAGGGCGTGTCGCGTCGGTACAGCCCGCGGCCGAACAGCTCCGGAGCATCCGCCACGGCACCGGGCCGAGTCCAGAACAAACCGGCTATCGCCGCAAGGGCGCCGAAAGCGAGGGCGAGGAAGGAAACGAGGCGAAGCCAGACCCTATGATCGCGGGGAGCCTGACTTTTCTGGTGGTCTCCCCCGCGGCATTCTGCATTCGAGGGTTGCGCCGGATTGGCTGGCGCCGAGCCTCACGAATGGGGGAGAGACCATATGCAGGATAGCATGTTCATCGGGCTGGATGTCCACAAAACGACAATCTCCGTCGCGATTGCGCGGGGGGAGCGTGGGGGCGAGGTGCGCCACTGCGGCACGAGCCCGCACCGGCCCGATCATGTCCGGAAACTGGTGGAGCGGCTGGGCGCCGACGGATCCCGGCTGCATTTTTTGCTACGAGGCTGGTCCGTGCGGCTACGGCCTGCACCGCCAGCTCGTGGAGATGGGGCACGACTGCATTGTGGTCGCGCCCTCGCTCATTCCGGTGAAGGCCGGGGACCGGGTCAAGACCGACCGTCGTGATGCGGTAATGCTGGCGAAGCTGCATCGGGCGGGGGAGCTGACGGCGGTCTGGGTTCCGGACGCGGCACATGAGGCGATGCGCGATCTGGTCCGGGCGCGCGCGACGGCGGTGCAGGAGTTCGGCAAGGCGCGGCAGCATCTTCAAGGGTTTCTGCTTCGCCACGGGCGCATCTATCCGGGGAAGAAGAGCTGGACGCTGGCGTACCGGCGCTGGTTGACGACGCTCGGCTTTCAGCATCCAGCACAGCAGATTGTCTTTCAAGATTATGTCGATGCCGCCTCCGTCGCACGGGCGCGGATCGACCGGCTGACCGGGCAGATTGAGGAACTCGTCCCGACATGGAGTCTCGCTCCGGTAGTGGAAGCGGTGCAAGCGATGCGAGGCGTTGCATTCATCGTGGCCGTGACAGTGGTGGCTGAGGTTGGGGACTTCCATCGCTTTGACAATCCACGACAATTGATGGCGTATCTCGGCCTCACGCCTTGCGAACACTCCAGCGGCTCGAACGTGCGCCGCGGCGGAATCACCAAGGCCGGAAGCAGCCTCGCGCGACGCGCCTTAGAGCTTCGTGCGTTTAATCGTGGGCATATCCTGCGGCCTTGAAGTAGTTCCAGCATTCGTCGGGTTCGAAGAGATCGCAGATGTCGCCG
>NZ_JARGYC010000061.1 GCF_029168335.1 Psychromarinibacter sediminicola
TCAAGGCTCACCTCCGGCGCCTCAAGGCCCGCACCCTGGACGGCCTCTGGCGCGCCGTCGGCGACATCTGCGATCTCTTCGAACCCGACGAATGCAGGAACTACTTCAAGGCCGCAGGATATGCCCACGATTAAACGCACGAAGCTCTAGAAGATTTTGCCGGGCAGTTTCTTCTGGAAGAAACTGTTCGCCGCGGCCCGGCGCCGGCGCTATGTCACGGCTTCCAGCCGCTCCTTCGACAGGTCCCCCGGAACGATGGTGATCGGCACCGGCAGGGTGCCCGCGTTCTTCGACAGCTGGTTGACCAGCGGCCCCGGCCCGCCCTTCTCGGTCCCCGCGCCCAGCACCAGCACCCCGATCTCGGGGTCGTCCTTCACCTGGGCGAGGATTTCCGCCACCATCTCGCCCTCGCGGATCACCAGTTCGGGATGCACGTCCTGCCGGTCGCGCATCCATTTGGCGAAGACCTCGAAATGCGCCTCGATCCGCTCGCGCGCCTCTTCGCGCATGATGTCGCCCACGCCGATCCAGTGCTGGAACTCGTCGGGCGGGATGATCGACAGGATCTGCACGCCGCCGCCCGTCTTCGCCGCCCGCATCGCGGCGAAGCGCATCGCGTTCAGGCATTCGCGGCTGTCGTCGAGCACCACGAGAAACTTGCGCATTGGGGGCTCCCTCCGTTCGGCGGATATTGGACGAGGGGGCAGTGGCTGGCAAGCCTGCGGTTCAGAGCGGGATGCGTTGCCCCGCGCCCCGCGCCTCGGCCCGCTGCACCGCCAGCGCGGCGGCGGCATAGTCGCCCACGGCGATGCCGCGGAACAGGAACGCGCCCGTCTTTTCCGCGTCGAATGCCAGCGGCGCGCCGGCGACCAGTTCGGTCAGGTCCGCGTCGACACGCTCGGGCGCGATCAGCTTCTTCTCCATCGCCGCCTCCTGCGTGCGGTCGTCGATGACCACGCTGTCCAGCGCCGCAAACCCCGCGTCGAACCAAGGGATCCCCAGGTCGGTGATCGCCGCGAAGGCGCCGGGCTTCAGCCAGCGCGCGTCCAGGAACGGCTCGATCGAATAGTCCAGCGTCACCGAGGTCACCACCAGGTCCGCCTCGCGCAGCGCCGCTTCCGGGTCCTCCGGCGCCTCGGCCGCCAGCCCCATGCCGCGCGCCGTCTCGCACAGCCGGTCCACGTTGGCGCGGCCGCGCCCGATGGCGAAGACCTTGTCCAGCGGGAACATCTCGGCGAAGGCCGCCAGGTGGCTGTGCGCCTGGGTGCCGCAGCCCACGAAGGCCACGCTTTTCGACTGCGGGTCCGCCAGCCGCCGCGCCGCCACCACCGACAAGGCCGCCGTCCGCACCGCCGTGACCCAGTTCGCCCCGACCAGCGCGCGCAGGAGTCCCGTGCGGGCGTCCAGCACCAGGATCGCGCCGTTGATCGCCGGCAGGTCGCGGGCCGGGTTGTCGGGGCTGACCGTCACGGTCTTCAGCACCGTCAGCTCCTCGGTGTTGCCCACGGCCAGCGTCGACATCATGTAGCGGCTGTCGCCCGGCAGGATCGCCGCCTTGGGCGAGTCGAACAGCCGCCCCTCGGCCTTGTCGCGGATCGCGGCCTCGATGGCGTCGGCCACCTCGCCGGTGCCGATGCCCAGTTCTTCCAGCGTCGCGTCGGGCAGGTAGAGAAACTCGCTCATGCCGAAAGCGCCCAGTCCCAGTAAAGCTCGCGCACCCGCTTCGCCACCGGGCCGACCTGGTAATGGGTGCCGTCGAACTCGGTCACCGGGGTCACCTTCATCAGGTTGCCCGACATGAACACCTCGTCCGCGGCGCGGAAGTCGTCGAAGGTGAGCACGGTTTCATGCACCGTCACGCCCTCGGCCGCGAGGTTCGCGATGTGCCGTGCCCGGGTGATCCCCGACAGGAAGGTGCCGTTCGGGATCGGCGTGAACACCTCGCCGTCGCGGACCATGAACACGTTGGCGCTGGCCGATTCCGCGACGTTGCCCATCGCGTCGGCCACCAGCGCGTTGTCGTAGCCCTTCGACAGCGCCTCGCGCAGCATCCGCGCGTTGTTGGGATAGAGGCAGCCGGCCTTGGCGTTGCACACCGCGTCGTCCAGCACCGGGCGCCGGAACCGCGTGGTGGTCAGCCGCACCGACATCTCCGGCGGCGCCATCGGCACCTCTTCCAGGCAGATGCAGAAGCCGGCATCGCCCTCGCCCGGCACGATCGCCAGGTGCCCGCTCTCGATCCCCCAATACATCGGCCGGATGTAGATGGCGGCGTCCTTGGGATACAGGCGCAGCCCCTCCCAGACGATCTCGACCATCTTCTCGGTCGACACGGTCGGCCGGATCATCAGCGCCTCGGCCGAGCGGTTGACCCGCGCGCAATGCGCCTCCAGGTCGGGCGCCACGCCGTCGACATAGCGGGCGCCGTCGAACACGGTGCTGCCCAGCCAGGCCCCGTGGTCCGCCGCCCGCATGATCGGGACATCGCCCTCGTGCCACGTGCCCTGGTAATGGGTGCGGACGTTCTTGCCGGTCGCCATCCTGTCTCTCCTCGACTGCCGGGCGAGACTAGGCGCCGCGCGGCGCGAGGTCCAGAGCGGGAAAGGAGGCACCCCCGGCCGGTAATTGACCGGGGGTGCAAGGGGATCCGCTTCGGGTCGGGCTGCCGACGCCGGGGAGGCGCAGGCAAAGTGGACGGGACGATCACGATGCCGGACCGAAGCCAGGGGTCGCACGGGGGCACGGGCAAAGGGTTTACGTGCTGAAATGCTCGATTGGCAGCACGCGACACCCCACGCGACGAGGCGGAGGCTAGGGGCCGATTCCTTCGCGCGGATGACGGTCCTGTATCGGTTCGATGACAATTCGCCCGTCGCAGGCGCTTTTCGGCCCGTCCAGACGTGCGTCGGCCGTCGTTTCCGCTTGCGACTCAGATTCTATTTCCATATTTCATGAAATATGGAAGAAGAAGCCCTCACCCAGCTCGCCACCCTCAGCCACCCGCAGCGCATGGCGGCCTATCGCCTGCTGATGCGGCGCTATCCCGACGCCGTGCCCGCCGGCGAGATCGCCGACGCGCTGTCGCTCAAGGCGTCGACCTCGTCGGTCTACCTCTCCGCCCTGATGGAGGCCGGGCTGATCGAGCGGGAGCGGCACGGCACCTCGCTGCGCTACCGCGTGCGGATGCAGGCGGTGCGCGCGCTGATGGGCTTTCTCGTCAATGACTGCTGCCACGGCCGCCCCGATATCTGCCCGCCCCCGACCCCCGACATGCCAGGAGACAGCGCCATGTCCGACCGCAAGTTCAACGTCCTGTTCATCTGCACCGGCAACTCCGCCCGGTCGATCTTTGCCGAGTCGCTTCTGCGCACCATCGCCGGCGACCGGTTCGAGGCCTATTCGGCCGGCACCCGCCCCTATTCCGAGCTGAACCCGGTCGCGGTGAAGATGCTGGCGGACAAGGGCCACGACGTCTCGCTTTTGCGCGCCAAGAACGTCGCGGAGTTCCAGGGCGGGGACGCGGTGAAGATGGACTTCGTCTTCACCGTCTGCGACCGCGCCGCGAACGAGGAATGCCCCGCCTGGAAGGGCCAGCCGGTCAGCGCCCATTGGGGCATGCCCGACCCCGTGAAAGCCGACGGCACCGAGGCCGAGCGCATCCTGGCCTTCCAGCACGCCTATGGCGCGTTGCAGAACCGGATCCGGGCATTCACCGCGCTGCCGCTGCAGTCGCTCGACCGCATCTCGCTGCAGAAGGCCGTCGACGACATCGGCGCCACGACCAAGAGCC
Source organism: Psychromarinibacter sediminicola (assembly GCF_029168335.1). Classification (GTDB taxonomy): domain Bacteria; phylum Pseudomonadota; class Alphaproteobacteria; order Rhodobacterales; family Rhodobacteraceae; genus Psychromarinibacter; species Psychromarinibacter sediminicola. The sequence goes on from NZ_JARGYC010000061.1 coordinate 3,791, forward strand.
TGGAGGATCAATGACCACCTACGCGCTGAACGGCCTCGGCCGGATCGGTAAGCTGGCGCTGCGGCCGCTGCTGGAGAGCGGGGCCGAGATCGCCTGGCTGAACGACGCGGTCGGCGACCCGGCGATGCATGCGCATCTTCTGGAGTTCGACACGGTCCACGGCCGCTGGCCGGCCGCGTTCGGGCATGACGAGAGCGGCATCGCCATCGACGGCCGGCGGCTGCCGGTGCACGGGCGGAAACGGATCGAGGATCTGCCGCTGGACGGCGTGGACGTGGTGATCGACTGCACCGGGGTGTTCAAGACCGAGGCCGGGCTCGCGCCCTATTTCGAGGCCGGGGTGAAGAAGGTCGTCGTCTCGGCGCCGGTCAAGGACGGGCCGACGGCGAACATCGTCTACGGGGTGAACAACGACGCCTACGACCCGGCCGCGCACCTCATCGTGACGGCGGCAAGCTGCACGACGAACTGCCTGGCGCCGGTGGTCAAGGTGATCCACGAGAAGCTGGGGATCGACCACGGCATGATCACGACGATCCATGACGTGACCAACACCCAGACCATCGTGGACCGTCCCGCCAAGGACCTCCGCCGGGCGCGGTCGGCGCTGAACGCGCTGATCCCGACGACGACGGGCTCGGCCACGGCGATCACGCTGATCTATCCGGAGCTCGCCGGCAAGCTGAACGGCCACGCGGTGCGCGTGCCGCTTCTGAACGCCTCGCTCACCGACTGCGTGTTCGAGGTGGCGCGGGAGACGACGGCCGAGGAAGTCAACGGCTTCTTCCGCGAGGCCGCCGCGAGCGCGTTGCAGGGCATCCTCGGCTACGAGGAGCGGCCGCTGGTCTCGACCGACTACGTCAACGACCCGCGGTCGTCGATCGTGGATGCGCCCTCGACCATGGTCGTGGATGGCACCCAGGTGAAGGTCTACGCCTGGTACGACAACGAATGGGGCTATGCGCACCGGTTGGTGGACGTGGCCCGCATGGTGGGGGGCAAGCTGGCATGAGCCTCTGCGCGCCCTATCCCATTGCGCCCGCGCGGCGTACCGCTGCCACCGGACGCTTTCCGGGAGCGTCGCTGTGACCGGGGCGCGGCAGGGGCTGGCGGCCTATATCGCCGTGACGGCGGCCTACTGGGCCTTCATGCTGACCGACGGCGCGCTTCGGATGCTGGTGCTCCTGCACTTCCACACGCTGGGCTTCTCGCCGGTGCAGCTGGCCTACCTGTTCGTGCTCTACGAGATCGCGGGCGTCGTCACCAACCTGTCGGCAGGCTGGATCGCGGCGCGGTTCGGGCTGACCTCGACGCTCTACGCCGGGCTGACGCTGCAGGTCGTGGCGCTGATCGCGCTGACGCGGCTCGACCCGTCCTGGACGCTGACCTTCTCGGTGGTCTTCGTGATGCTGGTGCAGGGCGCGTCCGGCGTGGCGAAGGACCTGGCCAAGATGTCCTCGAAATCCGCCGTCAAGCTGCTGGCGCCGAAGGAGAAGGGCGGGCTGTTCCGCTGGGTCGCACTGCTGACCGGCTCGAAGAACGCGGTTAAGGGCGTGGGCTTTCTGCTGGGCGCGGGGCTTCTGGCGCTGGCCGGGTTCCAGGCGGCGCTGTGGGGCATGGCGGCGGTGCTGGCCGCCATCCTCGTCGCGGTGCTGATCGGGATGCCCGCGGGGCTGCCGAAGGGGCGCAAGGGCACGAAATTCTCCGAGGTCTTTTCCAAGAACCGCAACATCAACTGGCTGAGCTTCGCCCGCGTCTTCCTGTTCGGCGCCCGCGACGTGTGGTTCGTGGTGGGCATCCCGATCTATTTCTACGGCGTGCTGTCGGACGGTACCGAGGAAGGGATGCGCGCCGCGTTCTTCACCGTCGGCAGCTTCATGGCCGTCTGGATCATCCTCTACGGCACTGTGCAGGCCTGGGCGCCCCGGCTGCTGCGCGCGGCGGAGCTGCCGGAGCCGGCGATCGTGGGCAAGGCGCGCGGCTGGGTCGCGGCGCTGGTCTTCGTGCCGGCGGCGCTGGCGGTCACCGCCTGGATGGCGGGGGGCGCGGCGCCGTGGCTGACGGTCACGCTGATCGCGGGGCTTCTGGTCTTCGGCGCGATCTTCGCGGTGAACTCGTCGCTGCACTCCTACCTGATCCTCGCCTTCACCGAGGACAGCCGGGTGACGATGGACGTTGGCTTCTACTACATGGCGAACGCGGGCGGCCGGCTGCTGGGCACGGTGCTGTCGGGGGCCAGCTATCAGTTGGGCGGCCTGCCGCTGTGCCTGGGCACCGCCGCCGCGCTGGTGGCGCTGTCGGCGCTGGGCGCCGCGAAGCTCGACCCCGGGCAGGCGCCCGCCACGACGCCGGCCTGACCCGACGCTCCCGCGATTGTCGCGGGAGTTTCACCCGGCTGTCATTCCCCGGCAATGTTCGGCCCCTACCCCGCAATCATTCGGATGACTTTCGCAAGGGGCCTGGCATGGTCGATGTCAGCAATTGGGAACGCGCGCGTGACTGGATCATGCGGAACATCGCCTCGCAGGCGCTGGCCGCGGGCGACCGCCTGCCGCCCGAGGCGCAGATCCAGCGCGAGATCGGCGTCGGCCGCCACTCGCTGCGCCGCGCCGTGGCGACGCTGGCCGCCGAGGGCGTGCTGAGCGTCGAACAGGGGCGCGGCACCTTCGTGCGCGAGACGCCGCGCATCACCTACCGGATCGGCGCGCGCACCCGGTTCAAGGAGAACCTCGCGCGGCAGGGCGTGGTGCCCAGCCGCGACATGATCGACGTGGACATCGTGGCGGCGGAGCCGGAGGTGGCCCGCGCGCTCGGGCTGCAGCCGGGGGCCGAAGTGCATCGCGTGCTGCGCCGGGGCTATGCCGACGCGCGGCCGCTGATCCCGACCTGCAGTTTCCACCCGGCCGGGCGGTTTCCCGATTTCGGCGCGCGGCGGATGGCCGGCGAGTCCGACAGCGAGATCTACGCGGGTCACGGCATCGCCGATTACGCCCGCCGCGAAACGGCGCTTTATGCCCGCCTGCCCGCGAAATGGGAGGCGCGGCTGCTGGAACAGCCGGCCGATCAGCCGGTGGTGGTGATCACCAAGATCGACGCCGACCCGGACGGCGTGCCGATCGGTCATTCCGAGGCGATCTGGGCCGCCGGGCGCGTGCGGTTCGAACTGGACCACGGGAGCGGCCGCGATGTTTGACCGGAGCACGGCGCCGGACCCCTCGGAAGTGCTGACCATCCTGGCCCGCGCCGAGCCGGAGGCGATCCGGGCGGAGGCGGAGGCGATCCTGCCCGCGCTGGGCGACGTGGAGGTGCTGCAGAGCCGCACCGGCCTCGTCATGCTGCCGGCCCGCGACACGGTGGAGGGCACCGAGTTCCACCTGGGCGAGGTGCTGGTGGCCGAGGCGCATGTGCGGCTTTCGGACGGGACGGAAGGCTACGGCATGATCGTCGGCCGCGACCTGGAGCGGGCGATGGCGATGGCGCTGATCGACGCCGCGCTGGCCGCCGGGGTCGCGGCCGAACGGCTGCGGGGCTTCGTGACCCGGATGGGCGCGGCGCAGGCCGACGCGGACCGGGACACGCTGCGGCGGGTCGAGGCGACCCGCGTGGACATGGAGACCTTCTGATGCAGACCGCACCGATGCCCGATGCCGACGAGCCCCGCGACAACGCCACCTTCGCGGCGGTGCTGAACGCGCTCGCCCGCCCCGGCACGGTCCACGAGATGCCGGAGCCGGGGCTGCTGCCGGTCGCGCTGGCGCTGGTGGACCGCGAATGCCGGGTGTTCGCGGACGAGGCGGCGCTGTCCGGCGCGCTCGCGCGCAGCGGCGCCTCGGTGGTTCCGCCGGACCTGGCCGACCACCTGTTCCTGTCCCTCGGAACCGAAAGCGCCATGGCGCAGCTTCTGCGCGCGCCGGTGGGCTCGCAGCTCTATCCCGACCAGGGGGCGACGGTCGTGGCGCCGGCCCGGTTCGGGGACGGGCCCGCCGTGCGGCTCGCCGGCCCCGGCATACGCGACACCGCCACGCTCTCGCTGGGCGAACTGCACGCGGATGTCTGGCGGGTCCGCGCCGGCCTTTGCCGCTATCCGCTGGGCATCGAGATGATCTTCGTGGACGGCACGCGGCTCGTCGCCCTGCCCCGCTCCACCACGGTAACGGAGGGCTGAGACATGGCCTATGTGGCAACCCGCGGCGGCGAACGCGCCATCGAGCAGGCGGAGCGGCTGTACCGCGCCCAGACCGGCGAGATCGGCGCCGACCGGGTGCGCGAGATCGAGGCCGCGCTGCCGGCGCTGGTCGACCGGGTGATGGGCGAGGCGTCGCTCTATGCGCCCGACCTCGCCGCGCTGGCGCTGGCGCAGGCGGGCGGCGACCTTTACGAGGCGCTGCTGCTCCTGCGCGCCTGGCGGACGACGCAGCCGCGGCTGCAGATCGCCGAGGTGGCCGAGCCGGACCAGGGCTTTACCCACCGCCGGATCTCGGCGGCGTTCAAGGACATCCCCGGCGGCCAGATCCTGGGGCCAACGCTGGACTATTCGCACCGGCTCCTGGCGACCGAGGTGCTGGAGGGCACGCCGTTCCGGCCCGACCCGGTCGAGCCGGCCGAGCGCCGCGCCCCGCCGCGCCACACCGCGCTGGCCGACTGGCAGAAGGCGCAGGGGCTGGTGGCCGACCGCCCGCGCCGGCCGGTGGACCGCGAGGACATTCCCGACCTCACGCGCGAGCCCTTGCTGTTCCCGGCCAAACGCGCCCACACCCTGCAGTCGCTGGCGCGGGCCGAGACGGGCGGGACGCTGGCGCTGGGCTATTCGGCGATGCGCGGTTACGGCTCGGCGCACCCGACCGTCAACGAGCTGCGGCTCAGCGAGGTGGAGGTGACGGTGCGCCACCCGAACGGCACCCCGTTCTCGGCCGGGCGGGTCAAGACGAGCCAGGCCGAGGTGGTGACGACGAAGGGCAAGGACGGCCTGCGGCTGGGCTTCTGCGCGACGCTGGGCTGGAACGAGGTCAAGGTGATCTCCGGCGCCACGCTCGACCTCAACAGCCCGGGCGCGCCGGCGAACAGCCCGGTGAACGAGGAATTCTTCCTCTACCACACCGAACCCGTGGAAAGCTCGGGCTTCTGCATTCACTTCAAGCTGCCGCATTACGTGACGTTCCAGTCGGCGCTGGATTCGCTGCGCGGCGCGAAGGCCGAGAAGCGCTCGGCAGAGCGCGACGAGGCCGCCCGGCAACCGGAGACGACGTCATGAGCCTCGCGACCCTGACCCGCCCGTGGCAGGCCTTCTCCTACGGGTTCCTCGACGCCTCGGCCAAGCGCGAGATGCGGCGCAAGATGATCAAGGCGGTCGCCGTCCCCGGCTGCCAGATGCCCTATGCCAGCCGCGAGGTGCCGATCGCGCGCGGCTGGGGCACCGGCGGGCTGCAGGCGACGCTGACGCTGGTGAGTCCGGGCGCGGTGGTGAAGGTGATCGACCAGGGCGCCGATGACAGCGTCAACGCCGCCTCGAACCGCCGCTTCCTGACCCGCGTCTCCGGCGCGCGCGCCACGCTGGACACGCTGGAGGCCACGCTGATCCAGTCGCGCCACCGGGTGCCCGAGGAACGCCTGCGCGCCGACCAGGTGCTGATCCTGCAGGTGCCGAACCCCGAACCGCTGCGCGGCGTCGAGCCCAACATGTCCCGCGCCCGGCAGATGCACGCCGATGCCGATTACGGCCGCCTCTGGCTGACGCTCTACGAGCAGATCGTGCGGTCGGGCCGGGTGATGCAGGGGGCGAGCTACCCGGCGATGGTCAACGGCCGCCACGTGATGACGCCCTCGCCGATCCCGCGCTGGGACTTGCCAAAGCTCAACATGGCCGAGCATCTGACGATCCTGTCGGCGGGGCGGGAAAAGCGCATCTTCGCCGTGCCGCCCCATACCCGCGTCGACCCGCTGGTCTTCGACGACGTGCCCTACCGGGTGGAGGATCACGCGCAGCTGACCTGCCACCGCTCCGGCCTGACCGGCTTTTTCATGAACGAGATCCCGCAGGACGACGGCACCGCGCGGCACGAGGTCTCGGACAGCCACCTGGGCGTCAAGGCGATCGACGCCGCCGAGATCGGCGAGACCTGGTACAAGGGCGGGGAGATGCAGCCATGACCGCGCTGGCAAAGACCGACCCGCAGCTGGTGCGCACCCGGCCGCTGATGGAGCTTGACGGCCTGTCCCAACGCTACGGCGACGTGGTCGCGCTGGACGACGTCTCGGCGCATGTCTATCCGGGCGAGGTGCTGGGCGTCGTGGGCGAAAGCGGCTCGGGCAAGTCCACCTTCCTGCGGATGATGAACCTGGAGGAAACGCCGGACGCGGGCCGCTACCGCCTGGGGCTGCCGGACCTGCCCGACAACCTGTTCGACCTCGACCGGTTCGAACGCCGGATGCTCTGCGCCCGCGCCATCGGCATCGTCTACCAGAACCCGCATCAGGGCCTGCTGATGCGCCATTCCTCCTCGGGCAACGTCGCCGAGCGGCTGCTGATCGCCGGCGAACGGCGCTTTGCCGTGCTGCGGGACAAGGCGCAGGGCGCGCTGGAGGCCTCGGAGTTCCCGGTCGCGCGGATGGACGCGCCGCCGGTGGAGCTCTCGGGCGGGATGCAGCAGCGGGTGCAACTGGCCAAGGCCATCGCGCTGGAGCCCGCGGTGCTCTTGCTGGACGAGCCGACGACGGGCTGGATGTCAGCGTGCAGGCGCTGGTGCTGGATACGCTGAAGCGGCTGCAGCGGGACCGGCGCATCACCATGGTGCTGGTCAGCCACGACCTGGGCGTGATCCGCACCATGGCCGACCGCGTCATGGTGATGCGCCGGGGCCGCGTGGTCGAGGACGGGCTGGCCGACCAGGTCTTCCAGGATCCGCAGCACGCCTATACCCAGCAACTCGTGCAGGCCAAGCTATGAGGATCCGCCCATGACCTCCATCCTCACTGTCGAGGGCCTGGCCAAGACCTTCCGGATGCACCACCTCGGCCAGGATCTGCACGCCTTCGCGGGCCTGTCCTTCACCGTCTCGCCGGGCGAGTTCCTGCTGCTGTCGGGCCCGAACGGCGTGGGCAAGTCCACGCTCCTGCGCACGCTCTACCGCAGCTACCTGCCGGTCGCGGGACACATCTGGTACGACAGCCGCGCCGGCCGCATCGACCTCGCCACCGCGGCCGACATCGACATAGCCCACCTGCGCCGCACCGAGATCGGCTTCGTCACCCAGTTCCTGACCGCCCGCCCGCGCGTGCCGGCCGAGGAGATCGTGGCCGAGCCGCTGCGGCTGGCCGGCCGCGACGCCGCCGCGGCGCTGACCGAGGCGCGCCGCTGGCTCGACACGTTCGGGGTCAAGCCCGATCTCTGGCCGGCCTATCCGACGACCTTTTCGGGCGGGGAACAGCAGAAGGTGAACCTCGCCCGCGCGCTGATCCTGCCGCAGCGGCTGTTGCTGCTGGACGAACCCACCGCCTCGCTCGATGCTGGCGCGCGACGCGCGCTGGTCGCGCGGCTCGCCGACCTGAAGGCGCAGGGCGTCGCGATGATCGGCGTGTTTCACCATGCCGCCGACGTGGCCGGGCTGATCGACCGCGAGGTGGTGCTGAGACCGAAGGAGTTGGCCGATGTGGCTGAGTGACTTCCGCGTGGTCCTGCCGGAGGCGGTGCTGCCCCGCGGCTCGGTCCGCATCGAGGGCGAGCGCATCGCCGAGATCGCGGCGCATCCCGTCCCCGGCGCCGCGCTAGAGGGCGACGGGCTGATCCTGATGCCCGGCTTCATCGACATGCACGGCGACATGATCGAGCGCGAGGTCGAGCCGCGCCCCAACGTGAGGATGCCGCTGGAGCTGGGCCTGCACGACCTCGACCGCCGGCTGAAGGTGGCGGGCGTGACGACGGGCTACGCCGCGGTCAGCTTCAACCCGAAATCCGCCTACGGCCACATGCGCAGCTACGAGCATTCCAAGGAGATGCTGCGCGCCCTGAAGGCGATGCGCCCCGAACTGAAAGTGGACCACCGGGTCCACGCCCGGTTCGAGGTGAACTATCCCAACGCGCTGGCGGTGGTGGAGGAGCTGATCGCGGACGGCACCGTCGATCTGGTCTCGCTGACCGACCACACGCCGGGCCAGGGCCAGTACCGCGACCTGGAGCGGCTGACCGAGCGCACCCGCCTGGAACAGGGGCTGTCGGACCGCGAGGCGCGCGCCGCGGTGCAGGCGCGGATCGCCGAGAAACAGCGCCAGGCCGGCGACCTCGCGGCGACGCTGCGGGCGATCAGCGCGACCTGCGCCGCGCACGGCATCGCGCTGGCCAGCCACGACGACGACACCGTCGACAAGGTCGCGCTGATGCAGTCGCTGGGCGCCACGATCTCCGAGTTCCCGGTGACGCCCGAGGCCGCCGGGGCCGCCCGCACCCGCGGCCTGCTGACCGCCATGGGCGCGCCGAACGCGCTGCGCGGCGAGAGCTATTCCGGCAACCTCTCGGCCCGCGACGCCCATGCCGCGGGCCTCCTGGACATCCTGGCGGCCGACTACCACCCCTCGGCGATCCTGCCCGCGGTGCTGATCCTCGCCAAGTCCGACCCACAGGGCCTGTCCGGCGCCGCCCGGCTGGCCAGCGCCAACCCGGCCCGCGCCCTGGGGCTGAGCGACCGGGGCGAGATCGCGACGGGCAAGCCCGCCGACCTCGTCATCGCCGACGACACCGGCGTCGGCCATGTGCGGGCGACGGTGCGGAACGGGCGCAAGATCTTCTCCGACGGCTCGATCCTGCTGCGCGCCGAGGCGCCGCGACGCGAACACGCCTGAGGCGCCCCGTCCCCGGCGTCCCATCCACCTGAAGGACGCCGAGGGCCACGCCGACCGCCCGGCCGCCATCCGCCGCGGCCAGATCCGCCGGGGCCATGCGCCAGCAACACCGCCCCGGGCCCTACGCCGCCCCCCGGCAAATGCCCCACCCCAAGATCTTCTTCTCGTTCCAAATACGCTTCTTCTCGTTCCAAATACGCTTCTTCTCGTTCCAAGTACGCTTCTTCTCGTTCCAAATACGCTTCATCTTGGCAAAAATACTCCAGGGGGGGTCTGGGGGGACAGCGTCCCCCCAGCGGATCGACGCGCCGAAGGCGCGGCGAAATTCCTCCGCACCTTGTTCCATGCCCCCGCCGCCGCTACATCGCTCCGCATGATCAAATGGCTCCCCTTCACCAACCGCCGCCCGACCGTGGCGATCCTGCGCCTGAACGGCATGATCGCCTCGGGCAGCCGCATGAACGCGCTGAACGACGCCGGGCTCGCGTCGATGATCGAAAAGGCGTTCCGCCGCGGCAAGCCCGACGCCGTGGCGCTGGTCGTCAACTCCCCCGGCGGCTCGCCGGTGCAGTCCAGCCTGATCGCCGCCCGCATCCGCCGGCTGGCGCAGGAGAAGAACGTGAAGGTCTACGCCTTCACCGAGGACGTGGCGGCCTCCGGCGGCTACTGGCTGGCCTGCGCGGGCGACGAGATATGGGTCGATCCCAGCTCGGTCGTGGGCTCCATCGGGGTGATCTATGCGGGCTTCGGGTTCCAGAACCTGATCGCGCAATACGGGATCGAGCGGCGGGTCCATACCGCGGGCCGGTCGAAATCCATGCTCGACCCGTTCCGCGACGAAAAGCCCGAGGACGTAGAGCGGCTGAAGGGCTGGCAGGAGCATATCCACGAGATCTTCATCGACTACGTCAAGGACCGCCGCGGCGCCCGGCTGGCCGAGGATGACGAGATGTTCACCGGCACCGTCTGGATCGGCCGGCAGTCGGTCGACAAGGGGCTGGCCGACGGCGTGGGCCACGTGGTGCCGAAGATGAAGGAGATCTTCGGCGACAAGGTGCGCTTCATCCCCTACGGCCGCAAGCGCAGCCTGTTCGCCCGGCTGGGCGCGCATGTGGCCGACGACGCGCTCGCCGCGCTGGAGGAACGCGGCGCCTATGCGAGGTTCGGGCTGTGATCGTCAAGATCGTCGTACTGTTCCTCGTCGGCATGGGCGTGCTGGCCATGTTCGGCAAGCTGAAGATGCCGAAACTGCCCGGCCAGAAGCACCTGGACGCGCGCAAATGCCCGCGCTGCGGCCGCTACCGGATCGGCAAGGGCCCCTGCGACTGCGGCAAGGTCTCGGGCAAGGGAAAGGGCTGAACCTTGGACTACCTGATCGCGGCCGCCGGCCTCGGGCTGCTCCTGATCGCGGGCGATTTCCTGGTGCGCGGCGCGGTGAACCTGGCGCTGCGGCTGGGCATCCCCGCGCTGATCGTCAGCCTGACGGTCGTCGCCTTCGGCACCTCGGCGCCGGAGCTGGTGATCTCCATCGGCTCGGTGCTGGACGACGCGCCGGGGCTGGCGATCGGCAACGTGGTGGGCTCGAACACCGCCAACGTGCTCCTGGTGCTGGGCGTGCCGGCGTTGCTCTACGGGTTGGCGACCGGAGAGCACAAGACCAGCCGCAACTTCCTGTGGATGCTGTCGGCGACCGCGCTGTTCATCGCGCTGGCCTGGCTGGGGCCGTTCGCGTGGTGGAACGGGCTGATCCTGCTGGCCGGCTTCGCCGTCGTCACCGCCAGCCAGGTCCGCAGCGCCCGGCGGCATCGCCGCGCCAATCACGCGGCGCGCGCCCGGGCCAGGGCCGCGGCCCGCGCCGAGGCCGAGCGCCGGGAGGCCGGCGGCGCCGAGGACGACGCCGACATCTCCCCCGAGGAGATCGAGGGCGCCAACCCGGAGATGCCCGGCTGGCGCGTCGCGCTGTTCCTGATCCTCGGGCTCGCCGGGCTGCCGGTGGGCGCGCAGCTCCTGGTGACGAGCGCGGTGAACATCGCCACCGCCTGGGGTGTCAGCGAGACGGTCATCGGCCTGACGCTGGTGGCCGTGGGCACCTCGCTGCCCGAGCTTGCCACGACCATCGCCGCCGGCCTGCGGCGGCAGGCCGACGTGGCGTTGGGCAACGTGATCGGGTCGAATATGTTCAACCTGCTGGTCATCATCGGCGTCGCCTCGCTGTTCGGCCGGATCCCGGTGGAGGACGAGATCCTGCGCTTCGACCTGTGGGTCATGGCCGGCGCGTCGGTCCTTCTGGCGCCTTTCGTGATCTGGCGCATGAACATGGGCCGTATCACGGGGGCGGCGCTGACCGTGCTCTACGCCGCCTATGTCTACCTGATCCTGACCTGACCGACCGGAGACCGCCCATGCAGCCCCGAACCGCCCTCGTCACCGGCGCCGCGAAACGGCTGGGCCGCGCCATGGCGCTGGCCCTCGCCGAAGACGGGTTCGACGTGGCAGTGCATTACGCCGGCTCCGCGGCCGAGGCGCAGGACACCGTGGCCGAGATCGAGGCGCTGGGCCGCCGCGCCGTCGCGCTGCAGGCCGATCTGCTGGACGAGGACGCGACGCAGGCGCTCTTGTCCCGCGCGGCCGAGGCGCTGGGCCCCGTCTCGGTGCTGGTGAACAACGCCTCGATCTTCGAATACGACCGGCTCGGCACCGCCACGCGCGACAGCTGGGACCGGCACATGGAATCGAACCTTCGCGCCCCGGTTGTGCTGACCCAGGCGCTGGCGGCGCAGGCGCCGGCGCCGGTCGCCGACGGTAGCGGCGAGCCGCGGGCCGAGGCGCTGGTCGTCAACATGATCGACCAGCGGGTGCGCAAGCTGACGCCGCATTTCATGTCCTACACGATCGCCAAGATGGGGCTCTGGGCCTTCACCCGCACCGCCGCGCAAGCGCTCGCCCCGCGGGTCCGGGTCAATGCCATCGGCCCCGGCCCGACGCTCCAGGGCGCCAACCAGTCCGAAGCCCACTTCGCCGGGCAGCGCGCCAATACCGTGCTGGAGCGCGGTTCCAACCCCGAGGACATCACCGGCGCGCTGCGCTATTTCCTGCACGCGCCCGCCGTCACTGGGCAGCTTCTGTGTATCGACGGCGGGCAACACCTGGCGTGGAAGACGCCGGAGATTGACCTGGATCAATGACTGACCGGCGGGTCCGGCGGGCCGAGCGCGCAATTTGTGCACCGGCGGCTGGTTTGCACCGAATCGCAGCAGGATTCCTGATACATCAGGAGGGTTTACAATCTCGTCACAAAAATATCGTTTATTTTCAATGCTCTATATTCATGCCTAATTTTTCATCAAAGTCACGAAACCGTCAAAATCAAAGGAAAAATTCCCGCTGTCCGGTCCTTACCACCAGCCTTGTCCACAGATATCGGGGACATGTTTCGGCTTGTTTCCGGCGGTTCGAGATTGCAGCCACCCCCGGGAATCACGATCTGTAGGCCATGAGCGACGACAGCACCGACACCGCCCCCGACCCGCAGCTGACCGGCTATGCCTGCATCCAGTCCTACCTGAAGACGCTGGACAGCTCGCCCGGCGTCTACCGGATGCTGGATGCCCAGCAGCGGGTGCTCTACGTCGGCAAGGCGCGCAATCTGAAGGCGCGGGTGTCGAACTATGCCCGGCCCTCCGGCCACTCTCCCCGGATCATGCGGATGATCGAGGCGACGGCCTCGATGATGTTCCTGACCACCCGGACCGAGACCGAGGCGCTGCTGCTGGAGCAGAACCTCATCAAGCAGCTGAAGCCGCGCTACAACGTGCTGTTGCGCGACGACAAATCCTTTCCCAACATCCTGGTGGCGAAGGATCACGGCTTTCCCCAGATCAAGAAGCACCGCGGCGCGAAGAAGGAAAAGGGCGCCTATTACGGCCCCTTCGCCAGCGCCGGCGCGGTCAACCGGACGCTGAATCAGCTGCAGAAGGTCTTCCTACTGCGCAACTGCTCGGATTCCACGTTCGAAAGCCGCACCCGGCCCTGCCTGCTCTACCAGATCAAGCGCTGTAGCGCGCCCTGCGTGGGCTACGTGTCCGAGGACGAATACGGCGCGCTGGTGCGCGACGCCGAGCGGTTCCTGCAGGGCAAGACGACCAAGGTGCAGTCGCAGCTGGCCGAGCAGATGCAGGCCGCCGCCGAGGCGATGGAGTTCGAGCGCGCGGCGGCGCTGCGTGACCGGATCCGCGCGCTGACCCAGGTGCAGTCGGCGCAGGGGATCAACCCGCGCGGCGTGACCGAGGCCGACGTGATCGCGCTGCACATGGAAGGCGGGCAGGCCTGCGTGCAGGTGTTCTTCATCCGCGCCAACCAGAACTGGGGCAACCGCGACTACTATCCCCGCCTCGGCGGCACCGAGAGCGCGGCGGAGGTGCTGCAGGCCTTTATCGGCCAGTTCTACGACAACAAGGAGCCGCCCCGGCAATTGATCCTCTCGGACGAGATCGAGGACGTGGACCTCGTCGCCGAGGCGCTGGCCGGGAAGGCCGGGCGCAAGGTGGAAGTGCTGGTGCCCAAGCGCGGCGAGAAGGCCGAGCTGATCGCCGGCGCCCTGCGCAACGCCCGCGAGAGCCTGGCGCGCAAGATGGCCGAGACCGCGACGCAGGCGAAGCTGTTGTCGGGCATCGCCGAGGCGTTCGGGCTGGACGCCCCGCCGCAGCGGATCGAGGTCTACGACAACTCGCATATCCAGGGCAGTCACGCCGTCGGTGCGATGATCGTGGCCGGGCCCGAGGGGCTGATGAAGAACCAGTACCGCAAGTTCAACATCCGCGACGCCGAGCTGACCCCCGGCGACGATTTCGGCATGATGAAGGAGGTTCTGACCCGGCGCTTCAAGCGGCTGCTGAAAGAGGATCCGGACCGCGACAAGGGGCAATGGCCGGACCTACTGCTGATCGACGGCGGCGCCGGGCAGGTCTCGGCCGTGCACGGGATCATGGCCGAGCTGGGCGTCGAGGACATCGCGATGGTCGGCGTCGCCAAGGGGCTCGACCGCGACGCCGGCAAGGAGGAATTCCACCGCGTCGGCCAGCGCCCCTTCGCGCTGCGCCACAACGACCCGGTGCTGTATTTCATCCAGCGGCTGCGCGACGAGGCGCACCGGTTCGCCATCGGCACCCACCGGGCGAAGCGGGCGAAGGCGGTGGGCGCCACCCCGTTGGACGAGGTGCCGGGCGTGGGAGCGACGCGCAAGCGCGCGCTGCTGGCGCATTTCGGCTCGGCCAAGGCGGTGGGCCGGGCGAACCTGGCCGACCTGAAGGCGGTCGAGGGCATCTCGGATTCGCTGGCCGAGACGATCTACGATTTCTTCAACGAGCGGGGATGAGGCACGCAGCACGTGGCTCCGGGGCGTCTTTCCGGGCCGACCCCGCGGGACCGATTGATGCGCAGGATCGTCGCGCATAGACTATGGCACGAACGGAGGCGACCCGATGCCGAAACAGCCTGCCCGGAAGGCCCCGACCCTCTCCCTCGATCCAGGCCTCCTGGAAGAGGCGCGCGCCTATGGCGTGAACGTCAGCCGCGCCGCCGAAGCGGGCGTGAGCGAGGCCGTGCGCGCCGCGAAGGCCGAGGCTTGGAAACGCGACAACGCCGAGGCGATTGCGGATTGGAACGCCTGGGCGGCCGAGCACGGCCTGCCCCTGGAAAGATACCGCATGTTCTGATGGCGCGGTACGACGTCTACCGCGCGTCCGACGGGTCCGGCTATCTGCTGGACGTGCAGACCGATCTGCTCGAAATCCTCCATACGCGCGTGGTCGTGCCGCTCTTGCCCAAGGCGGACGTGCCGGCGCCGGTGCGCGCCCTGCATCCGGTCTTCCAGATCGGCGAGACCGAGGTCGTGATGGCCACGCATCTCCTCGCGGCGATCCCCGCGACGGCGCTGCGCCTGCCCGTCGCCAATCTCTCCCACGGCGCCGACGAGGTCACCCGCGCACTCGACATGCTGTTCCACGGGTTCTGAGCGGTCGCCAGGAGGCGGCCGGACAAGGCCCATGCATGCGCATTGCGCGTCGCGCGCCTGCGCACCGGGGGCATTTTCTTTTGAACCCCGCGACGGGCGGCCGCGACCCAAGGGTGCGAATCCAACGCCAACCCAAGGAGATCGCAATGAAACGCCATCTGACAACGATCGCCGCCGCCCTGCTGGGGCTGGCCGCCTCTGCCCCCGCCGCCTCGGCGCTCTGCGCCGCCAGCCCGATGGACGGCGCCTGGCGCAACGTGAACCCCGACACCCGCTCGATCACGAAGGTGGAGTTCTCCACCGTCTGCAACGACGTCATCCATAACGGCCGGCCCGCCTCCGGCCCCGATGCGCGCATCCACCTGTGGGGCTCCTGCTCGCCCAGCGACTGCGACTGGGGCACGATCGGCAGCGAGCGGGTCGACGACGGCTGGTTCTATGCCTTCAAGGACGACGGTTTTGCCAAGCGGCACATCTACACGCGGATGGCCGGATCGGACCGGCTGCGGGTATTCATCCGCACGGATTTCACCGATCCGGGCCGCGAGGACTATGAATCGGATAACTATTTCGTGCGGCGATAACGCCGCGCGGGCCATGGCGCCTTTCCTGTCCCCCGCTGAGGGGCTAGGTAAGGCGCATGCACTGGACGATCCCCAATATCCTGACGGTCCTGCGCCTGCTCGCCGCGCCCGGTGTGGCGGTGATGTTTCTGTACTTCATCCGGCCCTGGGCGGACTGGTTCGCGATGCTTCTGTTCATCGGCGCCGCGGCCACCGACTGGTTCGACGGCTACATCGCGCGGGCGTGGAAGCTCGAATCGCGCTTCGGCGCCATGCTGGACCCGATCGCGGACAAGGCGATGGTGGTCATCGCGCTTCTGGTGATCACCGGGTTCTCCGCCGTCGACCCGCTGATCGGCCGGATCGGCGTCGACCCCTGGATCCTGCTGCCCGCCACGGTGATCCTGTTCCGCGAGGTCTTCGTGTCCGGCCTGCGCGAGTTCCTGGGCGACAAGGCGCATACGCTGAAGGTCACCAAGCTCGCCAAGTGGAAGACCATGCTGCAGATGGTCGCCATCGCCGTGCTCTTCGCCAAGGGCATCTTCGAGCATAACGTGATCGCCCGGACCGTCGGGATGGACGCCGCCATGGTCGACGGGATCATGACGGGCCAGGTCTCCGACGAGGTCGGGCTGGTCTGGAACTACACCGCCGCCATCTATACATGGTGGATCGGCGTCGGGCTTCTGTGGATCGCGGCGGCGCTGACGCTGATCTCGGGCATCGACTATTTCCGCAAGTCGCTGCCGTTTTTCCGGGAGGACGAGGCATGATCGACGTTCTCTATTTCGCCTGGGTGCGCGAACGCATCGGCCTGCCGAAGGAACGGGTCGAGACCTCGGCCGACACGGTCTCGGGGCTGGTGGAGGAGCTGAAGGCGCGCGAGGCGCGCTACGAGGCGGCCTTCGCCGACACTTCCGCCCTGCGCGTGGCGCTGGACCAGGAACTGTCGGACTTCGACGCGCCGCTGGCCGGCGTGCGCGAGGTGGCGTTCTTCCCGCCGATGACCGGGGGCTGAGATGGTCGTGCGGGTGCAGGAAGCGCCCTTCGACCTGGGCGCGGAGCTGGACGCCTTCGCGTCCGGCCGCACCGATGTGGGCGCGCAGGTCAGCTTCACCGGGCTGGTGCGCGACGACGGCGGGCTGCGCTTCATGGAGATCGAGCACTACCCGGGCATGACCGAAAAGGCGATCGGCGCCATCGAGGCGGAGGCGGTGCGCCGCTGGACCCTCAGGGACGCGCTGGTGATCCATCGCCACGGGCGGCTGGCGCCGGGCGAGCAGATCATGATGGTGGCGACCGCGGCGGGGCACCGGGGCGAGGCCTTCGCGGCGGCGGAATTCCTGATGGACTACCTGAAATCGCGCGCGCCGTTCTGGAAGCGGGAGGTCACCGCCGAGGGCGCCGCCTGGGTCGCCGCGAAGGACGAGGACGAGGACGCACTGTCCCGCTGGTGAGGTCGCCGCGCGTGCCGCGCGCCGATCCGCCGGGGGTTTCACCCCCGGACCCCCAGAGTATTTCCGGCCAGAAGAAGCTGCGGGGTATCTTTTTCGCCCCCGCGGTCCAAGGATTGACCGCCGGGCCGCGTCCAACCCACTGTAATGCGCATGGAGACGGGTGATAGCGGACTGGCCCGGGCCGCCGCCGGCGGCGACCGGGAGGCCTTTGCAGCGCTTCTGGCGCGGCATTACGACGGGCTGTTCCGCGTCTGCTTTCGCCTGACCGGGCGGCAGGATCACGCAGAGGACCTGACCCAGGACATCTGTCTGGCCCTGCCCGCGAAGCTGAACGGCTTCCGCGGCGAGGCGAAGTTCTCCACCTGGCTCTACCGCGTCGCGGTGAACGCCGCCCACGACGCCCGCCGGCGCGCTGCGACCCGCGCGAAGGCCGCCGATGGCTGGGGCGACTGGGAGATCGGCCGCCGCGCCGCGCAGGCGGACACCGCCGAGGGACTCGACTGGCTGCACCGCGCCATGGCGCGCCTGCCGGCGGAGCTGCGCGACACCGCCGCCCTGACGATGGGCGAAGAGATGACCCATGCCGAGGCCGCAGAGGTGCTCGGCGTATCCGAGGGCACCGTCAGCTGGCGGCTCTCGGAGATCCGCAAGCGCCTGAAGGCCTTGCGCGACGAGGAACTGAGTGCATGACCGACCCGCTCGACGACCTGAAACGCGCCTTCGACCAGGCGACCCCGGCCCCGGACCCGGCCCGCAAGGCCGCCGTCCTGGCGCAGGCGGAAGAAATCTTCGACCGCGCCCAAGGATCGGCGGACGCGGCGCGTCCTACTCCTGACCGCCCGACGAGACGGGCGGGTTTTGCAACAGGAGTTAGACATATGCTGAGCCAATTGACCACGCGCCCCGCGCTGACCGCCACCACCGCCATTGTCGCCGTCGGCATGGTGGCCCTGATCCCCGTCGTGCAGGAGATGCCCGGCAACCGCGACACGCTCGACCAGCCCGAGGTCGTCGCGACGGATGGCGACGTCTCCGACGAGGCCGTCGCCGAGCCGGCCCCCGAAGCGGCCCCAGAACCGACCCCCGAGGCGCCCGCCGCCAAAAGTGAGCCCGAGAGCGAGGCCGCCGAGGAACTGGCGGATATCGTGCCGCCGCCGGCCGCCGAGAGCGCCGGGCCGACGGGCCTGGGCAACGGCATCGCCTGGAACGACGGCGCCGGGGCTGTCACCGGCTACGGCAACGTGCCGTCGGTCCTGCAGGGCGGCAACACCAACGCCACGACCATGGGCCGCACCACCGGCGCCATTGCCCCCGCGCCGATTCCGGCGCCGGACGTCGTGACCCCGGCCCCCGAGAACACCGAGAACACCGAGGAATTCGCCAACGAGGACGCGAACCCCGTCATGGCGGTCACCGAAGAGCCGGTCTCGACCTTCTCCATCGACGTCGACACGGCGAGCTATTCGGTCGTCCGCAACTCGCTGATGAACGGGTCGCTGCCCGACGCCGACGCGGTGCGGATCGAGGAGCTGATCAACTACTTCGATTACGACTACCCGGCCCCCGGCCCCGACGACGGCCCGTTCAAGCCCTCCGTCACCCTGGCCGAGACGCCGTGGAACCCCGACACGCAGCTGATGACCTTGGCGCTGCAGGGCGAATTGCCTGCGGTGGAGGACCGCCCGCCGCTGAACCTCGTCTTCCTGATCGACACCTCCGGGTCGATGAACCAGCCCAACAAGCTGCCACTTCTGAAGCAGTCCTTCCGCCTGATGCTGGGCGAGCTGCGGCCCGAGGACCAGGTGGCCATCGTGACCTATGCGGGCTCGGCCGGGCTGGCGCTCGAACCGACCGCCGCCGGGGACCGCGAGACGATCCTCGCCGCGCTCGACACGCTGTCGGCGGGCGGCTCCACCGCCGGGCAGGCCGGGCTGGAACAGGCCTATTCCATCGCAGAAGGCATGACCGAGGACGGCGAGGTCTCCCGCGTGCTGCTGGCCACCGACGGCGACTTCAACGTCGGAATCTCGAACCCCGACGACCTGGAGGACTTCATCGCCGACAAGCGCGACTCCGGCACCTACCTGTCGGTCCTCGGCTTCGGCCGCGGCAACCTGCAGGACGCGACGATGCAGGCGCTCGCGCAGCACGGCAACGGCACCGCGGCCTATATCGACACGCTGAACGAGGCGCAGAAGGTGCTGGTCGACCAGCTAACGGGCGCGCTGTTCCCGATCGCCGACGACGTCAAGATCCAGGTGGAGTTCAACCCCGCCGAGATCGCCGAATACCGCCTGATCGGCTACGAGACCCGCGCGTTGCGGCGCGAGGACTTCAACAACGACAAGGTGGATGCGGGCGAGATCGGCGCCGGGCATTCGGTGACGGCGATCTACGAGATCACGCCGGTCGGCTCGCCCGCCGTGCTGAACGACCCGCTGCGCTATGGCGACGACACGCCCGTCGCGGCGTCGTCGGACAGCGACGAGCTGGCCTTCCTGCGCCTGCGCTACAAGGAACCGGGCGAGGAGACCAGCACCCTGATCGAGCGGCCGATCACCGCGGGCATGGCCGAGGCGACGCAGGAGGCCAGCTGGGCCGCCGCCATCGCCGGCTTCGGGCAGCTCCTGCGCGACGGCACCTATACCGGCGACTGGGACTGGGACGACGCCATCGCCCTGGCCAGCTCCGCCACCGGCGAGGATCCGTTCGGCTACCGGCGCGAGGCGATCAACCTGATGCGCCTGGCCGAGAGCCTGTCGCAGTAATTCCCCGGGGCCGCGCCCCTCTCCCCCGCGGCCCCGCCCCTTCCCCGCCCGTCCTTCGGGGAAGGGGCACGTTCGCACTCGGTCCCCCCGGTTGCCACGGCCCGACCCGCCGGATTACATGCCCGCATGACAGACCGGGTCCCCGACCGCTTCGCCGTCCTCGCGGACATCCACGGCAACGCCGACGCGCTGCGCGCCGTCCTGGCCGACATCGACGCCCAGGGCCTCGACCGCGTCGTCAACCTCGGCGACCATTTCAGCGGCCCGCTGGCGGCGGCCGAAACCGCCGAGCTTCTGGCCGCCCGCGACATCACCACGATCCGCGGCAACCACGACCGCTCCCTGATCCAGCAGCACCCGCACGAGATGTCGCCCAGCGACTTCGCGGCCTTCTCGGAACTGCAGCCGCGCCACATCGACTGGCTGGAATCGCTCTCGCCCACCGCGCATTTCGGCCACGACGTCCTGCTCTGCCACGCCACGCCGCACGACGATCAGACCTACTGGCTGCACGAGGTGCGCGAGGACGGCAGCACCGGCGCCCGCGACGCCGCGGGCATCGCCCGGCTCGGCCGCGACGCCGACTTCCCGCTGATCCTCTGCGCCCATACCCACCTGCCGGCCGCCATCCGCCTGCCCGACGGCCGCCGCATCGTGAATCCCGGCAGCGTCGGCCTGCCCGCCTACGAGGACATCCACCCGGTGCCCCATGTCATGCAGAGCGGCACGCCAGACGCCTGCTATGCCGTCCTGGACCGCGCCGGCGACGCCTGGCAGGTCAGCCACCGCCGCGTCCCCTACGACCCGGCGCGCATGACCGACCTCGCCCGCCGCGCCGGCCGCGCGGACTGGGCCCACGCCCTCGCCACCGGCTGGCTGTCGGACGACTGAGGCAAGAGAAAGGGGCACGCCCGAAAACCGCGCCGCACCGCCCGAACACCCGATCCCGGCCCCCCCAACTTCTTCTCGTTGAAAAATACGCTCAGGGCGGTCCGTTCATCGTGCGCCATTCGTGCAAACACGATGGACGACGGGGGGATGAAATCCCTCCGGCGGGCGACCCTACTTCACCGCCCCGGCCGCCATTCCCCGGATGATATAGCGCTCCAGCAGCACGCCGATGATGATCAGGGGCAGGATCGCCGCCGAGGACAGCGCCGCCATCGCCCACCAGTTGATGCCCTGAGACCCGGTCTGCGACGCCACCATGACGGGCAGCGTCTTCGCCTCCGTCGAGGTCAGCAGCGCCGCGAAGAAATACTCGTTCCAGGTCAGCACCAGGCACAGGATGAACGCGGCCACCATGCCGGGCAGCGCGATCGGCAGGACGATGGTCAGGAACGCCCCCCAGATCGACAGCCCGTCCACCAGCGCCGCCTCCTCCAGCTCCACCGGGATCGACAGGAACTGGTCGCGCATGATCCACACCACGATGGGCAGCACCGTCAGCGTGTAGAGCAGGATCAGCCCGATCCGCGTGTCCAGCAGGTCGAGCTGCTTGTAGAGCACCAGGAACGGCAGGGCGAGCACCACCGGCGGCAGGATCAGCTGCGACAGGAAGAAGAACGAGATGTCGGGGTTGCGCATGAACCCGAACCGGTAGCGGAACCGCGACAGACCGTAGGCCGACATCGACCCCAGCACCACCGCCAGCGCCGAGGCCGACAGCGCCACGACGGCGGAATTCGTGAACCGCTTCAGGAACTCCTCGCGCACCGTCGACTCCTGCCCGATCAGCCGCGGCGACAGGCCCAGGCTGTCGAAGCCCTTCCATTTCGGCTGGAAGTCCACGAAGGGCACCAGGTTGCCCTGCATCACGTCGGGCGCCAGCTTGAACGAGGTGGTGAAGGTCCAGTAGATCGGGAACAGGCAGACCACCGTCCAGATCAGCAGGATGCCGTAGATCGCGACGCGCCCGGCATACCACTTCACCCGGCCGGCCGTGTCATGCGCGGCGTCGTGGAAGATCTGCGTCTCGGCGTTGGCGGCGGCGGTCCGGTCGGCCATGCGTCAGTACCTCGGGTTCATCCAGCGGTCGACCAGCTTCATGAAGACGGTAATCGCGATCACGATCAGCACCAGGAAGACGATGGCCAGCAGCGTGCCGTAGCCCACGTTCGACCGATCGCGGTATTCGCGGAAGATGAAGCTGGTCACGCTGTCGGTCGCGCCGCCCGGCCCGCCGGAGGTGACGTTGATGATGATGTCCGCGATCTTCAGCTTGAAGATGATGCGGATCAGGATCGCGGTGATCGAGACCGGCAGCATCAGCGGAAAGGTGACTTCCCAGAACCCGCGCCAGCCGCTCGCCCCGTCGACCCGTGCCGCCTCCTGCACCTCGCGCGGGATCGCCTGCAGCCCGGCCAGCAGCATGATCATCATGAACGGAATATAGGTCCATCCGTCCATGATCATGATCATCGTCCGCGCGATCTCGGGGTCGGAAAAGAACGCCGGCCGGTCCCAGCCCAGCCAGCGCGCCAGCCGCGCGACGGGGCCGAACCGCCCCTCCAGCATCGACTTGCCGATCATCCACGACACCGCGACCGGCGACAGCATTAGCGGCATCAGGAACGCCACGCGAAAGAACTTCCGCGCCCGGATCTCGCTGGCCAGGATCAGCGCCAGGCCGAAGGCGATGGCGTATTCCACGACGATCGCCAGCGTGTACCAGACCATGTTGGTCAGCGCGTTCCAGTAGAACGGGTCGTTCCACATCTGGCGCACGTTCTCCAGCCCGTTGAACTCGCGCCCGTCCAGCGAAGCGAGGTTCCAGTCCGAGAACGAGATCACCAGCGCGAAGATCAGCGGGAAGACCACGACGAAGATCACGAACAGCGCGGCGGGCAGGATGAACAGCGTCCGCTTGCCCTGCTCGCCGTACAGCACCACCTGCGCGATGTTCAGGCAGACGGCCCAGAACAGCGCGGCATAGAGCGCCGGGCGCCAGTTGGCGAAGTCCAGCCCGATCGCGCCCGTCTCCGCCAGCCCCAGCACCGCGAAGGTCGCGACCATCACGGCGAAGGATCCCCAGATCAGGATCTTGCCCAGCCGGGTGCGCCCCGGGCCGATCTCGTCGTCGGTCACGACGTGAAGAAGATCGCCTTCGCCTGACATGGCGGCGATGTTAGCGCTGCGATTCCGCTCTGCATAGCCCCCTGACGGGCGGCGGCGCAGGAAAGTTCTCCCCGCCTGCAGGGGCTGCGCCCCGGGTCGCGGACGGTCGATTAACTACCTGTAAAGAAAAGACAAATGTTTCGCGCGCGAAACATTTCCACCGCCGGCCCCGTCTGACCGATACGCCGCGCCCCGGCGTCTTCGGGCCGCAACCCCGCCAGGCTCCGCGACCTGCCGCCAAGCCGGCCAGACCGCCACGGCCGATCCCGTCTCAGCGACACGCCCCCCAGGCTTCTTCTGGCTACAAATATCCCGGGGGGTGTGGGGGGCTGGCC
>NZ_JARGYC010000062.1 GCF_029168335.1 Psychromarinibacter sediminicola
GCCGTCGGCGACATCTGCGATCTCTTCGAACCCGACGAATGCTGGAACTACTTCAAGGCCGCAGGATATGCCCACGATTAAACGCACGAAGCTCTCGCGCGCGGGTGTCAGAGGTTGTCGGCCTGCGGCATGCCGATGACGTGGTAGCCGCCGTCGACCTTGATGATCTCGCCGGTGGTGTCGGCGCCGTAGTCCGAGGCGAGGTAGACCGCCGTGCCGCCCACCGACTCGAGCGAGGCGTTGTGGCGCAGCGGCGCGTTGATCTCGGTGTGCTTGAAGGTCTTGCGCGCGCCGCCGATGGCCGCGCCGGCCAGCGTCTTCATCGGGCCCGGCGAGATCGCGTTGACGCGGATGCCCTCGGGGCCGAGGTCGTTGGCCAGATACAGGACGGTCGATTCCAGCGCCGCCTTGGCCACGCCCATCACGTTGTAATAGGGCGTGACGCGGTGCGAGCCCTGGTAGGTCATCGTCAGGATCGCGCCGCCGTCGGGCATCAGCGCGCGGCTCCGCCGGGCGACGTCGATCAGCGAGTAGCAGGAGATCGCCATCGAGTTGGTGAAGTTCATCAGCGAGGTGTCGATGAACCGCCCCGTCAGCTCGGACCGGTCGGAATAGGCGATGGCGTGGACGACGAAGTCGAGCTTGCCCCAGCGCTCGGCCAGCTCGTCGAAGGCGGCGTCCATCTTGCCTTCGTTCATCACGTCGCAGTCGATCAGGATCTCGGCGCCGATGCTTTCGACCAGCGGCGTCACGCGCTTGCCGAAGTTCTCGCCCTGGTAGGTGAAGGCGAGCTCGGCGCCCTCCGCGGCCAGGGCCTTGGCGATGCCCCAGGCAATGGAGCGTTCGTTCGCCACGCCCATGATCAGGCCGCGCTTGCCGCGCATCAATTCAGCCATGGTCTCTCATCCGTCATGTTTGCTGAGCAGCATCGACCCGTTGGTGCCGCCGAATCCGAAACTGTTGGTCATCACCGTGTCGAGCCCCGCCCCGGTCACCGTCTCGGTGGCGATTTCCTCGGGCTTCAGGGCGGGGTCGAGGGTTTCCACGTTGATCGACGGCGTGATGAAGTCGTCCTTGAGCATCAGTAGGCAGAAGATCGCCTCCAGCGCGCCCGCCGCGCCCTGGGCGTGGCCGGTCATCGACTTGGTGGAGGACACGGGCGGCGTGGTGCCGTCGCCGAAGACGCGGCGCACCGCCTCGACCTCGCCCACGTCGCCCACCGGGGTCGAGGTGCCGTGGGCGTTGATGTAGCTGACGCGGCGGCCGTCGGGCAGGCCCTTCATCGCGATGCGCATGGCGCGTTCGCCGCCCTCGCCCGAGGGGGCGACCATGTCGTGCCCGTCGGAGGTGGCGCCGAAGCCCGTGACCTCGGCATAGATGGTGGCACCGCGGGCCTTGGCGCGGTCGAGATCCTCCAGCACCACCATGCCGCCGCCGCCGGAGATGACGAAGCCGTCGCGGCCGGCGTCGAAGGCGCGCGACGCGGTGGCGGGGGTGTCGTTGTATTTCGACGACATCGCGCCCATTGCGTCGAACAGGCAGGACAGGGTCCAGTCCAGCTCCTCGCCGCCGCCGGCGAACATCACGTCCTGGTTGCCCAGCATGATCTGCTGTGCCGCCACGCCGATGCAGTGCAGCGAGGTCGAGCAGGCCGAGGTGATCGAGAAGTTCATGCCCTTGATCTGGTAGGCCGTGCAGAGGTTGGCCGAGATCGTGGACGACATGCATTTCGGCACCGCGAAGGGGCCGATGCGCTTCGGCGAGCCCTTTTCCAGCACCGTCTGGTGCGAGGCGAACATCGCCGAGGTCGACGGCCCGCCCGAGCCGGCGATCAGCCCGGTGGCGGGGTTCGACACGTCCTCGGGCGTCAGGCCGGCATCGGCGATGGCCTGTTCCATCGCGATATAGGCATAGGCGGCGCCGGGCCCCATGAAGCGCAGCAGGCGCTTGTCGACATGGTCGGCCACGTCGATGTCGATGGCCCCCTTCACCTGGCTGCGGAACCCGCGCTCGGTATAGTCGGGGGCGGCGACGATGCCGGATTTCCCGGATTTCAGGCTGGCGGTGACCTCGTCGGCGGAGTTGCCGATCGAGGATACGATGCCCAGCCCGGTGACGGCGACGCGGCGCATTGCGGTCCTCCCTTGGACGGCCTTCAGGACGCGTTGGCGGCCGACAGGCCCACCTTCATGCCCTTTGTCTCGCAGACCAGCTCACCATCGGCCAGCACGCGGCCGTCCGCAACGCCCATCTTCAGCTTGCGTTCGATGACCCGGGTGAAGTCGACGTGGTAGGTGACGAGCTTGCGCTCGGGCCGGACCATGCCGGTGTTCTTCACTTCGCCCACGCCGAGCGCGAAGCCCTGGCCCAGCCAGCCGCGCCAGCCGAGGTTGAAGCCCGTCAACTGCCACAGCCCGTCGAGCATCAGGCAGCCGGGCATGACCGGGTTGCCGGGGAAGTGGCAGTCGAAGAACCACAGATCCGGCGAGATGTCGTATTCGGCCACGATATGGCCCTTGCCGTGTTCGCCGCCATCGGCGGAAACCTCGGTGATGCGGTCCATCATCAGCATGGGCGGCTCGGGCAGCTGCGCATTGCCGGGGCCGAACAGCTCGCCGCGGGCGCAGCGCAGGAGATCTTCCTTGTCGAATGACGTCGGGTATTGGGACATTCTTTCCCGGCTCCTGCCTTCGCCCATCTGAATCGGAGAGGTCTGTATCACCGGCTCGCGCGGGCTTGCAAGGTGCCGCGATGCGGGGGGCTTCGGCACGAGGAACGGAACGGGGAACGGAAATCGTTTGAATCCACAGGTCTTGGCACCCTATATATGGAGTATGCGGGACACGAAGACGATGAGCCAGGAGACCGACATCCGACAGAAGCGCGGCGCCGAGTGGCTGTCGGGCGCCGGGCTGCGCCCGACGCGGCAGCGCGTGGCGCTGGCGGCGCTTCTGGTGGGCGACGGCCACGACCGGCACGTGACGGCCGAGAGTCTCTTTGCGGCCAGCTGCGACAGCGGCGAGAAGGTGGCGCTGGCCACCGTCTACAACACGCTGCGCGCCTTCTGCGACGCGGGGCTGATGCGCGAGATCACGGTGGACGGGTCGAAGAGCTATTTCGACACAAACACCTCGAACCATCCGCATTTCTTCTGGGAGGACGACGCGCATCTGAGCGACGCGCCGGCCGAGGAGCTGGAGATCGCGCGCCTGCCGAACGCGCCCGAGGGCGCCGAGATCGCCAAGGTCGACGTGGTGATCCGGCTGCGGCGGCAGCACAGGGGTTGACCTGGGGGCCGGGCCCGCCGGCGCCAGCCGCGGCCTTCCGTCTGGACCCGAATCCGCGGGCAGGGTAACATCCCGCCCGAGGGGTCGGTGTCCGGAGGAGACGACCCGATGACCGAAATCGTGACCGACGAAGAGCTGGAGGCCGCGCGCGGCTACGAGGCGCTTTTCGTGCCGGCGGTGTTCCGCGCCTGGGCCGGCCATGTGCTGGACGGCGCGGATGTCGGCGTGGGCGACGCGGTGCTCGACGTGGCCTGCGGCACCGGCGTCGTGGCGCGGCAGGCGCGGGCGCGGGTCGGACCGGGCGGACGGGCGGTCGGCGTCGATCCGGCGCCGGGGATGCTGGCCGTCGCGCGGGACGTGGAGCCGGGCGTCGAGTGGCTGCCCGGAACGGCCGAGGCGCTGCCGGTCGAGGAGGCGGCCTTCGACGGCGTGTTGTGCCAGTTCGGGATGATGTTCTTCAAGGATCGCGGCCAGGCAGCGCGCGAGATGGCGCGGGTGCTGACGCGCGGCGGGCGGGTGTCGGTCGCGGTGTGGAACGCGATCGAGGAGAACCCGGCCTATGCCGGGGTCACGGCGCTGCTCGACGAGCATGTCGGCCCGGAGGCGGGCGACGCGCTGCGGATGCCGTTCTGCATGGGCGCGGCCGAGGAGGTCATGGACCTGCTGCGCGATGGCGGCTTCACCGACATCGAGGTGACCACGCGCGAGGAACCGGCGCAGTTCCCCAGCGCCGCGACGGTGGTGGAGGCGGAGTTGCGCGGCTGGCTGCCGCTGTTCGGGATTCACCTGAGCGAGGCGGAAATCGCCGATGTGACCGACCGCGCCGAGGCGGCGCTGGAGCGCTTCGCGATGCCGTCCGGCGAGGCGGTGTTCCCGACCTCGGCGCATGTGGTCACCGGGCGCAAGGCGTAGGGGCGCCGGCCGGTCCCGGGTCGCGGGCCGTGCCCCGCAAACAATTTGCCGCGCGGCCCCGAAGGGCCACGCGGCGAAGTTGTCGTAGTACCCGGTACGACAGGAGCTGTGTGGGCGGTCAGGCCGCCAGGAGTGCCATTTCGTCCGACCAGCCTTCGCGCGCCGCCACGTCGTCGGTGACGCGGAAACGGCGCCAGAAGCGCGGCCAGATACTCAGTTCGGGGAGGACAAAGCGCTGCAACGCCTTGATCGGCGTGGTGTCGATGTGGAATTCCAGCAGGCGGTCCTGCTCGAAGCGGAAGAACGCGCGCACGGCGTCGTGGTGACGGTCGAAGTCGTCGGACCACATCTGCAGGACCGCGTCGCGCGACAGGCCGGTGCGCCGCATGGACCAGTGCAGGTACCGTCCGTCCTTGTGGCGGGCCCGGCTGCGCAGCCAGTCTGCCTTCTCGCGGGTGTTCAGGAGGAATTTGGCCGTGGGATAGTCGCGGGCGAGGGTTTCGAACTGACGGTAGTTCTCGACCGCCGTGCTCCTGGTGACGTATTCCATGTCGAAGAACGCCTGGAAGTCCTCGAACCCCTCGATCGCGGGCCGGCCGGCGTCGATGTTCCGGCGGATGTTCAGCTGCGCCGCTCGGTCCTGCAGCGCGGGATGCCCGGCGAGCCGCCAGCGGCGCCCCTGGCTATGCAGGGCGGCGACATTGCTCTTGTGGAACACGCGCCACAGCGCACTTGTCGCGCACTTGTTGAATCCGATCTGGAAGAGCCGCATGGGACTGCCTGTATGCTTCGTGACTGCTCGCAGGCGTTTTTCGCCCGTTGTTGCGTCGGAGTGTCGGAGGGGAATGGGGCAGAAATGTGGCGCGGCGTCCTCCGCGGCCGGAGCGCGCCGACCGATTGTGACGGCGCAGCGGTGGCCGTCCGGTGCGCGGGATCGCGGCGTGGCGCGTCAGGTTCGGACCGCGAGCGGCGGGGCGGTGGGGGGCCTCAGAACCACTGTCCCGGCTCCATCAGGCCCAGGTCCAGCAACTGCTTGGAATGCCACGTAAAAGGGGTGGAATTGTGCCAGCGGAAATTGTGCACCTCGAAGCTCGATCCGGCGTTCGATTTCAGCGCCTTGGCGGTGCGGAAAGAGCAGATCGCGGCGGTGATATTGTGGTGCCAGGGACAGGAATAGGTGTTGTATTCCTCGTCCGAGAAGGTGTGGTTCGGGCGCAACTGTAGCCCCTTTGCGGCACGAAACAGGGCGATCCGGTCGATCTTGCGCGAGGCCGGCGGCACGTGTTCCTCGAACCGCCAGCGCAGGCCGCCGAAGAAATCGAGCTGTCGCTCCTTCGGGTGCCCGTTCTCGTCGGGGCGGGCAAGGGCGTAGTAGCCGGATTTGTCGAGATAGGCATCCTCGACGCAGACGGCGTCGGGGTGGGTGTCCAGGTCGGCGGCGTAGAGGTCGATGACATAGGTCAGCACCGCGTCGCGCCGTTCCTCGGTGTGGAAGGCCAGCATCTCGGCGACCGACCGCGTCTCGCAGAACGGGTAGAACAGGTATTCGGCGTTGAAGCAGTAATACATCCAGATGCCCGGGGCGGCCGCGATGACGGCATTGACCGCATCGGTCAGCGCATGACGCTTCTGCATCGGGTAATGGACGCGGTGGATGTTGGGCGCCTGCGCCAGGTCGCGCGGCAGCGCCAGTTCCTCGGGCGCGAACAGGATCAGCGCGGCGAATTCCAGGTTCAGGTGATGGCGGATGGTGGATTCGACCTCCACCAGATCCTCGACGAAGATCATCGCCACCGGCCCCTTGGCGAGCGCCGCCTTGCCGTCCTTCAGGAATGCGTCGAGACCCGGATAGCGCATCTTACCGCTCATTTTCCCTGCCGGTCGTTAACATCGTGCAAAGGGCCCCGGGTTTGCAAGAGGCGGCCGCAGGGTGTAGGAGGCCGGTCTGATCCACGCGCGAATGGAGCCGGGCCGATGGCGGACCCTCGGAAGCTGTATATCAGGACTTACGGCTGTCAGATGAACGTCTATGACAGCGAGCGTATGGCCGAGGCCATGGGCGGCGCGGGTTATGTCGAGACCGACAGCCCCGACGACGCCGACATGATCCTGCTGAACACCTGCCATATCCGCGAGAAGGCGGCGGAGAAGGTCTATAGTGAGCTGGGACGCTTCAAGGATCTGAAGGCGGCGCGGCCGGACCTGAAGATCGGCGTGGCGGGCTGCGTGGCGCAGGCCGAGGGCGAGGAGATCATGCGCCGCCAGCCGATGGTCGACCTGGTGGTGGGGCCGCAGAGCTATCACCGGCTGCCGGAAATGGAGGCGAAGGCGGGCCAGGGGTCCAAGGCGCTCGACACCGATTTCCCCGAGGAGGACAAGTTCGCGCGGCTGAAGGGCCGGGGCAAGGCAAAGCGCGGGCCGACCGCCTTCCTGACCGTGCAGGAGGGCTGCGACAAGTTCTGCGCCTTCTGCGTGGTGCCCTATACGCGGGGCGCGGAGGTGTCGCGCCCGGTGGCGCAGGTGCTGGACGAGGCGCGCGATCTGGTGGAGCGCGGCGTGCGCGAGGTCACGCTGCTGGGCCAGAACGTGAATGCGTATCACGGCGACGGTCCGGGCGGCGACTGGACGCTGGCGCGGCTGATCCGGGAGCTGGCGAAGCTCGACGGGCTTGACCGGATCCGGTTCACCACGTCGCACCCGAACGATATGGACGACGACCTGATCGCGGCGCATGGCGACTGCGACAAGCTGATGCCGTATCTGCACCTGCCGGTGCAGTCGGGCTCGGACCGGGTGCTGAAGCGGATGGCACGCAAGCATACGGCCGAGCAGTACATCCGGCTGATCGAGCGGATCCGGGCGGCGCGGCCGGACATCCTGATCTCGGGCGACTTCATCGTCGGCTTTCCGGGCGAGACCGAGGACGACTTCGCCGACACGATGGCGCTGGTCGAGGAGGTCCGCTACGGCCAGTGCTATTCCTTCAAGTATTCCGCCCGCCCCGGCACCCCGGCGGCGGAGCGCGAGCCGGTGGACCCGGTGGTCGCGTCGGACCGGCTGACGCGGCTGCAGGCGCTGCTGACGCGCCAGCAGCGCGAGGTGCAGGACGCGATGGTCGGCAAGGAGGTCGGCGTTCTGTTCGAGCGCAAGGGCCGGCTGCCCGGGCAGATGGTGGGAAAATCCGACCACCTGCACGCGGTGCATGTGACCGGCGACGTCGCGGTGGGCGACCTGGCTCGCGTGCGGATCACCGAGAGCGCGCCGAACTCGCTGGCAGGCGCGCTGGCCTGAATTCCGGGCGGAGAGATCCGCAAAACGCCGGGCATTCTAATCATTTTGTCACCGAACTCCTGAAAATTCGGCTACACTGCCCGCGCGCGCGATCTGCCAGGGCGCGCGGGGCCGGGTCTGTCCGGCGGGCCCGCACGTCCCGCGCGCCACGACAGAACAGGGGGTATTGTCATGAAGAGTCTGGCTCTCGTTGCGGTATTGGCCGCGACGCTGTCCGCTCCGGCCTTTGCCGGCGGGCGCTACTACACCTACACCTACGGCCAGGGAACGGTCATTCAGGTCAGCTGCTACCGCGGTCCGTGGACCGAG
Source organism: Psychromarinibacter sediminicola (assembly GCF_029168335.1). Lineage (GTDB taxonomy): Bacteria > Pseudomonadota > Alphaproteobacteria > Rhodobacterales > Rhodobacteraceae > Psychromarinibacter > Psychromarinibacter sediminicola. The sequence goes on from NZ_JARGYC010000062.1 coordinate 7,800, forward strand.
GTGATCTGGGACCGTCCGAACCCGGTCTTCATAGATACGCTGGTCGCGGCCGGATACGACTATCCGACCGCCCACGCGATCGGCGAGCGCGTGTGCCGCGACCCGGCGCTGGTGAACAACCCGGCGGGCCTGCGCGCCGAGATGACGCGCATCTACCGCAGCGCGCCGGTCTACCGGTACTGACGCACCAGGCCCCGCCGCTCTGACGGGCGGGCGGGGCCTTTCTGAACCTCACCCACGACATCGCGATACGTCGGACGCGCGCAGCAGGCTTGCGTGACACTCCTGCGCGGCGATCCTGCGACCGCCGCGCCCTGGCTCGGGCCGCAGCCGGTGAGTCGCCAAGGCCACAATGGCCCCGCAGGAATCGACCCGCCTAGGTCTAGAAGACCTTGGCACAGGTTGTGATCTCTGCCAAAAGAGCCTCAAAATCTATTCCTGCGGCACGGCCGCAACTGTGGATAACCTGCAAAACTGTCCGGTTTCCCGAGCGTTAGCCGCAATAACGAGCCGCATTCCCGCACAGCGCGAAAAATCGCACCATATGTGACCAAAGGTTCTTCACAAAACCACCAGAATTGCTAGGCTGTGCGATATGCAGGGCAAACCCTGGGAAGCCGCAACAGAATGTGGCCTGTCTCGGGGAACGCAGGGACTATTGGCAGAGGACAGAAACGTGGCACTCGGTATTTCCAAGGCACTTCGCGCGGGGCTGGCAGGCGCCGTCGCCGCGCTGATCGCGCTGAGCTCGACCGTCGCCGTCGCGCAGGGGGTCAAACGCGAATATATCGGCGAGGCCTATGTGCCGACCATCTGGGTGGACCCGGACGGCTGCGAGCACTGGGTGATGGACGACGGCTGGGAAGGTTACATGACCCCGCACGTCACCCGCCAGGGCATCCCGGTCTGCCGCCGCGGCAATACCTGCGCGGTGATGAACTCGGACGTCCTGTTCGCCACCGGCAGCTACCAGCTGAGCCGCCAGGGCCAGGCCTATCTTCTGGACTTCTTCCGCAAGGCCGGGGCCACCAGCTATGTCATCGCCGGCCACACCGACAGCCGGGCGAGCGACAGCTACAACATGAAGCTCTCGATCAACCGGGCGAACGCGGTGGCCAAGCTCGCCTCGGCGGCCGGCGTCCGCATCGCCGACGTGCGCGGCTATGGCGAGCGGATGCCGATTGCCACCAACCGCACCGCCGCCGGCATGGCGAAGAACCGCCGCGTCGAAATCATCTGCATCCGCTGAGCCGGGTGACATTGGGGGACAGGACCATGAAAGCAATCAAGGGTGTCGCGCTTCTCGCTGCCGCTGCCGCGCTGGCCGGGTGCGTCGACAACAAGATCGACAAGACCGTGGACCGCGGCATCGACAGCAAGCACCTGAGCCAGCTGAAGGCCGGCATCTGGATCGACCCGCAGGGCTGCGACCACTGGATCATCGACGACGGCGCCGAGGGCTACCTCAGCCAGCGTCTGGACAAGTACGGCAAGCCGGTCTGCTCCGGCGCTGCCCCGCCGAATACGGCCATCGGGCCGTATAAGAAGGGCTCCGGCATCTCGGACCCGATCTGATACAGACCTTGATGACACTCTTCCTGAGCCGCCGGGCATCCCCCCTGGCGGCTCTTTTTGTGTGGACGCCATGGAAGCCCGGCGGTTTCACGAGCCTGCAACAGTCGTCGGCGCAGACTGGCCGGGACGGCCCGGTGCGCCGCGTATTGTGTCTTGCGCGCCACGCCCGGGCTTGGCACGGTTGGATCACCCCAAGGGAACGGAGACCCATTTGGCCATCGGCACTTTGACCCCGCCCGCGTCTCAGGACGACATCCACGAAACCCTTCTGGAATTTCCGGACAACAGACTGCTGATCGACCTGTGCGGCGAGTTCGACCGCAACCTGGCGCAGATCGAGCACGGCCTGGGGGTTCAGATTTTCCGCAAGGGCAACCACCTGGCGGTGATCGGCGACGGCGAGGCGCGCGGGCAGGCGGCGGCGGTGCTGCAGCAGCTCTATGCGCGGCTGGAGGCCGGGCGCTCGGTGGATGCGGGCGATATCGACGGGATGCTGCGGCTGGGCGCGACGCCCGAGGAGACAGGCCCGCGCGACGGCGACCAGATGGAGATGTTCCAGGGCGGCGTGGAGATCAAGACGCGCAAGAAGACGGTGGAACCGCGGACCGAGGCGCAGAAGGCCTATGTCCGGTCGCTGTTCTCGAACGAGCTGGCCTTCGGGATCGGCCCGGCGGGCACCGGCAAGACCTATCTGGCCGTGGCGGTCGGCGTGTCGATGTTCATCGGCGGGCATGTCGACAAGATCATCCTTTCGCGCCCCGCCGTTGAGGCGGGCGAGCGGCTGGGCTTCTTGCCCGGCGACATGAAGGAGAAGGTCGACCCCTACATGCAGCCCTTGTACGACGCGCTGCACGATTTCCTGCCCGGCAAGCAGCTTGGCAAGCTGATGGAGGAGAAGAACATCGAGATCGCGCCGCTCGCCTTCATGCGGGGGCGGACGCTGTCGAATGCCTTCGTGGTGCTGGACGAGGCGCAGAACGCCACGACGATGCAGATGAAGATGTTCCTGACCCGGCTGGGCGAGGGCTCGCGCATGGTGGTCACGGGCGACCGCAGCCAGGTGGACCTGCCGCGCGGCGTGCAGTCGGGCCTTCGCGACGCCGAGCGGTTGCTGTCCTCGGTCGACGGCATCTCCTTTAACTACTTCACGGCGCGCGACGTGGTGCGCCATCCGCTGGTGGCGAAGATCATCAACGCCTACGATGCGGACGAGGCGGGCTGAGCGGGGCAGGCAGGATGGACTGGCACCCCGACGACGCAGCCATCGCCGCCGAACTGGCGCGCCTGCGCGACGCGGCCCAGGCGGCGCGGGGCGGCTTCCGGCCCGAGGAGAACACCGACGACCTGGTGCGGCTGGGTTCGGCCTATCTGGCGGTGTCGCCGGAAGAGGGCAAGCTGCTCTACATGCTCGCCCGCGCGGCGGGGGCGCGGCAGGTTGTGGAGTTCGGGGCGTCCTTTGGCCTGTCCACCCTGTGCCTGGCGGCGGCGGTGCGCAAGGCGGGCGGGCGGCTGATCACCACGGAGGTGCATCCCGACAAATGCGCCGCGCTGCGCGAGAGCTTCGCCCGGGCGGGCGTGGAGGATTGCGTGACGCTGCTGGAGGGCGACGCGCGCGAGACGCTGGCCGGCGTCGAGGGGCCGGTGGACCTGGTGTTCCTGGACGGCTGGAAAAGCATGTACCTGCCGGTGCTGGAGCTGCTGCGGCCCCGGCTGCGGGACGGGGCGCTGGTGGTGGCGGACAATGTCGATCACGCCGCCGCACAGGACTACGTGGCGCATGTCAGCGACCCGGCCTCGGGGTTCGTGACGCATCGGCACGGCGACATGGGCCTCAGCCTGCGCGAAGGGTGACGCCCGGTCCGGTTTGCAGGGCCGGCCGGCGGTGTTAGGTCTCTGCCAGGACCGCAAGGAGCCCCGCCATGGGACATCACCACCATCATCACCACCACGTCGGCGCCGAGGCCGGCGACCGGCGTATGTGGGCGGCGGTCGCCGTGAATCTGGGGCTGACGGTGGCGCAGATCGTGGGCGGGATCGTCTCGGGCTCGTTGTCGCTGATCGCGGACGCGCTGCACAACTTCTCGGACGCGGCGTCGCTGGTGATCGCCTTCGCCGCCCGCAGGATCGCGCGGCGGCCGGCGGACGAGACGATGACCTTCGGCTACGGCCGGGCGGAGGTGGTGGCGGCGCTGGTCAACTACACGACGCTGGTGGTGATCGCGCTGTACCTCGTCTACGAGGCGGTCATGCGGTTCGTCGAGCCGTCGGAGGTGGCCGGCTGGATCATCGTGATCGTGGCCGGCATCGCGCTGGCGGTCGACCTGGTGACGGCCTGGCTGACCTACCGGATGGCGAAGACCAGCATGAACATCCGCGCGGCCTTCCTGCACAACCTTGCCGACGCGCTGGGCTCGGTCGCGGTGATCGTGGCGGGGACGCTGATCCTGCTGTTCGGCTGGTGGTGGGTCGACCCGCTGGTGACGCTGGCGATCGCGGGGTACATCCTGTGGATGACGTGGTCGGAGATCGGCGGCGTGATCCGGGTGCTGATGCAGGGCAGCCCGCCGGACGTGGCCACCTCGGACGTGCTGGCGGCGATGCGCGGGGTCGAGGGCGTGGCGGACGTGCATCACGCGCATCTGTGGCAGATGGAAGAGCACCGCGCGGCGCTGGAGGCGCATGTGGTGATCGGCGAGGGCCGCTGGGGCGAGGCTGACGCGATCAAGGCGCGGCTGAAGCAGGCGCTGCACGACCGCTTCGGGCTGGGGCATACGACGCTGGAGCTGGAATGCGCGCGCCATGCCTGCGACGAGACACAGGCGATCGGGCATTCGTGAGGCGCGGCGTCAGGCCACCACGGTCAGGGCGGGGCGGCGGCGCCGTTTGGGCGCGTAGTACATCTGCAGGCAGGTGTCGCGAAACAGGACGGTGACATACATCGGTCTTCTCCTCGATATGCCCGTCATGTGTCGCCCGGCCCCGCTCCGTCGTTCAAAAACCTCACGCCGTTATCCGATGACAGGCGCGCGTCGAGGCTGGACAATTCCACGGGTTTCCGCTGCATGGGCCGCATGAGCATCGACGTGATCATCGAGGCGCCGGAATGGGAGGGCGAGGGGCTGGAGGCGCTGGCGGCGCGAGCCGAGGCGGCCACGCTGCGGCATCTGGGGCTCGACCCGGCGGCCTACGAGACGGCGCTGCTGGGCTGCGACGATTCGCGGATCGCGGCGCTGAACGGCGACTTCCGCGACAAGCCGGCGCCGACCAACGTGCTGTCCTGGCCGGCAGAGGAGCGGGCGCCGGACACGCCCGGCGCGCGACCCGAACCGCCGGAGCCGGGCGAATTGGGCGATATCGCCCTTGCCTGGGAGACCTGCGCCCGCGAGGCGGCGGCGGCGGGCAGGCCCGTGGCCGACCATGTGACCCATCTGATCGTCCACGGAATGCTTCATCTGATGGGTTTCGATCACGAAACCGGGCCGGATGCCGCCGTCATGGAAGATCTGGAGGTCGAGATACTTGCAAGCCTGGGCCTTCCGGACCCATATTAGGGGCGCGGGTCAATAGGGTGGCCCGCGTTTTTGGAAAGGACTGATGGGAGACGCGGAAAGCGGGTCCTCTAGCGCGGCGCATAGCGCGCAGGACACGAACGAGAGCGAGGATCGCGGGTTTTTCACCCGGATTTTCGATGCCTTCGGCGGCTCGTCACAGGACGAGTCGGACGAAGAAGAGGAATCACACCAACACAGCAACGGCACGGCCCAGACCGGCGCGCCGCTCGGCCTGCTGAATCTGCGCCGGATGCGGGTGGAGGATGTCGCCATTCCCAAGGCCGAGATCGTCTCGGTCCCGGTGGAGATCACGCGCGAGGAACTGGTCAAGGTGTTCCGCGACAGCGGCATGACCCGGCTGCCGGTCTACAAGGGCACGCTGGACACGCCGCTGGGCATGGTCCACCTGAAGGACTTCGCGCTGACGCACGGGTTCAACGGCGGCGGCGGGCGGTTCTCCTTGCGCAAGATGCTGCGGCCGTTGCTGTTCGCGCCGCCCTCGATGCCGATCGGCGTGCTGTTGCAGAAGATGCAGACGCAGCGGATGCACATGGCGCTGGTGATCGACGAATATGGCGGGGTCGACGGGCTGGTCACGATCGAGGACCTGATCGAGCAGGTCATCGGCGAGATCGAGGACGAGCACGACACCGACGAGGACAGCTACTGGACGCTGGAGAAGCCCGGCTCGTATCTGGTGCAGGCCAAGGCGCCGCTGGAGGAGTTCGAGGAGCTGATCGGCATCAAGCTGGCCGACGACGAAGAGCAGGAGGAGATCGACACGCTGGGCGGTCTGGTCTTCATGCTGTCGGGCCGAGTGCCGGCGCGGGGCGAGATGATCCCGCATCCGCAGGGCGTGGAATTCGTGGTCGTCGACGCCGATCCCCGGCGGATCAAGCGGCTGCGGGTGCGCCTGCCCAACGGTGACTGAGATCGCGGCCGGCGCGGCTCGCCGCACGGGGCTTTTCGCGCGGCGGGCGATGCCCCTGGCCGTGTTGCTGGGCGCGGGCGCCGCGCTGGGTCAGGCGCCGGTGGGGCTGCCCTGGGCGACGCTGGCCGCGCTGGCGCTGATCTTTCCGTTTTTCCGGCTGGCGGCCGGACCGCGGCGGGCGGCCTGGATCGGCTGGGCGTTCGGCGCGGGGTATTTCGCCGCCGCGCTGTTCTGGATCGTGGAGCCGTTCTTCGTGGACCTCGCGCGGCACGGCTGGATGGCGCCTTTCGCGCTGGTCCTAACCGCGGGGGGCTTTGCGCTGTTCTGGGGCGGGGCCTTCGCGTTGGCGAAATGGCTGGGGCGCGGCCGCTGGGGCGAGGCGGTCGCCTTTGCCGTGGCGCTGACGGCGGTGGAGCTTCTGCGGTCCTACCTGTTCACCGGGTTTCCCTGGGCTTTGCTGGGTCATGTCTGGGTCGGCTGGGGGCCGATGCAGCTGGCGGCCTGGATCGGGCCTTTGGGGCTGACGCTCTTGACCGTGCTGGCCCCGGCGCTGGCGGCGGCGGCTTGGCCGCGCGGGCGGCTCGCGGTGCTGGTGCTCGTACCGTTCGCGGCCGCCTACGGGCTGGGCCTGTGGCAGGGCGCGCGGCCGGTGCCCGTGGACGCGGAGGCGCCGGTTTTACGCCTGATCCAGCCCAACGCGCCGCAGCATCTGAAGTGGGATCCGGCGCATGCGCAGACCTTCTATGCCCGGCAGATCTCCTTCACCGCCGCCGAGGCCACGGGCGAGGGCGGGCGGCCGGACCTGATCATCTGGCCGGAGACCTCGGTGCCCACGGTGCTGAACTATGCCGACGAGCTGCTGGCGAATGTCTCGGACGTGGCCGGCGATGTGCCCGTGGTGCTGGGCATCCAGCGGCTGGACGAGGCGGGATACGCCTATAACAGCCTGATCGCGCTGGATGAAACCGGCGCGCGCGTGGCGCTCTACGACAAGTACCACCTGGTGCCCTTCGGCGAGTACCTGCCGCTGTCGCACTGGTTCGATACGGTGGGGCTGAACATCTTCGGGCAGGGCTATGGCTACACGCCCGGGCAGGGGCCGAGGGTGCTGGACCTGCCGGGGCCGGTGGGTCCGGCGCTGCCGCTCATCTGCTACGAGGCGATCTTCCCGCAGGACGTGAACGCTGCGCCGGAGCGGCCGGAGTGGCTGTTGCAGATCACCAACGACGCCTGGTTCGGGTCGGTCTCGGGCCCCTACCAGCACCTGGCGCAGGCGCGGCTTCGGGCCGTGGAACAGGGGCTGCCGATGGTGCGGGTGGCGAATACCGGCGTGTCGGCGGTGATCGGGCCGCGCGGGCGGATCGTCGAAGCGCTGCCGCTGAACGAGGCGGGGTGGCGCGACGTGGCCCTGCCGCCGCCGCTCGCGCCGACCTTCTATGCCAAAACGGGCGACTGGACCGTTTCGGTGCTGCTTTTCGCCGCCCTTTCGGGTCTCTGGGCGTGGCGCCGCCGAATGGAGATTGACCCCGGCCGCGGCCGGGGCTAACGGCTTTCGCACTGCCGCCACAACGGCTTCCTGGCGTGGTCGGCGATAACCCCAATGGAGCGCTCATGTCCCGACAAAATTACATCTTTACCTCGGAATCCGTGTCCGAGGGGCACCCCGACAAGGTCTGCGACCGGATTTCGGACGCCGTTCTCGATGCCTTTCTGAAGGCCGACCCGCACGCGCGCGTCGCCTGCGAGACCTTTGCCACCACCGACCGCGTGGTGATCGGCGGCGAGGTCCGCGGCCCCGGCGAGGTGATCCGGAACGTCGAACAGATCGCGCGGGACTGCGTGAAGGATATCGGCTACGAGCAGGAAGGCTTTCACTGGGCCAATGTGAAGGTCGACAGCTACCTGCACGCCCAGTCGGCCGACATCGCCCAGGGCGTCGACGCGGCGGGCGACAAGGACGAGGGGGCGGGCGATCAGGGCATCATGTTCGGCTATGCCTGCAACGAGACGCCCGAGCTGATGCCGGCGCCGATCCACTTCGCCCATGCCATCCTCAAGCGGCTGGCCGAGGTGCGCAAGGACGGGACCGAACCGGCGCTGGGCCCCGACGCCAAGTCGCAGCTCACCGTGCGCTACGAGAACGGCAAGCCGGTGGGCGTGACCTCGATCGTGCTGTCGACGCAGCATCTCGACCCGGCGCTGACCTCGGAGGACGTGCGCGAGATGGTGACGCCCTATATCCGCGAGGTGCTGCCCGAGGGCTGGATCCTGCCCGACAGCGAATGGCACGTGAACCCGACGGGCAAGTTCGTGATCGGCGGGCCGGACGGCGACGCGGGGCTCACGGGCCGCAAGATTATCGTCGACACCTATGGCGGCGCGGCGCCGCATGGCGGCGGGGCATTTTCCGGCAAGGATCCGACGAAGGTGGACCGGTCGGCCGCCTACGCCGCGCGCTACCTGGCGAAGAACGTCGTGGCCGCGGGGCTGGCGGAGCGCTGCTGCCTGCAGCTGTCCTATGCCATCGGCGTGGCGAAGCCGCTGTCGATCTATGCCGACACCTACGGCACGGGCGAGGTTCCCGAAGAGAAGATCGAGGCCGCCGTGGCGGAGGTGATGAACCTGACCCCGCGCGGCATCCGCGAGCACCTGCAGCTGAACCGCCCGATCTTCCAGCGCACCGCGGCCTACGGCCATTTCGGGCGCGCGCCGGAGGACGACGGCGGCTTCACCTGGGAGCGGACGGACCTTGTCGAGGCGCTGAAGGCGGCGGTGTGATCTTCTCGCGGGGCGTTTCCTGAAGGAGCGCTACCGCGCAAGGTTTATTCTGCGAGTTGGGAGGCGACGCTCCTGGTCCGGGGGCGTCGCCTTTTTTCTATTCCGGGCCTTTGTGCGGAGAGGCGCTTGAGGGGGCTTTGTGCCCCTCAAGGCGCCTGGTCGAGGATTTGCGAGCCGGTTTGCCGGTAAAGGACAAGCCGCGCTGCGCGCGGTCGCCTGCGGCGATCCTTGACAGGCAAACCGGCTCGCGGTGGGGCGCTTGACCTTCGGACCGGGGCCGGGGCATAGGGCGCGGGCATGGACGAGACCAAGCATCCGAAAGCGCCCTGGCGCAACTTCTATGGCCGCCGGCGCGGCAAGGGGCTGCGCGAGGCGCAGAAGGACTATCTGGACGAGGATCTCGCGGCCTTGAGTCCGGGGCCGGTGGACTGGGAGGCGAACCCGGAGCGGCGCCCGCTGGACCTGGAGGCGCTGTTCGGCGGGCGCGAGGTCTGGCTGGAGATCGGCTTTGGCGGCGGCGAGCACATGGTACACCAGGCGGCGGCGCATCCGGAGGTCGGGATGATCGGCTGCGAGCCCTATATCAACGGCGTCGCGATGCTGCTGGGCAAGATCCGCAAGGCGGAGGTGGAGAACATCCGCATTCATCCGGGCGACGTGCGCGACCTGTTCGACGTGCTGCCTGCGCGGTCGGTGGCGAAAGCCTTCCTGCTCTACCCCGACCCGTGGCCGAAGAAGAAGCATCACCGCCGGCGTTTCGTGACGCCGGAATACCTGGAGCCCCTGTCGCGCGTCATGGCGCAGGGGGCGGAGCTGCGGGTTGCGACCGACATTCCCGACTATGTGCGGCAGACGCTTGAGCAGGTGCCGCGGTTCGGGTTTCAGTGGCAGGCCGAGCGGGCGGCGGACTGGCGCACGCCGTGGGGCGACTGGCTGTCGACGCGCTACGAGCAGAAGGCGCTGCGCGAGGGGCGGGTGCCGCATTACCTGACGTTTCGCCGGGTGTGAGGCGCCGGAGGGGGCTGTCCGCCCCCGCTGCCTGCGGCAGCCCCCCGAGGATATTTTCGGTCAGAAGAAGCCCGTGCGGTTCTGCGGTGGACGCTGTGCGGGGCATTGGGTAAGCCGTGGGGGCGTTTCTGCCAGGAGGTAACCGATGTCCGGCCACGGACCCGCCATTCCGATGACTGCCCGCCGTTCGGGTCCGCTGAAGGGGACGGCGCATGTGCCGGGGGACAAGTCGATCTCGCACCGGTCGCTGATCCTCGGCGCGCTGGCGGTGGGAGAGACGCGGATCTCGGGGCTGCTGGAGGGGCAGGACGTGCTGGACACCGCCGCCGCGATGCAGGCCTTCGGCGCCGAGGTGGTGGACGAAGGCGGCGGCGACTGGCGGGTGCATGGCGTGGGCGTGGGCGGCTTCGGCGAGCCCGACGACGTGATCGACTGCGGCAATTCCGGCACCGGCGTGCGGCTGATCATGGGGGCGATGGCGACGACGGCCATCGCCGCGACCTTCACCGGGGATGCGAGCCTGCGGAAACGCCCGATGGGGCGGATCACCGATCCGCTGGCGCTGTTCGGGACGCGGGCCGTGGGGCGCGCGGGCGGGCGGTTGCCGATGACGGTCGTGGGCGCCGGCGACGCGGTGGGCGTGCGTTATGTCCTGCCCGTGGCCTCGGCGCAGGTGAAATCGGCAGTGCTGCTGGCCGGGCTGAACGCCCGCGGCGACACGGTGGTCGTGGAGCCGGAGGCGACGCGGGACCATACCGAGCGGATGCTGACGGGCTTCGGGGCGCAGGTCGCGGTCGAGGAGACGGGCGAGGGCCGGGTGATCACTTTGACCGGGCAGCCGGAGCTGTCGCCGCAAAAGATCGCCGTGCCGCGCGATCCGTCCTCGGCGGCCTTTCCGGTCTGTGCGGCGCTGCTCGTGGAAGGTTCGGACGTGCTGGTGCCGAATATCGGGCTGAACCCCACGCGGGCGGGGCTCTATTTCACGCTGCAGGAGATGGGGGCCGACCTGGTCTTCGAGAACGAGCGCGAAGAGGGCGGCGAACCGGTGGCGGATCTGCGCGCCCGGTTCTCCCCGGACATGAAGGGCATCGAGGTGCCGCCGGAGCGGGCGCCGTCGATGATCGACGAGTACCCGATCCTGTCGGTGGTGACCGCCTTTGCCGAGGGGCCGACGTTGATGCAGGGCGTGAAGGAACTGCGCGTCAAGGAAAGCGACCGGATCGACGCCATGGCGCAGGGCCTGCGGGCCTGCGGCGTCGAGGTGGAGGAGACCGAGGACAGCTTCACCGTGCATGGGCTGGGCGCGGGCGGCGTGCCGGGTGGGGCGACCTGTGCGGCGCGGCTGGACCACCGGATCGCGATGTCGTTTCTGTGCTGCGGGCTGGCGTCGAAGAGCGCCGTCTCGGTGGATGACGCGGGCCCGATCGCCACGTCCTTCCCGGTCTTCGAGCCGCTGATGGCGGAGCTGGGGGCGCAACTGGTACGGAGGAACACATGAGAACGGGAAGCTGCCTGTGCGGCGACGTGACCTACCGGGTGACCGGGCCGATGCGGCCGGTCGTGGCCTGTCATTGCATCCAGTGCCGCAAGACCTCCGGTCATTACGTCGCCGCGACCTCGGCGCCGCGCGAGGCGGTGGAGATCGAGGGCACGGTGACGTGGTATCGGTCCTCGCCGGCCGCGCTGCGGGGCTTCTGCGGGCGCTGCGGGTCGAGCCTGTTCTGGAACGGGCCGGGGACGCATCTGTCGATCCATGCCGGGACGCTGGACGGGGAGACCGGGCTGGAGTTGGCCGGGCATATCTTCTGTGCGACCAAGGGGGACTATTATCCGATCTCCGACCCGCTGCCGCGGTTCGAGGCGGATGATCCGGAGATGACGACGCAGGTGGGCGGGACATGAGCCTGCGCGCGCGGCTGTTCTGGGCCGTCTTCGCCGTCACTTTGGCGGTGTACCTGGCGATGGTCTTCTGGACGATGCCGCGGATCACCGAGGCGGCCGGGGGGCTGCGGCCGTTCGACATGCGGCCCGGCGGCTACGGCCCGGAGGCGGCGCGGGCCTTCCTGTCGGCGCTGGGCGAAGATGGGCGGGCGGTCTATCTTGGCCCGCAGGCGTGGCTCGACCTGGCCTATCCGGTGCTGATGGCGGCGACGATGATCCTGGCCTTCCGGCTGGTGCTGCCCCGCCGGGCCGGCTGGGCGCAGGCGCTGCTGGTGCTGCCGGTGATCGCGGCCGGGCTGGACCTTTGGGAGAACGCGCTGGTGCGCGGGCTCCTGACCGCGCCCGGCATGCCCGACGATGCCGCGATCGGCGCGGCGAGCCGGGTGACGGTGGCGAAATCCGTCGCCTACTCGGCGGAATTCCTGGTGCTGCTGGGCGCGCTCGGGGTCCGGGCGTGGCGCCGGCAGAGCCGGAGGCGCGGATGACGGGCGCGTTTACCGTGGCCATCGACGGGCCTGCGGCGGCCGGGAAGGGCACGATCTCGAAGGCCGTGGCGGCGCATTTCGGCTTTGCGCATCTGGACACGGGGCTGCTCTATCGCGCCGTGGGGCGCAAGGTGCTGGACGGGACGGCGCCGCTGGCGGCCGCGCGGGCGCTGGTGCCGGAGGACCTGGAGCGTGACGGGCTGCGCCTGCCCGAGGTGAGCGCGGCGGCGAGCGAGGTGGCCGCGATGGGCGACGTGCGGCAGGCGCTGGTGGAGTTCCAGCAGGGGTTCGCCCGGCGCGACGGCGGCGCGGTGCTGGACGGGCGCGACATCGGCACGGTGATCTGCCCCGGCGCCGACGCCAAGCTGTTCGTCACCGCGAGCGCCGAGGTGCGCGCGGAGCGGCGGTACCGCGAACTCGTCGACAAGGGCTACGAGACGACCTACGCCGACGTGCTGGCCGACCAGCGGGCGCGGGACAAGCGCGACCGCGAGCGCACGGATGCGCCGCTGGTGCAGGCCGGGGATGCCGTCAGGATCGACACCAGCGACATGAGCATTGACCAGGCGGTGGCGCGGGCCATCTCCGAAGTGGAAAAACGGATGGGAGAGGGATGATGAAGACGCGCAAGCTGGGCACGACGGAGGTCTCGCCGCTGGGGATCGGGGCGATGTCCTTCGGCCCGTTCTATGGACCGACGACCGAGGCGGCGTCCTTCGCCGTGCTGGACGCGGCGATGGAACTGGGCGTGACGCATATCGACACGGCCAACGTCTATGCCGGCGGCAAGTCGGAAGAGACCATCGGCCAGTTTCTGGCGGAGCGGCCCGGCGCCAAGGATCACTTCGTCATCGCGACCAAGGGGGCGATCACCAAGGACGACGACGGCAACCGCTGTTTCCGCAACGATGCCGCGCATCTGGAAGCGGAGCTGGACAAGAGCCTGAAGCGGCTGGGCGTCGACTGCGTCGAGCTTTACTACATCCACCGGCGGCAGGCGGAGATGCCGATCGAGGAGGCGGCCGAGGCGCTGGCCTCGCTGGTGAAGAAGGGCAAGTGCCGGTCCATCGGGTTCTCCGAGATCGCGCCATCCAGCCTGCGGCGTGCGGCGGCGGTGCATCCGGTTGCGGCGGTGCAGTCGGAATACTCGCTGTCGGTGCGCGCGCCTGAGCTGGGGCTGGTGCAGGCGACGGAGGAGTTGGGCGCGGCGCTGGTGGCCTTCGGGCCGGTGGGGCGGTCGTTCCTGACCGATCGGCCGATCCGTCCCGAGCAGGTCGAGGAGATCGGCGGCTGGGTCGCCTCGAACCCGCGGTTCGAGCCCGAGAACCTGCGCTACAACCTGGAGATCAGCGACGGCTTCCGGAAGCTCGCCGCCGATATGGGCGAGCCCGCGGCGGCGGTCGCCATTGCCTGGCTGCTGGCGCAGGGGGACCATGTCATCCCGATCCCCGGCACCCGGTCGGCCGACCACTTCCGCGAGCTGGTGCGGGGGGCCGAGCTGGAGCTGGGCGAGGCGGAGTTGGCAGCCATCGAGACCGTGCTGCCGGTGGGCTGGGCCCACGGGGACCGCTACAGCGCCGGCCAATGGGTCGGGCCGGAACGCTACTGCTGAGGCCGGATGACCGGCCGCCTCGCGGGGGCGGCCGGCGCGGCGACGGCCCGGTTTTGCGGCGGATGGCCCGGGGCCGATCCGCCGATCCCGGGGGCCGGCGCGCGGAGCCGCTTGCAATGCGGCGGATTGCTCTTTATACCCGCGCGCGTCGACAAGGCGGAAAACGCCACGAGGCAGAGGGATGAGCAGGGTCGGAGCCTCCGGCCCTCTTTGTTTTGTGGACCGTCTGACCAACGATTCACCCAAGACCGGCGGAGACAACCGCGCGGCCGGAATAATCGACGAAGGAACCGAAGCGCCACATGGCTCACAACGCTAGCATGGAGGAATTCGAGGCCCTCCTTAATGAAAGCCTCGAAATCGACACGCCGAACGAAGGTTCGGTGGTCAAGGGCAAGGTCATCGCCGTAGAGGCGGGCCAGGCCATCATCGACGTCGGCTACAAGATGGAAGGCCGCGTCGAGCTCAAGGAATTCGCAAGCCCCGGCGAGCAGCCCGACATCGCGGTCGGCGACGAGGTCGAGGTCTATCTCGACCGGGTCGAGAACGCCCGGGGCGAGGCCGTCATCAGCCGCGACAAGGCCCGCCGCGAAGAGGCGTGGGACCGGCTGGAGAAGGCATATGCCGACGACGCCCGCGTCGAGGGCGCGATCTTCGGCCGCGTCAAGGGCGGCTTCACCGTCGACCTGGGCGGCGCCGTGGCGTTCCTGCCCGGCTCTCAGGTGGATGTGCGCCCGGTGCGCGACGCCGGCCCGCTGATGGGCCTGAAGCAGCCGTTCCAGATCCTCAAGATGGACCGCCGCCGCGGCAATATCGTGGTCTCGCGCCGCGCCATCCTGGAGGAAAGCCGTGCCGAGCAGCGTGCCGAGGTCATCGCCAAGCTGTCCGAGGGCGACGCCGTCGACGGCGTGGTCAAGAACATCACCGAATACGGGGCCTTCGTGGACCTGGGCGGTGTCGACGGCCTTCTGCACGTCACCGACATGGCCTGGCGCCGCGTCAACCACCCCTCGGAGATCCTGTCGATCGGCGAGACCGTGAAGGTTCAGGTCATCAAGATCAACAAGGAAACCCACCGCATCAGCCTGGGCATGAAGCAGCTGCAGGACGATCCGTGGGATACCGTCGAAGCCAAGTTCCCGCTGGGCTCGGTCCATACCGGCCGCGTCACGAACATCACCGACTACGGTGCGTTCGTCGAGCTGGAGCCGGGCGTCGAGGGGCTGGTGCACGTCTCAGAGATGTCCTGGACCAAGAAGAACGTCCATCCCGGCAAGATCGTGTCGACCAGCCAGGAAGTGGACGTCATGGTGCTGGAGATCGACACCGCCAAGCGGCGCGTGTCGCTGGGTCTCAAGCAGACGCAGCGCAATCCCTGGGAGGTCTTCGCCGAGACCCACCCGGTCGGCACCGAGGTCGAGGGCGAGGTCAAGAACATCACCGAGTTCGGCCTGTTCATCGGTCTCGACAACGACATCGACGGCATGGTGCACCTCAGCGACCTGAGCTGGGACCAGCGTGGCGAGGAAGCGATCCAGAACTACCGCAAGGGCGACGTCGTGAAGGCGGTCGTCACCGAGGTGGACACCGAGAAGGAGCGTATCTCGCTGTCGATCAAGGCGCTGGAGGGCGACCCGTTCGCCGATGCGACCGAGGGCGTGAAGCGCGGCTCGATCATCACCGTGACCGTCACGGCGATCGAGGATGGCGGCATCGAGGTGGAGCACGAGGGCATGAAGTCCTTCATCCGCCGCTCGGATCTGTCGCGCGACCGCGCCGAGCAGCGCCCCGAGCGCTTCCAGGTGGGCGACAAGGTCGACGTGCGCGTGACCAATGTCGACGCCAAGTCGCGCCGCCTGGGCCTGTCGATCAAGGCGCGCGAGATCGCCGAGGAGAAGGAAGCCGTCGAGCAGTACGGGTCTTCGGACTCGGGCGCCTCGCTGGGCGACATCCTCGGCGCCGCGCTGAAGGGCGACGAAGAGAAGTAATCCGCGGCCAGCGGTTGGAAAACACGCCCCGCGCCAGAGACGGCGCGGGGCTTTTTCATGCGCGCCGCCCGGCGCGGCCGGGGAGCGCACGAGGGGAGCCGGAGGCGGGGCGCACAGCGAATCGGTCCGTCCGTTCCCCGGATGGGCACCCGCGAATCCAGCGGAATCATTGCATTTTTTCTGCTGCGCCGCCGAAATGCCGGGCGCCGATGTCGCAAAAACCGTGAATCTGCCGGGAAACGACATGGGTATCGGTTTTGCGGCGCAGAGTTTCGCTCTATAGTCCGGCAAGCGACAGAGCCGCGGCAAAGCGGCCGGTCCGTCACGCGTCACAGGGGGATATTGCCCATGATCCGCTCGGAGCTGATCCAGAAGATCGCCGACGAAAACCCGCATCTGTTTCAGCGGGATGTCGAGCGGATCGTGAACGCCATCTTCGAGGAGATCATCGAGGCGCTGTCGCGCGGCGACCGGGTGGAGCTGCGCGGATTTGGGGCCTTTTCCGTGAAGAAGAGGGATGCGAGAACGGGTCGGAACCCGCGTACCGGCGAATCCGTCGAGGTCGAAGAGAAGCACGTCCCCTTCTTCAAGACCGGCAAGCTGCTGCGCGACCGTCTGAACGGCAACGCCTGAGAGTCACATGCGCTATATCCGCTACGCGATCCTGGCCGTCATCGCGGTCTGCCTCGTCACCGTCGCCCTGGCCAACCTGGAACCGGTGACGATCAACCTGCTGCCCGAGCCGCTGAGCCTGATGCTGGGCTGGGGGCGGTCCTATACCCTGCCACTGTTCCTGGTGATCCTGGGCGGCGTGATCGTCGGGTTGCTGCTGGGCTTCGTCTGGGAGTGGATCCGCGAGCACAAGCACCGCGCCGAGGCCGCCCGCGAACGGCGCGAGCATATGCGGCTGGAGCGCGAGCTGAGCCGCGTGAAGCGCAAGGCGCCGGGCGCGTCCGACGACGTGCTGGCGCTGCTCGAGGACGACCGCAAGGCGGGGTAGGTCCGGATCATGCCGGACATCCGGGTGAAATTCTGCGGCCTGGGCCGGGTCGAGGATGTCGCGGCGGCGGTCGCGGCGGGGGCGGCCTATGTCGGGTTCGTGTTCTTCGCGAAATCGCCGCGGCACCTGTCGCTGGACCGGGCGGCGGAGCTGGCGGCCGCGGTGCCGCCGGGGCTGTGCAAGGTGGCGCTGACGGTGAACGCCGACGACGCGGCGCTGGACGAGATCACGGGCGCGGTGCCCTTGGACATGTTGCAGCTGCACGGAAGCGAGAGCCCGGAGCGGGTGGCGGCGGTCAAGGCGCGCTACGGTCTGCCGGTGATGAAGGCGGTCGGCGTGGCGACGGCGGACGATCTGCCGGCGCTGGAGGCCTACGGCCGGGTGGCCGACCAGCTGCTGGTGGATGCCAAGCCGGTTCCGGGGGCCGACCTGCCGGGCGGCAACGGGGTCGCCTTCGACTGGAGGCTGATCGCCGGGCGGCGCTGGCCGGTGCCGTGGATGCTGGCGGGCGGGCTGACGCCGGAGAACGTGGCCGAGGCGATCCGGCTGACCGGCGCGCGGCAGGTGGATGTGTCGTCGGGCGTGGAGCGCGCCCGCGGCGTGAAGGACGCGGCGTTGATCCGCGCCTTTGCCGAGGCCGCCGGCTGAGCGCGGCGCCTTCCGGGCGCAGGTCTCGGCGCGGTCTTAGAGCGTTTGCCCACCGACATGAATCGATTGGGGATTCCCATTCGGCCGAGGGACTGATTCACTGACCCTGGGGCAGATACTGGGGGCAGC
>NZ_JARGYC010000063.1 GCF_029168335.1 Psychromarinibacter sediminicola
CGCTGCCCCCAGTATCTGCCCCAGGGTCAGTGAATCAGTCCCTCGGCCGAATGGGAATCCCCAATCGATTCATGTCGGTGGGCAAACGCTCTAATACGCCGATCTCCGTCCCCGGGCGGGTCCACCGCAAACCCGCCGAGCGCGCCTGCGGCCCTCCCCCCATCCGCCGTCCCGCCCATCGGTTTGCCCGAGATAGAAGGTGATTTCTGGCGCGACTTGACGCAGGGTCGGGCGGGGGCACGAGACAAACGGAGGGACAGGATGGACCTGCTGACGCTGGAGAACCCGGTTTTCGCGACCTATGCCGTGGCGGCGGCGGTCATGGTGCTGAAGGTCATGGGGCAGGGCTGGATGACCGTCTACCGGATGTCGACGGCAAATGCCGGGCTGGTCAGTCCCGAGGACCTGAGGCCCGGGGCGATCAACCCGACACCGGATCCGTCGCAGCTGGAGCCGAACGACTATGTCGAGCGGTCGCGGCGCATCCATCGCAACGACCTGGAGAACATCCCGGCCTTCTGGGCGGCGGGGCTGTTGTTCGTGACGGCCGATCCGCCGCTGTGGCTGGCGCTGGTGCTGATGGTCGGCTTCGTGCTGGCCCGGCTGGCGCATTTCGCGGCCTATGCCACGCAGCAGAGCCACGAGATGCGGGCGAGTTTCTACACCGTCGGCTCGGTCATCGTGATCTACATGGCGCTGCACGTGCTGTGGGCCGCGCTGGCCTGACGCCGCGGCGCGGCCCAGCTTGAGCATGCGCCGGATTGGCGTTACCCTCGCGTTAACCTAGGGGGCCGACCGTGCCGAAACGCAAGTTCCACTTCGTGATGATCAAGCCGTCGCATTACGACGAAGACGGCTATGTCATCCAGTTCTACCGCTCGGCGATGCCGTCGAACACGCTGGCCACGATCTACGGGCTGGCCGAGGCGTGCCGCGACCGGCGCGTGCTGGGCGACGATGTCGAGATCGCGTTCACCGCCATCGACGAGACCAACCGCCCCGTCCGCGTCGACCGGATCGTGCGCCAGATCCGGGCGGATGGCGGCATGGGGCTGATCGGGCTGATCGGGGTGCAGACGAACCAGTATCCCCGCGCGCTGGACCTGGCGCGGCGGTTCCGCGAGGCGGGGCTGCAGGTCTGTATCGGCGGCTTTCACGTCTCGGGCTGCCTGGCGATGCTGCCGGGGGTCACGCCGGAGCTGCAGGAGGCGCTCGACATGGGCGTGTCGCTGTTCTCGGGCGAGGCGGAGGGGCGGCTGGACATCGTGCTGCAGGACGCATTCCGCGGCGAGATGCGGCCGGTCTACGACTACATGAACGACCTGCCGGCGCTGCAGAACGCGCCGCGGCCGTTCCTGAACATCGAGGCCGTCAAGCGCACCGGCGGCGCGCAGGCGAGTTTCGACGCCGGCCGGGGGTGCCCCTACCTGTGCAGCTTCTGCACCATCATCAACGTGCAGGGCCGCACCTCGCGGCATCGCAGCGCCGACGACGTGGTGGATATCATCAAGGCGAATCTCGACCAGGGGATCGTGCGGTTCTTCATCACCGACGACAATTTCGCGCGGAATTCCAGCTGGGAGCCGATCCTCGACGCGCTGATCGCGTTCCGCGAGCGCGACGGGCGCAAGTTCAACCTGACGCTGCAGGTGGACACGGCCTGCCACCGGCTGCCGGGCTTCATCGAGAAGGCGGCGCAGGCCGGCTGCAAGCGGGTGTTCATCGGGCTGGAGAACATCAACCCCGAAAGCCTGAAGGGCGCGCAGAAGGGGCAAAACCAGATCGTCGAATACCGCCAGATGCTGCAGGCCTGGCGGGCGCAGCGGGTGATCACCACGGCCGGCTACATCCTGGGCTTTCCCGGCGACACGCCCGAGACGATCCGGCGCGACATCGAGATCATCAAGCGCGAGCTGCCGATCGACATCCTGGAGTTCTTCTACCTGACGCCGCTGCCCGGCTCGGCCGATCACAAGGCCTTGCTGGAGAAGGGCGTCGAGATGGATCCCGACCTCAACAAGTACGACCTGAACAACATCTGCACCGCGCATGACACGATGACGCGCGAAGACTGGCAGCGGGCGTACCGGCTGGCCTGGGACACGTATTTCTCGGAGGATCACTGCGAGACGCTGCTGCGCCGGGCGCGCGCCGACGGGCTGCCGCTGGGCAAGATCGTGGGAACCATGACGTGGTTCTACGGCAGCGTGCTGTACGAGGGGGTGCATCCGCTGGAATCGGGGTTCTTCCGGCGCAAGTCGCGGACCGACCGGCGGCCGGGGTTCCCGGTGGAAAGCCCCCTGGTGTTCTACCCGAAATACGGCTGGGAGCTGGTCAGCAAGACCTACAAGACGCTGCGGATGTTCTACCGCTATCGCGCGATCCGCAAGCGGCTGGAGGCCGACGAGTCGACGCTGGACTACACCGATGCCTCGCTGACGCCGGTGACCGACGCCGAACTGGCCGAGATGGATCTGTACCGCGCGACGGACGCGGCGCGGCAGGCGGCGGCGCGGGCGCAGCGCAAGAGCGCGCGGCGGCAGGAGGCGGTGGCGGCGAAGGCCTGAGCCTTCAGCCGTAATGCGCCACCGGCGTGCCGGCGACGGCAGACATGTTCAGCAGGCCGCGCGCGGTGATCGAGGTGGTCACGACATGGGCGCGGTTGCCCATGCCCATCAGGATCGGCCCGACCTCCAGCCCGGCCGCCTTCATCTTCAGCACGTTGCGCACGCCCGAGGCGGCGTCGGCCGAGGCGAAGATCAGCACGTTGGCCGCCCCCTCGAAGCGCGCGCCGGGCAGCAGGCGGTCGCGCAGGTCCTGGTCGAGCGCCGAGTCGACATGCATCTCGCCGTCGAAGGGGAAATCGGCCTGGCGTTCCTCCAGCAGTTCCAGCGCGCGGCGCATTCGGCGGCCGGACTCGCTGTCGAGATTGCCGAACTGGGAATGCGAGCACAGCGCGACCCGGGGCTCGACGCCGAAGCGGCGGACATGGCGCGCGGCGCCGATGGCGGTCTCGGCGATTTCCTCGGCGGTCGGGGTCTGGTGGACCTGGGTGTCGGCGATGAACAGCGGCCCGTCCTCCAGGATCATCAGCGACAGCGCGCCGACCGGGTGCAGGTGGCGGGTGGCCAGCACCTGGCGGACATAGTTCAGGTGCCAGCCGAACTGGCCGAAGGTGCCGCAGATCATGCTGTCGGCCTCGCCCCGGTGGACCATGACGGCGGCGATGGCGGTGGCGTTGGTGCGCATCACGGCGCGGGCGATGTCGGGCGTGACGCCGCGCCGGGCCATGATGTGGTGGTAGGTCTGCCAGTACTCGCGGTAGCGCGGGTCGTTTTCGGGGTTCACCAGGTCGAAGTCGCGGCCCGGCCGGATCGGCAGGCCGGCGCGTTCGCAGCGCGCCTCGACCACCTCGGGCCGGCCGATCAGGATCGGCGTGTCGGTCGTCTCCTCGATCATCGCGGTGGCGGCGCGCAGGACGCGCTCGTCCTCGCCCTCGGCGAAGGCGATGGAGCGGTTGGCCGTGGCCGCGGCCTGGAACACCGGCCGCATGATCAGCGCCGAGCGGAAGACCGAGTGGTCGAGCCGGTTCTTGTAGGCGTCGAGGTCGGGCAGGGGCCGCGCGGCGACACCCGATTCCATTGCCGCCCGCGCCACGGCCGAGGCGACGACGCCGATCAGGCGCGGGTCGAACGGCTTCGGGATCAGGTAGTCGGCGCCGAAGGTGAGCTGTTCGCCCTGATAGGCCGCCGCCGCCTCGGCCGAGGTCGTGGCGCGGGCCAGCGCGGCGATGCCCTCGATGCAGGCGATCTGCATGTCGTCGTTGATCTCGGTCGCGCCCACGTCCAGCGCGCCGCGGAAGATGAACGGAAAGCACAGGACGTTGTTGACCTGGTTGGGATAGTCCGAGCGCCCCGTGGCGATGATCGCGTCGGGCGAGACGGCGCGCGCGGCCTCGGGCAGGATCTCCGGCATCGGGTTGGCCAGGGCGAAGATGATCGGGCGGTCGCCCATCTTCTCGACCATCCCGGGCGTCAGCACGTTCGGCCCCGACAGGCCCAGGAACAGGTCCGCCCCGTCGATCACATCGTCGAGCCCGCGCGGCCCGCCCGGCTGGGCATAGGCCGCTTTCTGCGGGGTCATGTCCTCGGTCCGGCCCTCGTGGACGAGGCCGTGGATGTCGCAGAGCCAGACGTTCTCGCGCTTCACCCCGAGCTTCAGCAGCATGTTCAGACAGGCGATGCCCGCCGCGCCGCCGCCGGTCGAGACGACCTTGATCTCCTCGAAGCTCTTGCCGGCCACGCGCAGCGCGTTGGTGGCCGCGGCGCCGACGACGATGGCGGTGCCGTGCTGGTCGTCGTGGAAGACCGGAATGTTCATCCGCTCGCGGCAGAGCTTTTCCACGATGAAGCAGTCGGGCGCCTTGATGTCTTCCAGGTTGATCGCGCCGAAGGTCGGCTCCAGCGCGCAGATGATGTCGGCCAGGCGTTCGGGGTCGGGCTGGTTCACCTCGATGTCGAAGCAGTCGATATTGGCGAACTTCTTGAACAGGACCGCCTTGCCCTCCATCACCGGCTTCGAGGCCAGCCCGCCGATATTGCCCAGCCCCAGCACGGCCGAGCCGTTGGAGACGACGGCCACGAGGTTGCCCTTGGCGGTATAGCGGCTGGCGGCCTGGGGATCGGCCTTGATGTCGAGGCAGGCCTCGGCCACGCCGGGCGAGTAGGCCAGCGACAGGTCGCGGCCGTTGGCCAGCGGCTTGGTGGCACGGATTTCCAGTTTCCCGGGCTTCGGCCACTCGTGGTAGGACAGCGCCGTCTGGCGGAAATTGTCGCTGTGCTGGTCGCTCACGGTGGCCCCTCCCGGCTGTCTCGATCCGCGCGCCTCATAAACCGAAGCACGGTGGCGATAAAGCCGGAATGGGACGTCGCGTCACAAAGGATGCGACGCGGCGAAGGTTTTCGGGCCGTGGTGCCGTCGGCGGGTCAGACCTTCGTGCGCAGGTAGGCGAGGCGTTCCTCGGCCTGGTGCTGGGTGAGGCTGGCATCGAAGGCCTCGCCCGTCCGCTCGGCGAGCTCGCGCAATTCGGCGGCCTGTGCCTCGGTCATCGGCGCCTCGGCGTCGGTCGAGGGGCTTGCCGCCGGCATCGTTCCGGTGGCCGCGGCGACCGGCTGCCGGTCGAGGTCCTTGGGGCGTGTGGGATCGGTCATCGTTTGCGTCTCCGTCTCGTTCCATTCCCCCTGTCAACGCGCGGGGCGGCGCGGCTGTTCCCACGGCGGGGCTTGCGCTCGGCCCGCCGTCACAGCAGGCTGGCGCGAGCGAAGACGAAAGCGAGCGGGAAAAGCGAGCGGGACATGGCGCTGATCGACGAGGCCGCGGCGGTGCGGGACAATGCCTATGCGCCCTATTCGGCGTTCAGGGTGGGCGCGGCGGTGCGCGCG
This sequence comes from Psychromarinibacter sediminicola, assembly GCF_029168335.1. Taxonomy (GTDB): domain Bacteria; phylum Pseudomonadota; class Alphaproteobacteria; order Rhodobacterales; family Rhodobacteraceae; genus Psychromarinibacter; species Psychromarinibacter sediminicola. Next base: position 5,442 of record NZ_JARGYC010000063.1, read on the forward strand.
GGCTCGGGCGCCGTGTTCACCGGCGTCAACGTGGAGAACGCGGCCTATCCGGAAGGCACCTGCGCCGAGGCCGGGGCGATCGCGGCGATGGTGGCGGCGGGCGAGACGGCGATCGCCGAGGTCGCGGTGATCGCCGATTGCCCCGACCCGGTGGCGCCCTGCGGCGGCTGCCGCCAGAAGATCGCCGAGTTCGCAGGGCCCGACGTGGTGGTCACGATGGGCACGGTGGCGGGCGCCCGCGCGCAGCTGACGGTGCGCGACATGCTGCCCGGCGCCTTCGCCAAGTCGTCGATGGACAAGGCTTGATGGACGCGCGCGCGATCCTGGCGCGGCTGCGGCGCGGCGATGAATTGTCGGCCAAGGAGGTTCGCTGGTTCGCCGAGGGGCTGGCCAGCGGCGCGGTCAGCGACTCGCAGGCCGGGGCCTTCGCGATGGCGATGTGCCTTTTGCCGCGGTCGGACGAGGAGCGCGTGGCGTTGACCCTGGCGATGCGGGATTCCGGCGACGTGCTGGACTGGGACCTGCCGGGCCCGGTGCTGGACAAGCATTCGACGGGCGGGGTGGGCGACTGCGTGTCGCTTCTGCTGGCGCCGGCGATGGCGGCGCTGGGCACCTTCGTGCCGATGGTGTCGGGCCGCGGGCTGGGCCATACCGGCGGAACGCTCGACAAGATGGAGGCGATCCCGGGTCTTACGACCGAGGTGGACGAGGACCGGTTCCGCGCGATCACCGCCGAGGCGGGCTGTGCCATCGTCGCGGCGTCGGCGCATACCGCGCCGGCGGACCGGCGGCTCTATGCCGTGCGCGACGTGACCTCGACGGTCGAATCCATCGACCTGATCACCGCCTCGATCCTGTCGAAGAAGCTGGCCGCCGGGCTGGATGCGCTGGTGCTCGACGTCAAGGTCGGCTCGGGCGCCTTCATGAAGTCGATGGAGGACGCGCTGGACCTGGCCGAGTCGCTGGTCGAGACGGCGAACGGCGCGGGCTGTCCGGCGAGCGCGCTGATCACCGACATGAACCAGCCCTGCGTGCCCGCGGTGGGCAACGCGCTGGAGGTGATGGAGGTGATGGAGGCGCTGACTGGCGGCGACACCGGCAGCCTGATCTGCGACCTGACGGGCGATCTGGGCGGCGAGATGCTGCGGCTGGCGGGGATGGCCGACAGCCGCGCGGAGGGCGCCGAGATGGTGCTGCAGGCCATCGCGTCTGGCGCCGCGGCCGAGCGGTTCGGGCGGATGGTCAAGGCGATGGGCGGGCCGGGCGACTTCGTCGACCGCTGGCGCGACCGGCTGGGCTCGGCCCCCGTGGTGCATGCGGTGCCGGCGCCGATGGCGGGCTATCTCACGGCGATCGACGGCGAGGCGCTGGGCAACGCGGTGGTGCGGCTGGGCGGCGGGCGCATGGTGGCAGGGGACCGGGTGGACCCGTCGGTGGGGCTGTCGGACGTGGCGCTGCTGGGCGATCCGGTGGATGCCGGGGCGCCGCTGGCGGTGGTGCATGCGGCCTCGGAGGAGGATGCGTCCGACGCCACGACGGCGCTGGCGCACGCCTTCACCATAGAAGAGGCGCTGCCCGACCTGCCGCCGATGGTCTACCGGAGCGTTCCCTGATGCCGCGCGCCTTCCTGATCGTGCTGGATTCCGTGGGCTGCGGCGGGGCGCCGGATGCCGCCGACTTCGGGGACGAAGGTGCGAACACGCTGGGCCACATCGCCGCGGAATGCGCCGCCGGCCGCGCCGAGGAGGGGCGCAGCGGGCCCTTGGCGCTGCCCAACCTCGACGCGCTGGGGCTGGGCGCGGCGATCCGGCTGGCGAGCGGGGCGGAGACGCCGGGGCTGGACGCCGCGCCGACGGGGCTGTGGGGCGCGGCCGAGGAGGTGTCGCCGGGCAAGGACACGCCCTCGGGACACTGGGAACTGGCCGGCGTGCCGGTGCCGTGGGAGTGGCATTACTTCCCCGACACGAAGCCCGCCTTTTCGCCGGATCTGGTCGACGCGGTGTGCCGGGCGGCCGGGACCGAGGGGATCCTCGGCAACTGCCACGCCTCGGGCACGGTGATCGTGGACGAGCTGGGGGCGGAGCATCTGCGCACCGGCTGGCCGATCTGCTACACCTCGGCCGACAGCGTGTTCCAGATCGCGGCGCATGAAGAGCATTTCGGGCTGGAGCGGCTTCTGGATCTGTGCCGCGCGCTGGCGCCCCGCCTGCACGCGATGAAGGTGGGCCGGGTGATCGCCAGGCCCTTCGTGGGGTCCGAGGCCGAGGGGTTTTCGCGGACGACGAACCGCCACGACTATGCCATCGCGCCGCCCCGCCCGACGCTCTGCGACTGGGTGCAGGGCGCGGGGCGGCGCGTGCAGGCTGTGGGTAAGATCGGGGACATCTTTTCCATGCAGGGGATCGACGAGGTGCGGAAAGGGGCCGATTCCGCCCTTTTCGAACATCTTTGCGATTACGCGGCGGAGGCTGTGGATGAGTCCTTGACCTTCGCCAACTTCGTGGAGTTCGACAGCCTGTGGGGACACCGGCGGAACGTGTCGGGCTATGCCCGCGCGCTGGAGTGGTTCGACCGGGAACTGCCGCGGTTTCTCGACCGGCTGCGGCCCGGGGACCTGGCGATCTTCACCGCCGATCACGGCAACGACCCGACCTGGCACGGCACCGATCACACGCGGGAACGGGTGCCGGTCCTGGGTCACGGCCTGGGCGCGCGGGAGATCGGGAAGGTGGCCTTCGCCGATGTCGCGGCCTCGGTCGCGGCGCATCTGGAGGTGCCGGCCGAGGGGCCGGGAAGGAGTTTTCTTTGAGTTTGCGTGACCTGCCGAAGGTGGAGCTGCACCTGCATCTGGAAGGCGGCGCGCCGCCGCGGTTTATCGCCGGGCTGGCGCGGGAGAAGGGGCTGGACATCTCGCGCATCTTCAAGCCCGACGGCAGCTATGACTACCGCGATTTCTGGCACTTTCTCGAGGTCTACGAGGCCGCCTGCTCGACGCTGCAGACACCCGAGGATTACGGGCGGCTGACGAGGGCCGTGCTGGAGGAGAGCGCGGCGAACGGGGTCGTCTATACCGAGGCGTTCCTCAGCCCCGACTTCTGCGGCGGCCGCGACCTGTCGGCCTGGCGCGAGTACCTGTCGGCGATCATGGAGGCGGCGGAGGCGGCCGAGCGGTCCATGGGGATCACCATGCGCGGCATCGTCACCTGCATCCGGCATTTCGGGCCCGAGGCGGCGAAGGAGACCGCGAAGTGTGCCGCCGAGACGGCGGGCGACTGGCTGGTGGGCTTCGGCATGGCGGGCGACGAGCTGCGCGGCAAGCCCAGGGACTTCGCCTATGCCTTCGACATGGCGCGCGAGGCGGGGCTGGGGATCACCGTGCATGCCGGCGAATGGGCCGGCGCGGACAGCGTGCGCGACGCGCTGGAGGCGCTGCGGCCGGCGCGGATCGGGCACGGGGTGCGGGCGATCGAGAACCTGGAGCTGGTGGACCGGCTGGCCGAGCGGGGCGTGGTGCTGGAGGTCTGCCCGGGCTCGAACGTGTTCCTGGGCGTCTATCCGTCCTGGGAGGACCACCCGATCGCGCAGCTGAAGGCGCGGGGCGTGAAGGTGACGGTCAGCACCGACGACCCGCCGTTCTTCCACACCTCGATGACGGCCGAATACGACCGGCTTGCGCAGACCTTCGAATGGGAGGAAGAGGACCTGCGCGAGCTGGCCCGCACCGCCACCCACGCGGCGTTCTGCGGCGAGGCCACGCGCGAGCGGATACTGGAACGACTGGAGCCTGCCGATGTATGACCACCTGACCGTCGTCAAGCACCCGCTGGTGCAGCACAAGCTGACGCTGATGCGCAAGAAGGACACCTCGACCGCGTCGTTCCGGCGGCTTCTGCGCGAGATCAGCCACCTGCTGGCCTACGAGGTCACGCGCGAGATGCCGATGACGACCGAGGTGATCGAGACGCCGCTGTGCGAGATGGAAGCGCCGGTGATCGAGGGCAAGAAGCTGGCGCTGGTGTCGATCCTCAGGGCGGGGAACGGCCTGCTGGACGGGATCCTGGACCTGATCCCGGCGGCGCGGGTGGGGTTCGTCGGGCTCTACCGCGACGAGGCGACGCTGAAGCCGGTGCAGTACTACTACAAGGTGCCCGACAACCTGGGCGAGCGGCTGGTGATCGCGGTGGACCCGATGCTGGCCACCGGCAACAGCTCTGCCGCGGCGGTGGACCTGCTGAAGCAGGACGGGGCGACGGATATCCGGTTTCTCTGCCTGCTCGCGGCGCCGGAGGGGGTGGAGCGGATGCGCCAGGCGCATCCCGACGTGCCGATCATCACCGCGGCGCTCGACGACCACCTGAACGAGAAGGGCTATATCGTTCCGGGGCTGGGCGATGCGGGCGACCGCATGTTCGGCACGAAATAACGTTCACGCCCCCTTTACCGCAGCGTCGTTCTCGGGCATTGTCGACACAATATCTTGTGTGGGGGCACAGCATGAACAGACTACTGGCAGTCACGGCATTGACCATCGGCCTGTCCGTGGGCATCGGCACCGTCCACGCGCAGTCGCTGCGCAACACCGACGGGCCCGCCGAGTTCCCGCCGGCGAGCTATACCGGGAAGCAATATGTCGACAGCAAGGGCTGCGTCTTCGTGCGCGCGGGCTTCGACGGGAGCGTCACCTGGGTGCCGCGCGTGGACCGCAACCGCAAGGTGATCTGCGGCGCGACGCCGACCTTCGCCAATGCCAGCCCGCCGCCCTCGTCCCCGGCGCCGGAGCCCGAGACGCCGCCGCGCCGGACCGTCGAGACCGCGCCGCCGCCGACCCAGACCGCGCCCCCGCCGCGGCAGACGACGCCGCCGCCGCGCACCCGCGTCGTCACGGCGCCGCCGCCCGCGGCCACCACGCCGCCGAAGCGGACGACCCCGCCGCCGGCGAACACCAACACCGCCTGCCCAGGCCTGTCGCCGCTGGCGCAGCGCTATGTCAAGAACTCCGGCCACGCCGTGCGCTGCGGACCGCAGGCGGCCAATCCCTATGTCAGCGGCGATGCCTCGGGCGTGATCAGCGTGCCCAAGCCCCCCACCATCGCGCCGCCGCCGGGCTACAAGTCGGCCTTCGGGCCGGAAGAGGACCGGTTCAACCCGAACCGGGGCCACGTGACCCGCGAGGGCTTCGTGCAGATGCGGCTGGTCTGGACCGCCGGCGTGCCGCGCCGCCTGGTCGAGGGGGACAAGGGCCGCTACTATGCGGTGAACGCCACGCCGACGCCGGATCGCGAGTTCGTCCTGTCGACCAAGGATTCGACGCCGGAGAGCGCGGCCGAGACGCCGGCCCCGGCCGGCCACCGGTTCGTGCAGGTGGGCCTGTTCGCGACGCCCGAGAAGGCGAAGGCCGCGGCGCGCGGGCTGTCGCCGCTGGGCCTGCCGGTCCGGCTGGCCAAGGCGACGTCGGGCGGGCGCAGCTATACCATGGTCCTGGCCGGACCGTTCAATTCCGCCGCGCAGCTTCAGAACGGGCTGAATGCGGTCAAGGGCGTCGGCTACACCGGCGCGGTGACCCGCTGACGGGTTACGCAAGCAAAAGATAACGAGGGACAGAACGACTGGATGCCCGGCCCTGCGTGGCCGGGTTTTTCTTGGCCGGCCTGTCCCGGAGCCCATCCCGGATTGCCGGGGGTGGATGTCCTGTCGTCAGGAATTTCTAGAAATTCCTGACGGGCACGATCTTCTAGAAGATCGTGCTGTGCAGATTTTTCTAGAAAAATCTGCTGCTTGCGGTTCGGCGAGCCGTCGCCGGACAGGTCCTCGATCCGCCCGCGGCGATCGTGCGATCGCCGCGCCGGCGGCTGCGGGTCCGCCCGTGCAGGTCTTGCCGGACGCATGGGAGCGCATCGGTGCGGCGTAGGTGCAGAGGCCGTCCCGCCACCGGGGGAATCGTGACCCCAGCCTGCTTTACATTCCCGGCCATGCCTGCAACGTTTGGGCATCATCGAACGAGCACCCGCAGAGAGGCGGCCTCGGCAAACCCTTCCACCACATCAGGAGCGTCAAGATGACCCAGGCCAAAGCTGGCGACACCGTACGTCTTCACTATACCGGCACGCTCGCGGACGGGACCCAGTTCGACAGTTCGGACGGGCGCGACCCGCTGGAGTTCGAGGTGGGCTCCGGCCAGATCATTCCCGGTCTCGACCGCGAGGTCACCGGCATGGAGGTCGGCGAGAAGAAATCCGTGACCATCCCGGCGGCGGATGCCTACGGCGATCACGACCCCGACCGCGTGCAGGCCGTCCCGCGCGACCAGATCCCCGAGCATATCCCGGTCGATCCCGGCACCCAGCTGCAGATGCAGACCCCGCAGGGGCAGGCGATCCCGGTCACCGTGACCGAGGCGACCGAGCAGGAAGTCACGCTCGACGCCAACCACCCGCTGGCCGGCAAGGAACTGACCTTCGACGTGGAGCTGGTCGAGATCAAGTGATCCGGCTTTTGACGCGGCGGGCGTCTGGTCCGCCGCGCCATATGTGATAAGTCCCGTCCGGTAACAGATCGGGAGGGACACCCCATGCGCATTCTCTTCACCGGCGGAAGCGGCAAGGCGGGCCGCCACGTGGTGCCTTACCTTCTGGCACAGGGGCATCGGGTTCTGAACGTCGACAAGGTGCCGCTGGACGTCGACGGCGTCGACAACCGCATCGCCGACCTGACCGACGCGGGGCAGGTCTATGACATCATGCACAGCTATGCCGGCTTCGACGAACTGGCGCCGGGCACCGGTGTGCCGCGGTTCGACGCGGTGGTGCATTTCGCCGCGGTGCCGCGCATCCTGCTGACCAGCGACAACGAGTGCTACCGCACCAACACGCTGGCCACCTACAACGTGATCGACGCGGCGCTGAAATTCGGGGTGCGCAAGGTGGTCTTCGCCAGTTCCGAGACGACCTATGGCATCTGCTTCTTTGACGGCGAGCTGAAGCCCGACTACCTGCCCATCGACGAGGATCACCCGACGGTGCCGCAGGACAGCTACGCGATGTCCAAGGTCTGCAACGAGGTGACGGGCCGCAGCTTCCAGCGGCGCAGCGGCGCCGACATCTACGGGCTGCGGATCAACAACGTGATCGAGCCGCACGAGTACCAGGACCGGTTCCCCGGCTTCTTCGCGGATCCGGCCGTGCGGCGGCGCAACATCTTCGCCTATATCGACGCGCGGGATCTCGGCCAGTGCGTCGAGTGCTGCCTGAAGACCGACGGGCTGGGCTACGAGGTGTTCAACGTGTCGAACGACGACCACTCGGTGAACCTGACCGGCACGGAACTGGTCGAGCGGTTCTACCAGGGCGTGCCGGTGACCAAGGATATGGGCCCGCACGAGACCTTCTATTCGAACGAGAAGGCAAAGCGGCTTCTGGGCTTCGCGCCCGCGCATGGCTGGCGCGACGTGGTCGCCGATCCCAGGGGGTAGGGCGATGGCGACCGACTGGGACGCGCGCTACGACCGGGAGGATTACCTGTTCGGGACCGAGCCCGCCAAGTTCGTGGTCGCGCATGGCGGGCGCGTGCCGCAGGGCGCGCATGTGCTGGCCGTGGCCGACGGCGAGGGGCGCAACTCGGTCTGGCTGGCCAAGCGCGGGGTGCGGGTGACATCGATGGACAGCTCGGAAAAGGGGCTGGCGAAGGCGCGCAGGCTGGCCGAGGAGGCCGGCGTCTCGGTCGCGTTCCGCATCGGCGACGTCGCGCATTGGGACTGGGAGGGCGAGAGCTATGACGCGATCCTCGCCGTTTTCATCCAGTTCGCGCCGCCCGCGCTGCGCGACGAGATCCATCGCGGGTTCGACAAGGCGCTGAAGCCCGGGGGGCTGCTGCTGATGCACGGTTTCGCGCCGCGGCAGGTGAATTTACGGCACCGGCGGGCCGCCGGACGCCGAGAACATGTACACGCTGGACCTGCTGCACCGCGATTTCCCGGACTACGAGGTGCTGCACGAGGCCGACTACGATGCCGAGCAGGACTCGGGCGAGGGGCATAGCGGGGTCGCGGGGCTGGTGGATTTCGTGGCGCGGAAGCCGGGCGGGGCGTAAGGGTCGCCTGAAGGGCGCAAGGGGGCCCGTACGCCGGACATCGCCAGGCACATCCGGGCGGCGAGCGCCGCCCGGAAGCCTGTGCGACTATCCCTTGCCCTCCTTTTCGGGCGGCATCACCCCTTCGAGGTTCACGCCGATCTGGTCGCCGATCCTTTTCATCGCGGGCAGCGTGACCGCGAGGTCGAGGATCGAGTGGATCGTGTGGTCGACCGGGGAACCGGCGCCCTCGCTGCCGTCCCGCCCCAGCCCGGAGACGTGGTTGATGGTGATGCCCTTGATCTTTTCGGCGGGCTTCACGGCCTCGCTCAGGATCGCCGGCATCTTCTCCAGCCGCATTCTCTCGGTCTCGTGGGCCATCAGCGCTTCGCTGCGCGTGTTCTCGGCCTCGATGCGCGCGGCCTCTGCCTCCGCCTCGGCCAGGCGGTAGAATTTCATCGTCTCTGCCTCGCCGCGCCGGATCTCGGCGCGCGCCTTCGCCACCTCCGTGTCCGAGGCGGCCCCGACTCGGGCGCGGATCGCGTCGGCCTCGGCCTCCTGTTCGGCCGCCAGATGGGCGAGCGTCTTACGGCGCTCCGCCTCGGCGGTCTGCTTCAGCGTCTCGATCTCCGCCTCTGCCTTGACCAGCGCGCTGCGGGCCGTGGTCGCCTCGGCTTTCGCCTTGCTCTCCTCCTGGCTCTTGGCGGCGACCTGGATCGTCTTGTCCTGCTCGGCGATCTCCAGCGCGCGGAACTGGGCGATCTCGGCTTCGCGCAGATGCAGCTCGCGCTGGATCGAGGCGGACTGGATCTCCTGCTCCATCGCGATGCGGGCCTGCGCGGCGGCGCGCTCGGCGTCCGCCTTGCGCTGCGCGACTTCCGTCAGCTGCGCCGCGAGCAGCGACTCGATCTCCTGCCGCTGCGAGATTTCGGCGCGCCGCTCCTGCAGCTCGATCTCCAGCTTGCGCTGGTTCGCCTCGACCTCGGCCCGCCGGACGGCGACCGCGGTCTCGCCCTCGATCTCGGCGCGGTCCTTCTTGGATTTCGCGATCACCTCCGAGATCTTGCGCATCCCGACCGCGTTGAAGGCGTTGTTCTCGTCGAGCGAGGAGAACGGCGTCTGGTCGAGCGCGGTCAGCGACACGCTGTCGAGCTGCAGGCCGTAGCGCCCCAGCGTGTCGGTCAGCGCCTCGCGCACCTCGCGGACGAAGTCCGAGCGGTTCTCGTGCAGCTCGTCCATCGTCATCTGCGCCGCGACCGAGCGCAGCGCGTCGATCATCATCCCGTCGATCAGCGCGGTCAGCTGGTCGGCCTGGAACGTGCGCCGGCCCAGCGTCTGCGAGGCCCGGAAGATCGCCGCGTCTTCCGGCAGGACCGAGGCGTAGAATTCCGCGCCGACATCGACGCGCATCCGGTCCTTGGTGATCAGCGCCGACTCCCCGCTTCGCGAGACGGTCATGCGGATCGTCTGCATGTTCACCCGGTTGATCTCGTGGAAGAACGGGAGCGCCAGCGTACCGCCGTCGATCACGACCTTGCGGCCGCCGATACCGGTGCGCACCAGGCTGACCTCGTTGGTCGCGCGTTCGTAGAACCAGGCGGCCAGGGCGACCAGGCCCGCCGCGATCGCGACGAGCAGGATGATCCAGGCAAGGGGTGTCATTGTCGTATCCTCCCTTCGGGCCGCTCAGAAGACCGGCGGGTAGTGCCGGCCGCCGCGTTCCAGCGTGATCCAGCGCAGTTCGGTGAAGGCATCCAGCGACCAGCGCCCGCCATAGCGGCCGACGCCCGACGCCTTGACGCCGCCGAACGGCACCTGCGGCTCGTCGTTGATGTTCTGGTCGTTGACATGGACCATCCCCGTCTCCAGCCGCCCGGCGAGGCGCAGCGCGCGGCCTTCGTCGGCGGTCCAGACGGCGGCGGTCAGCCCGTACTCGGTGTCGTTGTTCAGAGCGACGGCCTCGTCCTCGGTGCGGAACGGGCAGACGATGACGACCGGGCCGAAGGTCTCGTCGTGCCAGATGTCCATCGTGTCGTCGACATTGGTCAGCACCGTGGGCTCCACGAAGTTCTCCCAGGCTGACCCGCCCAGGTCGACCTGCGCCCCCTTTGCCGCCGCGTCGTCGATCAGCGCCTTGACCCGGTGCGCCTGCCGCGTGTTCACCAGCGGCCCGATGACGTTGTCGCGGTCGTTGACGTGGCCGGTCTTCAGTTTCCGGGCGCGGTCGAGAAAGCGCTGCATGAACGGCTCGTAGACGCTTTCGTGGACCAGCAGCTTCTCGGTCGACATGCAGACCTGGCCCTGGTGCATGAAGCTGCCGAAGTTGGCCGCTTCCGCCGCGCGGTCGAGGTCGGCGTCCTCCAGCACGATCATCGAGTCCTTGCCGCCCAGTTCGACGCAGCACTTCTTCAGATGCGCGCCGCACTTGGCGGCGATGTGGCGGCCCACGGCGGTGGAGCCGGTGAAGGACACGCCCTTGACCAGCGGATGCTCGATCAGCGTGTCGCCCACCTCGGCCACGCTGTCGCGCGAGCAGGTGACGACGTTGAAGACGCCGGGCGGGATGCCGGCCTCTTCGAGGATCTCGGCGTGGTAGAGGCCGCCGGCATAGGGCGTGTCCTCGGACGGCTTCAGCACCACGGTGTTGCCGGCCGCCAGCGCGGCGGCGTAGCCGCGCGAGGTCAGGATGCCGGGCATGTTCCAGGGCGACACGACCCCGACGACGCCCAGCGGCCAGCGCGTCGCCATCGACACCTTGCCGTCGGCCGAGGGCAGAACCTCTCCGGTGGACTGGTAGCAGAGCGAGGCGCAGGTGCGGAAGATCTCGGCGACGAAGCCGGCCTCGAACACGCCCTTGCCGTACCAGCCGCCGCCTTCGTGCATGACGGCGTTGATGAACTCGTCCTTCCGGGCCTCCCAGATCTCGGCGACCTTCAGGAGCGCCTTGGCCCGCTCCTGGAAGCTGCGGGCCGCCCAATCGGGGAAGGCGGCATGCGCCGCCTCGATCGCGCGCTCCATGTCGGTCGGCGTGCCGTCGGGAATGCGGGCATAGAGCGCGTTGTCGGACGGGTCCAGGTCGTCGAAGGTGCGGGCGGCCGGCACCCACGATCCCCCGATATACATGCCCCGGATGGTGGGCGAGGCGGAGCTGCTGTCGAGCATTGCTTATCTCCTTCGATCTCTGGAACGGTAGGTTTCGGCGCGGCGTGCGGCGGCCTCGATCTCGTCGAGGACCGCCTGCAGCCGGTCGCCGGTGTCGGGTTCGGTGCCGGTCGGCGCGACCCGACGCGGCGGCTCGTCCCGGCGCGCGGCGGGCGGCGCGGGCCGGGCCGGGGCGCCGGGTCGGCGGGACGACTGCGCGCTGGCCCGGGCCACGAGGTCGTTCACGTCGGGCAGGCGCGATGCCGGGCCTTCGGGCGCGGGTTTCGTGTCGGGCGTGTCAGGCGGGCCGGCGGCCTCCGCTGCCGGGCGCGCCGGCGGTCGGGCGGCCGGCGGGCGGGAGGCTGTGCCCACCCGGTCGAGCGCGGCGGCCGCGATCTCGCTCGCCGACGGTCCGCTCGGGCGGCGGGGCGTTGCCGCGGGGCGCGGCGCCGCCTCCGGCTGGTGCGGCGCGGCCTGGCCGCCGCCGGCGCCGAGATAGGCCCTTTGCACGGCGGGGTCGCGGGCGAGGGCGTCGGCCTTGTCTTCGTTCACGATTTCTCCGTTCTCCAGAAGGTAGCCGCGGTCGGCGATCCGCAGGCTCTGTTTCGCGTTCTGTTCCACCAGCAGCACGCCGACCCCGGCGGCCTTCACCGCCAACAGGCTCTGGAACAGATCCTTGCACAGAAGCGGCGACAGGCCCAGCGACGGCTCGTCCAGCGCCAGCACCTGCGGGTTCGACATCATGGCGCGGCCGATGGCGACCATCTGCTGCTCGCCGCCCGACATCGTGCGCACGGTCTGGCGGCGGCGCTCGGCGAGCTTGGGAAACAGCGACAGCACGCGGTCGAGGTTGCCGGTCTCGTCGTCGCGGGCGCGGGTGGGGTAGGCGCCGAGGGTCAGGTTCTCCTGCACCGTGAGGTCGCCGAAGATGCCGCGTCCCTCGGGCACCAGCGACAGCCCCGCCTCGACGATGCGGTCGGGCCTGGCGCCGAGGATCTCCTCGCCGTCGAGCAGCGCCGAGCCGGTGACGCGCCCCTCGCTGATGCCGCAGAGCGCCTTGAGCAGGGTCGACTTGCCCGCGCCGTTGGCGCCGAGGATCACCACGATCTCGCCCGGCGAGACGTGCAGGGCGGCGCTTTCCAGCGCCCGGTGCTGGCCGTAGCTGACCGAGAGATCGCGGATCTCAAGCATCGTCGTCGTCCCCGAGATAGGCGCGGATGACCTCCGGGTCGGACAGCACCTCGTCCGGGGTGCCTTCGGCGATCTTCGCCCCCGAGGACATCACCACGCAAGCATCGCAGAGCGAGCGGATCGCGTCCATCACGTGCTCGACCAGGACGATGGTGCGCCCGTCGTCGCGCAGCCGCCGGATCAGGGCGATGCCTTCCTCCAGCTCGGTCGGGTTCAGCCCGGCGAGCCATTCGTCCAGCAGCAGCACTTCGGGGTCCGAGGCCAGCACGCGCGCCAGTTCGACCCGCTTGGTGTCGATATAGGTCAGCTCGCCGGTATGGGCGTGGGCGCGGCGGTCGAGCCCCACGAGCTTGAGCATCCGCAGCGCGTGCGTTTCGGCCTCGGCGCCCCAGCGGCGGCGGTGGCCGAAGACGGCGCCGGCGCGGACGTTGTCGAGGACGCTCATCGAAGGCAGGAGGCGGACGAGCTGGAACGTGCGGGCGACGCCCTTTCGGGCGATCTCCTGGGCGGGCAGGTTCTCGATGGGCGTGCCGCGCAGCGCGATGCCGCCCGAGGTCGGCGGCAGCGCGCCCGAGATCAGGTTCAGCGTGGTCGACTTGCCCGACCCGTTGGGCCCGATCAGCCCCATCACCTCGTGCTCGGCCACGTCGAAATCCAGATCGTTGACGGCCACCAGCCCGCCGAACCGCTTGGTGGCGCCGCGGAGCGACAGGACGGGGGCATCGGTCCTCATGCGAAGGCCTCCCGCGCGCGCATCCGCCGCCGCGTGCCCTCGATCAGTCCGACGAAGCCGCGCGGCAGCAGATAGACGATCACCAGGAAGCTGACGCCCAGAAGCAGCGTCGTCTGGTTGGGAAAGCTGGCCGAGATCGCCTCCCACAGGAAGGTGAAGGGGATGACGCCGACGAGCGGCCCCCAGAGCCGCCCGGTGCCGCCGAGCAGCGCCATGATGACCACCTGGAAGGACAGCATCGGGGTGAAGGCGGTGGAGGGTTCGATATAGACGAAGCGCGGGGCGAGCACGGCGCCGACCACCGCCGCGGCCGCGCCGGAGACCATGAACAGCGCGACCTTGGCGCGCGCGGTGTTGATGCCGGAGTGGCGCGCCACCTCTTCGTCGTCGCCGATGATGCGCAGCGCGAAGCCCAGCCGCGACCGCCCGATCGCCCAGCCGGCCGCGTAAACCAGCGCGGCGAGGCCCAAAAGCTGCCAGAAGATCTGGGCCTCGGTGATCTTGGTGAGCACGTAGATGCCCTTCTGGCCCGAGATGTTCTGGAACCAGATGATGACCTGCCGCACCAGCTCGGCCAGGCCCAGGGTGAAGATCACGAAATAGACCCCCGAAAGCCGCAGCGTCGCGAGCCCCACGAGCGCGGCCATCACCGCGCCGAGGACACCGGCGATCGGGGGCAGGGCCCAGTAGGGCAGGTACTCGATCCCGATGCCGGTGGTGTAGCTGCCCACGCCGAAGAACGCCGCCGTGGCGAGCGAGATGTAATGCGTGGGCCCCGAGAACAGCGCCCAGCTGGTGGTGAGCACGGTGTACATCGCGATGCTGATGCCCAGGCTCAGCCAGTAGGCGCTGCCGGTGAGCGGCAGGCAGGCCGCCACCGCCAGCACCAAAGCGACCAGGGCGAGCGTGCGTCCGTCGGCGCGGATCATGTGCCGCGCCTCCCGAACAGGCCCTGCGGGCGGAACAGCAGGATCACGATGAACAAGAGGTAAGCGGCGGCGAGCGTGAGGCCCGGGTCGATGACCGCGGCCACGAAGGTCTCCAGCACGCCCAGCAGCAGCGCCGCGACGATGGTGCCGCGCACGTCGCCGACGCCGCCCATGATGACGATGACCAGCGCCTTCAGCGTGAAGATCACGCCGGTGGAGGCGTCCAGCGTGAAGAACATCGAGATCAGTGCGCCGCCGGTCGCGGTGACCGCGCCCCCCAGCGCGAAGGTCAGGGCCGCGAGCTTCGGCACGTCGATGCCGACGAGCCGCGCGCTTTCGGGCGACACGGCGATGGCGCGGATCGACATGCCGGGCCGCGAGTAGTTCAGCCACAGGTAGATCGCCGCGCAGATCAGCACCGCCGCGAGGAACGCGGTGGCGCGGTTCAGCGCGTAGGTGTCGCCCAGAAGCCGGATCGGCCGGGCGAGGTAGGAATAGCTGAAATAGTCGCCGCCGAAGACGGCGAGCATGATGCCCACCGACACGAAGGCGAGGCCGAAGGTGGCGAGGATCGCGTCGACCTCCAACTGGCCGCGCGACTTGGCGCGTTTGACCAGCGGGCGCAGCATGATCCAGTAGATCAGCCAGTTCAGCAGGAAGGCCACCGGCGCCACGAGGAACACCGTCAGCAAAGGGCTGACCTGGGCCGAGCTGTAGAGCCAGAAGGCCGAGAACCCGCCGACCACGATCATCTCGCCGTTGGCGAGGTTCATGATCCGGGCGATGCCGTATTGCAGGTTCAGCCCCATGGCGATCAGCGCGTAGGTGCCGCCGAGAAACAGGCCGGTGATCAGGATGTCCATCGCGTTCCCTCGGTGTCGGGCGCCCCGGCGCGGGGCCGGAGCGCCGTTGCGGCCGGATTACTCCCAGCCGTCCTTGAGGATCGGGTCCACCGCGCCCTCGCGGCCGGTCGAGGCGACGCCGCGGAACGCATCCCCCTGCCACTGGCCGACGGTCCAGTAGGCGGGGTTGTTGTTGTTCTCGTCGAACTCGATGGTGCCCATGACCGTGTCGAAGGAATTATCCTTGATGTACTGGGTGACCGTGTCGCGGTCGATGGTGCCGGCGCCGGTGATCGCCTGTTCGAGGATCTGCAGCGAGGCGTACATCATGCCCGAGGCCCAATAGTCGGGCGCCTGGCCGGTGACCTCCATGTGGCGGGCGGCATAGTCCTGGAAGGACTCGCTTTCGGCGTTCACGCCGCCGATGCCCATGACGCCCTCGGCCGCCGCGCCGAAGCGCTGCTTGTAGGCGGGGAAGGCGGTGGCGACGGCGGTGTAGAACACGCCGACGTCGAGCTCCTCGATCACCGCCTGTTCGGTCAGCCCGAAGGTGTCGGGCGGATAGGACCAGGCGACGAAGGCGTCCGGCTCGGAATCCTTGGCCGATTTCATCACCGGCGACAGGTCGGGCGTGCCCAGCGGATAGGACGTCTCGTAGACCAGCTCGAAGCCGGCCTCCTCGAAGATCGGCTTGGCGCTGGCGGCCAGCTCGATGCCGAAGGCGTCGGCCACGTTGACCATGGCGACCCGGTTGCCGATGTCGCCCGCCTCGCGCAGCTCCGTCAGGATCTCGACGGCGTCGCCGACGATCTCGCTGTTCTGGCCGAGCAGGAAGAACAGGTTCGGGAACTGGTCCGACAGCTCGCCCACCCGGTCGGTCGAGGCGGTCGAGGTCACCTGCGGGTATCCGAACCGATCGAAGATCGGCGCGGCGGCCAGGTTGAGGCCGGTGGAGTAGGGCGCGAGGATGAAATCCGCCTCGTCCTGCGTCGCCAGGCGGGTGACGGCGGAGATCGTCTCGGACGGGTTGGTCTGGTCGTCGTACTCGATGATCTCGACCATGTATTTGGTGCCGTCGACGTCGATGCCGCCGCGCTCGTTCACCTCGGTCGACCAGAGCTCGATATTGGGCCAGTGGGTGACCGCGGCGCCGCCCGCGAGCGGGCCGGTCTTGGGCCCGACCGCGCCGATCTTCAGCGTCTCCTGCGCCAGCGCCGGGCCGGCGAGCGCCGCGGACAGGGTCAGCGCGACCGTCGTGTTCAGTAACGTTCTGCGTTTCATTGGATTTCCTCCCTTTCAGTGCTTGGTGTCGGCCGGGGCGCAGCGGCCCCGGCGCTGTCGTGGATCGCGATCCACTGGCAGTCGGTGAATTCCCGCAGCGCCTCCACGCCGCCGAAGCGGCCGTAGCCGGACGCCTTGACGCCGCCGAACGGCATGCCCGGGTCGTCGAACACGGTCGAGCCGTTGACGTGGCCGATCCCGGTCTCGATCTGCCGCAACAGGTCGAGCGCCCCTGTCTCGTCGCGGCTGAAGACCGAGGCCACCAGCCCGAAGTCGGTGTCGTTCGCGATCGCCAGCGCCTCCTCCCGGTCGCCGACGCGGATGATGCCGCAGACCGGCCCGAAGGCTTCCTCGTCGTAGAGCCGCATCCCCGGCGCGATCCGGTCCAGGACGGTCGGCTGCAGCCCGCCGCCCGAGAAGTCGCCGCCGACCACGATCTCGGCGCCCTTGGCCAGGGCATCGTCGATCATCGCGCGCAGCCGCACCGCGGCGGACGGGCTGACCAGGGCGCCAAGCGGCGCCGGACCGGCGGCCCCGCCGCGCAGGTCGTTCGTCTCGGCGCGCAGGCGGGCGACGAACCGGTCGGCGACGGACTCGTCGACGATCACGCGCTCGGTCGACATGCAGATCTGGCCCTGGTTGAAGAAACTGCCATGCGCGGCCGCCGTCGCCGCAAGGTCGATATCGGCATCGGCGAGGACGATCATCGTCCCCTTGCCCGACAGCTCCAGCAGGCAGGGCTTCAGGTGCCGCGCCGCGCGCACCGCGATCTCGCGACCCACGCGGGTCGAGCCGGTGAAGTTCACGCGACGCACGGCCGGGTGCGCGACGAGCGCCTCCACCACCTCTTCGGCATGATCTGGGGCGTTGGTGATGTAGTTCAGAACGCCATCCGGAAGCCCGGCGCTGTTGATGACATCGGCGATCCATTCGTGGGTCTTGGGGCAAAGCTCCGACCCCTTCAGGACCACGGTATTGCCGCAGGCCAAGGGCGCTGCCACCGCCCGCGTGCCCAGGGTCACCGCGGCGTTCCAGGGCGCGATGCCCAGGATCACGCCGGCCGGACGGCGGCGCAGGATGCCGGCGTCGGTCACCTGTTCCTCGGCTTGCAGCGCGGCCGCCAGGTCGGCGGTCTGCCGCAGCATCCGCGCGGCGATCCTGACGTTGAACTGCACCCAGTCGGCGGCGGCGCCGAGCTCGTCCGCGGCGATCGCCACGATCTCGCCCGCGCGCTCGGTCATGATCCCGGCCGCCCGGTCGAGCAGCGCGACCCGGGACGCCGGCGGCGTTTCGGACCAGGTGACGAAGGCGGTGGCCGCGGCGGCGGCGGCATTGCGCGCATCCGCCGCCCGCGCGGAGGCGGCCCGGGTGACCACCGCCTCGGACACGGCGCGACGGCGGTCGTACCAGGCCTGCGCCTCCGCCGGCACGGCCTCGCCGCCGATGATCAGCCTCGCCTCGTACAGTTGCTCCTCCCAGGCAATCTGCGCGCCGGCGCCATCCGGGGCCGGTCAGGCCTCAAAGATCGCTGTTCCTGCATGCAAAAACATGTCAGTCTGTCGGAAAGAATTGTCATTATGCGGGAATCTGCGTGCCGGATGCGAACCTCATGGCGGCAGGTATGGTGCGCAGCTCCACGCTGGACGGCGCGCTCCGGCCGCGGCTTGTCGGCCTCGCGGAAACGCCCGCGGGGCCGGCGTGGCTCACCGCGCTGATCGAATACGGTCACGCCACCTTCGGGGACGAAACGCGGCCGGTCACCGGCCCGGCGCTCGCCTGGCGCCCCTGGTGGCGCGGCGCGCGCGCCCGGTTCGAGGCCGGGACGGTGGGCGCGTATGTGCTGCTGGGCCCGACGGCGCTGGCCGCCGCGGTCGGGCACATGCCGGAATCGCGCGACCTGCGGGAGATGGTCGATCACCCGGTGACATGCCCGCTGGACCGCACCGGCGAGACCCTGTCATCCATGCGCGCGGCGTTCTCCGGCGTCCGGCGGGAGATCCTCGCGCAGGAACCCGCCGCGCATGCGGTCGTCGAGGCGCATCTGCGCGTGATCCTCATCGAGGCCTACCGCGTCCGCGGCTCCCTGCCGTCGATCGAACAACCCTCCAGCCCCTCGCACCGGATATTCGCGCGCTACAGCGCGATGATCGAACGCAATTTCCGCGACCGGTGGACCGTCGAGAAATATGCCGACGCGCTTGGAACGTCCCGCGACCGGCTCGGCGATGTCTGCCGCCGGGTGCGCGGCATCGGCGCGAAGGATCTGATCGACCGCCGCGTCGTCCTGGAAGCACGGCTGCAACTGGAGAACTCGTCGAACTCGATCGAGCAGGTCGCCGGACTGCTCGGCTTCGCCTCGGCCGCCCAGTTCAACAAGTTCTTCCGCCGTAGGGTCGGGCAACCGCCCGGCGCGTATCGCGCCCATATGCGGACGAACCGGGCGGCCAGGTCCGAGGATGACAGGTCGCTCTACGACTGGCCGTGATCAGTCCCGGCTGTGGGGCCGATCCGAGGAGGGCCGGCCCCTCCTATTTGGTCGGCCCGATCATCATCACCATCTGGCGGCCTTCCATCTTCGGCATGTTCTCGACCTTGCCGACCTCTTTCACGTCGTCGGCCACCCGCTCCAGCAACTCGCGGCCGAGGTTCTGGTGGGCCATCTCGCGGCCGCGGAAGCGCAGGGTGACCTTCACCTTGTCGCCGGCCTCCAGGAACCGCAGCACGTTGCGCATCTTCACGTCGTAGTCGTGCACGTCCGTGTTGGGGCGGAACTTCACTTCCTTGACCTCGATGGTCTTTTGCTTCTTCCGCGCCTCGGACTCGCGTTTCTGCTGTTCGTACTTGTACTTGCCGAAGTCCATGATCTTGCAGACCGGCGGAGAGGCGTTCGGGGAGATCTCCACCAGGTCGAGCCCCGCCGCCTCGGCGAGCGCCATGCCTTTCTGCGGCGTCACCACGCCCACATTCTCGCCCTCGGGCCCGATCAGTCGGATCTCGTTGGCCCTGATGCGGTCATTGACGCGGGGGCCGGTGTCACGGGTTGGCGGGGCATTGTGCGGTCTTCTGGCGATGGTCGTGAGTCCTTCTGCGGTTGTCGGAGGTGTCGAAAAGTCAGGTGCAGAAGATACGGGTCGTGCGGCGGTGTTTCAACGGCTATTTCGCGCCGAAAGGCAGGGGTCGGCAGGCTTTCGGGCTTGAACTCGGGGGTCGCCGGGTCACATCAATACGCCAACGGATGAAACGCATTCAGAAACTCTGACCTGGGATTTCTAGAAGATGGACAAGACCTGGATCATCGCCGCCGTCGTGGTGGCCGCCGGGGTTGGCGGTTACGCCTATTATCAGACGCAGCAGGATGTGGAGACGCCCGCCGATGTCTCGGCCGAGATGCAAGGCGAGGTCGCCGAGCCCGGGGAGCTGACGGTCGAGGCGGCCGAGGAGAACGGTGCGGGCGAGACGGCGGATGAGTCCGGCGGTGAGGGCGCGGCCGAGGAGATGGCCGCTACCGAAGAGACCGGTGAATCCGAGGAGATGGCCGCGGCCGAGGAGACCGGCGAGTCCGAAGAAATGGCGGCTGCCGAGGAAACCGAGACGACCGGCGAGACCGAGGAGATGGCGGCGGCCGAAGAGACCGAG
>NZ_JARGYC010000064.1 GCF_029168335.1 Psychromarinibacter sediminicola
GTTTTTTCAACGAGAAGAAGGGGCTGGGCGTTTCGCTTGGGCTTCTACTGGTCGTGCTGGCGGGGCCGGCCATGGCCGATCCGGCGTCGGATTATGCCGACTATTGCGCGGCCTGCCATGGCGAGAGCCGGCTGGGCGGGCTGGGGCCCGCGCTGATCCCGGAAACGCTGGGGCGGATGCGGGGGCCGGACCTGGACGCAGTGATCGCCGAGGGGCGGCCGGCGACGCAGATGGCGGGGTTCGCCGAAGAGCTTGGGCCCGAGGGGGTCGCGGCGCTGGCCGAGTATCTGCGGCGGCCGCTGGCGAAGGTGCCGGACTGGGGCGCCGAGGAGATCGCGGCGAGCCGGGAGACGAATCCGGACTACGTGGCGGCAGACGCGCCGCAATGGGATGCGGACCCGATGAACGTCACGCTGGCGGTGGAGACGGGGGATCATCACGTCTCGGTGCTGGACGGCGACACGTTCGAGGTGATGGATCGCTTCGCCACGCCCTTCGCGGTGCATGGCGGGCCCAAGTTCACGCCGGACGGGCGTTTCGTCTTCATCATGTCGCGCGACGGCTGGGTGCAGAAATACGACCTGTGGGCGCTGCAGGAGGTCGGGCGCGTGCGCGCCGGGCTGAACAGTCGCAACATCGCGATCAGCGCGGACGGCGAGTGGCTGGCCGTCGCCAACTACCTGCCGATGACGCTGACGATCCTGGCGACCGACGACCTGTCGGTGGCGAAGATCATGCCGGTGGTGGCGAAGGACGGCACCGAGAGCCGGGTGTCGGCCGTCTACCAGGCGCCGCAGCGCGACAGCTTCATCCTGGCGCTGAAGGACGCGGCCGAGATCTGGGAGGTGTCGACCGACCCGGAGGCGGCGCCGGTCTACGAGGGTTTCGTGCATTCCTACGAGACGGGGATGGTGGAGGCGCTGGCCTCGTCCGAGGGGCTGTTCGCGCGGCGGCGGATCGAGATCGACGAGCCGCTGGACGATTTCTTCTTCTCCGACGACTACCGCAACCTGATCGGGGCGGCGCGCGACGGCAGCCGCGCGGTGGTGGTGAACCTCGTGGTCGGCCGGGCCATCGCGGAATTGCCGCTGGAGGGGATGCCGCATCTGGGCTCGGGCATCAGCTGGGAGCTGGACGGCCGGCGGGTGATGGCGACGCCGCACCTGAAGGAGGGCAAGCTGTCGGTGATCGACACCGAAAGCTGGGAACTGGTGAAGACGATCGAGACGGACGGCCCCGGCTTCTTCCTGCGCAGCCACGAGAACACGCCGTATTTCTGGGCCGACGTGTTCTTCGGGCCGAACCGCGACGCGATGCACGTGATCGACAAGCGGACGCTGGAAATCGTGAAGACCCTGCGCCCGGTGCCCGGCGCGACGGTGGCGCATGTGGAGTTCACCCGGGACGGGCGGCATGCGCTGGTGTCGGTCTGGGAAGAGGACGGCGCGGTGATCGTCTACGACGCGGCGACGCTGGAAGAGGTCACGCGGCTGCCGATGAACAAACCCTCGGGGAAATACAATGTCTGGAACAAGATCACCTTTTCCGAAGGCACCAGCCACTGAGGCGCTGATCGTCGCGCACGGGCAGCCATCGGACCCGGCGCCGGCGGAGGCCGCGCTGGCGAAACTGGCCGCCCAGGTGCAGGCGCTGCGGCCGGAGGGGCCGGTGCGCGCGGCGACGATGGCGGCACCCGCGGCTCTGGAGAGCGCGCTGGCGACAGCGGGCGGGCCGGTTCTGGTCTATCCGCTGTTCATGGCGGCGGGCTGGTTCGTGACCGACGCGCTCCGCAAGCGGCTGGCGGGGGCGCCCGCGACGGTGCTGCGGCCGCTGGGGCTGGACCCGGGGCTGGAGGCGGTGGCGCTGCGCGGCCTGCGGGTGTCGGCGGCGCGGCGCGGCTGGTCCGAGGGCGAGACGGAGGTGCTGCTGGCGGCGCATGGCTCGGCCACCGGGACCGCGGCGGGACGGGCGGCGCAGGGCTTTGCCGCGGCGCTCGCGGCGCGCTGGCCGGGGCCGGTCGCGGCGGGCTTCGTGGAGCAGGCGCCGGGCGTGGACGAGGTGGCGCGCGGGATGGGCGCGCGGATGCTGTGCCTGCCGTTCTTCGCGGCCAACGGGAACCACGTGCGCGACGACGTGCGCACGGCGCTGGCCGCGGCGGGGCGGGCGGACGCGCTGTTGCCGCCGCTGGGGGCGCATCCGGCGGTGCCAGAGCTGATCGCGGCGGCGCTGCGGGCCGCCGAGGGGCTGGGAGCGGCGGCATGACCGGAACGGGGCGCTGGCCGGTCCGGAAGCTCGCGGTCCTGATGTATCCCTTCGCGATGCCGGCAGTGGCGATCAACCTGTTCATGCTGGGGCTGACCGGGCAATGGGTCGGCCTGCCGGCGCTGGCGCCGGTGACGGCGCTGGTGGTGTCGGTGCCGCTGGGCGTGCCGGCGGCCTGGCTGGCCGGGCGGTGGTGCCGGTCGCTGATGGACCAGGCGGACTGACCGCGCCGGTTTTCGTTTGACTTCGCCCGGCGCGCCGGGGACACACCGCCGCAACGATGGCAACCAGCGGGCCTGCGGTGATGAACGAAAACCCCGGCGGCGGGGACGACGTGCGGGAACAGATGGCGCGGGTCCTGCGGACCGAGGCGGGCGCGCTGAGCGCCATGGCCGAGACGCTGGGCCCCGAGCACCTGCGCGCCGTCGAGATCCTGGCCTCGGCCCGCGGCCGGGTGATCGTCAGCGGCATCGGCAAGTCGGGCCATATCGCGCGCAAGATCGCCGCCACGCTCGCCTCCACCGGCACGCCGGCGCAGTTCGTGCATCCGACCGAGGCGAGCCACGGCGATCTGGGCATGATCACCCGCGAGGATGTCTGCCTGATCGTGTCGAATTCCGGCGAGACGCGGGAGCTGGCGGATCTCGTCACCTACAGCCGGCGCTTCGCGATTCCGCTGATCACCATCACCGGGCGGCGGGGCAGCACGCTCGACGCGCAGTCGGACGTGACGCTGTTCCTGCCCGACGCGCCCGAGGCCTGTTTGATCGGGGTGGCGCCGACGACCTCGACCACGGCGTCGCTGGCGCTGGGCGATGCGCTCGTGGTGGCGCTGATGCATCGGCGCGGGTTCCGGCGCGAGGATTTCCAGCTGTTCCATCCCGGCGGCAAGCTGGGGGCGCAGCTGACCAAGGTCGAGGCGATGATGCACAGGGGCGACGAGCTGCCGCTCCTGGCGCCCCGCACGCCGATGCGCGAGGGGCTGATCACCATGACGTCGAAGGGCTTCGGCGTGGCCGGGATCGTCGAGGCGGACGGGCGGTTGAGCGGGATCATCACCGACGGCGACCTGCGACGCAACATCGACCAGCTGATGGGACGGATGGCCGGCGAGGTCGCGACCCGCAACCCCAAGACGATCCCACCCGACACGCTGGGCTCGGAGGCGCTGAAGCTGATGAACGAGGCGAAGATCAGCGCGCTGTTCGTGGTGGACGAGGACGCGCGCGTGCTGGGCCTTTTGCACATTCACGACTGCCTGCGCAGCGGCGTCGCCTGATCCGGAGGAGGCCTGTTCCATGAAGACCGTCGAGATCGGCAATATCCGCATCGCCAACGACCGGCCCTTCGCGCTGATCGCCGGGCCCTGCCAGCTGGAAAGCCTGGAGCACGCGCGGCGGCTGGCCGGAGAGATCGGCGAGATCGCGGCGGGGCTGGAGATCCCCTTCGTGTTCAAGGCCAGCTACGACAAGGCGAACCGTTCGTCGCTGGCGGGCAAGCGCGGGCTGGGGATCGAGGCGGGGCTGGATATCCTGGCGCGCATCCGCGACGAGTTCGGCTGCCCGGTCATCACCGACGTGCATGACGTGCCGCAGGTGCGGCGGGCGGCCGAGGCGGTGGACATCCTGCAGATCCCCGCCTTCCTGTGCCGGCAGACCGACCTGCTCATAGCCGCCGGAGAGACCGGGCGGGCGATCAACGTGAAGAAGGGGCAGTTCCTGGCGCCCTGGGACATGGCGAACGTGGCCGACAAGATCGCCTCGACCGGGAACGAGCGGATCCTGCTATGCGAACGCGGGGCGAGCTTCGGCTACAACATGCTGGTGTCGGATTTTCGGTCGTTGCCGATCATGGCCGGCACCGGCTATCCAGTGGTGTTCGACGCGACGCATTCGGTGCAACTGCCCGGCGGGCTGGGCGGCGCGTCGGGCGGGCAGCGGGAGTTCGTTCCGGTGCTGGCGCGGGCCGCGGTGGCCGTGGGCGCGGCCGCGGTGTTCATGGAGACGCACGAGGATCCGGACAACGCGCCCTCGGACGGGCCGAACATGGTGCCGCTGGCGGAGCTGGGCGGCGTCCTGCGGTCGTTGAAGGCACTGGACGAGGTGGTGAAGGGCTGACGCGGGGCGCGATCGTCGGGGCGCGATCGAGGGGACGAGGACCGGAAGATGGGCGAGGATTCCAGCGATACGGAATTGGCGGATCTGGCAGAGGCCCTGCGCGGGCTGTTGCCGCGCTATGGGCGGTCCGAGGCGGCGGAGCTGTCGCTCCTGACCGTCTCGGAGAACGGGACGTTCAAGGTCGAAGAGGCGGGGCGCGACCCGTTGATCCTGCGGATGCACCGGCCGGGCTATCATACCGTGGACGAGATCGCGTCCGAGCTGGCATGGATCGACGCGCTGCGGCAGGAGGGCGTGCTGGACACGCCGGCCATCGTGAGCGCCGAGGACGGGCCGCGGATCCTGGAGGTCGCGTGTGGCGCCGCGCGGCGGCATGTCGTGGCCTTCGCGTTCGTGCCGGGGGTGGAGCCGAAACCGGGCGACGACTTGGTGCCGGGGTTCCGGACGCTGGGGGCGATCAGCGCGCGGCTGCACCGGCACGCGCGTAGCTGGGAGCAGCCCGGCGGGTTCACGCGCAAGACCTGGAATTTCGAGACCATCGCCGGCGACCGGCCGCACTGGGGGGCGTGGCAGGACGCGCTGGGGCTGACGCGCGAGGGGCGGCTCGTGCTGGACCGCCTGGCGGCGGCGCTGAAGGCGCGGCTGGCCGACTGGGGCGAAGGCGCCGAGCGCTTCGGGCTGATCCATGCCGACCTGCGGCTGGCGAACCTGCTGGTGGAGGACGGCAAGCTGACGGTGATCGACTTCGACGATTGCGGGTTCGGCTGGTTCCTGTTCGACTTCGCAGCCGCCGTCAGCTTCATGGAGGACGACCCGTCGGTGCCGGACCTGCAGGCGGCCTGGGCGGAGGGCTATCGCGAGGTGGCCGAGCTGTCGCCGGAGGCCGAGGCCATGCTGCCGACCTTCGTGATGCTGCGCCGGCTGCAACTGACCGCGTGGATCGCCAGCCATTCCGAGACGCCGACGGCCGCGGAAGTGGGCGCGGGGTTCACCGACGGAACCGTGGCGCTGGCCGAGCGCTACCTGACGGGCGGCTGACCGCGCGTCCGCCGCGGGCAGTTGAGACTCCGCCGCAATCACGTTAGGTAACGTGCGTCCCGCCGCCGGATCGGCCGGGCAGGAGCGAGCGCGCAGATGAACAAGCAGGCGAAACCGCCCGCGACCAAACTGACCCAGGACCCGCACGCCCTCCGCGACCAGCGGGAGAAGAACCTGGAGGTGGCCATCGGCCGTCAGGTGCGCGACTTGCGCAAGCGGCAGCGGATGACCGGATCGGACCTCGCGGCCGTGTCGGGCCTGTCGGTCGGCACGCTGTCGAAGATCGAGAACGGCCATATCTCGCCCTCGCTGAACACGCTCCAGGTTCTGGCCGATGCGCTTCGCGTCCCGTTCGTCCAGCTTTTCTCGGGCTTCGACGAGCCGCGCTCGGCGATGCATGTGAAGGCGGGCGAGGGCGTGGAAATCGACCGCGCGGGAACCCGGGCCGGGCATCAGTACAGCCTTCTCGGTCATATCGGGTCGAACGATTCCGGCGTTGTGGTGGAACCCTATCTGATCACGCTCACCGACGAGAGCGACACCTTCCCGACCTTCCAGCACGAAGGGATCGAGTTCCTCTACATGATCGAGGGGCAGGTCGACTATCGCCACGGCGACCGGATCTACCGTCTCGCGCCCGGCGACTCGCTGCTGTTCGACGCCGACGCGCCGCACGGGCCGGAGGTGCTCGTGGAGCTTCCCTCGCGCTACCTGTCGATCATCACCTACCCGCAGCAACGCTGACGCGCGGCCGGCCGCGGGACACGGGCGCGCCGGGAAATGCGCTGGACATTCGGCGGGGCGCGGTGTCCGCTTCGGAGCGGGGCATGGCGGAGCCGGACCATCGCGACCGCGGTTGCCCTGTCGGACGGGACGAAGAACGGTGGGGTTGGCCCGACATGCGGTTCTCTGGGTTCAGGCTGGTCGCCGAGGCGCTGCGCGGGCACAGCGGCTGGAAACCGCTCTGGCGCGATCCCGCGCCGCAACCCGCCTATGACGTCGTCATCGTCGGCGGCGGCCACGGCATGGCCACGGCCTATTACCTGGCAAAGACGTTCGGCCAGGCGCGGATCGCGGTGCTGGACAAGGGCTGGGTCGGCGGCGGCAATATCGGGCGGAACACCACGATCATCCGCTCGAACTATCTGCTGCCCGGCAACGAGCCATTCTACGAATTGTCGATGACGCTGTGGGAGGGGCTGGAGCAGGAGTTGAACTTCAACGCCATGGTCAGCCAGCGCGGCGTGCTGAACCTGTGCCACACCGACGGCCAGCGCGACAGCTTCCGCCGGCGCGGCAACGCGATGCGTCTGGCCGGGGCGGATGCGAAGCTGCTGGAGGCCGACGAGGTGCGCGCGATGGCGCCCTTCCTGAACTTCGACAACGCCCGCTTCCCGATCAAGGGCGGGTTGCTGCAGGGGCGCGGCGGCACGGCGCGGCATGACGCGGTGGCCTGGGGCTATGCGCGGGGCGCTGATGTGGCGGGCGTGGACATCATCCAGAATTGCGAGGTGACGGGCTTCGATATCGACAACGGCCGGGTCACCGGTGTGCAGACGACGCGCGGGCCGATCCGGGCCAATACGGTGGGCGTGGCCGTGGCCGGGAATTCGGGCCGGGTGATGGGGCTCGCCGGGATGCGGCTGCCGATCGAGAGCCACGTTCTGCAGGCCTTCGTGACGGAGGGGCTGAAGCCCGCCATTCCGGGTGTCATCACTTACGGCGCCGGGCATTTCTACATCAGCCAGTCCGACAAGGGCGGGCTGGTCTTCGGCGGCGATATCGACGGCTATAATTCCTACGCGCAGCGGGGGAACCTTCCCACGGTCGAGGACGTGGTCGAGGGCGGCATGGCGCTGATGCCGATGATCGGGCGCGCGCGGCTCTTGCGCTCCTGGGGCGGCGTGATGGACATGTCGATGGACGGCTCGCCGATCATCGACGCGACGCCGGTCGAGGGGCTCTATCTGAACGCCGGCTGGTGCTATGGCGGGTTCAAGGCGACGCCGGCCTCGGGTTATTGCTTTGCGCATCTGCTGGCCACGGGGCGGCCGCACGAGGTGGCGGCGGCCTACCGGCTGGACCGGTTCGCCCGCGGCCACGTGATCGACGAACGCGGCGCCGGCGCGCAGCCGAACCTGCATTGAGGGACGGTCATGGTCGAGGCGACAAAATCTTCCAGAAGATTTTGCAAGGCGCAGAATTTTCTAGAAAATTCGGAAGGGGCACGATCTTCTAGAAGATCGTGTGGGCCGCGCACATGCTGATCCCGCATCCCCTTCTCGGCCCGCGCGACGCGCAGGAATTCACCTATCTCGGCGACGCCCGGCTGCTGGAGCGCCCGGACCCCGCGGCCGAGAACGCCGAAGCGCGGTTCTGCGACTACGTCTACCTGCGCGACAACCCGGCGGGCGTGCATCGCGAGCTGTGGTTCCACGAACACGGCGACCGGTCCTGGCTGGTGGTTACCCGCGACACCGTCACTCACGAGATCCTCGGCGCGGAGCTGGCGGCGGACGTGAAGGGGGCCGGGGCATGAGCCGGATCGACGGCGGGCTGATCGACCGCACCCGCACGCTGACCTTCCGCTTCGATGGGCGGCGCTACCAGGGGCATCCGGGCGACACGCTCGCCTCGGCGCTCCTGGCGAACGGCGTGCGGCTGGTGGGGCGCAGCTTCAAGTATCACCGGCCGCGCGGGGTGCTGAGCGCAGGGTCGGAGGAGCCGAACGCGCTGGTCACGCTGCGTAGCGGCGCGCGAGCGGAGCCGAACACGCGCGCGACGACGGCCGAGCTGTTCGACGGGCTGGAGGCGGCGAGCCAGAACCGCTGGCCCACGGTGGGTTTCGACCTGCTGGCGGCGAACGACCTGTCGGCGCCGCTGCTGACGGCGGGATTCTACTACAAGACCTTCATGTGGCCGCGCGGCTGGTGGGAAAAGCTCTACGAGCCGGCGATCCGGCGCGCGGCGGGGCTGGGTCGGCTGTCGATGGAACCGGACCCGGACGCCTACGACAAGGGGTTCCTGCATCCCGACCTGCTGGTCGTGGGCGGCGGCGCGGCCGGGCTGGCGGCGGCGCTGACGGCGGGGCGGGCGGGGGCGCAGGTGGTGCTGGCGGACGAGGACTTCCGGCTGGGCGGGCGGCTTCTGGCCGAGCGTCACGCGCTGGACGATGCGCCGGCGGCGGACTGGGTGAGAAGCGTCGAGGCAGAGCTTGCCGGCCTTCCGAACGTTCGGATGCTGACGCGCGCGACGGTGTTCGGGGCCTACGACCACGGCGTCTACGGCGTGGTGGAGCGGGTGTCGGACCACCTGGCCCGGCCGGGCGGGGCGGTGCGGCAGACGCTGTGGCGGATCACGGCGAAGCGCACCGTCCTGGCCGCCGGGGCGACCGAGCGGCACATTCCGTTCCGCGACAACGACCGGCCGGGGATCATGCTGGCCGGCGCGATGCGGGCCTATGCCAACCGTTGGGCGGTGGCGCCGAAGGGCCGGGTGGCCGTGTTCACCAATAACGACGACGGGCACCGGACGGCGGCGGACCTCGTGGCGCGGGGCGTGCCGGTGATGGCGGTGATCGACCCGCGCGAGGATGCGCCGAACCTGGGCGGCTACCCGACCTGGACCGGGGCGGTGGTGACGGGCGCGCGCGGGCGGCGCGGGCTGTCGGCCATCGAGGTCGTGCGGAACGGCCGGCCCGAATGGGTCGAGTGCGCGAGCCTCGGCGTCTCGGGGGGCTGGAACCCGAACGTGGCACTGGCCTCGCACCACCGGGGCCGGCCGCAGTGGTCGGAGGAGCATCTGGCCTTCCTGCCGGGTGCGGAGTTGCCGCCGGGGATGGTCGTGGCCGGGGCGGCGGCCGGGAACGGGACGACCCATGCGGCGCTGCGCGACGGGGCGATGAAGGCGCGGGACGCGCTTGAAGAGCTCGGGGTGCGGGCCGCGGCGATTGATCTGCCGGAGGCCGAGGACAGGCCGGACCGGCCGGCCGCCTACTGGCACGTGCCGGACAGGGGACGCGCCTGGGTCGACTTCCAGAACGACGTGACGGTCAAGGATATCCGGCTGGCGCACAAGGAGAACATGCGCCCCGTCGAGCAGCTGAAGCGCTGGACGACGCTGGGGATGGCCACGGACCAGGGCAAGACGGCGAACGTGACCGCGCTGGCCGTGATGGCGGAGCTGACCGGCAAGGGCATTCCGCAGACCGGCACCACGATCTTCCGGCCGCCCTACACGCCGGTGGCTTTGTCGGTGCTGGGTGGCGGCGATACGGGCGCGCATTTCCGGCCCACGCGGCTGACACCGACGCATGAATGGGCGAAGGCGCAGGGGGCGGAATTCGTCGAGGTCGGCCAGTGGATGCGGGCGCAGTATTTCCCCAAGGACGGCGAGACGCACTGGCGCCAGTCGGTGAACCGCGAGGCGATGGCGGTGCGCAAGAGCATCGGCCTGTGCGACGTGACCACGCTGGGCAAGATCGACGTGCAGGGTGCCGAAGCCGGCGAATTCCTGAACCGGGTCTATTCCAACACGATGGCCACGCTGAAGGTCGGCCGGGTCCGCTATGGCCTGATGCTGCGCGAGGACGGGGTCGCCTATGACGACGGCACCTGCGCGCGGCTGGGCGAGGACCACTACGTGATCACCACGACCACGGCCAATGCCGGCCTCGTCTTCCGCAACATGGAATTCGCGCGGCAGTGCCTGTGGCCCGATCTGGACGTGCAGCTGATCTCGGCCACCGACGCCTGGGCGCAGATCGCCGTGGCGGGGCCGCAGTCGCGTACGTTACTGTCGCGGATCGTCGATGACGCCGACCTGTCGAACGAGGCCTTTCCGTTCATGGCCTGCGCCGCGGTCACGGTCTGCGGCGGGCTGCGCGCGCGGCTGTTCCGGATCTCGTTCTCGGGCGAGCTGGCCTACGAGATCGCGGTGCCGGCGCGCTACGGCAACGCGCTGATGGAGCGGCTGATGCATCGCGGACAGGACCTGGGCGTCACGCCCTACGGGACCGAGGCGCTGGGCGTCCTGCGGATCGAGAAGGGCCACGCAGTGGCCGCCGAGATCAACGGGCAGACCACGGCGGCGATGCTGGGGCTGGCGCGGATGGTGTCGGAGAAGAAGGATTCCATAGGGGCTGTGATGTCACGGCGCGCGGGGTTGGTGGAGGATCGGCGGCGGCTCGTCGGGCTGAGGCCCGTGGACCCGTCGCGTCAGGTCGTGGCCGGCGCGCATCTGTTCACGGCGGGGGCCGAACAGAGGACCGAGACGGATCAGGGCTGGGTCACGTCGAGCTGCTTCTCGCCGCACCTGGGCAGCTACATCGCGATGGGGTTTCTGGAGGATGGGCAGGACCGGCTGGGCGAGATCGTCGTCGCGGCCGACCCGTTGGCTGGGACCGACATCGAGGCCAAGGTGGTCAGCCCGCATTTCGTCGATCCGGAGGGGGAGCGGCTGCGTGACTGACCTGACCCCGATCACCGCGCTCGGCACGGCCGAGGCGCCAAGCGTCGCCTTCGGGCCGCTGACCGTGGCGGAGGACGCGCGGCTGGGGCTGGCCTCGCTCGCGTTGAGACGCGGCGCGGACGTGCCGGAGCCGATGGGGCTCAAGCTGCCGGGGCCGGGCGACTGCGTCGCGGGCGCGGGCGTCGGCGCCTTCTGGACCGGGCCGGGGCAGTGGATGCTGGAGGCGCCGGGCCGGGCGGAGGAGGACTTTGCCGCCGAGGTCGCCCGCAACGCGCCGGGCTGTTCGGTGACCGAGCAGACGGACGGCTGGGCGGCGTTCGACATCGTCTCCGACGCGGGCGCCGCGCCGGTCGACGCGCTGCTGGAACGGCTGGTGAACCTGCCGCCGGCGTCGCTTTTGCCGGGCAAGGCGACGCGGACCGTGCTTGAACATCTGGGCGTTTTCGTTATCCGACGAGCCGGGGACCGGCTGACGGTCCTGGGGATGCGATCGGCGGCGGGATCCTTGTGGCACGCCCTGACCGTCGCGGCAAAACGGCGAGAGGACGCGGGATGACGGCAGAGATCATCGACGGCAAGGCATTTTCCGAGACGGTGCGCGGCAAGGTGGCCGAGGGCGTGGCCGCGCTGAAGGAAACGCATGGGATCACCCCGGGACTGGCCGTCGTGCTGGTGGGCGAGGATCCGGCGAGCCAGGTCTATGTGCGCAACAAGGGCAAGCAGACCGTGGAATGCGGGATGCAGAGCTTCGAGCACAAGCTGGACGCCGCGACGTCCGAGGTCGACCTGCTGGCGCTGGTGGAACAGCTGAACGCCGACCCGGCGGTGCATGGCATCCTGGTGCAGCTGCCGTTGCCGGATCACATCGACGCGGACAAGGTGATCAACGCCATCGCCCCGGCGAAGGACGTGGACGGGTTTCACATCCTGAATGTCGGCCTGCTGGGCACCGGGCAGAAAAGCATGGTGCCCTGCACGCCGCTCGGCTGTCTGATGATGCTGCGCGATCATCACGGGTCGCTGTCGGGGCTGAACGCCGTGGTCGTGGGCCGGTCGAATATCGTCGGCAAGCCGATGGCGCAGCTTCTGCTGGGCGACAGCTGCACCGTGACCATCGCGCATTCGCGGACGAAGGACCTGGCCGGCGTCTGCCGGTCGGCGGATATCCTGGTGGCCGCCGTGGGCCGGCCGCAGATGATCCCCGGCGACTGGGTGAAACCCGGCGCGACCGTCATCGACGTCGGCATCAACCGCATCCCGGCGCCCGAGAAGGGCGAGGGCAAGACTCGGCTGGTGGGCGACGTGGATTTCGAGACCGCCAAGGAAACCGCGGGCGCGATCACCCCCGTGCCCGGCGGCGTCGGGCCGATGACCATCGCCTGCCTGCTGGCCAACACCCTGACCGCCTGCTGCCGCGCCAACGGCCTGCCGGAGCCGGAGGGGCTGACCGCCTGAGAGCTCGCGCATAGCCCGTTTTCGACCTAATCGGCCTGCATAGCCGACCGACCGGAGAATCCGTATGCCCCGCTACACCCTGACCGTCACCTGCCCCACCACCCGCGGCATCGTCGCCGCGATCTCGGCCTACCTGGCCGGGAAGGGCTGCAACATCACCGACAGTTCGCAGTTCGACGACTTCGAGACCGGCAGCTTCTTCATGCGGGTCAGCGTGGACAGCCAGGAGGGCGCGGGGCTGGACGACCTGAACGCGGATTTCGCGGAGACGGCCGAGCGGTTCGGGATGGACTATGCCTTCCACGACGAGACCGAGAAGATGAAGGTGAACATCATGGTCTCGCGCTTCGGGCACTGCCTGAACGACCTGTTGTACCGCTGGCGGATCGGGGCGCTGCCGATCGACATCGTGGCGGTGATCTCGAACCACATGGATTACCAGAAGCTGGTGGTGAACCACGACATCCCATTCCACTGCATCAAGGTCACGAAGGAGAACAAGCCCGACGCCGAGCGGCGGATCATGGACGTGGTCGAGGAGACCGGCGCCGAGCTGATCGTGCTGGCGCGCTACATGCAGATCCTGTCCGACGAGATGTGCCGGACGATGTCGGGGCGGATCATCAACATCCACCATTCCTTCCTGCCGTCGTTCAAGGGGGCGAACCCCTACAAGCAGGCGTTCCGGCGGGGGGTGAAGCTGATCGGGGCGACGTCGCACTACGTGACGGCGGATCTCGACGAGGGGCCGATCATCGAGCAGGACATCGTGCGAGTGACCCACGCCCAGAGCCCGGAGGATTACGTGAGCCTCGGGCGGGACGTGGAGGCGCAGGTGCTGGCAAGGGCGATCCATGGCCATATTCACCGGCGGGTGTTCCTGAACGGGAACAAGACCGTGGTGTTTCCGGCCTCGCCCGGGTCGTACAAGTCCGAGCGGATGGGATAGGGGATCGCAGCGGCGTGCCGTGAACACGTCACCGTTCCGGATGGCGCGGCGCTTGCACCAGGCCCATGAGACGCCCCGGGCTTGGGACGACCGGAGCGCGCCGCCACGCGGTTCGGAAGCGGGCCGGATGCGGGCGGATTTTCGCCGTCCTGTCGGTCCCCGGCCGGTTTTGCGAGTTTCCGCCGCGTCAATCGAGGCGACATGTGGTATCCTCCGGCAGAGCGCCGCCCGGTCCTTAAGGAGGGTTCCATGCGCAGCAGACGTCTTGGCCTTGCCGTCGGCCTCCTCGCCGGTGTTATCGCAATCGGCTACGGCATCTATCTTCTCGGCGCCCGCCAAGAGGTCGAGACCGCCGAGCCCGACCCCTATCGCTATGGATTCCTGCTGATCCCCATGCTGGCGCTCGGCGGTGGCTGGATCGTGGACTGGAATGGAGCGCTGGCCGCCCTGCTTCTGGCCGCGGCGGCGGTCGTCGCGCTGCTGGCATTCGGGCTGACGCTGCCCACGCTGATCCTAGCGGTTCTGCTGGGCGGCGCGGCGCTGGTCATCATGCTTCCGGATCTTCTGTGACCGGGACAGGTTTCAGCGCGACTGTGCAGGCCGGGCTGTCGTAGCGACGACCGGCCGCGACGCGCCCGTCAGCCGGACCCTGCCGCGTCGTCGCCGGAGGCCGTGGTCGCCGACGCAGGGATATCCAGGTACTTGCAGAGCAGCCGCTTCAGCTGCGCCATCTCCCGCGGGGTCAGCCCGCTTTGCCGCCGCGCGTCCTGGGCGCGCAGCGCGGGCAGCAGGCGATCCACCGCCGCCTCGCCCTCGCGGGTCAGGGTCAGCTCCACCGTGCGCCGGTCGGACGGGTTGGAGCGGCGGTGGACCCAGCCCTGCGCCTCGAACCCTTTCAGAAGCTTGGTCAGATAGGCGAGCTTGATCAGCAGCATGTCGGCCAGTTCGCCGTGGCGGATGCCGGGATTGGCGCGGATCACCGCCAGCACCGAGATCTGCGCCGTGCCGGGGTCGGCGATCTGGGGATTGGCGCTGTCGGCGGCATAGACATGGGCCTGTGCCAGAGACAGCAGGAACCCCGACATCTCGGTCAGCCCGCCATAGCTGCGCCGCCGGATCCCGGTGTCGTGCCGGGGGGCTGCGTCCATCCCCGTCCTCCCGCGCGGCCCCTGTGCCGCCCCGATCGTTTCCATGTAAATTTTCTGGCATGGCCGCGTCGTTTCAGGCAAGTCATTTGTCGGGGCACTGGCGGTCCGGGCGCCATGTGGTAGAGGAAGGGGCGGCAGCGGATCGCGGGGAGGGACATGACGCAGACGATCTACATCCTGAACGGGCCGAACCTGAACCTGCTGGGCAAACGCCAGCCGGAGATCTACGGCCGCGAGACTCTGGCGGACGTGGAGCGGCTGTGCCGCGAGG
This sequence comes from Psychromarinibacter sediminicola, assembly GCF_029168335.1. Classification (GTDB taxonomy): domain Bacteria; phylum Pseudomonadota; class Alphaproteobacteria; order Rhodobacterales; family Rhodobacteraceae; genus Psychromarinibacter; species Psychromarinibacter sediminicola. Next base: position 14,710 of record NZ_JARGYC010000064.1, read on the forward strand.
TGCTGGCCGACGGCACCGACCTGAGGATGATGCAGTCGAACTGGGAGGGCCAGATCGTCGACTGGATCCACGAGGCGCGCGAGGCGGCCGCCGGGATCGTGATCAATCCGGGCGCGCTGACGCATACCTCGGTGGCGGTGCTGGACGCGCTGAACGCCTTCGAGAGGCCGGTGATCGAGGTGCATATCTCGAACGTCCACAAGCGCGAGAGCTTCCGGCATCACTCCTATGTCTCGCTGCGCGCCGACGGCGTGATCGCGGGGCTGGGCATCGAGGGATACGTGGCGGCAGTGCGGCGGCTCTGCACGCTGCTGGGATAAGAAGGAGACACGCGCATGGACTTGCCCCGGAACCACTTCAAGGCCGCGATTATGGCCGGCACGCCGCAGATCGGGCTGTGGTGTTCGATCCCCGACCCGACGATGACCGAGATGCTGGCGGGCTGCGGCTACGACTGGATGATGATCGACACCGAGCATTCGCCGATGGATCCGCTGGTGGTGCAGCCGATGCTGCAGGCGGCCGCGGCCTATCCGGTCAGCACGCTGGTCCGGCCGACGGCGCTGGACCCGGCGCAGATCAAGAAGTTCCTCGACGCGGGGGCGCAGACGGTGATGGTGCCCTATGTGCAGACGAAGGAGGAGGCGGAGCTGGCCGTCGCCTCGGTGACCTATCCGCCCGACGGCATCCGCGGCGTGGCCGGCGTGACCCGGGCGAGCCGGTTCGGGGCGGTGAAGGATTACGCCACCCGGGCGCGCGAGGAGATCTGCCTGATCGTGCAGATCGAGACCAAGGGCGCGCTCGACCGGCTGGAGGAGATCGCCGGGGTGCCGGGCGTGGACGCCGTGTTCGTTGGCCCCGCGGATATGGCGGCGTCGCTGGGATATGCGGGCCAGAACGGCCACCCGGAAGTGCGCAAGGCCTGCGCCGACGCGATCCGGCGCATCCGGGCGCTGGGCAAGCCGGCGGGTTTCCTGTCGCCGGACGACTCGCTTCTTGAGGAGATGACCGAAGCGGGGAGCGTTTTCACGGCGGTGGACCTGGACACCACGATCCTGCGCCGCGGCGCGCTGGCGCGGGCGAAGGCGTGGAAGGACCGGGTCGGCTGAGCGCCGGGGCAAGGCGCTTCGAAGCGCCTTGCGCAAGGGCCTTGCAAGGCCCTTGCAAGCGGTTGCGAATCCGCTTGCGCCAAGCCGCCTCGAAGCGGCTTGTGCCCGGATGCCCCGCTGCGGGCTTGGCATTCCGGCCGCCCGGGCCTAGCGTCGCCGCATGACCGGGTCCGACAGCCTCGACAGCCGATATTCCTGGGCGCGCCTCGGCGTCACGCTGGCCGTGGCGTCGGTGGGCAATGTCGGCATGTGGGGCGTCATCATGGTGATGCCCGCCGTGCAGGCGGAATACGGCGTGGACCGGGCCGATGCCTCGCTGCCCTGGACGCTGACGATGATCGGCTACGCGCTGGGCAACCTGCTCTTGGGCCGGGCGATCGACCGGTTCGGCGTGACGCGGGTGCTGATCGCGGCGGCGCTGGCGAATGCGGGCGGCTTCGTGCTGGCGCCGCTCGGCGGGTCGGTGTGGTGGATGGCGGCCTGCCAGCTGCTGATCGGCTTCGGCACGGCGGCGAGTTTCGGGCCGCTGATGGCAGACATCTCGCACTGGTTCCTGAAGCGGCGGGGCATCGCCATGGGGATCGCGGCCAGCGGCAATTACCTCTCCGGCGCGATCTGGCCCTGGGCTCTGTCGGGCGTGCTGGTCAGCCACGGCTGGGAGACGGTCTATCTGGCCTTCGCGGCGCTGTCCCTGGCGGTGATGATCCCCGGCGCGCTGGCGCTGCGGCGCCGGGTGTCGGAGGAGGCGCGGGTTGCCGCCGACGCGCTGTCGGGGGCGAACCGGGGGCGGGTGAAGCTGTCGCCCGCCGTGCTGCAATGGGCGCTGGTGGTGGCCGGGGTCGGCTGCTGCGTGGCGATGTCGATGCCGCAGGTGCATATCGTGGCGCTGTGCACCGACCTGGGCTACGGGCCGGCGGTGGGGACCGAGATGCTGTCGATGATGCTCTGGGGCGGGGTGCTGTCGCGGCTGATCTCGGGGCTGCTGGCGGACCGGCTGGGCGGCGTGATCACGCTGCTGATCGGCTCGACGCTGCAATGCATCGCGCTGGTGCTGTACCTGCCGGCGGGCGGGCTGGTGTCGCTTTACGCCGTGAGTATCGTCTTCGGGCTGAGCCAGGGCGGGATCATCCCGAGCTATGCCGTCATCGTGCGCGAATACATGCCGGCGCGCGAGGCGGGCGCGCGGGTGGGCGTGGTGATCTTCGCGACGATCCTCGGCATGGCGCTGGGCGGCTGGCTGTCGGGGTGGATCTACGACGTCACCGGCAGCTACACGGCGGCGTTCCTGAACGGGATCGCCTGGAACGTTCTGAACATCGCGATCATTGGCGGGATCTTCCTGGCGACGCGGCGGAGACGGGAGGCAGTGCATGTCTGAGTTCGGGCCGGCGGAGGCGGCAGCGCTGCTGCGCGACACCTTTGCGCCGTGGATCGAGGAGATGGGGCTGGAGCTGGTCGAGGGCAGCGCGGCGGGCGCGATGCTTCGGCTGCCCCGGTCGGAGCGGCTGCAGCTGCGCGGCGGGCCGGGCCAGGGCGTGCTCTGCGGCCAGGCGGTGGCGGCGGTGGCCGACACGTCCTGCGTTTTGGCGCTGGCGGCGGCGAACGTGCGGTTCCGCAACTGCACGACGGTGGACATGTCGGTGCGCTTCATCCGGCCGGTGCCGGACGGCGCGGCGGACGTGGTGGTGGACATCGAGTCGAACGGCCGGACGCTGGCCGTCTGCCGCGTGTCGGTCCGGGCCGAGGGCAGCGCGAAGACCGCGGCGCTGGCGACGGCGACCTTCATGTACCTGGAGGCGTGAGGTTGGAGCTTCCGGCCGCGCCTTTCGGAGGGCGCCCGCCCGCCCGCCCCGCCCTCCGAAAGGCGCGTGGGAGGCACTCCGGCGCCGGGGCGGGATCGGTTTGGGGCGTGACGAAGGGGACGGGATGATACCGGAGGAGATTGCGGAGAAGAGCGCGGCGGCGATGTGGGCGCGCGACGATGCCTCGCGCTGGGTCGGCATGGAGCTGGTCGAAGTGGCGCCGGGGCGCGCGGTGACGGCGCTGACCGTGGCGGCGCATCACACCAACGGGCAGGACATCTGCCATGGCGGGGTGATCTTCAGCCTCGCCGACAGCGCCTTCGCCTTTGCCTGCAACAGCTACAACAAGACCGCCGTGGCGCAGCACAACATGATCTCGTTCATCGCGCCGGGGATGACCGGGGACCGCTTGACGGCCGAGGCCCGCGAGGTCAGCCTGCGCGGGCGCAGCGGGATCTACGACGTGCGGGTGACGCGGGACGACGGCGCGCTGATCGCCGAGATGCGGGGCTGTTCGCGCATCATCCCCGGCACGCATTTCGACCTGACCGACGCGGACGAGACGTGATAGACCGCAGACGAGACGCTTGCAGGAGGGATGTCCCGTGAACCTGGACCTGACGAAGAACGACCTGAGCCACGTGGTGGAGGCCGACAAGGCCCACGTGTGGCATCACCTGGTGCAGCACAAGCAGTTCGAGACGGTCGATCCGAAGATCATCGTCGAGGGCAAGGGCCTGCGCGTCTGGGACGCGGCGGGGCGCGAGTATATCGACGCGGTGTCGGGCGCGGTCTGGACCGTCAACGTGGGCTATGGCCGGGCGCGGATCGCCGACGCGGTGCGCGACCAGATCCTGCGGATGAACTTCTTCGCCGGCGCGATGGGCACGGTGCCCGGGGCGCTGTTCGCCGAGCGGCTCTTGGAGAAGATGCCGGGGATGAGCCGGGTGTATTACTCGAACTCGGGGTCCGAGGCGAACGAGAAGGCGTTCAAGATGGTGCGCCAGATCTCGGCGCGGCACTACGGCGGCAAGAAGCAGAAGATCCTGTACCGCGACCGCGACTATCACGGCACCACCATCGCCTGTCTCGCCGGCGGCGGGCAGGACGAGCGGAACGCGCAATACGGGCCGTTTCCGGAGGGCTTCGTGCGGGTGCCGCACTGCCTGGAGTACCGCAAGCAGTGGGACGACGTGTCGGGCGCCGCGTACGGGCGCCGCGCGGCGGATGCCATCGAGGAGGTGATCCTGCGCGAGGGGCCGGACACGGTGGGCGCGCTGTGCCTGGAGCCGGTGACCGCCGGCGGCGGGGTGATCGTGCCGCCCGAGGGCTACTGGCCGCGGGTGCAGGAGATCTGCCGGAAATACGACATCCTGCTGCATATCGACGAGGTCGTGTGCGGGCTGGGGCGGACCGGCACATGGTTCGGCTATCAGAACTGGGGCGTGGAGCCAGATTTCGTGACCATGGCGAAGGGGGTGGCGTCGGGCTATGCCGCGATCTCCTGCACGGTGACGACCGAGAAAGTCTTCGAGATGTTCAAGGACGACGCGGAGGATCCGATGAGCTATTTCCGCGATATCTCGACCTTCGGCGGCTGCACCGCCGGGCCGGCGGCGGCGCTGGAGAACATGGCGATCATCGAGGAAGAGGGGCTTCTGGACAACTGCCTCGCCATGGGCGAGCGGCTGATGGGCAACCTCGCGGCGCTGAAGGAAAAGCACGCGGTCGTGGGCGACGTGCGCGGCAAGGGGCTGTTCTGCGGCGCCGAGCTGGTGGCGGACCGGGAGACCAAGGAGCCGGTGGCGGAGGCCGACGCCAAGGCGGTGGTCGCCGAGTGCATGGCGCGGGGCGTGATCATCGGGGTGACCAACCGGTCGCTGCCGGGGATGAACACGACGCTGTGCCTGAGCCCCGCGCTGATCGCCACGCCGCAGGATATCGACGCGATCACCGCGGCGATCGACGGCGCGCTGACCAAGGTGTTCGGATGATCTGACGGAGCGCCTGCGGCGCGTTCTTTCTCTTGCGCTGGGGGGCGCTGCCCCCCAGACCCCCCGGGATATTTCCAGTCAGAAGAAGCGGGTAAACGGGCATGTCTTCGATGTTGGTGCATATTCATACGGGGCCTGCGGATGCGAACAAGGCGACACTGGGCTTGCTGGTGGCGCTGACGGCTGCGACCGAGGGGCATGACGTGACCGTGTTCCTCGCGGGCGACGGGGTGCATCTGCTGGCGCCGGCCTATCGTGAGCTGGAGGGCGAGGGGACCGGGGTGGTCGGCGAACACCTCGCACGGCACGGGGCCAAGGGGACGCGGTTCCTGGTCTCGGGCAAGTCGGCGAAGGCGCGGGGCTATGACGAGGCGTTGCTGGAGGGGCTGAACGCCGAATTCGCGATGCCGGAGAAGCTAGTGGAACTGGCGGCGGCCTCGGGCACGGTACTTTGCTATTGAAGCTCGGCACGGGCCGGCCGGGCCGGGATCTGCGTATTTGGAACGAGAAGAAGCCCGGGGGGCGGATTGCATCGGCGGCGGGCTTTGCTATGAGGCGCGGGATGCGCTGAAAGGGCCGGGCGATGGATCATTTTCTTTACCGTGACGGGGTGCTGTTCGCCGAGGACGTGCCCGTGCCGGAGATCGCCGCGGCGGTGGGGACACCGTTCTACGTCTATTCGGTGGCCACCTTGACGCGGCATGTCCGGCTGTTCGACGAAGGGCTGGCGGGGCTGCCGCATTTGATCTGCTACTCGATGAAGGCCAATTCCAACCAGGCGGTCGTGAAGCTGATGGGCGATCTGGGCGCCGGGGTCGACGTGGTCTCGGGCGGGGAATACGCGCGGGCGAAGGCGGCGGGCATCCCGGGCGAGCGGATCGTGTTTTCCGGCGTCGGCAAGACGCGCGAAGAGATGCGGATGGCGCTGGAGGGCGGTGTCCGGCAGATCAACCTGGAGAGCGAGCCGGAGATGCGGGCGCTGTCCGAGGTGGCCGCGGCGATGGGGGTGACGGTGCCGGTGGCGGTGCGGGTGAACCCGGATGTCGATGCCAGGACGCACGAGAAGATCGCCACCGGCAAGTCGGAGAACAAGTTCGGCATCCCGATCTCGCGGGCGAGCGAGGTCTATGCCGAGGTCGCCGCCATGCCGGGGCTGGAGGTTGTGGGAATCGATGTGCATATCGGCAGCCAGCTGACCGACCTGCAGCCTTATCGCGATGCCTATTCGCTGGTCGCGTCGCTGACGAAACAGCTTCGCGCCGAGGGGCACGCCATCACGCGGCTGGATCTGGGCGGCGGGCTGGGCATCCCCTACGAGCGGTCGAACGCGGCGCCGCCGCTGCCCACCGAATATTGCGACGTGGTGCGCGAGACGGTGGGCGATCTGGGCTGCGAGATCGAGATCGAGCCGGGGCGTCTGATCGCGGGCAATGCGGGCCTGCTTGTGGCGCGGGTGATCTATGTGAAAGAGGGCGAGGGGCGGAGATTCCTGATCCTCGACAGTGCGATGAACGACCTGGTGCGGCCGTCGATGTATGGCGCCTATCACGACATCGTACCGGTCGCCGAGCCCGCGGCGGGGGTGGATTATGCGCCCTATGACGTGGTCGGGCCGGTCTGCGAATCCGGGGATACCTTTGCCAAGGGGCGGATGCTGCCGCCGCTCTCGGAGGACGATCTGGTGGCGTTCCGCTCCGCCGGGGCCTATGGCGCGGTGATGGCGAGCGAGTACAATACCCGCCCGCTGGTCCCGGAAGTGCTGGTCGGCGGCGATCAATTTGATGTCATCCGGGCGCGACCGTCCTTTGACGAGATCGTCCGCCGCGATAAAGTTCCGGCATGGCTGTAACGCGCTATCCCGTGCGCCAGCCCAACGCCGCGGGGAGATGCACGGGGACATGATCGACACGACGACGCCCTCCGCCGACGCGCTGCGACGCCTGAGCCGGCCCCTGCGGCTGACCCGCCTGGGCATGGTGGCCGAGCGCGCGACGCGGGCGTTCTGGCCGTTCTGGTCCGTCGCGCTGATCGCGCTGGCCGCGCTGATGCTCGGGCTTCACGAGACATTGCCGCTGGAGGCCGTCTGGACCGGGATCGTGATCCTGGCGCTGGGCGGGCTCGCGGCGCTGGTCTGGGGCGTGCGGCGGTTCCACTGGCCGCGGGCGGACGAGGCGCTGGATCGGCTGGACCGGACATTGCCGGGGCGGCCGATCACAGCGCTGGGCGACACCCAGGCCGTCGGCGCAGGCGACGCGGCGAGCCAGGCGGTGTGGAAGGCACATGTCGCGCGCATGGCCGACAAGGTGGCGGGCGCCCGGGCGGTCGAGCCGAACCTGCGGATATCCGAGCGGGATCCTTACGCGCTGCGCTACGTGGCGGCGCTGCTCTTCGCGGTGGCGCTGCTGTTCGGGTCGTTCCTGCGCGTGGCCACGGTGGGCGAGGCGATGCCGGGCGGGACCGGCGACGTGGTGGCGACGGGGCCGAGCTGGGAAGGATGGGTCGAGCCGCCGGCCTATACCGGCAAGCCGTCGCTCTACCTGAACGACATCACCGCGGACGGATTCTCGGTGCCCGAGGCGAGCCGGGTCACGATCCGGCTTTACGGCGAGGTCGGCGACCTGACCGTGGCGGAGACCGTGTCGAACCGCACCGAGGACGTGCCGAGTGCGGCGGAGGCGACGCAGAGCTTCGAGGTGGTGCGCGACGGGCGCATCGCCATCGACGGGCCCAACGGCGCCTCCTGGGACATCTCGGTCAGCGCCGACAGCGCGCCCGAGGTGACCATCCTGGGCGAGCCGGAGCGCGGGCTGGCCGGCGAGATGCGGCAGAACTTCGGGGTGACGGACGACTACGGCGTGCGCGCGGGCCGGGCCGAGATCACGCTGGACCTGGCCTCCGTCGACCGCCGCTATGGCCTGGCGCCCGAGCCGGAGCCGCGCGAGCCCATCGTGCTGGACCTGCCGATGACGATTTCCGGCGACCGGTCCGATTTCGAGGAGGTGCTGGTCGCCAACCTCGCGCAGCATCCCTGGGCGACGCTGCCGGTGACGATGGTGCTCTATGCCGAGGACGACCTGGGCCAGGTGGGCCAGTCGGAGCCGGCGCATGTCACGCTGCCGGGGCGGCGGTTCTTCGACCCGCTGGCGAACGCCATCATCGAGATGCGCCGCGACCTGCTTTGGAACCGCGCCGCGAACGGCAACCGGATCGCGGACGTGCTGCGCGCCGTCAGCTACCAGCCCGACGACGTGTTCGACAGCGAGACGGCCTATCTCAAGCTGCGCGTGCTGCTGCGGCGGCTGGAGCTGCTGGACGAGTACGGGATGACCGACGAACAGCAGGCCGAGCTGGCGCAGGCGCTGTGGGACATCGCGGTGCTGATCGAGGAAGGCAGCCTGTCGGACGCGCTGGAGCGGCTGCGCGAGGCGCGCGAGCGGCTGGAAGAGGCGATGCGCAACGGCGCCACCGATGAGGAGATCGCCGAGCTGATGCGCGAGCTGCGCGAGGCGACGCAGGACTATATCCGCCAGCTGGCCGAGCAGCAGCGCCAGGACGGCGAAAACCAGGAGCAGGCGCAGAACCAGGGCGAGCGGCGCGAGATCACCGGCGACCAGATCGAGGCGCTGATGGAGCGGCTGCAGGAGCTGATGGAGCAGGGCCGCATGGACGAGGCCATGGAGCTCATGGAACGGCTCAGCCAGCTTCTGGAGAACCTGGAGGTGACCGAGGGAGAGGGCCAGCCCTCGCCGGGGCAGCAGGCGATGGAGGGGCTGGGCGAGACCCTGCGCAACCAGCAGGATCTCAGCGACGAGACCTTCGGCGACCTGCAGGAACAGTTCGGACAGAACCAGGGCGGCCAGCAGGGCAACCGCGGCATGCCCCCGGGGCAGCAGAACGGCCAGCAGGGCAACGGGCAGAACATGCCTGGCCAGGGTCAGGATCAGGGGCAAGGGCAGAGCGGGCCCCAGGGCGAAGGCGAGGGCATGCCGGATGCCGGTACGCTGGCCGAGCGGCAGCGCGCGCTGCGCGAGGAGCTGGGGCGGCAGCAGGGCAACCTGCCGGGCGCCGGCACGCCGGAGGGCGACGCGGCGCGCGAGGCGCTGGACCGCGCCGGCCGCGCCATGGACGAGGCCGAGGAGGCGCTGCGCAACGACGACCTGGCGGGCGCGCTCGACAGCCAGTCCGAGGCGATCGAGGCGCTGCGCGAGGGGATGCGGAACCTGGGCGACATGATGGCCCAGAACCAGGAGAACCAGGGCCAGCAGGGCGAGGCGCAGGGCCAGGCGAACAACAGCCAGGCGCGCGATCCGCTGGGCCGGGAACCGGGCACCAACGGCGAGATCGGCACCGACGAAGAGATGCTGCAGGGCGACGACGTCTATCGCCGGGCGCGGGAGCTTCTGGAGGAGCTGCGCCGGCGGTCGAGCGACCAGACCCGGCCGGACGAGGAGCTGGACTACCTGCGGCGGCTTCTGGACCGGTTCTGAGCTGCGCGTCGCAAAATCTTCTGGAAGATTTTGAGTTTGCAGGATTTTCTAGAGCTTCGTGCGTTTAATCGTGGGCATATCCTGCGGCCTTGAAGTAGTTCCAGCATTCGTCGGGTTCGAAGAGATCGCAGATGTCGCCGA
>NZ_JARGYC010000065.1 GCF_029168335.1 Psychromarinibacter sediminicola
CGTCCCGCGCATCATCACCCCCAGCATGCCGTGCAAAGGGTGAATCACGTTCTCAAACCCCTGTCGAGGCAGAGTTTTTCAGCAGCCTGCTAATGGGTCATCGCATGTGGACGTTTTCCGTTGCGAACGGGCGAAGCCCCGGAGGCGCTGGGTGCCATGGGGACATCCGAGCCACGTGAGGAGCCGCGCGAGGGCCGACGCGCGCGGCGGCGCTCCGACCTTCGAACGGCGCACTTTATGGCTGCCAAATCCGGACGACCTCAGAGCTCAGCAATAACGTCCACCGCAGCGCCGCCGCACCGGGGCGCATCTCTCGGGCATTTCGCTGGCGAAATGCCCTGCCGACAGGCGATTGCAGAGCAATCGCCGAGAGGCGGCGCTCGCGCGGCGGCCTACGGCCTTGTTCCGCGCCGGACACCGTTCGAATGCCTCCAATGCAAGGCGCAGAGCCCGCGGCACAGGCCCCCCGCCAAGACACCCCGGTCAGGTCCAGTGCACCTCCTGCCCGCCGGGCAGCGCCGCGCGGGCCTGCATCACGCTGTCATAGGGCAGACCGGCCGCGTCGCAGAAGGCGGTGACCCAGGCGTCGTCCATCGCCAGGAAATCCAGGACCGAGGCCAGGAACTCCGGATCCGCCGCCCGTGCCCGCACCTCGCCGGCCGAGATGCCGGTGGAGCCCAGGAATACCCCGAACAGATCGTCGCTCTCGGCCAGCCAGGCCAGGGCCCGCACCGCCAGCGTCTCGGCCATTTCCCGCGTCATCACGACTCCACATCTCTCCCGGCAACGCTTTCTTAACCGTTCTGAAGGAAAGAATAAGCCGGAAAGCCGGATTTGTATCGAATTGCGAGGAACCGATGTCGGGCCGCATCCTGATCGCCGAAGCCGCCGCGGGCGCGCGCATCCTGTTGCAGGCCCGCCTTGCCGCGCAGGCCTACGAGGTGGCGCTGGCCGCCGACCGGGCCGAGCTGGTCCGGCAGGTGCGAAAGGCCGCGCCGGATGTGCTGATCCTGCCGGAGCGGCTGGGCGGCGGCGATGCGGGCGCGTTGATCCGGGCCGTTCGCGCGCTGCCCGGCGCGGAGACGCTGCCGGTCGTCGTCCGGCTCGCGGAGGCCGGCGACCGGGGCGCGCGGCTCGCCGCGCTGGAGGCCGGGGCCGATGCGCTGGTCGGGCCGGCGGCGGACGCGGCGCTTCTGGCGGCCACGATCCGCAACCTGACGCGGCGCAGCGCCGGCGCGGCGGAACTGGCCGAGGCGACCTCGGGCCCCGGCTTCGCCGATCCGGCGCCGGGCTTCGCGCCGGCCGGGCGCATCGTGCTGATCGCGCCCGACGCGGCCACCGGAACGGCCTGGTGCCGCGAGTTGGGCCCGCGCCTGCGCGGCCGCATCCGCGTGCTGGAGGCGGCGACGGCGCTGACCGACCTGCGCCGGGAAGAGCCGCCCGACGCGATCCTCGTCGCCGAGAACCCCGCCGCCCCGGAACGCGCCCTGCAGCTGGTGTCCGAGCTGCGCTGCCGCGCCGCCACGATGCATGCCGCGATCCTGCTGGTGCAATGCGACACGGGCTGGGGCCGCGCCGTCATGGCGCTCGATATCGGCATCGACGACCTGATCGAGACCGGCTTCGACGCGGCGGAGGTGGCGCTGCGCCTGCGCCGGGCGCTGGCGCGTAAGGCGCGCGAGGACCGCGCCCGCGCCGCCCTGCGCGACGGGGTACGGCTGGCGGTCACCGATCCGCTGACCGGCCTGTTCAACCGCCGCTACGCGATGGCCCGGCTGGAGCATATCGCCGCCGAGGCGCAGCGCACCGACGCGCCCTTCGCCGTGCTGGCGATGGATCTCGACCGGTTCAAGGCGATCAACGACCGCTATGGCCATCCCGCGGGCGACGCGACCCTGATCGAGACGGCCCGCCGGATGAACGGCTGCCTGCGGCAGGACGACCTGCTCGCCCGGACCGGCGGCGAGGAGTTCCTGGCGGTGCTCCGGGGCTGCTCGCTGGACCAGGCCAAGGGCGCCGCCGACCGCATCCGGCAGGCGATCGGCGAGCGGCCCGTCGCGCTGCCCGACGGACGGGTGGTCGCGGTGACGCTCAGCATCGGGCTGGTGCTGGCCGGCGCGGGCGACACCGAGCCGCACGCGCTTCTGGCGCGCGCCGACCGGGCGCTCTACACGGCGAAGTCAGACGGGCGGAACCAGGTGACGGTGGGCTCGCACGCCGCCTGACGGTGCCGGCTGCGCTGGCGCGGACCGGCGGGATCAGGCAGGCGCGGCACGCGGTACCGGCCCTTGGGGCGCGGCGCGCTCTGACCTATTGATTTCGCATGTCCGAGGCGTACAAGACCGACGCCCGCGACTTGCGCTAATCGCGGTCCCGGTGCGGCGGGCGGTGCCAGCGGCGCACGCCGCGCTCCAGCGCCTCGGCGTAATCGGCGCGCTGCGCGCCGTTCATCTCGGCGATCCGTTCCAGCAGCAGCGCCCGGCCGAGCCGCTGGCTCTCGAACACCTCTTCCTGCTGCGAGGTCACGATCCGCTCCACCGCGCCGTGGTCGTAGGGCTCGGCGCGGAGCGCCGCCAGGAAGGCCTGGAATTCGCGGCGGAGCGCCGTCCGGCGCTCGCGGAAACTGCCTTCCTCGCGCTTCAGCGCCTCGCCCAGGGCCTCGCGATCGGCCTGCGGCAGGGCCGACACGAACGGGCCGAAGCCCAGGTCGTGCAGCTCCGGCCGCCCGTCGCGGTCGGGCGGGCCGTGCAGGACGGCGCCGAGCACCAGCCCGGCGATCAGCAGGTTCAGCCCCAGCGAGGCGATCAGCACGATCCGCCAGATGCCGCGGCGGCGCGTGGTTCCGGTGTCCCCGTCGGCCATCGGCTCAGCCCTCGCCCAGCATGCCGGCATAGGACGGCATCAGGTTTTCCAGCGCGTAGCCGCCCGGGGACAGGTAGCCGCCCGACAGACGCTCCAGCGCCTGCGGCGAGGCGACCCCGATGGCGACCCCGGTGACCGCCGCGCCGACCAGCCCCGCCGCCGCCGGCCAGCCGCCGACGCCCGCGATGAGCCCGGCGAGCCAGCCGCGCCGCCGGGCGGGAGGCGCGGGCGCCACATGCGCCACGGGCATCTCCGCCTCGGCCTCGGCCATCACCCGCGCCAGCAGGGCGTCGGACGGCGCCGGCGCGGCGCTGCGCGCGGCCTCGAACAGCCTGTCCAGCTCCGCCTCGTCCAGTGGTCTTTTCTCAGCCTTGTCAGCCATCCTCATACCCCAGTTCTGCACGCCGCGGCGCCAGTTCCGCCGCCAGCGCCCGCTTCCCCCGGGCGGTCAGACTTTCGACCGCCTCGACGCCGATGTCCATGACCTCGGCGATTTCGGGGTTCGAGAACCCCTCGATGTGGCGCAGTACCACCGCCTGCCGCTGCCGCTCCGGCAGGGTCTGCAGCGCGGCGTCCAGCGCCCGCGCCCGCGCCGTCTCCTGCAGCCCCGCCTCGGCGCCGGGACGGTCGTCCTCGGGCTCGGGGATGCTGTCCAGGTCCTGGCCGCGGCGCTTGCGCAGCCGGTCGGTGCACAGGTTGGTCACCACGCGGTAGAGCCATGTCGTCACCTTCGCCTCGCCCTGCCGCCAGGCCGGCGCCTGGCGCCACAGCCGCAGCATCGCCTCCTGCGCCACGTCCTCGGCCTCGGCCCGGTCGCCGCCCAGGATCCTTGCGGCATAGCCCAGAACCCGCGGCGTCAGGCGCAGCGTGAGCGCGCGCGCCGCCGCCCGGTCGCCGTTGCCGTAGGCCACCAGCAGCGCCTCGTCGGAGACGTCGGACAGGGCATCGAGCGCCATGTTCATGGTCCGTCAGAGGTATCCCGAAAGCCGTACGGCGACAATCGCCGCCCCGCCGGACAGGGCGGGGCGACGGCGGGGCGACGGCGGGGAGAGGACCGCGCGCCGCCCGCGGGGGGACGTCCGTTCGCCTAGCGGCCCTGGCCCTGCGGGCCGTTGCCGGGGCCCTGCGGGCCGTAGCCCGGCATCATCCCGTAACCCGGCATCATGCCATAGCCCGGACCCATCTGGCCGGGGCCGTAGCCCTGCATCATCGGCGGGTGGCCCTGCATCCAGCCGCCGCCATGCCCGTGCCCATGTCCGTGACCGTAGCCGTGACCGTGACCGTGGCCCTTGAAGCCCCAGCGGCCCCCATCGCGCTCCCCGTCGCGGTCGCCGTAGCGGCGGCCGTCGCCATCGCGGCCGCGGAAATCGCCGCGCATCGCCTCGGCTTCCGCCTGGGTGATGCTGCCGTCGCCGTCGGTGTCGAACCGGTCGAAGAAGTCGCCCCGGCGCTGGCCGTCGGCCAGTTCCTCGGCGCTCAGCAGGCCGTCGCCGTCGCTGTCCAACCGGTCGATCATGTTGGCGTAGCGGAGCGCGGCGCGTTCGGCCTGCCGCTGATCCCAGAAGATCTGCAACTCCTCGGCGTTCAGCAGGCCGTTGCCGTCGGCATCAGCGGCCGCGATGCGGTCGGCGCGCACGGCCTCGACCTCGGCCTGCGTCACGGTGCCGTCGCCATCGGTGTCGAACTGGGCGAAGATCATCGCCATCGGGCCTTGCGGTGCGGCGGGGCCGTTGCCTTGCGCCGTGGCGATCACGCCGGTGGACGCGATCGCGATCAGCGCCGTGGCGGCCAGAAGGGACGTGCGTTTCATCTCTATCTCCTTGTATGTCCTGTTGCAGAAGCGCGCCTGTGCGGTCGTCTTGCGCGTTCTGACTGTCGAACGGGCGGCGCCGCGGTTTCCGTCGCAGGCGGCCGGATTTTTTTCGCGGCACCCCTGGGCGACCGGGCGCGACCCGGTCCCATCGGGCGCGGCAGTGCGCGACAGACCGCCGCAAGGACGACGCGCCCGGTTTTCGAAACGGCGCGATGGCTTATCTTGGGGCAGTCCCTTGGATTTCAGGCCCTGCATGAAAGACACCTACATTATGCCCGACACCCAGGCCGAGCGCCCGGTCAAGCCCGCCCTCTGGCGCGGCTGGCGGCGCCGTTGCCCGAACTGCGGATCCGGCCCGATGCTGCGCGGCTATCTCCAGGTGCGCGACGAGTGCCCGGTCTGCGGCGAGGCGCTGCACCATCACCGGGCCGACGACGGCCCCGCCTATCTGACGATCCTGATCGTCGGCCACATCATGGCGCCGGCGCTGCTGGCGGCCTATACCGCCTATCGGCCCGAGCCGCTGGTGCTGGCGGCCGTGTTCTCGGTTGGCTGCGTGGCGCTTTCGCTTTACCTTCTGCCGCGGCTGAAGGGCGCGATGGTCGGCCTGCAATGGGCCAAGCGGATGCACGGGTTCGGCGGCGGCGCGTGAGCCGGCCGGACCGCCGGGCCGGCGGGAGGGACAAGGTGGACAAGAGCGCGATCCGCGATGCGGCGACGATGATCGTCGTACGCGATGCCGACACGGCGCCGCGCGTGCTGATGGGGCAGCGCGGGGCGGCGGCGGCCTTCATGCCCAACCGGTTCGTGTTTCCCGGCGGCGCGATGGACCCGGCCGACCGGGAGGTCCCGCTGGGCACCGACCTGTCGCCGGCCTGCGCCGCGCGGATCGACGAGCGCAGCGCGCCCGGCCTCGCCCCCGGCCTCGCGGCCGCGGCGATCCGCGAGTTGTGGGAGGAGACCGGGCTGATCCTGGGCGTCCCCGGCGCGTGGCGCGGCGCGGTGCCGGCGGACTGGCAGGGCTTTGCCGCCTCCGGCCACCTGCCGCATGCCGCCGCGCTGTCCTTCGTGTTCAGGGCCGTCACGCCGCCGGGCCGGCCGCGCCGCTTCGACGCGCGGTTCTTCGTGGCCGACGCCGCGGCGCTGGCCACCGACCCCGACGACCTGTCGCGCGCCTCGGACGAGCTGAGCCACCTGCAATGGATCCGGCTGGAGGAGGTGCGCAACTTCCACCTGCCCTTCGTCACCGAGGTCGTGCTGGCTGAGGTCGCCGCCGCTCTGCCCGATCTCGGCCCCCCGGACACCGTGCCGTTCTTCGACAACGGCGCCGAGGAGAGCCTGTTCCGGCGACTGGGCGGCGTCGGGCCGATGCAGGGGTATGGCGGCTAGGCTACGGCCGCCCGCCCTGCCCGGTCAGAACAGCCCCTCGATCTCGCCCGCGTCGTTCAGGCCAATCGCCTCGGCCGACGGCACCTTCGGCAGGCCCGGCATGGTCATGATCTCGCCGCAGATCACCACGACAAAGCCCGCCCCCGCCGACAGCCGCACCTCGCGCACCGGCACCGAGTGGCCTGTCGGCGCCCCGCGCCGCGTCGGGTCCGTGGTGAAGGAATACTGCGTCTTCGCCATGCAGACCGGCAGGTCGCCGTAGCCCTGCGCCTCCCATTGCTTGAGCTGGTCGCGGATCCGGGCGTCGGCCAGCACCTCGTCGGCGCGGTAGATGCGCCGGGCCACCGTCTCGATCTTCTCGAAGAGCGGCATGTCGTCGGAATAGAGCGGCGCGAACTGGGCGCCGCCGCCCTCGACCATCTCGACCACGTGGTTCGCCAGATCGGTGATCCCGGCCGAGCCCTCGGCCCAGTGGCGGCACAGGATCGCCCTGGACCCGTGGCTTTCGACATAGTCCATGACAGCCTGCACCTCGGCGTCGGTGTCCGTGACGAAATGGTTGATCGCCACGACCGCCGGCACGCCGAACTGCTTCACGTTCTCGATGTGGCGGCCGAGGTTGTCGCAGCCGGCGCGGACGGCCTCGACATTCTCGGTGCCCAGGTCGTCCTTCGCCACGCCGCCATTCATCTTCATCGCCCGCACGGTCGCCACGATGACGACGGCCTCGGGCGACAGCCCGGCCTTGCGGCACTTGATGTCGAAGAACTTCTCGGCACCCAGATCGGCGCCGAACCCGGCCTCGGTGACGACGTAGTCGGCGACCTTCAGCGCCGTGGTCGTGGCCATGACGGAGTTGCAGCCATGGGCGATGTTGGCGAACGGGCCGCCATGCACGAAGGCGGGGTTGTTCTCCAGCGTCTGCACCAGGTTCGGCTGCATCGCGTCCTTCAGCAGCACGGTCATCGCGCCGTCCGCCTTGATGTCGCGGGCGTAGACGGGCGTGCGGTCGCGCCGGTAGGCCACGATGATGGCGCCCAGCCGCCGCTGCAGATCCGCCAGATCCGTCGCCAGGCACAGGATCGCCATGACCTCGGAGGCGACGGTGATGTCGAAGCCTGCCTCGCGCGGGAAGCCGTTGGCGACGCCGCCCAGCGAGGCCACGATCTGCCGCAGCGCCCGGTCGTTCATGTCCATGACGCGGCGCAGCGCCACGCGGCGGATGTCGATATCCTGCTCGTTGCCCCAGTAGATGTGGTTGTCGAGCATCGCCGCCAGCAGGTTGTGGGCCGAGGTGATCGCGTGGAAGTCGCCGGTGAAATGCAGGTTCATGTCCTCCATCGGGACCACCTGCGCATAGCCGCCGCCCGCGGCGCCGCCCTTCATCCCGAAGCACGGACCCAGCGAGGCCTCGCGGATGCAGATCGCGGCGCGCTTGCCGATCGCGTTCAGCCCGTCGCCCAGGCCGACCGTGGTGGTGGTCTTGCCCTCGCCCGCCGGCGTCGGGTTCACCGCGGTGACCAGGATCAGGTGGCCGTCGGGCCGGTCGCGGACCGAGGCGATGTAGTCGGCCGACACCTTGGCCTTGTCGTGGCCGTAGGGCAGCAGGTGTTCGGACGGGATGTCCAGCTTCGCCCCGACCTCCTGGATCGGCTTCTTGTTGGCGGCGCGAGCGATTTCGATGTCGGACACGGGGGGCCTCCTCCCTCTGGCAAACCTGGTCGAGCCTGCGCTTAGACCGGATCGGCGCGGGCCGAACGTTCAACAGCGGCGTACGGGAGGGCGTCCGCGACCTTGCCGCCGAGCCTAATCGTTATGTGCTCTATGAACGATCCCTCTCCGGCTTCAGCCAGTGGCGATTTGCCGTCGCGGTGGCGTTGTTCGGCTTGGGTCTGCAATCCAAACCTCGATGTCGGGGAACGGCAGCAGCAGCTGCTCCAATACCGCATCACCGGCCGTCACGAGGATGATGGAGCGCACCGATGATGCACCGTGCCGGTGAATGAGTTGCGCAGAAAAAAGCGCCTGCCCCATTACGCTCATCCCGAGCCTATTCGCCTTCGTCTGCACAACAACGACATCACGACCAGTCAGGTCCGGGTAGTCGACCCGGGTCGCTCGTCGATGCTGTTCGTTGGGAAGGATCACCGCATCGGCCCGCCGTTCAGCAATGCCGTTGCTTTTTCGAACGAGCCTGTACTCCGGGATGTAGGCGCCATTGCAGCAGACTTGCCAGAAGTGCTCGGTAAGCGGGGTTTCGTACTTGCTCAAGAGGTCAGCCTCCCGGCTACGGAGGAGCACTGTTTCAATTGGGATGCGGAAGGGAAGTGGTGGGCGACCCTTTCATCACTTTCACCTTAAGATCAACTACTTGCTTCATGGAATGCCACCTACCCAACAGTTGACCAACAATTTTTAGGCTGCTAGTTCGGCCACCGACCCCACGGGCGCAAGCAGATTGCGCTGATCCGGGGCCTTGAATTTACCCCCGTTCCGGGTCTCCAGCGAGACCACCGAGAATCCGCCGAACGACTGGCGCTGCACGTCCGTCAGATCGACCACCTGAACCTGCATCGAGCCGGGTTCGCTGACGACCGCCAGAACCTTGTGCGGGCCGACCGGTTCCGGGACCACGAACGACACTTGGGAGCCTTCGCGGCTCTGCGGCGTCACGACGATCACGCCGAACTGTTCGCTGTTCAGGTTCGCCCAGAGGTGCGGAGTGCCCTCGCCTTCTGAGGGGAAGGTCACGCGGCCTCCGGCGACCTCGATCAGGCCCGCCAGCATGAGGACCGCGCCCTTCGCCTTGGCTGCGCTGTCTGCACTGTGCTTCGGGGACTCGACCGGCTTCCGGCCCAGGGCCAGCCACACCTCGTCTACCTTGAGGAGCCGCGACAAGGCACGCACGTTGTCTTCGCGAGGCCGCGAGGCTCCATGGCACCACTTGTGGACGGTGTTGACGCTTACTTTCGTGCCGTGCTTCTCCAGTTCCCGCTTGAGCCACGAAAGCCTTCCGTGGGGCGTCGGAGGTGCGTGAGGGCTGGCTTCCAGCGCTTGGGTGAGCCGGAGCCCGAACTCCTCGGTCGTGCTTTGTACCATGTCACTCATGCTCCTCTAGCTGCCTGATAGCGCCGGATAAAAATTCACCTTTCAAGTGTTTATTGAAATCTCCTCTTTGTCAACTTGCCTGCCGTTAAGCTCGGCACAAATCCGCTATTAACGGAAAGCGCTTCATCAGTTAAGTAAAATACGATGCTACGCCTTTATAGATCAGAAGAGTTCTTGGGTGGATACAGCCTTGAGGCGCAACGGGTACTTTGAAGCGGATCGTTGGGCCTTTTCCAAGAGCGGCGAGGAACGCTTCGGCGTATTGAAGTGGAGGCATTACCGTGGGGTGAGGTTCAGGGTCATGGCGAGGGGAAAAGCCGCGGCGCATTTCCGCCAGTCGCCGCCATTGAGCCACATCACGAAAAAGCGCTTGGCTCCGCGGGCAAACCAGCACCTCCGCAAGGCCGCAATATCGATACTTCAGATCATGTCGAGCGCACGCGGGCGCTCGACGCTTTCGAACCAGTCGCGAACGGCATGCAATTCCGGCGCCAAGGGCACAGCCATGCCGCCGGAAAACATGTTGAAGTCAGGCAGGCTCATCTGGGTCACGCCGACAAGTGTAGGTATTTCCATCTCGATGGCCGCTGCGATTGCCGTGTAGAGACCGCGCCCCCGAGCCTCCAGCTTGCCGAACTTGTTCACGACCAGGAGGTCGGCATTCCCGAGGCGGGGCTCGACGGCAGCTCCAATCGCCACGATGGTGCTTTCGTCGAGGCGACAGCCTTTCGCGCCAGTTCCGAGAGGCTGGCTGATCCGGAACCGGGGGCCGTCGGGCAACACGCGGAGCTCCATGTCGCAGGGATGCGCCAGGGCGCCGACAGACCCGGCACGGACGGTTCCCGCCAGCCGCACGCCATCGGCCTCGAATGCCCTGACCGCTTCTGCGATCAGATCGTCGATCTTCCCGCGTCCAGGAACCGTAACATAGGCAAGCTTCATCGGTCGGTCTCGCTGACAGGAGACCGTGGCGCCCGAGAAGCGCCACGGTCGAAGCGTGTATCGAGCCTCAGAGTTCGACTTCCCAGGACTTGAAGCTCTGCCGTCGCGCGGCGGGACTGGCATCCGCGATCTTGCGGATGTCGGCCCAGGTCTGCTTGTAGTTCGGAAGGATCAGGGCGTTCGTCCCGGCGTTGATCACGTTGCCCTGCGTGCCCGAGGGCGCGCCGAACAGCATGAAGGTCTCGTTCCGGCGTGCCGTCGGCTCGAGATAGACCATTGCTTGGGTGGCGCCGTCGGTGTTGAAGACCTCCACCAGATCGCCGTTTCCGACGCCGAGTTCGGCCGCGTCTTCGGGGTTGATCTGAAGGAAGGGCACCGACCAACGGTCCATGACGAAGTCGTTGTCCTGGTCGAGGAACCAGTTCTGCCAGTTGAGGTTCGACCGCCCGTTGTTGATCAGGAACCGGTGGTTGGCCTTCTGTTGCGCCTTGCCGGGCGCCTGAAGGCCGCGCCAGGCGGCGTGGCAGAACAGCGCCTTGCCGTCCTCGCGGCCGTGCCGGGTGAACACGCCGTCCGCATAGAGGCGGGGCGTGCCGACCAGCTGGCCCTCCTCGTAGCCGATGACCGGCTCCTGCACGCCGTTGTTGCCCATGGCGCGCAGACGGTCGTAAGTGACCTCCGGGTTGCCCGAATTGTAGCCGTCCATGAAGGCGTCTTCCTCGGTCTCCCAGTCATAGCCGGTGAACTGCGCGGCATAGGCGGTCCGACCGTCCTCGGTCAGCACGCGCTCGAGATGGTTGGCGAGACGCGCGGCTATCAGGCAGTCGGGCATGGCTTGCCCGGGACCGTCCATGTACTTCTCCACGAGCCGCAGACGCCGCTCGCCGTTCATCGAGGTCAGATTCATCTCGCCGGACTCGACAGCCGGCAGGACCACGTGCGCCGCCTGCCCGATCTGAGTGTGGATGATGTCCACGTTGACCGAGAACAGGCCGCCCGCCCGGATCGCGCCCTCGATGGCGTCGACCAGCTCGGTCCGGGTCGCACCGATGGCATTGTCCATGGCCTCCTTCACCATGTTGGTGCGGCGGTTGTACGCGCGCTTGAACCGGCTGGCGTTCAGCGTCGTCTTGTAATGGTCGCAGGCCCAGATGTGGTGAACCGCCCCGCCGCCGTTGATCAGGAGTTGATCGAAGTAGGGCGCCGGGCGTCCGATATGGGCCTCGCTCGGGCGATAGTAGCCTTCCTGGTGACCGCCAAGACGGCAGACACCGCCACCTTCGCGGCCTATGTTGCCGCAGGCCAGGCCGAGGTTCACTAGGGCTCCGACGGTCCGATAGTTGTCGTTGCCCCAGATGATCCCCTTCTCGTAGGCGATCACTGCCTTGCGGCGGGCGCCGTCGTCATGGGGCTGTGCGTACCACTCTGCCGCCTTGACGATGTCCGCCTCGGGGACGCCGGTGATCTCGGCGGCCTCCGCCGTCGATATGCGGATCGCGTCGAGCGCGGCCTCAAAGCTGCCGAGCGCGGCGGGGTAGGCTTCGCTCTGCGCGACCTCGACGGCGTTCTGGATCGTCGAGGCGGCGATGAAGTCGCTGTCCAGCCAGCCCTGGTCGGCCACATGGGTCAGGATCGCGTTGAAGAGGGCAAGGTCGGTGCCGGAATTCGGCTGCAGGTGCAGCACGTTTTCGGCCCCGGCCGCCTCTTCGCAGGCCCTGACCGTCACCGTGCGACGCGGATCGACGATGACCACCTTTGCGCCGCCCCGCATCCCCGGCACCATGTGGTTGAGGAACAGGTTGGTCTGGCATTCCAGAGGGTTGGCGCCCACGATCATTATCGTGTCGGTGAGCGTGTAGTCCTCGTAGGCATAATTCAGCTCGGCCACGCCCATGTCGCGCGAGGAGTGCACCTCGGAGTTGTAGGCCGGGCGGTTGTGGATCCGGCAGTTCTTGACCTTCATCGATCCGAAATAGAGCTTGCCGGTCCCCCACGTGTTCTCGTAGCCCCCGGCCGAACCGCCGTGGTCGAACATCGAGACGTAGAGCTGGTCCTCATCGTCGGCGTCGATGAAACGCGCGGTGACGCGGGCCACCAGATCCAGCGCATCGTCCCAGGAGGTCGGCTGCCAGGTGCCGTAGCGCCAGACCAGCGGATCGGTCAGACGCTGCTGCTGCGTCCCGAGGACGTCAGAACGGCGGTTCTCGGCCATCCGCGCGCCGCGGATCGAGCCGAGCCCGGAGTTCACCACGCAGTCCCCGTCGGGCTTGATGACCAGGTGCACATCCTCGCCGTCCTTCTTGACGACGTTGTACATCGACGGGGAATACCACGCTTCGGCGTCCTGGTACTGCTGTTCGCTCAGGTCCACGCCGAACTTGTTATGGTTCGGAGCGGTGCCGCCCTGCCTGTTGAGCGGCCAAGTGTAGGCTTTGTAGCCGCAACCGACGATGCAGTAGTGGCAGGTGACGTTGTGCTCTTCCGCGTCCGCCGGGATGATCGGAAGACGGTCGGTGAAACGCTTGTAGGCCATCTTTCCCCTCCTCAGCTTTCCAGGACGTTCGACAGGCGGCCGTAGATCAGCTCGTCCACACCTTCGGCGTAGATGTCGCCCTGATCGTCGACCCGCAGCTCGAATTGCGGGAGGTTCTGGGTGGCATGCCCCCAGGTCTGCTGACCGCCCGCCTCGCAGTCGAACCGCGAATAATGACCCGGGCAGTTCAGCGTCTTGTCGCCGGAGTTGTAGGACATCAGCCACCCCTTGTGCGGGCAGAGCACCGAGAACGCGACGATGTCGCCATCCGGGCCGACCCCGCCATCGACCGCGGCGCCCAGCTTGAGCAGGACGCCGGGGCTGTCCGCGTCGGGATAGGCGATATCCAGGGGTTCGTTGACCGCCAGATCGGCGACATTGGCCAGCCGGTTCGACGGGTAGTCAACCCGAGCAAGCCCCTGGGCTTTCGCCTGGCTCGCCGGCATCACGGTTGCGGCAGCGGCCCCGGCCGCGCCAACAAGGCCGCCGCGCAGGAACTGGCGCCGGCCGACATCGACCATGCGATTGCACTTCATGGAAAAAGCCCTCCCTTGGTTGCTTTTCGGACAGGATAGTGCAAACCGCAGGCCGGCTGGGGATTTGCTCTGGCGCTCAGGGCGCGGCCAAGCTATTGTTTTTGCTTCCGGAATAGCGGTGTTCGGATTTCCGAACGTCGCCTTCGGTCAAAGATCGAGCTTCTGCATCTTTTCCCAGAGAGTCGTTCTGGAAACTCTCAGCAGACGGGCAGCCTCGGCCACCTGCCCGCCGGTGCGCTCGAGCGCCTTGATGATCTGGCGACGCTCTGCCACGGCGCGGGCTTCCGACAGCGACTGAACGTCCCGGTCTTCCTCGTTCAACTCCGGAAAGACATCCGCCGGAAAGATCCAGTCTCCCGCCGCCACGTCCAATGCGCGCAACAGCCGGGAGCGCAATTCGCGCCCGTTCCCCGGCCAGCCATGATTGCGGATGGCGGTCATGGCGAGGTCGGAGATGCCACGCAACGGTTCGCTCCGCCTGGCGTTCAGCGACTTGAACATCTGCCCCGCCAGCCAGGCCGCGTCTTCGGCCCGTTGCGACAATGGCGGCACCACGATCTCGTTCGAGACAAGGGCGTAGAGAAGGTCGGAGCGGAAGTCGCCTGCCTCGGCCTTTGCGTCGATCCGGGTACCGCAGGAGGCGATCAACCGGAACGGCGCTTCCTCGATTGCTGCCATCAGCCTGCCCTGGTCCAGATCGTCGATGCGCCCAACGCCGTTCACGAACAGCGTGCCGTCGGACACGGCCCCGAACGCGGCGACCAGCTCGTCGCCGGCCTTGTCCTCGCGGAAGGCGTTGACCGTGACGAACGGGGCCGAACGGCGCTCGGACAGATCGTGAATGCGCCGCGCGATACGTTGCTTTCCCAGGCCACGGCCTCCGCGGATCAGAACCGGCCGATCGTGGCACGCGAATTCGGCGACGAGGGCATCCACCTGTCGGGCGAGCGCCGAAATGCCGGTCTCCGGCGGCACGCCGGCGATCGAGCCCCGAGGAAGGATCTGTGCGAGACGCCCTAGGAAGGCGGGCATGTCGAAGGGCTTTGTCATGTAGTCGGCACCGCCGGCCCGCAAGAGGCGGACGGCCTGGTCGATCTCGCCCTGCCCGGTGATGAAGAGAAAGGGCGGCGGCGCGATCGAGCGCGACACCGTGTTGAATATCTCCTCCCCCGTCCCGTCGGGCAGACGGATGTCGCAGATGACGGCATCGACCGCGCGGTGCGGGGTCCGAACCGCGGCGATGCCCCGGACCGCCTGCTTGACCCAGGTAACATCGGCGCCCTCGAGTTCGAGACGCTGCAGGAGCGAGTTTCCCATCAGCGGGTCGTCCTCGATCAGGACGAGATAGCGACCGGTCAGCATGGCTCTGCCGCGCGCCGGCGCGGAAGCCTGACGGTGATCTCGGTGGTGCCCTCCGATCGGTCACAGGCGATGGTACCGTCCAGGCCGGTCACGAGATCGCGGACCAGCCGAAGACCGACGCCGCCGCCGGGCGCCACCGGCGCCTCGGAGAGCAACCGCGTTCTGGCGGTGTCGGAAAGGCCGGGCCCGTCATCCGTCACCGACAGTTCGAGCGTGTCTTCCGTTTCCCGGATGCGCATCGAGACGGAACCGCCTTCGGGCGCGGCCGAAGAGGCGTTCAGCAGAAGGTTGAGCGCCACCTGACGAATCGGCGCCGATGGAAGGCGTCCGAGGATGTCGTCGCTCCCGTCGATCCGCCAGTCGAGCCGTTGCCTGCGACGGATGGTTTCGGGCTCGAACAGCAAGCGCAGATCCTCGAAATCCGACCTGGAAAGCGATTGCCCGGACCGGTCCATACGGTTTTCTTCCAGGATCGCGCGGCTCACGTCGCGCAGATGGCGCAACCCGCGGTCTAGTAGCTCCACGGACTGCCGGACAACATTCGGGCGGTCGGCATAGGTGCGGATGGTATCCGTCGTGTTCAGCAGACCCCCGAGCGGGTTGTTAATCTCGTGTGCAAGTGACGATGACAGCCGGCCGAGACTGACAAAGCGCTCCCGCTCTGCTAGTCGCCGCTCTGCCTCGGTCCGCGCGTCGATTGCGCCGGCCATGTCGTTGAAGTTGCGAAGGAGCCTGGTCAGAACGGAATTCGAGCGCGGGATCGCCGCCTCAGGAATGGGATGCGGCGTGCCGCCAGCCTTGCCCATATGGCCTGCAAGCAGTTCGACCGGCTTCAGCATGCGCGACATCACAAAATACCCCGCGAGCGCCAGCATGAGCGTGGCAATCGCATTGCCCGCGAGTAGCGCAAGCGCGGCGCCCCGGCGCTGCGCGACGAGATCGGCCACGTCGAGTTCCGTCACGATCTGTCCGACATCGCGCCCTTGAACGGACAGGGGCGCGGTCACCCTGACAACGGAACTACCGTTCGCGGCGCTCACCTCGCCGACCGGAACGGCGTCGCCCACGAAGGCGTCAATGCCACTGTCCACGGGCGCGCGCGTGGGATCTGTTGCCGCCAGCACGCTCCCGCGATCATCTGCCACGACCGTGAACAGGATGCGTTGACCGGACGCGTTCGTCCGGGCCCGGTCGAGCGTGTCGTAGACCTCCCAGACGTCCTTGTGCAGCGCGAAGGGGCCGAGGGCCACGGCAAGACCCTCGACGTGAAGTCGCGCATATTCCCGAAGCCGCGCGTCCTGAAGCCGGCCGAGCGTGGACAGGACCTGCTGCGATGCTGCGAGGCCGAGAAGGACCATCAGGACCGCGGTTGCCAATGCGACGCGGATCGTGATCGGCCATGCATCGAAGCGCCTCAGCATCCTCAGCGTCCCGAAAGCTCTGCCATTCGAGCGGCAATGCCGTTGAATAGGGTTGTGTCGCCCTGCTGGATACCGTCCAGGAATAGAAGCTGGAGGGCCTCACGCCCGATAGGTGACGCGCCAAGGCCGCGAAGCACCTTTCCGAATCTTCGGACGTTGGGATCCGACGCCCGGTCCGCGCGCGCGGCGAAGGGCGGGAAGCCAAGCCACTCCGATTTCGCCACGATGCGCGTCGGTGCCGTCAGGGACGGCTCGACGCTGGCCAGCGCTTCCCAGACATAACCGTCCACGCTCCCCGATCGGGTAAGACCGTCCGCGACGGCGCGGACGACGTTCCGATGCCCGTAGGTGAAGATCGCGCGCGAAAAGAACCGCTCCGGCGTCTCGTCCATGCGCGCCAGATCGGAAGCGGTAACTAGGTAGCCGGAATTGCTGTTCGGGTCCGAAAAGGCGTGAATACCGCCCCTTAAATCCGCCAGCGCCTTTGCCTGATCCTCCGCCCGCACGATCAGATAGGATTGGTATTGCGGGCGCCCGCGCCAGACCGGAACGCCGAGCAGTGCGAGGCGATCGCGATGCTGAAGGAAGGGATAGCCGCAGATCCAGGCCGCATCCACCGATCCATCCAGAAGCGATGCGGTGATTTCCTGATATGTGCGGCGCTGGATCAGATCGATGGGGTCGCCCTTCGCATCGGACAAGGCCGTCCGGAGGCGCTCGATGACGTTGGCGTCGTTGTCCAAAAAGACCGGCGTAAGACCGAACCGGAACGCGGCCCTCCGCGCGAATGCCGGTGCGGAAAGCGCGACGCTCGCACCCAGACCGCCAAGGACTCGCCTCCTATCCATCGAAGTGCCTCCCACCACACCGGATGCTAGCGACCCGAGCGGTCTGCAGGCAATGCCAGACCTCACCGGGGCAGAACAAATGGGCTTTTAGAGAGATCGCTTGAGCGTGTTTGTCGCACACCCCGGCGCTTGCCGATGCAAGATGCAGCATCAGCCAAGAGGCTTTCTTGGAGCGCATCGGTGAACTTCCAACTTCGACCCCCAAAAGACCGCTCTGGCCCTCCTTGCGGCCGCTCAGGATCATGTGGCACTTGACCGCTCCGGACTCGAATCGATCATGCGGCGCCGCTGCGCAGGGCGCCGTCACTACGGCTGTCAATCATAACGCTGTCGGCCCACTGCGGACTTCCGGCGTCGGCGTGTCTCACGACCGCTTCCGGCCCTAACCGGTCATTCGGCAACATCGTCATCGCTGCAGCGCAGCTACCCCGAACCAGTCATTCGTGACTACGTGCTGCGTGGTCTGGCAGCCAAAGGTCAACAGAGCGGACGGAGTTGACCTCAGGTGCGACCTTAATCTCAACGGCCGCTCGGTTTTCGGGCTCTGAACCGGCGACGTCTTCGTGAAAGCCGCAACCGACCTTTCCACCTGCGCGACGTTTTGAGCCAGGAACATGGGCTTGGTATCGCCCGGTCGCTTGACTTTGCGATCGCTGCCGTGCGTAGAGTTGCATTCAGCTTGGAGTAACTGGTGTTATTCTGAGCATCATACGACCCTTCTTCAGTTGACCGGACAGCTCTTCGGGTGGCTCCGGGATCGGTCTGATTAAAAGGGTAACACTATGAAATCTCGTGTTCTCATCCTGGGGGCTGGGTTTGGCGGCCTGGAACTGGCAACCCTGCTTTCCGAGGCATTGGGCGAGGCGGCCGATGTTGTCCTCATCGACAAGAGCGACAGTTTCGTTTTCGGATACAGCCGTATCGACGTGATGTTTGGCAAAACGACGCTGGATGCTGTCCGCTTGCCCTATGACGACTTTGCAAAGCCCGGTATCCGGCTGGTGCGGGATACAATTTCCGCAATCGACGCCGATGCGCGGCTCGTGACCACCACTGATGGCATCTATGAGGCCGACTTTCTCGTGATCGCCTTGGGAGCGGATTACGACATCCCGGCGACGCCGGGCCTCGCCGAGTACGGGAACGAGTTTTACTCCAACGTGGGGGCGGACCGGCTGCGGACGGTTCTTCCGGGCTTTTCGGGAGGTTCTGTACTCATAGGTGTGTGTGGCTTTCCCTACAAATGCCCGCCTGGTCCCAGCGAATGCGCCCTGACATTGCACCATTACCTGACGGAACGCGGAATCCGCGACAAGTGCGACATCACCTTTGTCTCCCCGCTATCCACACCCATGCCCGCCTCGGCCGAAATGGCGCAGGCGCTTATGGACTCGTTCGAAGATTTCGGGATCCGCCTATTGCGCCAGTGCAGGGTCATACGGCTCGAACCGGGGATGGCTGTTCTGGACGATGGCATGGAACTACCCTTCGATCTATTCCTCGGCGTGCCCAAGCACACGCCGCCACAGGTGGTCATCGACAGCGGCCTCACGGAGGATGGATGGGTGCCCATCGACCTGGCGACCCTGGAAACCAGGTTTCCCGACGTCTACGCGATCGGTGACATGGCGGCGACGGGACTGCCGAAGTCCGGGACGTTTGCGGAAAGCGCTGCGCGAAGCGTTTCAACAGCGATCCTCGCGAAACTCGAAGGCGCTGAAGCGGAACAGAACACTGGGACCGGCACGTGCATTGTCGAGTACGGCGATGGTCGGGTCAGCTATGCTGAACTCGACTTCCTGACAGGAGCATCACTTCAAGCAGTTTACCATCCGCCATCCCTTGCCGGAAAGAGGTTCAAGAACGGCTTCGATGACCACCGGAGGGCGCGTTGGTTCAACGCATGAGACCAAGCGGGCTTATTGTCGATGTCAATCTTGAACTTGCGGAAGAAACGGCCAGCGCGCTCGCAAAGACTGCTGCTGGCGGGTCGCGAACGGCCCAAAGCCGACCTTGCCCATCAATTCAAAATGCTGCAATGAGGTCCGCCATTGCGGCCATTCATACAGGGCGCAGCATTTTGTCGGTTCTGACCTGCCACTGATCTTTCATCCAGCCGCGACCGGAGCCCGGTGGGTGTTTACGCCGATCGGCGCAGGATGAGCAATCGCCCGACGCGCGGAGCTATCATCTCGCGCAGCGGGGCGGGCGATTGCGGTGGTCAGGGTCCGCGCGTAGTCAGCAGGGGTCTGGTAGTCCAAGGCCGAGTGCGGGCGTTCAGTATTGTAGTCGGCGGCCCAGGCCGCGATCACAATTCGCGCATGTGCCAGGTTGCGGAACATCGTCTCGTTGAGCAGTTCGTCGCGCATCCGCCCGTTGAAGCTTTCGACGAAACCGTTCTGCATGGGCTTGCCCGGCGCGATGTAGTGCCATTCGATCCGGTGCTCGGAACACCATCGCAGGATCGCGTTACTGGTCAGCTCCGTCCCATTATCGCTGACAATCATGCCGGGCTTGCCGCGGCGCTCAATCAGGGCCGTCAGTTCACGCGCCACTCGGCGCCCCGAGATCGAGGTGTCCGGAATCGCCGCGAGGCACTCCCGGGTAACATCGTCGACCACGTTGAGCACCCGGAAGCGCTGGCCGTTGGCGAACTGGTCATGGACGAAATCCAGCGACCATCGCGCATTGGCCCGCGCCTCGACCAGGATCGGGGCTCGCGTCCCGATAGCCTTGCGTCGGGCCTTCCGCTTGCGCACCGTCAACCCCTCCTCGCGGTAGAGCCGATAGATCCGGTTGATGCCTGAAGGCTCCCCCTCGCGGCGCAAGAGGACGAAAAGGCGGCGATAACCGAAGCGTCGGCGCTCGTTGGCCAGCTCCCGCAACCGATCGCGCAGCACCGTGTCTGGCGGACGCTGCGCCTCGTAGCGGACCATCTTGCGATCCGCCCCGGCAATCCGGCACGCCCGCCGTTCTGACAGCCCGAACCGGGCCCTCAGATGCGCGACCGCCTCGCGCTTCACGGCAGGCGTCACCACTTTTTTGAAACCAGCTCCTTCATCGCGGCGAGATCAAGCATCTGCTCGGCCAGCAGCTTCTTCAGCTTCGCGTTCTCGTCTTCGAGCGTCTTCAGCCGCTTCGCCTCGGACACCGTCATGCCGCCGAACTTGGCCTTCCAGTTGTAGAAGGTGCCTTCCGACATGCCGTGCTTGCGGCACAGGTCCGCGCACTTCGCGCCTGCCTCGTGCTCGGCCAGAATGCCGATGATCTGTTCGTCCGTAAATCGCGTTCGCTTCATTGTCCGTCCTCAAGTTGGGCCGGACTCTAATCGGCGGTGGAGGAAAAATCCCGTGGCAGGTCAGTTCAAACGTCGGTGTGCAGACGTTTCGGATAGTCGCTGCGCCCCGATTAATGCAAAGTCTATTTGAACGCACCCAATTCAACGCTCCAGATGAACTCGAAATGAAAACCCTGACAGCTGATCCACTTGGATTGGTCCGAACGTCCAGAAATCTCGCAGTACTTCTGCGTGCGGGTGTCCGTAACTATGGCGTGGCTCAGAGCTGAATACGCTTGTCTTCGGCGCAACAAGTGCTGCAAGGCCATCGTGCCAATTGGCCCTCGCACCATGATGCGCAACCTGAAATACGCTAACGCGTCTTGCGCGGCGCGCATCAAGGTAACTCTCCAAATTTTCCCACTTCGCGGCACTATTCAGGTTCCCATCGCCGGTTAGCAGGATCGCACCTCTCACTTCGTGTTCCTTCCAACAGCCGCAAGCGCCGATAAATCGGTGATACAAGCATTCGCAATTGCAGATCCTCTGCCCCGTCCAAGGGCCAACTGCACCGGCATAAAGCATTAGACTGACATTGTTCATGGCCGCCCCACGACCGAAGGTCATCTCATAGAGCGTCTTCAGTTCATCAAGAGCGCTTTGCCGTTCGTCTTGGTTGCGGTTCAGCAGCGATCCTCGAAGCGAATCCACTTTTGACGCAAACCCGAATGGGTCATCAGGTTCTGTAGCGGGATCATTGTAGGGCAGAAATTCCCAAACTTTATGGATGAAAATTGCTTTACCTGATCGAAGCATCCGAATGCGATGGTCCAAGTGACCGTATGCCCCTTCCAAATCTCCGTACGAAACGGGTTCGCCGGGCCCGGACGGCTTCCCGGGGTCATCTAAGTCTTCGGGCGGTTCGGGGGCTGCTGTCGGTTCGGTCGAGAATGGCGGCCCATCTCCGTTAGAGGGCATAACGAACAGGACCTGTTCAAACCCGTCACCCGCCTCCTGGATGAAGTATTGCACTGGGTCGACATAGAACAACATCTCGGGGTCTTCTGCCCTCAGCCCTTGTTCAAAGCCGATCAGCAGGCGGTGCCACAAGGGTGCCCACGGTAGCATTAACGTCTTGGCACCTATCCCATTCAGTAGTTCAACAATACCGCTGATGTGGTCATTGTGGAAATGCGACAGGGTGAGAAGGTCGATTTTCTCACCTTGGCAATCATGTTTCAGATCGTCGATCGCGTTGGTGACCAGCCGCTTTCCCGAACTGGAACCACAGTCATAGACCCAGCGATATGGCCCCACTGGAGCCGGCCTGGGCGGTCCGCCAGTATTTACAATTCGGCGGGGTCGTCGTGCGGGCGGCCAGAACTCAACCGAACCGGTGGCAAACAAGCCCTGGCCGACTGGAAAGAACTGGTGAACCGCTTGAATATTGGTCATGCGTCGACTGCTTCTACAGCAAGCTCCAGGGCCTCGTGCAGCACGGAGTCGGGGAGTTTGCTGCGGGTAATGGCGGTGAGGTTGGCCTCCAGCTGGTCGCAGAGGGCCATCAGGGCATCGAGCTTGGCCGCGATGCAGTGTTGTTCGGCGAGGGGCTGGAGGGGGACATACTGCCTAGTCGCCTGTTTCATAGCTCGACTTTCCTTCAAGTGCGTTGGTACTAGTTGATTGTTTCGTAAGATGTATCGATATCAAAGGCAAAGCGGACGGCATTCAGAAAGAGCTATGACGTAGTTACTATTTCGTCAAGAAACCCGGTTCATCTTGGTGCGCAAACCTTCAGACCAGTCCTTCAACGACTTAATGTCGGCCATGACTTCGGATGGCTCCGGTGGCTCGGGATCATGGCCACGAGAAGGATCATGTGCATCGACGAAGTCGCAGCACTTTTTGAATCCATTTTGGAAAATTTGTACATCAGCCTCTTCCAAGGCTGTGACACGTTTTAAATTTTTGGTGTCTATGTAATCGCGGTGACGCATCACGACATTGGCAAATACGATGTCCTCCAGCGCCCGCTCCCAAGTCGCTCGCAGTCGACTGTAGAGAGAAGATACTGCCGTTTTGTAACTTTCGTCGTCATTCGCTTCAAACAAGCGCTTTGCGTCGCGGGCTTCTTTTTCAAGTTTGTCAATCCGGTCTCGAATACTAGACGCCGTCCAAGGCAAATCCCTATTGACGATGCCGACGACATCCTGTCCGCGTGTGAGATGTGCCAGTGCAGTCCGCGTATTTCGCTCCGAAGCCAACTGGGCCAAATCATTTACGAAGATCATGTCATGCGTGAACACGATAACCTGCCGCACG
The DNA here is from genome assembly GCF_029168335.1 of Psychromarinibacter sediminicola. Classification (GTDB taxonomy): domain Bacteria; phylum Pseudomonadota; class Alphaproteobacteria; order Rhodobacterales; family Rhodobacteraceae; genus Psychromarinibacter; species Psychromarinibacter sediminicola. The sequence continues at coordinate 22,414 of NZ_JARGYC010000065.1, forward strand.
CCGGCTTCCTTTGCCAGGCGCCTGGCGACTTTTGAGCGCCAGCGATGATCGAGCGAAGAAACCGGATCATCGAACACAAGCGCTGATGTGTGTGATGCGTTGGCTAGTTCGGTAAGGTATGAAGCCAACGCGACGCACGTCTGCTCGCCCTCGCTGAGCACATCATGGACCTTGGCCTTGGGGTTGGCATAGAGCTTCACCTCGTATTGCGGTGAACCAAATTTCCCCCCCGAGCGCACGACCTCGACCCGCACCCGATTACCAGCCAGCGCGACGATCTCTTGTTGAAACCGGTCACGCATACGCGGCGTTATAAGATTGTCGGCGATTTCGTTCCCGAGCCGCGTGATCGCCGTGGTGGCGGTGTCGCGCAAGCAGTCTTCAATGCGCTTTAGCTCTGCGAGCCTCGCGATCTCTGTTTTCGCAATATCCAGCAATTCGTGACTTTGTTTCCGGTCCTGCAAGTCTGCCTGTTCATTGAGCACGGCTTCCCGTGCCTCGCCGCCGGATGCGTCATCGAGAGAAGCCGCATAGGCGCGTGTCTGCGCAGCTTCGGTGTTTACGGCCTCCGCGACGGATTCAGGTAAAGCCAGCGGATCTGGAACATCTTCGCCGGAGAGCTGCGCAAGCGTCTGCACCTGCACACTCCGCGCAAGCGCGATGAATCTCAGCACTTGCCTTGCGAGCGCGAAGTTGCCGGCTTTCAAACTCCGATAGGCCGCAGAGACTTTGTTTACGTGAACGACCACAGCGCGGAATTTTTGCTCTGCTTCCTTGAAGACACGCTCGGCCTCTGTCGCTTTGGTTTCTGTGTCCTCCTTGATGAAGTCCTCAAAGCCAAGCATCCGCGCGGCGGTGGGCTCGTCGATCTCCTGATGGCACAGAACGCAGATATCTCCTGACGATGGTGGAAACGCTGTACCAGCGCCCTTCGCCACTTGCGAATATGCTCTGGCGGATTCCCAGAGAGTCCGCCAGACGGTTTCACCAACGCCCTCAAGCGCCAATCCGGAAAATGCATCATGCGCTGCCGTGTTGGCGGCCATGCGCATGTCGTCAGCACCTTTTTTCGTCGCATGAAGCGCCTGAATGGCCTCGTCATTCAACGCCTGCTCGATCCGCTTCAAATAGGATTCCAGTTGATCGAGCTGAGCCGCGTAGTCGCGCTGCGCTTGCGCCGCCACGGCGGGGTCTTGAGCGAGATCGGCCTGAAGCTTGATAAGGCGCGCTTCGTCCGCATCCGAAAAGGCTGTCTTGGGCGTTACGGCGGCGATGTCGGTATCATGACGAAGCGAAGACAGAGCTTTGCCGAGCGCAGAGCGGCTTGACCAGATCGGATTGACGAAAACAGAGTTACGCTTTTGCTCCAGTGTTTCTTTCTCGGTTGTCAGGCGTGCCTTAGAGCGTTTGCCCACCGACATGAATCGATTGGGGATTCCCATTCGGCCGAGGGACTGATTCACTGACCCTGGGGCAGATACTGGGGGCAG
>NZ_JARGYC010000066.1 GCF_029168335.1 Psychromarinibacter sediminicola
TGGACCCGACGTTCGCATCTGCGAGCGACCCGCCTTCCAGCCCCGGCGACAGGAATAACGTCCTTCCAACCCGACTTCTTCAGCAGCCTGCTAAGCCTTTGATGTCGCATGTCCGAGGCGCACGGAACCGGGGCCCGCCTCTGTGCGACAGGCTCTACTCCGCCGCCGCGAACCCGTCGGCATCGTGCTTGAGCCGGGTTTCGTAGGCCTTCGAGATATGCGCCCGCAGCGCCGCGTCAGCCGCATCGGAATCGCCGCGCTCGATGGCCTCGACGATCGCGCGATGCTCGTTCAGCGCGCTCTCGCCGCGCCCCTCCACAGCCAGCGACGTCGTCGCTAGAAGCGCCATCGTCCGGTGCACCAGATCCAGCTGCTGCACGAGATAGCGGTTGTGCGAGCCCAGATGCACCTGCCGGTGGAACCGCTTGTTCGCCCGCGCCAGCGCCGTCGGGTCGTTCAACAGCCCCCAGTCCGACTCGGTCATCTCGCGCAGCACCCGCACCTCCTCGGGCGTGGCGTGCTTGGCCGCCAGCCGCGCGGCCAGCCCCTCCAGCTCGGTGCGCACTACGTAAAGCTCGGCCAGCTGGTTGTGATCCAGCGAGGCCACGATCAGCGACCGCCCGTCGCGCGCCAGCAGCGACTGCGTCTCCAGCCGCTGCAGCGCCTCGCGGATCGGCGTGCGCGACACGCCGAACCGCTCGGCCAGCTCGCTCTCGACCAGCCGGTCGCCGGGCTTGTAGGTGCCGACGTCGATCGCCTCGAGTATCAGCTCGTAGGCGTCCCTCTGCGGCGGTCCCCTGTCGGACATTCGGGCCTCTCCGGAATACGGTGGTATACATTACGACCCGTCCGGGCCGGAATTCAACCTTCCCGATGGACGCCCCCCGATGCCAGACCTAAAACAGCGGCATGGTGGCGCATCGTTTCTCTCATGTCCGGCACTGGGTCTTCGACCTGGACAACACCCTTTATCCGCCCGAGGTGCGGCTGTTCGACCAGATCGAGCGGAAGATGAACGCCTTCGTCATGCGCGAGCTGGGGCTGGACGCGGCCGCCGCCGACCGGCTGCGCCACGGCTACTGGCGCGACCACGGCACGACGCTGGCGGGACTGATGGAGCGGCACGGCACCGATCCCTGGCCCTACCTGCGCGAGGTCCACGACATCTCGCTCGACCACGTCGCGCCCGATCCGGCGCTGGCCGAGTCGATCGGCGCCCTGCCCGGCCGGCGCATCGTCTACACCAACGGCGACGGCGAATACGCCGCCCGGGTGCTGGAGGCGCGCGGGCTGTCGAAGGTCTTCGACGCCGTCTACGGGATCGAGCACGCCAACTGGCGGCCGAAACCGGAACAGGCGGCCTTCGACCTGGTCTTCGCCGCCGACCGGCTGGAGCCGAAGACGGCCGCGATGTTCGAGGACGACGTGCGCAACCTCGCCGTGCCGCATGCGCTGGGGATGCGCACGGTCCATGTCGCGCCCGAGCCGCATCCCGAGCCGCCCGCGCACGTGCATCACCACACAGCCGACCTCGCGGCCTTCCTGGAGCGCCTGACATGAGCGACAAGAACCTGACCCGCGTCGACATCTTCATCTCCGGCGGCGGCCTCGCCGGCCTCGCCGCCGCCGCCGCCTTCGCGCATGCCGGCTTTTCGGTCCTGCTGGCCGACCCCTCGCCGCCCCCGCCCGAGGACACCGACGGCGAGGACCTGCGCTCCACCGCCTTTCTCGGCCCCTCGCGCGACCTGCTGGAGCGCACCGGCCTCTGGGACAGGCTCGCGCCCCACGCCGTCCGCCTCGACGCGCTGCGCATCGTCGACACCGAGGGCTGGCCGCCCGAGATCCGCGAGACCCGCGTGTTCCAGCCGCAGGAGCTGGGTCAGGAGACCTTCGGCTGGAACCTGCCCAACGCGCTGACCCGGCGCGAGATGGTGGCGAACCTTGCGCGCCAGCCCGGGGTCGAGCTGGCCTGGGGCACCGGCTTTCGCAGCCTGCTGACCCGCACCACCGAGGCCCGCGTGACCCTCACCGACGGCCGCCGCGTCGCCGCGCGGCTCGTCATCGCCGCCGACGGCCGCGACTCGCCGGTGCGCGAGGCCGCCGGCATCGGCGCCACGACGCGGCGCTACGGCCAGAAGGTCTTCGCCTTCAACGCCACGCATCCGGCGGCGCATGGCAACGTCTCGACCGAGGTCTACAACGACGGCGGCGCCTTCACCACGGTGCCGCTGCCGGACATCGACGGCCGCCCCGCCTCCGCCATCGTCTGGATGAACGCCGGCCCCCGCGCCGCCGCCCTCGCCGCGATGGAGCCGGCCGCCTTCGACGCCGAGATGACCGCCCGCGCCTGCGGCCTGTTGGGCCCGATGGAACGCACCGGCCGCCTCGGCCAGTGGCCCGTCGTCACCCGCACCGCCGACCGCCTGACCGCCGAGCGCGTGGCGCTGGTGGCCGAGGCCGCCCATGTCCTACCGCCGATCGGCGCGCAGGGGCTCAACACCTCGCTCCACGACATCGCGCTTCTGTGCGACCTCGCCCGCGACGCCCCCGCGACACTCGGCACCGCGGCCCACCTCGAAGACTACGACCGCCGCCGCGCCCGCGACATCGCCCTGCGCGCCCGGATCATCGACCTCTACAACCGCATCTGCCAGTCCGGCGAGCCGCCGATCCAGGCGCTGCGCCGCGCCGGCCTGCGCACGGTCCACGACACCCCGCCGCTCCGCCGCACCGTCATGCAGGCCGGCCTCGGCCGCCGGTAACCCCGCGCCCTGCCCCCGCCACAAGCACACCGCCCGACACGCGCGACGCGCCGCCACAGGCGGCCTCCGCCCGCAGGCGAAGCCGAGGACGGAGAGACAGAGCGCGCCGAGGCGCAGCCGAGGCCCCGCTAACCGGCCCCCCGCTCCCGCAATGCCCGGCGCATCACCTTGCCCGTCGCCGTCATCGGCAGCTCCGCGATCGGCTCGATCTGCCGCGGCGCCACATGCGCGCTGACCCGTTCGCGCACCCGCGCCACCAGCGCCGCGGCCAGCGCGTCCGACCACGCCACCCCGTCGCGCAGCACCACGAAGGCCTTCACCGCCTCCGTCCGCACCGGGTCCGGCACGCCGACCACGGCCGCGTTCACCACGTCCGCGTGCCCCACCAGGCAGGTCTCGATCTCCGACGGCCCGATCCGGTAGCCGGCCGAGGTGATCACGTCGTCGTCCCGCGACGCGAACCAGTAATAGCCGTCCGCGTCCCGCCGCCCCAGGTCGCCCGTCCGCATCCAGTCGCCCGCGAATTTCGCCGCCGTCGCCTCGGGCTTGTTCCAGTAGCGCAGGAACATCCCCGGCGTGCCGCGCCGCACCGCGATCTCGCCCTCGCCCGGCCCCTCGAGCACCGTGTCGCCGTCCAGCAGCGCCACCTCGAAGCCCGGCAGCGGGAACCCCATCGCCCCCGGCCGCACCGCCATCGAGCCGTGGCACGAGGCGATCACCAGGTTGCACTCCGTCTGCCCGTAAAGCTCGTTGATCGGCGCCCCCAGCGCGCTCCGCCCCCAGTCCAGCAGGTCCGCGCCCAGCGCCTCGCCCCCCGAAGACACCGACCGCACCGCCAGCCCCCCGGGCACGTCGGCCTGCCGCATCAGCTTCAGCGCCGTGGGCGGCAGGAACAACGTGGTCAGCCCGTGCTCCCGGATCAGCCGATAGGCGTAGTCGGGGTCGAACTTGCGCATCCGGTGCGACAGCTGCGGCCGGCCGTAATAGAGACAGGGCATCGCCATGTCCATCAGCCCGCCGATCCAGGCCCAGTCCGCCGGGGTCCAGCCGCGGTCGCCCGGCTTCGGGAACCCCTCGTGGTTCGCCTCCATCGACGGCAGATGCCCCAGCAGGAAGCGATGCGCGTGCAGCACCCCCTTCGGATCGCCCGTCGTTCCGGAGGTGTAAATCAGCACCGCCGGGTCGTCCGCCGCCGTCTCCACCGGCTCGAACGCACCCGCCGCCGCGATCTCGCCGTGAAAATCCCGCACCGGCGCGGCGCCGCCGCCCACCGCGTAGACGGCCGCCAGCTCCGGCAGGCCCGGGGCCAGGTCCATCACCTTTTCCAGCCCGTCGGCGTCGGTCACCACCGCCCGCGCCCCGCTGTCGCCCAGCCGATAGGCCAGCGCGTCCGGCCCGAATAGCGCAAAGAGCGGCAGCGCCACGGCGCCCAGCTTGTAGCAGGCGAGATGGGCGATCAGCACCTCGGGCGCCTGCGCCAGGAACACGCCCACCCGGTCGCCGCGGCCCACGCCCCGCGCCCGGAACGACGCGGCCAGCCCGTCGCTCGCCCGCTTCAGATCGGCATAGCTCCAGCGCTCGACGGCCCCGTCGCCGCGCAGATGCACGACGGCCTCGCGCGTCGGGTCGGCCCGCGCCCAGCTGTCGCAACAGGCCTCGCCCATATTGAAACGCGCAGGGACCGACCAGCGGAACCCTGCGCGCATCTCTTGCCAGTCCCCGATCCGCCGGAACAGCCGGCGGCCCAGCGGATCGGCGGGATCAGTTGCGGTAGACGACAAGCTCCGGCAGCCCGTCCAGCGGCGCGTCGAGGAGACGCAGTGCCGCCAGCGACACCTGGCTGCCCGATCCGGCGGCCCCGCCCGACGGGATCAGCTGCACCTGCACCGTGCGGCCCGACGCCGGATAGAACAGCCGGCCCGAGGCGGCCTCGGTCACCAGCGGCGTCTTGATCCAGAAGCCGGGCTCGTCCGCCGCGCCGATCGAGGCGACGGTGGTGCCCAGCCGGCCATCCCCGGCGGCCTCGGGCTCCGGCGCCGGCGCGGTGGTCTCGGCCGTCGTCTCTTCGGCCGGCGTCTCCGGTTCCTCGACCGTCGCCGTCTCTTCGGCGGGCGGCGCGGCCGGCGTGGTTTCGGGCTCGGGCTGCGCGGCGGGGTCGGGCTGATTCGCCTCGACCTCGTCCAGCGCCGCCGCCGCGGTGTCCTCGACCGAGGTCTCGCCGTCGGCGTCGGCGTCCGTTTCCGCGTCCGTTTCGGGCGGGGGGAGCGTGGTTTCGGCGTCCGGCGTGGTGTTTCCGCCGCCCAGGAACCCCGGACCGTTGCCGGAACACCCCGCCAGCGCGAGAACCGTCAGAAGGAGAGTGGTCTTTTTCATGGCCTGCACCGTATGGAGAATCTGTGCGTCCTTCAACACGATGCTGTGGCTTGCGGCAAGGTTCCGCGCGCCTTAGGTGTAGGGGATGACGCCGCAACTGATCGACCCGTTCGAACGCGCCATCACCTACCTGCGGGTCTCGGTGACGGATCGCTGCGACTTCCGCTGCACCTATTGCATGGCGGAACACATGACCTTCCTGCCCAAGAGGGAGCTGCTGACGCTCGAGGAACTCGACCGGCTGTGTTCGACCTTCGTGGGGCTCGGCGTGGAGAAACTGCGCATCACCGGCGGCGAACCGCTGGTCCGGCGCGACATCATGACCTTCTTCAACGCGATGGGCCGGCACCTCGACAGCGGGGCGCTGAAAGAGCTGACCCTGACCACCAACGGCTCGCAGCTCGCCCGATTCGCCGATGAGTTGTACGCCGCCGGCGTGCGCCGGGTGAACATCTCGCTCGACACGCTGGACGAGGAGAAATTCGCCAAGGTCACCCGCTGGGGCCGCCTGCCGCAGGTGATGAAGGGGATCGAGGCCGCGCGCCGCGCCGGGATGCGGGTCAAGATCAACGCCGTCGCGCTCAAGGGCTTCAACGAGGACGAGCTGTGGGATCTCGTCGACTGGTGCGGGCACGAGGACATGGACCTGACCTTCATCGAGGTCATGCCGATGGGCGAGATGGGCGATGTCGACCGCATCGACCAGTACTGGCCGCTGACGGACGTGCGCGCGCGGCTGGCCGAACGCTTCACCCTGACCGATCTGGCCGAACGCTCCGGCGGGCCGGCGCGCTATGTGCGGCTGGAGGAGACGGGCCAGAAGATCGGCTTCATCACGCCGCTCACGCACAACTTCTGCGAATCCTGCAACCGGGTGCGGCTGACCTGCACGGGCGAGCTCTACATGTGCCTCGGGCAGGAGGACATGGCCGACCTGCGCAAGCCGCTGCGGGACTTCCCCGACACCGACGCGCCGCTGGTCTCGGCCATCGAAAAGGCCATCGGCCGCAAGCCGAAGGGCCACGATTTCGACTATTCCCGCCAACGCGCCGACGGCCAGATGACGCGGCACATGAGCCATACCGGCGGGTAACGGCCGCGGCCGGCAAGGCGCTTCGAAGCGCCTTGGGGCAAGGGCCTTCGACGGCCCTTGCAAGCGGTCTCGAAACCGCCTGCGCCGTCCTCGGCGAGCCCCCCGGCACTGCGACCCGGACTCGCGCGCCTAGCCAGGACGCCGGAACGGCCGAGGACGATACCCGCCCGTCCCGCAGGGCATTCCGCTCACACCGCTCACACGGCGCCGTCATCAGGCAAGCGTTAATGGGAGGCATCCTGTCTCGCGGACAACCGCGCCCAGTTAGCGCTATCTGTAAAAATTACAAAACCTTACCACCCCGTCCAACCTTGGACACCCGCTCCGCTCACGCCCAGTCCGGCCCCAGATCCGCCGCCGCCCGGTCGATCCAGTGCTCCTTCAGCCAGCCGCAGGGCCGCGACCACCGGAGCCACGAGCCGCGATATCCCGCGACCGCCTCCGGCATCTTCGGCCGCCCGTGAAAGCACACCACCCGCGCCCCCTCCGGCAGCTTCGGCGGGCGCAGCCAGTTGACCGGCGGCAGCCCGAGGCAGTCGTGCTTGAAGCTCACGACCCAGTCCGGCGGCAGATAGGCGAAGGCGTCCATCTCCTGCGCCAGCGTCGAGGTATAGCGCTGCTCGGAGCCGCGTGCCTTGGCCACCTCTCCGCCCGGGTCGGCGGCCAGCCGTTCGTAGAGCCACGGATGCCGCCCCGGATCGTAGCGGAAGACCGAGCCGTGCCCCGTCGCCCGCCCGCGCCGCGCCTCGACCCAGTCGGCCCGCATCGCCACCTTGCCCGGCGCGAAATCGACGAGGTCGTCCAACGGACCGGTGATCACCACGTCCAGGTCGAAGCCCAGCACCGGCCCCGGCGGCAGCAGGCCGGGCCGGAACAGCGACACCTTGCGCATCGCCCCCTGCCGGTTCGCCACCGCCAGCGCCGCCGCCATCTCCGCCTGGAACGGCTCCGCCGGCAGCGGCAGCACCTCCACCTCCGGGTGCAGCCCGGCCGTCTCCTCTGTCATGCAGAAGAACCGGACCGGGCGGGCCAGGTTGCGCCGCACCCCGGAATACAGCCGGTTGACGTATTCCGGCCCGAAAGCCGTGCCCCACTTGATGCAGACGACCGTCACCGGCGCCATTCGTCCCCTCCTCGCACGGGCCGTTCGCGAAACCGGAAAACGTGAACGCGCGCGGCGGAACGGCCGGCCGGTCGCGCGGGTTGTGTCTCGTAACAAGGCAAAGGAGCCCCGCCATGCGCCGCCGCAAGATCAGCGTCGACCGAATTGCCCAGAACGCCTATTGGCTCTGGCTGCAGGAAGGGCGCCCCGACGGCCGCGACCAGTCCCACTGGCAGGCCGCCCGCACCGCGCTGGAACGCGACCGCGACGCCCGCCACGGCGCGCCCGCGACTTTTGAGGCCCGGCAAACGCGCTGACGCTCAGGCCGCCGGCAGGCGCGATTCCACCATCCCCGCCAGCCAGGAGCAGCCCGCGGGGATCGCCTCGTCGTTGAAGTTGTATTCCGGGTGATGCACCGGCGCGCTGTCGCCGTTGCCCAGAAGGATGTAGGCGCCCGGCCGCTCCTCCAGCATGAAGGCGAAATCCTCGCCCCCCATCACCAGCGGCGCCTCGGCGCAGTCGCCGGCCACGGCGCGCGCCACCTCGGCGGCATAGTCCGTCTCGGTGTCGGCGTTCACCATCACCGGATAGCCGGGCAGCCAGTCGATCTTCGCCTCCGCGCCGAACACCTCGGCCTGCCGCGCGGCGATCTCGCGCAGCCGCTGGCCGGCCTGCTCGCGCACCTGCGCGTCCAGCGTACGGATCGTGCCGCGCAGGCTTACCCGCTGCGGGATCACGTTGAACGCCTTGGACGAGGTCTCGAAGGACGTCACCGACACGACCACCTGCTCGGTCGGGTCGACGTTGCGGCTGGCGATGGTCTGCAGCGCGATCACCACGTGGCTGGCCGCGACGGTCGGGTCGATCCCCTCCTGCGGCTTGGCGGCATGGCCGCCCTTGCCCTCGATCACGATCTCGAACTGGTCGGTCGCGGCGAAGAACCCGCCGGGCCGGATCGAGAAACTGCCGACGGGCTGGCCCGGCCAGTTGTGCAGCCCGTAGACCTCGTCGATCTTCCAGCGCTCCATCAGCCCGTCGTCGCACATCTCGCGCGCGCCGGCGCCGCCCTCTTCGGCGGGCTGGAAGATGACCACGGCGGTGCCGTCGAAGTTGCGGGTCTCGGCGAGATACTGCGCCGCGCCCAGGAGCATCGCGGTATGGCCGTCATGGCCGCAGGCATGCATCGCGCCCTGGGTCTTCGAGGCATAATCGAGCCCCGTCGCCTCCTCGATCGGCAGCGCGTCCATGTCGGCGCGCAGGCCGATGGTGCGGCCGGAGGTGTTCGTCTTGCCCCGGATCACCGCCACCACGCCGGTGCGGCCGATCCCCTCCACCACCTCGTCGCAGCCGAACGCCTCCAGCTTTTCCTTCACCAGCGCCGAGGTGCGGTGCGTGTCGTAGAGGATCTCCGGATTGGCGTGGATGTCGCGGCGCCATTCGGTGATCTGGGGCAGCAGTTCGGCGAAACGGTTCTTGACGGGCATGGGGACCTCTATTGCGGCTTTCCCCATAGGTGGGCCAGAACGCCCGGCGCCTCAAGGCTCTTCTTCCGCACAGGCCCCGCGACCGCGGGCGCGGGCCGGGACACGACCACTGTCCCATCGAAAAAGCGAGCGTCCCGGACCGACGTCCGGTCAACCACCGGGCAAGTCGAAAACCGCCGCAAATTGCCCCTGAGTAATCGCTTGCTGCATAATAATTCCGTGGTAACGTCCCCAAATCGTAACCGGGCGCCACGTCCCGGGTGGGCAACAGGCCCGACAATATTCTGGGGAGTTCTGCATGCCCGACGGGGCGCTGCCGGTACTTGACGTAAAGGAACTGAAGACCGTGTTCCGCACCCGCCGGGGCGAGGTGCATGCCGTGAACTCGGTCAGCTTCGACCTGAAGCCCGGCGAGTTGCTGGGCGTGGTGGGCGAAAGCGGGTCCGGAAAATCCGTCACCATGATGTCGCTGATCGGGCTGCTGCCCTCGCCGCCGGCCGAGGTGCGGGGCGGCCAGGTGATGTTCGGCGACCAGGATCTGCTGCAGGCCGACGACGACACGCTGCGGGCGATCCGCGGCGCGCGCATCGGCTTCGTCTTCCAGGACCCGATGACCTCGCTGAACCCGGTCTTCACCGTGGGCTTCCAGATCATGGAGCCCCTGCGCAAGCATATGGGGATGGACAAGCGCGCCGCCCGGGTGCGCGCCAAGGAGCTTCTGGAGCTCGTCGGCATCCCCGACGCCGCCAGCCGGCTGACCGACTTCCCGCACCAGTTCTCGGGCGGGATGCGCCAGCGCGTCATGATCGCCATAGCGCTGGCCTGCGACCCGCAGGTGCTGATCGCGGACGAACCGACCACGGCGCTGGACGTGACGATCCAGGCGCAGATCCTCGAACTGGTGAAAGACCTGCGGCAGAAGCTCGGCATGGCGATCGTCTGGATCACCCACGACCTGGGCGTGATCGCCGGCATCGCCGACCGGGTGATCGTGATGTATGGCGGCCAGATCGTGGAGCATGCGCCGGTCAAGGAGCTGTTCGGCAATCCGCAGCACCCCTATACGCGCGCGCTGCTGGAGACCGTGCCGGCGATGCACGGCGACCGCGCCGACCGACTGCGCGTGATCCAGGGCCAGCCGCCGGTGCTGGCCGGCCCGCCCGACGCCTGCCCGTTCCGGGCGCGCTGCAGCCACCGGTTCGAACGCTGCGACCGCGAGAACCCGCCGCGCGTGCCCTGCGGCCCGGCCCACGACACCGCCTGTTTCTGGGATCCCGCCACGGGAGGGCCGCGCCATGTGTGACCGCGCCGCTCGTCGGCCCTGGCGGGCCGCCTCGCGACAAGCGCCCGGACGGGCGCGGGGAGCGTGCGATGTTTGATTACGCCAATGCCGACCGGCTGGTCGAGGTCGTCGATCTCAAGCTGCACTTTCCCGTCTATTCCGGCGTCCTGCGCCGCCAGACCGGCGCGGTGAAGGCCGTCGACGGCGTCACCTTCGAGATCTACGAGGGCGAGACGCTGGGCCTCGTCGGTGAATCCGGCTGCGGCAAGTCCACCTGCGGCCGCGCCGTGCTGCGGCTCTACGAGGTCACCGACGGCTCGATCACCATCGAGGGCACCGACATCGCCACCTGGTCGCCGGAAGAGCTGCGCCGGGTGCGGCCCAAGATGCAGATGGTGTTCCAGGACCCGCAGGCCTCGCTCAACCCCCGGATGACCGTCTCCGGCATCATCGGCGAGCCGCTGGACGAGCACACCAGCCTGAGCAAGAAGGAAAAGCTCGCCCGCATCTACGAGCTGATGGATGCCGTGGGCCTGAACCGCGATTTCGCCCACCGCTACCCGCACGAGTTCTCGGGCGGCCAGCGCCAGCGCATCGGCATCGCCCGCGCCCTGGCGCTGAACCCGCGCTTCATCGTCTGCGACGAACCCATCGCCGCGCTCGACGTGTCGATCCAGGCGCAGGTGGTGAACCTTCTGGAGGACCTGCAGAAGGAATTCGGCCTCACCTACCTGTTCATCAGCCACGACCTGTCGATGGTCCGCCACATCGCCGACCGGGTCGCCGTGATGTATCTGGGCAAGATCGTCGAGCTCGCGCCGCGCGACCCGCTCTACAACGAGCCGAAGCATCCCTACACGCAGGCGCTCCTGTCCGCCGTGCCCGAGCCGGACCCCAACCTTGAGGCGACGACCCAGCGCATCATCCTGGAAGGCGACGTGCCCAGCCCCGCCAACCCGCCGGAGGGCTGCAACTTCTGCACCCGCTGCCCGCGGGTCATGGAGATCTGCCACCGGATCGACCCCGAATTCCGCGAGATCGCGCCGGGCCATTACGCGGCCTGCCACCTGCATTACGACCATGACGACAAGAACGCGGGCGAAACCGCGCCGTGACCCGAGGTCAGAGCAAAGCCAACAAGGAGAGGATCCAATGAAACTTAAGACAACGCTACTCGGGGCAGCCGCCGCCGTCGCGCTGGCGCCGCTGGCGGCCCAGGCCGAACGCGGCGAGGACGGCCACCTCAACATCATCTACTGGCAGGCGCCGTCGATCATGAACCCGTATTTGTCGGGCGGCACCAAGGACCTGGAGGCCGCGAGCCTGGTGATCGAACCGCTGGCCCGCTACGACGAGGCCGGCAACCTGGTGCCCTGGCTGGCCACCGAGGTGCCCACGACCGAGAACGGCGGCGTGTCCGAGGACCTGACCTCGATCACCTGGCACCTGAAGGAGGGCCTGCAGTGGTCCGACGGCACCCCGGTGACCTCGGAAGACGTCAAGTTCACCTGGGAATACTGCACCGCCGAGGGCGGCGGCTGCGCCCAGTCCGAGAAGTACAACGACGTCGAAAGCGTCGAGACGCCGGACGAGCACACCGTCGTCGTCAACTTCTCGGTGCCCAAGCCCTTCCCCTACGGCCCCTTCGTCGGCGCCCAGGCCCCGATCATCCAGAAGGCGCAGTTCCAGGACTGCCTCGGCCCGAAGGCGCCGGAATGCACCGACGCCAACTTCGCCCCCGTCGGCACCGGCCCGTTCACGGTGACCGAGTTCCGCCCCAACGACGTGATCTCGCTGGAGGCGAACGAGCATTACCGCGACCCGGACAAGCCGGCCTTCGCGACGGTGACCTTCAAGGGCGGCGGCGACGCCACGGCCGCGGGCCGCGCCGTGCTGGAGACGGGCGAGTTCGACTATGCCTGGAACCTGCAGCTGGCGCCCGACGTGCTCGAACAGATGGCCTCGGCCGGCCAGGGCCAGGTCGTGTCGTCCTTCGGCACGCTGGTCGAGCGGATCATGATCAACCTCACCGATCCGTCCCCCGACCTGCCCGAGGGTGAGCGCGCCACCAAGGAGCACCCGCATCCGTTCCTGACCGACATCGCGGTGCGCCAGGCGATGTCGATGGCCATCGACCGCGAACTGCTGACCGAGATCGGCTATGGCGAAGCCGGCCGTCCCACCTGCAACGTGCTGCCGGCGCCGGAGATCTATGCCTCCACGGCCAACGACGCCTGCCTGATTCAGGATATCGAGGGCGCCAAGGCGCTACTGGACGAGGCCGGCTGGGTCGACAGCGACGGCGACGGTATCCGCGAGAAGGACGGCGTGGAACTGTCGGTGCTCTACCAGACCTCGACCAACGCCGTGCGCCAGGACTTCCAGGCGCTGATCAAGCAGTGGTGGGAAGAGATCGGCATCGAGACCGAGCTGCGCAACATCGACGCCTCGGTGTTCTTCGGCGGCGACCCGGGCAGCCCGGACACCTTCCAGAAGTTCTATGCCGACGTCGAGATGTACGCCAACAACTTCGACGGCACCGACCCCGAAGCCTACATGGCGAACTGGTCCTGCGACGAGGCGCCGTCCCCGGAGAACCAGTGGCAGGGCAACAACATGCCGCGCTACTGCGACCCGGCCTATGACGCGCTTGTGGCCGAGATGGCCCAGACCGGCGACATCAAGAAGCGCGCCGAACTCGCCAAGGCGATGAACGACATGCTGATGCAGAACTACATCATGCTGCCGCTGGTCGACCGTGGCCGGGTCTCGGCCCATGCCAACAGCCTCGGCGGCGTGATCCTGAACACCTGGGACAGCGAGCTGTGGAACGCGGCCGACTGGTACCGCAAGGACATGTGAGCACCTCGGTAGGGCGGGGGATCCCCCGCCCTACCCCCTACGCCGAAGGCCCGCCCCATGCTCACCTTCACGATCCGCCGCCTGCTGCTGGCGATTCCGACGCTCCTGTTCATCTCGCTGGTGATCTTCCTGCTGCTGGAACTGGCGCCGGGCGATCCCATGGCGCAGGTCCCGCTGACCGTACCGCCCGAGGTCAAGGAACGGATGCGCGAGGCGCTCGGGCTGGGCGAACCGGTCCATGTCCGCTTCTGGAAATGGCTGGTCCAGTTCTTCTGGGTCGAACCGCTGCACCTGATCGACAACCTGTTCGGCACCGCGCTGGCCGAGGGCCAGCAGCGCGTGATCTCCTGGCAGTCCCGCTCGCCGGTCATGGACATCGTCGCCCAGCGCATCCCCCAGACGCTCTGGGTCGTGGGCGTGGCCTATATCGTGGCCATCCTCATCGCCATCCCGATCGGCGTCTATTCCGCCTACAGGCAATATAGCTGGTTCGACCAGGCCGGTACCTTCATCACCATGGTCGGCTTTTCGGTGCCGCCGTTCTTCTCCGGCGTGCTGGTCATCGTGATCTTCTCGGTGAATCTCGGCTGGTTTCCGTCGATCTACGACACCACCCACGAGGTCAACGACTGGGACAGCTTCGTGGTGCAGCTCAAGCAGATGATCATGCCGGTGATGGTGCTGGCGCTGCAGATCACCTCGCAGATCAGCCGCTTCATGCGCGCCTCGATGCTCGACAACCTCGGCCAGGACTACGTGCGCACCGCCCGCGCCAAGGGCATGACCGAGCGGGTCGTGGTGCTGTTGCACGTGCTCCGGAACTCGATGATCCCGGTCGTCACCGTCATCGCGCTGGGGATCCCCGCGATCTTCGGCGGCGCGATCATCACCGAGCAGGTGTTCAAGGTGAACGGGATCGGCCAGCTCTTGATCACCGCGATCCAGGCCAACGACCTGCCGATGGTGCAGACGCTGACCTTCATCTTCGCCGTGCTGATCGTGCTGTTCAACCTGATCGCCGACGTGCTCTACGGCATCCTCGACCCGAGAATCCGCTATGACTGACCGCGACGACGTCCCCGTGGAACCCGCCAACAACCCCGCCGGCGCCGGCGCGGCCCCGGCGCTCGACCCGGCGACCGAGTACCGCCCGCCGCGCAACCAGTGGTGGGACGTCTGGGACCAGTTCAAGACGCATAAGGGCGCGCTGGTCGGCGCCGCGGTGTTCATCCTGATCGTGGTGGCGGTGTTCCTCGGCCCCTACCTCTGGACCATCGACCCGACCTATATCGACATCCGCGCCAAAAACCAGGGCCCGTCGCTGGCCCACCCTCTCGGCACCGACCAGCTGGGCCGCGACACGCTCTCGCGCATGCTGTCGGGCGGCCGCGTGTCGATCGCCGTGGGGCTGACCGCCATGTTGCTGTCGATCGGCATCGGCACGCTGATCGGCGTGATCGCAGGCTACTTCCGCCGGCTCGACGGGCCGCTGATGCGGCTGACCGACCTGTTCCTCGCCCTGCCGATCCTGCCGCTCTTGCTGGTCGCGGTGCTTCTGTTCCGCGACATGCTCTCGGCCGCCTTCGGGCCGGAGGGCGGGGTCTTCGTGCTGATCGTCTCGCTGATCGGCATCACCTCGTGGATGCAGACCGCACGGATCGTGCGCGGCGACGTGCTGGCGCTGAAGGAGCGCGAATTCGTCCTCGCCGGCCGCTCCATCGGCACGCCGTCGCGGCGGATGATCACCCGGCATATCCTGCCCAACGTGCTGTCGCCGATCATGGTCTCGGCCACCCTCGGCATCGCCACCGCGATCATCACCGAATCCGCCCTGTCGTTCCTGGGCTTCGGCTTCCCGCCCGACTTCCCCACCTGGGGCCGCCTGCTGTTCGACAGCGTCGACCGGATGCAGCTCTACCCGGAGCGCGTCATCTGGCCCGGCCTCGCCATTTCGCTCACGGTGCTGTCGGTCAACTATATCGGCGACGGCCTGCGCGACGCGCTCGACCCCCGCATCCGGGGCCGCTGATCCGCCCCCTGCATCTTCTGGCCGGAAATACTCCGGGGGGCCGTTCATTATGCGCCATCGGTTCAAGCACGATGGACGGCGGGGCTGGCCCCCCAACGCGCACGAAGTGCCAGAGATCTTGCGCCGCAGGCGCCCCGCTTGGCGGCGTCTCACTTCAGCCGCTTGCGCACCCGCCGCACCAGCACGAACACGAGCCCCACGACCACCGGCACCAGAAGCGCCGTGAGCCAGCCCTTCGACACCCCGGCCACGGAGGCCGCCGGGTACAGCAGATAGGCCGCCAGGCTGACCGCGTAGTAGCTGATCGCCACCACCGACAGCCCCTCGACCGTCTCCTGCAGCCGCAGCTGCAGGTCGGCGCGGCGGTCCATCGATTCCAGGAGCTTCTGGTTCTGCGCCGACCGCTCCACGTCCACCCGGGTGCGCAACAGCTCCCCCGCCCGCGCCGCGCGCTCGGCCATCGAGCGCAGCCGCGCCTCGGCCGAGCGCACCGTGCGCATCGCCGGGTCGAACCGCCGCGCCATGAATTCGTGGAAGGTCTGCCGGTTCTCGAACCGCTCCTCGCGCAGCACCCGGATCCGGTCCAGCACCAGCGTCGAATAGGCATCGGTCGCCGAGAAGCGGAAGGCCGATTGCGACAGCAGCTGCTCCAGCTCGGCGGTGATCTGCAACAGCCCGCCCAGCGTGTGCTCTGCCGGGGCCGATTGCGCCGTGGTCTCCTTCATCAGCGCGTTCAGCCGGTTGTCCAGCTCGCCCAGCCGCGGCGACAGCTCGCGCGCGCGGGCGAAGCCCAGCATCGACATCGTCTTGTAGGTCTCGATCTCGCAGATTCGCTGCAGGATGCGCCCGCAGCGCGCCGGCCCGGTATCGGGCCTGGGGAACACGGCAAAGCGCATGTGCCCGGCGCTGTCGATCCGGAAATCGCCCGCCATCACCGCCGCGCCGTCGAGGATCTCGCTGGCCGCCAGGCTGTCGCCCACGAACCAGTCCGACAGTTTCGCGACCACCTCCTCGGCGGTGGTGAACGGCTCGAACCGCAGAAAGCCCGAGGTGATCCGCGCCCCCGGCGCCTGCGCCAGCCAGTCGTCGGGAAAGACCGAGAAGGCCGCCTTGTCGAAGGGCCGCCCCTCCACCCCGTCGACGATGGCGGTGTAGGTGACGAACTCGGTATGCTGCTCCCATTTCAGCCGGAACGGCCCGAGATCGGCGAAGTAATGCGTGGCGCCGGGCTTGGGATGCTGCGCGCCGAAGCGGTCCAGCAGGTCCAGAAGATGCGCGAGGTCCGCGTCGCGGTCGCGGCCAGCGGCGTCCTCGGGCCGCTTCACCGCCAGGTAGACGGCATGCGCCGGCGCGGCCAGCGAGGGAAAGGGCCGCGCATGCAGCTCGTTGGCCAGCGCATAGCGCTGCGGGTGGTCCTGGAGTTCGCTCATCTCGGTCGCCGCTGTGGATGCTTGGGCGACGGTATCCGCTGGACCACGCCTGTAAACCCCGCGCCGCGCCCCCTGCGGCGTTTCGCGCAGGGCGCGCGCGCGCCCCTTGCGGGCCGGGCGCCCCGCCCGCAAGGGCGGTTACAGGACCAGCACCTCCAGCGGCGGGAAACCGTTGAAGCCGACCGAGGAATAGCTCGACGTGTAGGCGCCCGCGTTGCGGATCACCACCCGGTCGCCCGCCTTCAGCGTCAGCGGCAGCAGCACCGGCCGCTGCTCGTAGAGCACGTCGGCGCTGTCGCAGGACGGCCCGGCCAGGACGCAGGGGCCCGCCGGATCGCCGTCGCGCGGGGTCGCGAACTGGTAGCGGATCGCCTCGTCGATGGTCTCGGCGAGCCCCGAGAACTTGCCGATGTCGAGATAGACCCAGCGATGCATGTCGGTGTCGTGCTTCTTCGACACCAGCATCACCTCGCAGGCGATGGCGCCCGCCTCGGCCACCATGCCGCGGCCCGGCTCGGCCATGATCCGCGCGCCGGGGAACCGCGCCGCGACCTGCGCGCGCACCTGCGCGGCGTAGATCGCGGGCGCCTCGACCACCTCGCCGTAGAAGGCCGGAAAGCCGCCGCCGATGTTGATCAGCGACAGGTCGTGCCCGGCGGCGCGCGCCGCGTGCCAGACCGCCGCCACGTCGTCCAGCACCCCGGTCCACATCGCCGCCTTGCGGGTCTGCGAGCCGACATGGAACGACAGGCCGACCGGCACCAGCCCCAGCGCGCGGGCCATGTCCATCAGGCGGATCGCGGCGTCCGGCGCACAGCCGAACTTGCGCGACAGCGGCCAGTCGGCCGCGGGGTTGTCGACCAGCAGGCGGATATAGACCTCGGCCCCCGGCGCGTGTTCGGCGATCTTCTCCAGCTCTTCCTCGGCATCGGCCGCGAAGAGCCGCACGCCGGCGGCATGGGCAAAGGCGATGTCCGAGGCGCGCTTGACGGTATTGCCGAAGGAAATCTGCGCCGGCCGCGCGCCCAGCGACAGGCACAGCTCGATCTCGCCGCGCGAGGCGGCGTCGAAGTTCGACCCCTCGGCCAGCAGCCGCTCGACCACCGCCCGCTCGGGGTTGGCCTTCACGGCATAGTGGATCGCCGCGTCGCCCAGCCCCGCCTGCAGCGCGCGGAACCGCTCGGCCACCACGTCGGTGTCCAGCACCAGCGTCGGCTGGTCGAACCGGTTTGCCGCGATGAACCGCTCGGCGCGGGAGGGAAAGGATACGGCTTCGGAGGCGGCGGGGCCGCTGAACAACATCGTCATGGTCATCTCCAATAGAC
Organism: Psychromarinibacter sediminicola; assembly: GCF_029168335.1. GTDB lineage: Bacteria > Pseudomonadota > Alphaproteobacteria > Rhodobacterales > Rhodobacteraceae > Psychromarinibacter > Psychromarinibacter sediminicola. The sequence goes on from NZ_JARGYC010000066.1 coordinate 17,743, forward strand.
GGGGGGACCCGGGCGGGTCGCTCTGTACCAAGGGAGACGTTACCGTCGCTACGTGATGGCGATGCTGCCAGACAGAGGCGCGTGCGTTGGCGTCTTGCGCGCGCATATGGGGCGCAAACATGATTCACGCAAGCGGAATTTTTCGGCGGGGCGGCGGGGCGCCGTGGGAGTGCGCGCCAGGCGCCGCAGGCGGCCAGCGCGGGCCGCCGCCGGACGGCTCAGTCCTCCTGCCGATTCAGGCGGTCGGCGAGGAGGGTCAGCTGCCCTTCGTCCATGCCCAGCATGCCCGCGCGCTGCAGGAACATCCGGGCCGTCGACAGGTCTTGCGCCACGCCATGCCGGCCTTCGCCGTAGATCAGCGCCAGGATCTCCGCCGATTTCGCGTTCCCCTGTTCCATCGCCTCTTCGAGATAGAGCAGGCCCGACTCCAGGTCCCGCGGCCCGTAGTCTCCGGTGACCAGGACGTGGCCCCAGTTGCTCATGCCGACGGGATAGCCGCGTTCGGCCGAGGTCTGCAGAAGCTCCAGCCAGGTCTCGCGGTCATGCGCGACCCCCACGCAGTCGGTGCCGGGGCGGATCAACCAGGCGAGGCTGTTCATGGCCACCGGGTTTCTCTCTTGCACCGCGGCGTTGAACAGGAAGTCGTGGTCGTTTTCGTTTCCGGCGCAGGCCGTGTCGGACAGCTCCATGTAGAACTCGCGCTGGGTCTGCCAGCGTTCGTCGAGCCGGTCTGCCTGTGCGGCCGTGCCGGCGGCCAGGCCGACCAGCAGCGCGATGGATTTCAGGCCTGATTTCATGGGGTTCGTCCTTCCGGCTTCGTGGGCCTGAACCCAATACGCAGCCAGCGTCGCGGGGTCAACGGGAACGCCCCCTTGGGGGCGCGGACGGTGGCGGCTCGCATCCCTACCACACCCTCGCGTCGGCTGCACGTCTCGACGGATCCCGCCCCACGGCCCGACGGACCCCGCCCGGACGCGGTAACCCGGCGTTAACCCGACCATGCGATGTCTTGGCGCGAGCCATCGCCCGCCGACCCGCACTGCCGTCCCGCAGGGCGCCGGGTCAGCGCGGCTGAGCGTGGCGTCCCCCCGAACAGGAATAGCGGTTACAAGCGGCGAAACACCCCGCCCCAAAAACGGGGCGGGATGTTTCGGGGCCGGTCGCGCCGGCCGCTCCAAGCAGGATGGCCGGAACCGGTGAAGACCGGGTTAACCCCGGCGCGATACGCGCTCAGTCGATCTTCGGCAGCAGCGCGTCGATCGAGGCCTTGGCGTCGCCGTAATACATCCGCGTGTTGTCGCGGAAGAACAGCGGGTTCTCGATGCCGGAATAGCCGGTCCCCTGCCCCCGCTTCAGCACGAAGCATTGTTTGGCCTTCCAGACCTCCAGCACCGGCATCCCGGCGATGGGCGAGTTCGGATCCTCCTGCGCCGCCGGGTTCACGATGTCGTTCGAGCCGATGACGATGGACACGTCGGTGTCGGGGAAATCGTCGTTGATCTCCTCCATCTCCAGCACGATGTCATAGGGCACCTTGGCCTCGGCCAGGAGCACGTTCATGTGCCCCGGCAGCCGCCCCGCGACCGGGTGGATGCCGAAGCGCACCTCCTTGCCCGCGCCGCGCAGCTTGCGCACCAGCTCGCTGACCGAGTTCTGCGCCTGCGCCACCGCCATGCCGTAGCCCGGCACGATGATCACCGAATCCGCGTCGTTCAGCGCGTTGGCCACGCCGTCGGCGTCGATCGACACCATCTCGCCCTCGATCTCCTGCGCCGGGCCGGCCGTGCCGCCGAAGCCGCCGAGGATCACCGAGACGAAATGCCGGTTCATCGCGCGGCACATGATGTAGGACAGGATCGCACCGGAGGAGCCCACCAGCGCGCCGGTGACGATCAAGAGGTCGTTGCCCAGCGTGAAGCCGATCGCCGCCGCCGCCCAGCCGGAATACGAGTTCAGCATCGACACGACCACGGGCATGTCGGCCCCGCCGATCCCCATGATCAGGTGCCAGCCGATGAAGCCCGCGATCACCGCCATCAGCACCATCGTCCAGGCCCCGGCGCCGCCCCAGTAGAGGACGCCCAGCACCAGGCAGGCAAGCACTGCCGCCAGGTTCAGCATGTGCCCGCCCGGCAGCTTCTCGGGCTTCGAGGTGATCTTGCCGGCGAGCTTGCCGAAGGCCACGACCGAGCCCGTGAAGGTGATCGCCCCGATGAAGATGCCGAGGAACACCTCGACCTTCAGGATCGCGATCTCTGTCACATCCTTCTTCCACAGCCGCTCGCCGAACCCGGTCAGCTCTGCGTCGCCGATGGCCGTGCCGGCAGCCTTCAGCTCGTTGACCGCGTTCAGCATCACGTCCGCGTTCAGCCCGATGAACACCGCCGCGAGGCCGACGAAAGAGTGCAGCGCCGCCACCAGCTGCGGCATCTCGGTCATCTGCACGCGCCCGGCCACGATGGTGCCCGCCACCGCACCCGCGCCGACCGCCACTAGGATCAGGAAAAGGTTCGACACGCCCGGCCCGAAGATCGTCGCGATCATCGCCAGGAACATCCCCGCGATGCCGTACCAGATCGCCCGCTTGGCGCTTTCCTGGTTTCTCAGGCCCCCCAGGGCCAGGATGAAGAGAATGGAGGCCGCGATATAGACGGCCGAAACGAAACCGGCAGACATTGCACGTCCCCCCTTACGATTTCTGGAACATGGCGAGCATCCGGCGCGTGACCAGGAAGCCGCCGACGATGTTGATCGAGGCGATCAGCACCGAGATGAAACTGAGCAGAACCACCAGCCAGCTGACCGAGCCGATCTGCAGCAGCGCCCCCACTACGATGATCCCCGAGATCGCGTTGGTGATCGCCATCAGCGGCGTGTGCAATGCGTGGTTCACGTTCCAGATCACCTGGAAGCCCACGAAACAGGCCAGCGCGAAGACGATCAGATGCGCCATCAGGCTCGCGGGCGCGAAGGCCCCGATCAGCAACAGCACCAGCGTGCCCACCCCCAGATAGGTGATCTGGCTCTTGGTCTCCGCCTTGAAGGCGGCCAGTTCGGCGGCGCGCTTTTCCTCGGGCGTCGGCGGCTTCGGCGTCTCGCGCTTGGGCGCGGCGGCGATGGCCGCGACCTTGGGCGGCGGCGGCGGGAAGGTGATCTCGCCCGCATAGGTGACCGTCGCCCCCCGGATCACGTCGTCCTCCATGTCGTGCACCACCTGGCCGTCCTTCTCGGGCGTCAGGTCTGTCATCATGTGCCGCACGTTCGAGGCGTAGAGCGACGAGGACTGCGTCGCCATCCGGCTGGGGAAGTCTGTATAGCCGACGATGGTCACCCCGTTGTCGGTGACGATCTTGTCGTCCTTCACCGTCAGCTCGCAGTTGCCGCCGCGCTCGGCGGCCAGGTCGACGATGACCGAGCCGGGCTTCATCGCCTCGACCATGTCCTTGGTCCACAGCACCGGCGCGTCCCGGTTCGGGATCAGCGCGGTGGTGATGACGATGTCCATCTCGGGCGCCAGCTCGCGGAACTTCTCCAGCTGCTTTTCCTGGAACTCCGGGCTGGACGGCGCGGCATAGCCGCCGGTCGAGGACGAATCCTGCGACGATTCATCGAATTCGAGGAAGACGAACTCCGCCCCCATCGACTCGATCTGCTCGGACACCTCGGGCCGCACGTCGAAGGCAAAGGTCATCGCGCCCAGGCTCGTCGCCGTGCCGATCGCGGCGAGCCCCGCCACCCCGGCGCCCACGACCAGAACCTTCGCCGGCGGCACCTTGCCGGCGGCCGTCACCTGGCCGGTGAAGAACCGGCCGAAATGGTTGCCCGCCTCGATCACCGCGCGGTAGCCGGCGATATTGGCCATCGAAGACAGCGCGTCCATCTTCTGCGCCCGGGAAATCCGCGGCACCATGTCCATCGCGATGACATTGGCGCTCTTGGACTTGGCCAGCTCCATCAGCGCCTCGTTCGAGCCCGGGTAGAAGAACGAGATCAGCGTCTGGCCCTTCTTCAGCCGCTTCACCTCGGTCTCCGAGGGCGGGCGCACCTTGGCCACGATGTCGACGGCCTTCCACAGCCCGGCGGCGGTGTTGATGATCTCCACACCGGCCTCGCGATAGGCGGCATCGGTGAAGCCCGCCCGCAGGCCGGCGCCGGTCTCGATGGCGCAGTCGTAGCCCAGTTTCTGCAACTGCTGGGCGCTGTCGGGCGTCATCGCCACCCGGGCCTCGCCCTCGAATACCTCTTTCGGTGTCCCTATCTTCAAGACTCTCCACCCTCCGTTGGCAGCGTTTCCTGCACGGTTTCCGTACGGTCCGGCACTGTCGATAACTTGGCCCGCCCCGCATCACAAGCTCTTGAGGTGCGGCCGATGGCGGCGACCGTGCAGATCCTCTCAGATCCAGCGCCGCGTGCGCGCGCGATAGGCGGCGAAGGCGTCGGGAAAGGCCGCCGCCAGCCGCGCCTCCTCGGGCAGGATGAACCGCGCGCGGATAATCCAGACGAACAGCGGCAGCAGCACAAGCGGCACCACCGCCTGGCCCCACAGGATCGCGCCGGCGAGGATCAGGGCGTCGCCCAGATAGATCGGGTTGCGCGACAGGCGGTAGACGCCCTGCGCCACCATCGCCTGCGGCGCTTCGTGCGGGATGATCGTGGTGCGCGCCCGCCGGAACTCCCAGGCCGCGGCGGCGATCAGCGCCAGCCCCGCCAGCACCAGGACCGGCGCCACCGCCCGCGCCCAGCCGCCGAACGACGGCTCCGGCACGGCCTGTCCCAGCCCCCAGGCGAGCGCCACCGCGCCCAGAAGCCAGACCGGCGGCATGTCGATCCACTTTCCCATGCCGCCACGCTACCCCGCCCCGCCGGGAGGGAAAAGCCACTCGGGGTCCGCGCCCGCCGCCACGAGCGACCGCGCGGACCGGGATCACCGCCTCGCCACGGGCCGGGACGATCCTCGCGCGGCGGCGCGCGCCCCTTGCGCCGGGAGGCGCACCCGGTACAGTCCCTCGAAACGGAGGGCGCCCGATGACACTCGACGGCAGGCACGCGCTGGTCACCGGCGGCGGCAGCGGGATCGGCCTCGCCATCGCCCGCGCGCTGGCCGGGGCCGGGGCCGAAGTCACGATCACCGGGCGCGACACCGCCCGCCTCGCCGCCGCGGCAGAGGCGCATCCCCGGCTCCACCCCCGGCAGATGGACGTGACCGACGAGACGGAGGTGGCCGCCGGCTTCGCCGAGGCCGTCGCCGCGCGCGGCCCCGTGGCGGTTCACGTGGCCAATGCCGGCGTGGCCGAGGGCCGGTCGATCCTGAAGACCGATCTCGACTTCTGGCGCCGGACGCTGACCACCAATCTCGACGGCGCCTTCTTGACGATCCGCGAGGCGCTGAAGACGATGCGCGAGGTGGGCGGCGGCCGGGTGATCGCGGTCTCCTCCATCGCCGGCCTGCGCGGGCTGAAGGGCGCGCCGGCCTATACCGCGTCGAAGCACGGCATGGTCGGGCTGATCCGCGCGCTGGCCGCCGACTATGCCGGCCGCGACATCACCTTCAACGCGCTCTGCCCCGGCTATGTCGACACCGACATCGTCACCCGCAACGTCGCCTCGATCCGCGACCGCGCCGGCGTGAGCGAGGAGGAGGCGATGCAGATCATGGTCGGCGCCAACGCGCACAAGCGCCTGATCGGGGCCGAAGAGGTCGCCGCCGCGGCCCTCTGGCTCTGCGATCCGGCCTCGGGCAGCGTCAACGGCCAAGCCATCGCCATCGCCGGCGGCGAGGTCTGAGCGTGGCGCGGCCTTAGGGCGGCGTCAGGCGGTGCGCCGCAGGCCGGTCAAGCTTGCCGGGTTGCGGGTCCGGTCGAGCGGAACGCCGTGCAGCGCCGACCCGCCGGGGCGCGGTCGAGCTTTGCGCCTCCGGAGACATAAGCATGTGGGTCGGACACTTGGCACCGTCCTCGCCAGGAGCGCCGCCCCGGTGGGGGCGGGTCTCTCGGGCATTTCGAAACGAAATGCCCTGCCGACAGGCGATTGCAGAGCAATCGCCGAGAGGCGGCGCTG
>NZ_JARGYC010000067.1 GCF_029168335.1 Psychromarinibacter sediminicola
GCGCCGAATAGCGCCGGTCCGGCGTAGCCGGCGAAGCGTCCAGTGGACGCTTCGAGGCGCGAACGCGCGGAGCGCCGAATAGCGCCGGTCCGGCGCAGCCGGCGAAGCGTCCAGTGGACGCTTAGGGGCGCGACCGCGCGGAGCGCCAGCCTGAACCTGTCCAGCCTCCGGCCGACGCATCAAAGCACCGCCCCGCGCCCCAACGGGCCTCCCGCGAGCACATGCCGGGGGCACGCGGACGCACCAAGGCCCGTGCGCGCTTGACAGTGCCGCGGCGCAGAGAGAAGCCTTTCGCTCATGTTCGATCTGCGCCCCGTGGGATATGTCTCCGGCCTGCTCGTCGCCGCGCTGGGCGCGACGATGCTGGTGCCCATGGGGCTGGACATGGTCTATCGCAACGGGCACTGGCTGATCTTCCTGGAATCGGCGGTGCTGACCGTGGCCGTGGGGGCCTCCGTGGCGGTCGCCTGTGCCAACGGGGTGCGCGAGCGGATGACGCTGCAGCAGACCTTCCTGGTGACCACCAGCGTCTGGCTGATCCTGCCGGTCTTCGGGGCGCTGCCCTTCATCCTGGGCCCGCCGGATGCGACGGTGGTGGACGCTTTCTTCGAGGCGATGTCGGGGATGACCACGACCGGGGCCACGGTGTTCACCGAGCTGGAGACGCTGCCCGAGGGGACGCTTCTGTGGCGCTCGATGCTGCAGTGGTTCGGCGGCGTCGGGATCATCGTCGTGGCGATGGCCTTCCTGCCCGAACTGCGGGTGGGCGGGATGCAGATCTTCCGCTCGGAAGCCTTCGATACCGGCGGCAAGGTGCTGCCGCGCGCCGCCGAGATCGCCAGCCGGATCTCGGTGATCTATGTCGTGCTGACGGGGGCCTGCGCGCTGGCCTATCTCGGCACCGGGCTGTCTGCGTTCGACGCGCTGAACCATGCGCTGACGACGATCTCGACGGGGGGCTTCTCGACCTCCGACGCCTCTTTCGGGGCGTTCCAGGGGGCGCCGGAATACGTGGCCTCGGTCTTCATGATTCTCGCCAGCCTGCCCTTCGTCCGTTTCGTGCAGATCGCGGCGGGGCAGGCGCAGCCGATCTTCGTGGACAGCCAGGTGCGGACCTACCTGTGGATCATCGCGATCCTGGTCTGCGTGATGGCGCTCTACCGGGTGGTGGCGAACGGGGACTATGCCGAGCACGCCTTCCGCGAAGGGTTGTTCAACGTGACCTCGATCATCTCGGGGACGGGCTATGCCAGCGTGGACTACCAGCTCTGGGGCGGGTTCGCGGTGGTGGCGTTCTTCTTCATCGGGTTGATCGGCGGCTGCGCGGGGTCGACGGCCTGTTCGATCAAGGTGTTCCGCTACCAGCTCCTGTTCGCCTCGATCCGGGCGCAGGTGGGCAAGATCCACGCCCCCCACGGGGTGTTCACGCCGCGCTTCGAGGGGCGGCCCGTCGGGGCGGACGTGCTGAACTCGGTGATGTCGTTCTTCGTGGCCTTCATCGTGCTGATGGGGGTGACGTCGGTGCTGCTGGCGCTGACCGGGGAGGATACCGTCACGGCGGTCTCGGGGGCGGCGGCGGCGCTGGCCAATATCGGGCCGGGGCTGGGCGACAAGATCGGGCCGGCGGGGAATTTCTCGGAGATATCGGAGACCGGGAAATGGCTTCTGTCGCTGGCGATGCTGGTCGGGCGGCTGGAGGTGATGGCGGTGCTGGTGATCCTGACGGCGCGGTTCTGGCGGGGGTGAGGGGCCGGCCGTCCCGGAGGCGCGTTTTGCCCGTGCCGCGTCGTGCGGGCGTCCACGGACAGTTACCGCTAACGCCAACGAAAACAGGGCCTTGACCCCCTGTCCAACCTCGGACACCTAGCGCGGAAGCGCCGCCGCCTCGCGCGCCAGCGCCTCGATCCCGGCCCAGTCGCCCGCGGCCACCTTGTCCCCCGGCGCCACCCAGGATCCGCCGACGCAGGCCACGTTCGGCAGGCTCAGGTAGTCGCCCGCATTGCCCATCGACACGCCCCCGGTCGGGCAGAAGGTGACCTGCGGCAAGGGCGCGCCGATCGCCTTCAGGGCCTTCGCGCCGCCCGCCGTCTCGGCCGGGAAGAACTTGCCCGTGGTATAGCCCCGCTCGATCAGCCGCATCACCTCGGTCGCCGTCGCCGCCCCCGGCAGGAGCGGCAGCTCGTGCGTCTCGCAGGCGGCACAGAGATCGTCCGTCGCCCCGGGCGAGACCGCAAAGCGCGCCCCCGCCGCCGTCGCCGCCACGACATCGGTCTCGCTCAGCACCGTGCCCGCGCCGACGATGCCGCCCGCGACGCCCGCCATCGCCGCGATCACGTCCAGCGCCGCCGGCGTCCGGAGCGTCACCTCCAGCACCGGCAGCCCGCCGGCGACCAGCGCCTCGGCCAGCGGCACCGCCACGGCCACATCCTCGACCACCAGAACCGGGATCACCGGCGCCAGCCGGCACATCTCCAGCGTTCGCTCGCTCGCTTCGCTCGGCTTCAGCATCGTTCCGTCTCCTCGATTACCCGGTCCGTCTTCTTCTGGTTCCAAATATCCCCGCCGGAGGCATGAAGACTCAAGCAGCGCCGGTAAGCTTTCAAGCCTCCGGCGGGCGTATGTCCGGCCGGAAGAAGCCTCAGATCACCACCGCCGCCCCGTTCTGCGCGTCCCCCGCGCTCTGGCGGAACACCTCGAACAGCTCGCGCCCGAGCCCTGCCTGGTTGGCCGACAGGTCCGGGTCGGCGGGGGTGCGGGCGCCCAGGTCGATCCCGACCGCCTCCAGCGTGCCGGAGACCGCGTCGACCCGCACGACGTCGCCGTCCTGCACGCGCGCGAGCGGCCCGCCGGCCGCCGCCTCGGGGCAGACATGGATGCAGGCGGGCACCTTGCCCGAGGCGCCCGACATCCGCCCGTCGGTCACCAGCGCCACCTTCAGCCCCCGGTCCTGCAGCACCGCCAGCATCGGCGTCAGCGAGTGCAGCTCGGGCATCCCGTTCGCCTTCGGGCCCTGGAAGCGGACGATGACGACGGTATCCTCGGTGAACTCGCCCGCCTTGAACGCGGTTTTCACCTCGGCCTGGTCGTGGAACACGCGCGCCTTCGCCTCGACCACCTGCCGTTCGGGCTTCACCGCCGAGACCTTCATCACGCCGCGGCCGAGATTGCCGGTCAGCTCCTTCAGCCCGCCGGTCGGCTGGAACGGGTCGGTCGCGGGGCGCAGGATCCTGTCGTTCAGGCTTTCGGCGGCCCCCTCGCGCCAGCTCAGCGCGCCGTCGGCCAGCACCGGCTCCTGCGTGTAGCGGCGCAGCCCCGCGCCGGCGACGGTCGTCACGTCGTCATGCAGCAGCCCCTGGTCCAGCAATTCGCCGATCATGTAGCCGAGGCCGCCCGCGGCGTGGAAATGGTTCACGTCGGCCATGCCGTTCGGATAGACCTTGGCCATCAGCGGCACGACCGAGCTGATCTCGTCGAAATCCTCCAGGTCCAGGATCACCCCCGCCGCGCGCGCCATCGCCGGCAGGTGCAGCACCAGGTTGGTCGAGCCGCCCGTCGCCATCAGCCCGACGATGCCGTTGACGAAGGCCCGCTCGTCCAGCACGTCCGCCACCGGCGTGAAGGCGTTCCCCAGCGCGGTGATCGCCAGCGCCCGCTGCGCCCCGGCGGCCGTCAGCGCGTCGCGCAGGGGCGTGTTCGGGTTGACGAAGGAGGCGCCGGGCAGGTGAAGCCCCATGAACTCCATCAGCATCTGGTTGGTGTTCGCCGTGCCGTAGAAGGTGCAGGTCCCCGGCCCGTGGTAAGAGGCCATCTCGGCCTCCATCAGCTTGTCGCGCCCGACCTCGCCGCTCGCGAATTGCTGGCGCACGCGGGCCTTTTCGTCGTTGGTCATCCCGCTGGTCATCGGCCCGCCCGGCAGGAACACGCCGGGGATGTGGCCGTAGGAGGCCGCGGCGATCACCAGCCCCGGCACGATCTTGTCGCAGACGCCCAGGTAGACCGCCGCGTCGAAGCAATTGTGCGACAGCGCCACCCCGGCGGCCAGCGCGATCACGTCGCGCGAGAACAGCGACAGCTCCATCCCCGGCTGGCCCTGGGTGACCCCGTCGCACATCGCCGGCACGCCGCCCGCGACCTGCGCCGTGGCGCCCGCGTCGCGCGCGGCCGCGCGGATCAGGTCGGGAAAGCGTTCGAACGGCTGATGCGCCGACAGCATGTCGTTAAAGGCCGTCACGATCCCGAGGTTCGGGGCGCGCCCCTCGGCCAGCGGGTCCTTGTCGGTGTCGGGCATCGCGGCATAGGCGTGGGCCTGGTTGCCGCAGGTCAGATGCGCCCGGCGCGGCCCCGCCTCGGCCAGCGCGGCCATCCGGTCCTTGTAGCGGCTGCGGCTGTCGCGGCTGCGGGCGACGATGCGCTCGGTCACCGCCTCGATGCTGGGATTGAGGGGCATGGCTCCGGTCTGGCTCCGTCTTGGGTTCGTCCTGGGTTCCTTTGCGTCAGCGCAAGCGTAGCAGGAGAGGTTAGCGCTAACAAGAGTCGTTGCGCCGCTGTGACGGCGGCCTTTGCTGCGTTGCGGCATCTGCATGACGGCATTGCAGCATTGTCTCTCCCCCTCTGAAAGATAGCGCCTTATCTAGGGTGCCAAGGGGGAGCCTAGCCGCAACCCGAACGAGCAGAGGAACCGAGACATGACCGAATTCGAGCAAGGCCGCATCGACATCGTCGAGATCGAGCGCGAGGCGCGCCGCATGCAGGCCGAAGCCGTCGCCCATGGCGTGCGCTCCATGCGGACCTGGGTCCGCGGGGCGCTGAAGCGTCATCCCGAAGGCCGCACGGCCTGAGCGGGAGCGACGCGCGGGGCGCACAACTGCGAATATCGAAATAATCCCGGAAATGCTCCGGGATTATCTCATTTCTGTTCCAGATCCTTCGCTACCGGTCCGCCACCGCACTGACCTGCGCGATGCCGGGACCGGCGCGGTGCTGGTGCCGTCGCACCATGTCACGGCCGTGTTCAAGGCGCTGGGCGGTGCCGAAGTCGTGTCCGCCGAGGCGCGCGGCGACACCCGGAAGACGCGGGTGATCGAGCAGGTGGCGGGGATCATCCGCAGCGAGCTTGCCGAGGCGGTCGATACCGGTATCGCCGGCCTCTGAGCCGCATATCGTCGTCGCGGCCCGGTCCGGGTGTTCGGCCCGGGCCGCTGTCGTTCCGCCCTTCCGCCGCGCGCCGCGCCCGGGTAGGAGGGGCGCATGAACCTGCCTGTCATCCGCCTGCGCCCCAAGGCCGAGGCCCGCGCCATCCGGCACGGATTCCCCTGGGTCTATTCCGACGAACTTGTCACCGACCGCCGGACCAAGGCGCTGGCGCCGGGCAGTCTTGCCGTGCTGGAGGATGCCGAGCGGCGGCCTCTGGGCCTTGTCGCGGTCAATCCCGGCTCGCGGATCATCGCGCGGGTGCTGGACCGCGATCCCGAGGCCGTGGTGGATGCGGACTGGCTGGCGGCCCGGCTGCGGGCGGCGCTGGCGCATCGCGCGCAGCTCTATGATGCGCCCTATTACCGGCTGGTCCATGCCGAGGCGGACGGGCTGCCGGGCGTGGTGATCGACCGCTTCGGCGACGCGGCGGTGATCCAGTCCAACGCCGCCTGGGCCGAGGCGCTGCTGGCGCCGCTGACGGAGGCGTTGTGCGCCGTCACCGGCGTCGCGACCGTCGTCAAGAACGGCGCGGGGCGGGCGCGAGCGCTGGAAGGCTTGCCGGAGGAGACCGTGGTGCTGCGCGGCGGGGTCGACGGGCCGGTCGCGGTGCCGATGAACGGCGCGACCTACATGGCCGACCTCATGGGCGGGCAGAAGACCGGTCTGTTCTTCGACCAGCGCGACAACCATGCCTTCGTGCAGCGGCTGGCCGGCGGGGCGCGGGTGCTGGACGTGTTCAGCCATGTCGGCGGGTTCTCCCTGGCGGCGCTGGCGGCGGGGGCCGAAAGCGCGCTGGCGGTCGACAGTTCCGCCCCGGCGCTGGAGCTTGCGGGGCAGGGGGCGGCGGCGATGGGCGCGGCGGCGCGGTTCGCAACCCGGCGCGGCGACGCATTCGACACGATGGCGGCGCTGGCGGAGGCGGGCGAGCGGTTCGACCTCTTGGTCTGCGACCCGCCGGCCTTCGCGCCGTCGCGCCAGGCGCTCGACGCGGGGCTGCGCGCCTACGAGCGGGTGGCGCGGCTGGCGGCCGGGCTGGTGGCGCCGGGCGGGTATCTGGGGCTCTGCTCCTGTTCCCACGCGGCCGACCTGACGCGGTTCCGCAACGCCTCGGCCCGCGGCATCGGCAAGGCGGGGCGGCGCGGGCAGATCGTCTATACCGGCTTTGCCGGGCCGGACCATCCGCAGCTGCCGCAGCTGGCGGAGTCGGGCTATCTCAAGGCGCTGGTCTTCCGGCTGTGAAGGTGCTGATCGACGCCAACGTGCTCTACCCCACCGTGATGCGGCAGGTGGTGCTGGGCGTTGCGCGCGCGGGGCTGTTCACGCCGCTGTGGTCGGCGCGGATTCTGGAGGAATGGGCGCGCGCGGCGGCGGCGAAGCTGGGGCCCGAGGGCGAGGCGCAGGCGCGCGGCGAGATCGCGGGGCTGCGCCGCGACTGGCCGGCGGCGGAGGTGCCGGTGCGCGAAGGGCTGGAGGCGCGGCTGTGGCTGCCGGACGCGGCGGATGTCCATGTGCTGGCCGCCGCCATCGCCGGCAGCGCCGATGTGATCCTGACCGAGAACGCGAAGGACTTTCCGCGCGGGGTTCTGGCCGAGGAGGGGCTGACGCGGCAGGCGGCGGACCCGTTCCTGATGGGGCTTTACGCCGATCATCCGGAGGCGGTGGCGCAGGCGGCGGAGGCGGTGCGGCAGGAGGCGGAGCGGCTCTCGGGCGAGGCCTGGCCGATCCGGCGGCTGATGCGCAAGGCGCGGCTGCCGCGCCTGGGCAAAGCGCTGGAGGCGCGGTAGCCGTTTTCTTGGAAAGAAAACGAGCCGGATTGTTGGGAACAATCCGGGCCGGAATATTTCAAATATTCCAGTGTGTTACGTCGGCCGGTCGGCGACGCGCCAGCGCGCCTCGTTCTTCTCGATCGCGGCGATCCGGTCCTCCGCCTTGGGATGGCTCATGAACCAGGCCGGCATCGCGCCCGCATTGCCCTCGGACAGCTTGTCCAGCTTGCGGAACAGCGACTTCTGCGGATCGGTCCCGATCCCCGCCTTCACCAGCAGCGCCGAGGCGTAGGCATCCGCCTCGTACTCGTCCGACCGCGACAGCCGCGCCGCCAGGAGCGAGGCCAGCGCGTTCGCGATATAGACGCCGAAGCCCGGCAAGAGGCGGCTGAGCACCATCGACAGCCCGACGCGCAGCGCGTTCTGCCCCGAAAAGTCGATCATCCGCCGCCGCGAATGCCCCAGCGCCACGTGGCCCAGCTCGTGCGCGATGACGCTGGCCATCTCGTCGGCCGAGACTTCGCCCGCGCGGTAGCGCTTGAAGAAGCCGCGGGTGATGAAGATGCGCCCGTCCGGCGCGGCGAGGCCGTTCACCGGCGCCACCTCGTAGATGTTCACCCGGATGCGGTCGACATCCAGCGCCTTCGCCATCCGGTCGGTCAGCGTCTTCAGAAGCGGATCGGCCAGCTCGGTCGACTTCGCGTCCAGCTCCTTCGCGGTGCGCCAGGCCGAAAAGCGGTACATCACCACGGCGTAGAGGATCGCCAGGAGGATCGGGGTGAACTTGAGCATGATCGGAATATGGGGGGCGGGGGGACGGGCGGCAAGAACGCAGGCGCCGTTCCGGGGCCATCGCGGGGCGGCGCGGGCGGGATTTGCGTATTTTTCAACGAGAAGAAGCCCGGGGCGGGATCAGGACCAGCGCACGGGCATCTTCAGCGGGCCGCGGAACGCCCAGCCGGCGAAGGGCACCTCGCCGTCGATGGCGAGATCGGGGAAGCGGTCGAACAGCATCGGCAGGGCGACCTCGGAGATCATCGCCCGGCTGGCCGCGGCGCCGGCGCAGAAATGCGGTCCCGCGCCGAAGGCCAGCGACGGACCGGTGTCGCGAGTGATATCGAAGACCTCGGGGGCGTCGAACACGCGCTCGTCGCGATTGCCCGAGCCGAACATGAAAAAGACCCGCTCCTCCGGCTCGAACGCGACCTTCTGCACCGTGTCGGCCCGCGCCACGCGACGCGGCGACATGCCGATGGGCGAGATCCAGCGGGCGTATTCCTCGAAGGCGTCGCGCCAGGTGGCGGAGCCGTCGCGGATCATCGCCAGCTGCTCGGGATGGGTCAGAAGCGCCCAGGCGGCGCCGGCGATGGCGTCGCGCGGCTCGTTCTGGCCGCCGGAGATCGCCAGCTTCACATTGGCGCGGACGCTGTCCATTGGCAGGCCGGCTTCGACCTGGACCGACAGAAGCGACGTGTCCGGGTGGTCGCGCAGCTCTTCCAGCCGGGCGTCGATATGGGCGTCGATCGAGGCGGTGCAGTCGTGGCAATGCGCCTCCACCGACGGGTCGCCGCCGTAATTGGCGATGCCGTCGATCATCCCCTGGCTGACGCGGTCCATCTCGCGCCAGTCCATGTTCGCGAGCCCGGTGATCGCCTTCAGCGCCTCCGCCGAGACCGGCATCGCGTAATCGGCCACCAGGTCGCAGCCACCCTTCGGCGCCAGCCGGTCCAGCACCTCCTGGGTGCGGGCACGGAACTGGGCCGTCCAGCTGTCGCGCACCGTGCGGGGCGAGAAGGCGGGGAAGGTCGCCTTGCGCTCGGCGGCATGGTCGGGGCCGTCCTTGCGCATCATGTTCTCGCCCATCAGCACCGTCATCAGCCCCTCGGGCTGGTAGCTGGAGAAGACGTCGATCCGCTTTTCCTGCTCGAAGATGTCGTCGCGGCGCACGAACAGCGTGGCGCCCAGCTGCGGCACCTGCCAGACGGGGCCGTCGGCGCGCATCTTCGCGAGGTCGGGATAGGGGTCGGCCAGGAAGGCGGCGGGGTCGATGTTGTAGACGGGTGCGGTGCTCATGGCGGCGAGTTTGCGGAACGCCCGTTATTTACGCAAGCCCCTGTCGGCCTTCAGCGCCGCGCGGAGCCACAGGCCGAGGCCCAGCGTCACCGCGCCCGCGGCCAGCGTGCCGCTGAAATCCGCCGCCAGCGTCGCCACGGCGGCGATCTGCCCGGCAAAGGCGAAGCCCAGGCCGATATAGATCGCGACCCAGACGGCCTCGCCGGCCAGGCCCCAGACCGCGAATCGCGGCCAGGCCATGCCGGCCGCGCCGGTGACGAAGTTCATGTAGGGGCCCAGCGGCGACAACAGCCAGCGCGACAGGAACACGCTGGGGCCGCCGTAGCGGTCCGACAGCTCGCGCGCCCGGGCCATCAGCGAGGCCGCCTTGCCCCCCTGCGACAGGCGTACCAGCAGCCGCCCGCCGCCGCGCCCCAGCGCGAAGCCCGCCTGGTCGCCCGCCACCGCGCCGATCCAGGCCAGCAGGCCGGTCCACAGCGCCGGCAGGTCGCCGGCGGCCACGAAGGCCCCCGCCGTCAGCATCACCAGCGAGGCGGGGACGGGCAGGGCGAGGCAGCTGAGGAAGGTCGTGACCGTCACGATCCAGAGGCCGTAGACCGGCACCGCGGCGAGGATCGTGTCGATCATTGCGTCCCGGTCCGGAACGCCGCGATCTCCGCCTCGATGCGCGCGATCAGCTCCGCCAGCGGCACGCCCTGCATCTCGGCGATCCGCTCCAGCGTCGGCTGCCCGCCGCGCAGCCGCGGCACCTCGCCCACGGCGCGCGCCATCACCTCGCGCGGGACGGCCCAGGAATGCGCCACGTAGCGCGGCGTCATCCAGCCCGCGATCGTCTGGTCGCGATGCGCCGGGTCGGCCCAGTAGACCGCGTGCAGCGCCCCCTGGACCGTGAAGAACAGCGTGAGCGCCAGCGCCAGCGGGAACAGCGTGCCCAGCACCGGGTGGCGGCGCCAGATGCGCATGAGGCGGGCGAGGACGCCGGGGGAGTCGGGCGGTCGGGTCACGCCGTTACCAGAGCCGGTGGGCCGCCCGTTGGCAAGGGGGCAGGGGGAGGGTCCGCGCCACGGCGCGGGCGGTGCGGCGGCATGCCTGCCCCGCCCTGCGCTACCGGCCCAGCACGCGCATGCCGCGCTCGATGCCCTCCAGCGTCATCGGCACCATGCGGTCGGGGCCGAAGAACTCGCGGATCATCGCGATCGACTGGGTATAGGCCCAGGCCCGCTCCGGCACCGGGTTGATCCACAGCGTATCCGGCCACTGGGTCCGTGCCCGCTCCAGCCAGACGCTGCCCGCCTCGGCGTTCCAGTGCTCGTTCGCGCCGCCGGGATAGGCGATCTCGTAGGGGCTCATCGAGGCGTCGCCCACGAAGATGCACTTGTAGTCGCTGCCATAGGTGTGCAGCACGTCCCAGGTCGGCGTAACCGCGTTCCAGCGGCGGCGGTTGTCGCGCCAGACGCCTTCGTAGAGGCAGTTGTGGAAGTAGTAGTGCTCCAGGTGCTTGAACTCGGAGCGCGCGGCGCTGAACAGCTCTTCCACCACCTTGATATGCGGGTCCATCGAGCCGCCGACGTCCAGAAACAGCAGGACCTTCACCGCGTTGCGCCGTTCCGGCCGGGTCTTGACGTCCAGATAGCCGTGCTCGGCGGTCGCGCGGATGGTGCCGTTCAGGTCCAGCTCTTCCTCGGCCCCGTCGCGCGCCCATCTGCGCAGCCGCTTCAGCGCCACCTTGATGTTGCGGGTGCCGATCTCGACCTGGTCGTCGAAGTCGCGGAACTCGCGCTTGTCCCAGACCTTGACGGCGCGCTGGTGGCGGCTCTTCGCCTGGCCGATGCGCACGCCTTCGGGGTTGTAGCCCTCGGCCCCGAACGGGCTGGTCCCGGCGGTGCCGATCCATTTCGAACCGCCCTCGTGCCGGCCCTCCTGCTCCTGCAGCCGCTCCTTCAGCGTCTCCATCAGCTTCTCGAAACCGCCCAGCGCCTCGATCTCGGCCTTCTCCTCGGCGCTCAGATGCTTTTCGGCCATTGTCTCCAGCCAGTCGGCGGGCAGGTCCACGGCCTCCACCACCGCCTCCAGCGGGATCGCCTCCAGCCCCTCGAAGCTGGCGGCGAAGGCGCGGTCGAAGCGGTCGAGGTTGCGCTCGTCCTTCACCATCGCGGCGCGGGCGAGATAGTAGAACCCCTCGATGTCGTAGGTCACCAGCCCCGCCTGCATGCCTTCCAGGAACGACAAATACTCGCGCAGGGACACCGGCACGCCGTGGCTGCGCAGGGTGTCGAAGAACGGCAGGAACATCAGCCGGCCAGGCGCCCGATCACGATGGTGACGACAAAGCCCAGAAGGGCGAAGGCGATGCCGAACCCGGCGGCGTATTGCGCCTGGTCCTTGGCGTTGCCCTTGTGCCTCCGGGCGGTCATCACCCCCAGAAGCGCGCCGAAGATGGCGGCTGCTATGACGATCATATCGGCCCCGTTGCCTTCACGCGGCTGGACAGCGCGGCGATCTCGGACAGCCGCGTGCGCACCGCATCGGTGGAGCCGAAGCCATAGCGCGCCCAGCCCAGACTGTCACGCCGCACCGCCCGCGCCTGGACGACGCGGCCCTGCACCTCCAGCGCCTCGGCCTTGATCATCAGAAGCGTCGACAGAAGCGCGGCGTTCTCCGCCCGCGCCACCACGCCGAGATTGTCGTCGACCAGCCCGATGGCCGCGTCGGTCTGCCCCGAACTCAGCGCGAAGGCGGCGAGCTGCATCGCCACATGCGCCCCCTGCAGCCGCGTCTCGGGCCGCGCGTTGTAGAGCGTGCCGGCCTGCAGGAACGACGCCAGCGCGATGTCGGCCTGTCCGGCCAGCGCCAGCCGGCCCAGCGCGAAGAGCGAGAACGCCATGCGGTTGTCGGACCAGCCCTGCTCGCGCGCGATGGCGACGGCGCGGCGCGCGGCGGCCTGCCGGCGGCTGTCGCTGGTGCGCGGACCCAGCGCCTCCTCGATGGCGTCGATCCAGGCGCGCGGCGTGCGGCCGACCTGCCGATCGGGGATCGACTGCCCGCGCGGGTTCAGCTGCGCCAGGATCCGCGGCAGCCGCGCCGCCACCTGCTCGCGCGTCATGCCCGAGCGCAGCGACGGGTGGTAGTAGGTCCGCAGGATCAGCATGTCGAAGCCGGTCAGCACGGTGTGGAAGTTGTCGTCGTTGAAGACGGAATCGCCCAGCCGGTACAGGTCGTTCAGCGGCCCCAGCGCCTGCGCCAGCTCCTCGTGCAGGCAGTCGCGCGCCTCCTGCGGGCTGACGTCGCCGGGCAGGAAGATCGCCATCCGCTCGCGCGTCTTCAGCGTCGTCCAGTCGACGGCGGCGGTGCGCCGGTCGCGCTTGAACTCGGCCCAGCTCGACAGCCGCGGCACGACGAAACAGGCCGCCTGCGGCACGTATTTCTGCAATTCGGAGCGCGGCAGCACCTCGATGGTGATCGAGGCGTCGGCATTCGCGCTCACCTGGGTGATCGAGATGCCGGCCTCGCGCCGCAGCCGGCTGAGAAGCCGCGCCAGGTCCGGCCCCACGCTGCCCGGTACGTTGCCGGTGACGCGCACGCTGACCGGGCCTTCGAAGCGCGTGAGCACGGGCAGGCGCCGACCGCTTTCCAGCTGGAACGACAGGTCTAGGAAATCCCGCGCGATGGCCGCGTTCGAGCGGCTGGGCGGCGTGACCTCGGGCACCGGAAAGGTCTTCATCGGTGGCAGCGCCTCGGCCACGGGGGGCGTGACGCGGCGGGTCGGCGTGTCCTTGGGGGCCGGGGCCGAGCAGGCGGCCAGCGACAGGGCGAGACAGGCGAACAGAAGACGGCGCATCCGGGTCAGGCCCTGCTGTACTTGATGAAGGGGGTCAGCGTGCCGATCCGGTCATAGAGCCGCCGGGCCGCGTGGTTGAACTCCTGTGTCAGCCAGTAGACCGACGGCGCCCCGGCCGCATCCGCGGCCTCGTAGACGGCCTCGATCAGCTTGCGCCCCACGCCCTGGCCGCGGACGTCCGGGTCGGCGTAGAGGTCCTGCAGGTAGCACACGTTCTCGATCTTCCACATATGGCGGTGAAACACATAGTGGACCAATCCGCAGGACTTGCCATCGGCCTCGGCGATAAATCCGCTGAAATCCTGCGGATCGTTGCCGATAAGACGCTGGAAGGAGGTCTCGTAAACCTCTGGCGGCACGGAGGTTTCGTAGAACGCCAGATAGCCCGTCCAGAGCCTTTCCCAGTCGGGGCGGTCGCTTTCGGCGACGGGACGGATTGTGATCATCTGCGGCCTTCCTCCATACCGAGGTCTCCTGCACCAGCCCGGACGTGTGTAAACTCACCGGTCCGATGCGTCCAACAGAAGTGACCCGCGCGCGCCTGGTCGCGAACGGTAGGCTTGACCGATCAGCCGAGATGACCAAGGCTTTTGCGAGGGTTTGGAGGCGAGTTTGGTCGATAGCGCTTTTCGTCATCGTGGGTTGAACGTGGTCGTGGACACGACCGAGAAGGCTGAATTCGAGATCAGGGGCCTGCAAATCCCCGATTCGACGATGGAGCGCATTGCATCGCGCTTGCGCGATGTCACCTTTTCCTTCGAAGATCGTGTCGTCGGCGCAGTGAGAGTCCGCGAACTCGAAGGATACGAGGTGGTTTTTCTGGTGGGGCGCGAGGACCAGACGCTGGTGGTCACGATCGGGGCCGTGGAGGTGCCAAATCCGGATGATCCGGTGGAAGCGGTTTTGAAAAGGCTCGGTCCACTGGCTATATTACGAGGTGCCTCGGGGCTCTGAGGATCGCGAAAGGATGTACAACGAATGACATACGACGAATTCATGAAGCTCGACCGCGAAGAGCGCCTGAAGGCTTGTATGAACGACTTGGCATTCGTTGCCGCAACCGCCGACGAACTCGTGCTGAGCCCGCCGGCGTCGCTCGCCGAGGCGGACGCGCGTCTCGAAGACGTCTCGAAGAAAGTCCACCTCCCGCCCGAGAAGGTGCGCGAGGTCATCGAAGCCTGGGAGGAAGAGGCGGAAAAGGCCTCCTAACGCCCGCCCCGCGCCATGAAGGCCAGCCGTTCGAACATGTGCACGTCCTGCTCGTTCTTCAGCAGCGCGCCGTGCAGCTTCGGCAGCGCATCCGTGCCCGACCGCTTCAGGTCCTCCGCCGTCAGATCCTCCGCCAGAAGCAGCTTCAGCCAGTCCAGCACCTCGCTGGTCGAGGGCTTCTTCTTCAGACCCGCCATCTCGCGAATCTCGTAGAACTGGGTCAGCGCCGCGGTCAGCAGCGACTCCTTGATGCCCGGAAAATGCACCGCGACGATCCGCTTCATCGTTTCCGTGTCGGGGAAGCGGATGTAGTGGAAGAAGCACCGCCGCAGGAAGGCGTCCGGCAACTCCTTTTCGTTGTTCGAGGTGATGATCACGATCGGCCGGTGCCGCGCCCGGACCGTCTCGCCGGTCTCGTAGACGTGGAACTCCATCCGGTCGAGCTCCTGCAAAAGGTCGTTCGGGAACTCGATGTCCGCCTTGTCGACCTCGTCGATCAGCAGGACCGTGCGCGCCTCCGACGCGAACGCCTCCCACAGCTTGCCGCGGCGGATGTAATTGCGCACGTCGTTGACACGTTCATCTCCGAGTTGACTGTCGCGCAACCGGCTGACGGCGTCGTATTCGTACAAGCCCTGCTGCGCCTTCGTGGTCGACTTGATGTGCCATTCGATGATCGGCAGACCCAGCGCCCCGGCCACCTGGCGGGCCAGCTCGGTCTTGCCCGTGCCGGGCTCGCCCTTGACCAGAAGCGGCCGCTCGAGCGTCACTGCGGCATTGACCGCGACCGTCAGATCCTCGGTCGCGACATAGGACTCGGTGCCCGTGAATTTCATTTCGGTTACAAACCGCTGAAGCCGATTGTTCACGTTTGCATAACGGCCTTCCCAGAAACCTGCAACCACCACGTATTCGGACGTGACAAGCTGAACAGCTTAAGATAGACGGACGCCATAATGAGGGTGCCGGATGGCGGTGAGGCGCGACATCGACCGGTCCGGCCAATCAGGGGATACGGGAATGAAGGCCGAGACCTTTCTGGCGGATGACTATACCCCAGCCGAAGACGAACCGTTCATGAACGACCGTCAACTCGAATACTTCCGGCGCAAACTGATCGCCTGGAAGGCGGAGCTTCTGGGAGAAAGCAAGAACACGATCGAGGGCCTGCAGGACAGCGCCCGCGCGGTCCCCGACATCGCCGACCGGGCGAGCGAGGAGACCGACCGCGCGCTGGAACTGCGCACCCGCGACCGTCAGCGCAAGCTGGTCGCCAAGATCGACGCCGCGCTGCGGCGGATCGAAGAGGGCGAGTACGGCTATTGCGAGGTGACGGGCGAGCCGATCTCGCTCAAGCGGCTGGACGCCCGGCCCATCGCCACCATGAGCCTGGAGGCGCAGGAGCGGCACGAGCGGCGCGAGAAGGTGCATCGCGACGACTGAGCCGCTTGCGCGGAGCGACGGATTGAGGAACACCGGGGCCTGCGCCTCGGTGTTTTTCGTTTGGGGGGAGAGATCATGTTGATCGGCACACAGGTCACGGTCGTCGGCGCCGGAATCGCCGGGCTCGCCCTGGCGCGCGCGCTGGCGCTGCGCGGGGCGGAGGTGACGGTGCTGGAACGCGCCGACGCGATTCGGGAGGTGGGCGCCGGGCTGCAGATCTCGCCCAACGGCACGGCGGTGATCGACGCGCTGGGCCTGGGCGAGGCGCTGCGCGCCGCCGGCCTGGTCAACCGCGCCGTCGACCTGCGCGACTATCGCCGCGGGCGGCCGGTCCTGCGCATGGATCTGGCGCGCCACAGCGACGGCCCGCACCCTTTCGTGCTGATCCACCGCGCCCGCCTGATCGAGCTTCTGGCCGAGGGCGCGCGCGAGGCGGGCGTCTCGATCCGGCTCGGGACCGAGGTGCGGCCCTCCGACCCGCCGCTGCCGGGGGAATCGCTGCGCATCGGCGCCGAGGGCCTGCATTCGCAGCTCCGCGCCACGCTGAACGGGCCGGAACGCGCGTTCTTCACCGGCCAGGCCGCCTGGCGCGCCGTGATCGAGGACGACGCCCCGGCCGAATCCCACGTCTATATGGGGCCGGGCCGCCACCTCGTGACCTATCCGCTGGGCGGCGGCCTGCGCAACATCGTGGCGGTGGAAGAGCGCGAGCTGTGGACCGAGGAAAGCTGGTCGCAGCCTGACGACCCCGAAAACCTGCGCCGCGCCTTCGCCGCCTTCGCCCCGGAGGTGCGCGGCTGGCTGGAGAAGGTCGAGGCGGTCAACATCTGGGGCCTGTTCCGCCACCCGGTCGCCGAGACCTGGGTCAGCGAGGGCTGGGCGCTGCTGGGCGACGCGGCGCATCCGACGCTGCCCTTCCTGGCGCAGGGGGCGAATCTGGCGCTGGAGGATGCCTGGGTGCTGGCCGAGTCGCTGAACGCGCTGCCGGCGGCCGAGGCGCTGTCGCTCTACCAGGCCCGCCGCCGTCCGCGCGCCGTGCGGGTGATCGAGGCCGCGAACGGCAACGCCCGCAACTTCCACCTGAAGAACCCGCTGGTGCGGGGCGCGGCGCATACGGTGCTGCGGCTGGGCGGCACCGTGGCCCCCGACGCGGCGCTGCGCCGGTTCGACTGGCTCTACGGCCACGACGTCACGGTGTAGCCCGCTCCGGCTACAGCGCGTCGAGATAGATCCGCACCGCCTCCTGCACATGGCGGAACCGGTCGCCGCCCAGATGCTTGCCGCCGTACCACCGGGTCACCACGACGATGTGATCCTGCAGCCCCGCGCGCTCCAGCATCCGCAGGATCACCAGGCCGGCGCCGCTCTCGCCGTCGTCGGTCTTCACCGGTCCGTCGGCCGTGATCAGCCCCCAGCTGTGATGCGTCGCCTTGGCGAATTTCTTGCGCCGCTGCAGCTCCTTGACGAAGCGCTTGGCGTCGGCCTCCGACGCGCACGGCCCGCCCGCGACCGCGTAGCGCGAGCCGCGGTCCGAGATGACGTTCTCCAGAACATGCACGGAGGGGGCAGGGGCCTCAGGCCCGCTCCAGCGCCCCGATGATCCCGCCGAAATCGTCCGCCTTCAGCGAGGCGCCGCCCACCAGCGCGCCGTCGACGTTCGACACGGCAAAGATCTCGTCCGCGTTGTCGGGCTTCACCGACCCGCCATAGAGCAGCCGGATGCCCGCCGCCGCGTCCCCGAAGCGCGCGGTCAACTCGGTGCGCATGAAATCGTGAACCTCGGCGATCTGCTCCATCGTCGGCACCTTGCCGGTGCCGATGGCCCAGACCGGCTCGTAGGCGACGACGACGTTCTCGGCGGTGCAGCCGTCGGGCAGCGCGCCCTTCATCTGGGTGCCGACGACGTCCAGCGTCTTGCCGTCCTCGCGCTCGGCCAGCGTCTCGCCGATGCAGACGATGGCGGTCAGGTTCGACCGCCAGGCGGCCTCGGTCTTCACCCGCACGGCGGCGTCGGTCTCCTTGTGGTCGGTGCGCCGCTCGGAATGGCCGAGGATGACATAGGACGCGCCGGCGTCCTTCAGCATCACGGCCGAGACGTCGCCGGTATGCGCGCCGGAATCCGCCGAATGGCAATCCTGCCCGCCCAGCGCGATCGGCGCGTCGCCCAGCGTCTGCGCCATGCGTGCGATGAGAGTCGCCGGCGGACAGATCAACACCTCGCAGCCCGGCTGCGCATGGGCGCCGGCCAGCGCCTCCGCCTCGGACAGATGGGCGGCGAGCCCGTTCATCTTCCAGTTCCCGGCAGCGAGTTTCTTCATGGTCATGGCGCGGCTCCCTGATGGCGTTGCACCTTACGTAACCGCTCGCGCTCCCGCCCGAAAGAGGGCGCCGCCCGATGCCGGAGTGTTACCAACACTCCGGTCCGGAATTCCGCGGGAATTCCGGCCAAAATCCTTTCAAAGGATTTTGCCCCTCACAGATGGTCGATGGCCCGCCGCGCCCAGTCGCAGGCGAGTTCGGGATCGTCCAGCGCCGCGTCGGGCAAGGTCCAGTAGGGCATCGCCGTCGTCGTGCCGTCCTCGCGCCGATGCTTCCAGTGCTCGCCGCCCGCCGCCTCCAGCGTGTCGCCGAACCCGTTCGCGCCCTTCAGAAGGATCGCCCCGTCGCCGCGCATCAGCGCAAAGATCACGCCGTCGCGGTAAATCCCCATGCCGCCGAACATCCGCCGGGTCGTCACCCCGCCGAGCCCCGCGAACAATTCCGCCGCGAAGGCGCGGTCCGCGTCGCTCAGGCTCATTCGCCGCGCTCGGCGGTCAGCTCCTCGACATCCTTGAACTTGATCGATTCGCCGCAGCCGCAGGCATCGGCCACGTTCGGGTTGCGGAACTTGAAGCCCGATTCCAGCAGCGAGACCTCATAGTCGATCTCGGTCCCGAACAGGAACATCTGTGCCATCGGCGCGATCATCACCACGGCGCCGTCCTGTTCGACGACCTCGTCGTTCTCCTCGACCTCCGCGACATAGTCCATGGTGTATTCCATGCCCGCGCAGCCGCCCTTCTTGACGCCGATCCGCAGCCCCTTGGTGCCGTCCTTGTCCATCAGCTTCGCGATCTGCGTCGCGGCCGCGGGGGTCAGCGTGACAGCCTGTTTGCCTGGAATGCCGAACATGAAGGTCTCCTTTCCCGACAAAACTAGTCGTGGACCGGCCCCGTCTCAAGGGGCGGCAGCAAGTCGATCAGCCGCAACGTCGCGTAGGACAGCGCCAGCGCCCAGCCGAAAGAGGCCAGCGTGCCGATGATCACGTATTCGCCGGCCCGCTGGTCCTTGGACGCGGTCTCGAAGCGCAGGATCGACTTCGCCGCGATCAGGAAGCCGATGCCCGAGGGCTGCCCCGCCAGCACGAACAGAAAGATCAGCCCGCGCTCCAGCAGCCCGATCAGCAGCCCGCCCTTCTCCAGCCCCCGCGGCAGGTCCACCTCGGCATAGGGCGCCATCAGCTCGCCCACGGCAAAGCCGCCCGCCCGCGTCGTCAGGATCAGCCCCGCCACCAGCGCGAAAAGCGGCAACAGCCAGGGCAGGCCGGCCCAGGCCCCCGCCTGCCACGGCCCCGGCGCCACGACCGCGACCGCCACCAGGCTCGCCAGATGCGCCCCGGCCAGGACCAGCACCCAGTCGCTCCACCCGCCCAGCGCGGCGAGGCTCAGCCCCAGCACCAGCGCCGCATGCAGTACCAGCACCAGCGGGTTGCGCTTGTGCGCCACCATCCACCGCGTCTGGAACAGGAAATCCGCCAGCACATGCGCCAGCAGCAGGGCGGTGAAGGTATGGATCGCCGCGGCGCTCACGGCAAGCCGATCCGCTTGCTTTTCGGGAAGGAAAGCGTTTTCGCTTGCGTCATTCCGCCTCCAGCAACTCCAGCGCCTCCGTCAGGGCCGGATAGCCGGCGCCCCACAGCGCCTGGTCCACCGCCTGCCGGCTGATCCCCAGCCGCTCGGCCGCCTCGCTGCGCGGCCCGGCCTCCGGCACCAGCATCTCGCACAGGGCCCGCGCCTGCGCCTGCGTCCATTGCTGCGCGATATGGTCGGCCAGACGCAAGGCCGCCGCAACCGCCCCGCCGCCCGCATGCGCCATCAGCGCGTGGCGCCCGATCCCGTCCAGAAGCCGCCCCGAGGCGGTGAAGGCCGGGCCGGTCGCGCTGTTGGGGTTCTCGCGGTCCGCCGGGGACAGATCGCCGTCGCCCAGCGCCACGGCGATCCGCGTGGCCCGATCCGCCGCCAGCCGCCGCACGCAGGCCTGCAGGTAGAGCGCCGCCCGGACAGCCAGCCGGCCGTCGTCCAGCACCGCCTGCCAGCCATCCCCGGCCTGGCGCGCGAACCCCGTCGCCACGCCGCGCTCCCAGGCCGAGATATCCGCGACGCCCGCGCCCAGCGCAGCGATCGTCTCGTCCAGCGCGGCGGTGGAGAGGGCGGAGGACTCGACGATGTCCCCGGTCAGAACGGCAATCCGGCTCATGAGCAAGTGATAGTGCTTGCTTTTCGAAAAAGCAAGCTGTTTCGCTTGCTTTCCGAAGCGCCCGAACCGTCAGCCCCGCTGCCAGGGCCGCCGGGCCGGCCGCCGCAGACAGCGGGAAAAAGAACGCCGGCACCGGCGCCCGCCGTTTCCAATCGCATGTGATAGCATTGCAGCGTCACGGCGAGACACGTTCCCGCCCGCGCCTGAAGCGCGCCTACATGAAGCCCAGTTCCAGCCGCGCCTCGTCGGACATCATGTCCATGCCCCAGGGCGGATCCCAGGTCATCTCGACATCCACCGACTTGACGCCGGGCACGGCGCTGACGGCATCCATCACCCAGCCCGGCATCTCGCCGGCCACCGGACAGCCCGGCGCGGTCAGGGTCATGATGATGTCCACCTCGTTCTCGGCACTGATCTCGACGGTATAGACCAGGCCCAGATCGTAGATGTTCACCGGAATCTCCGGGTCATAGACCGACCGGCACGCCTCAACGACGCTGTCGTACAGGTCGTGGTCGGTGGTGGACGGCTTGATCAGCGGTGTGCCTTCCAGCGGATCGGTGGATTCGACGGTCATGGCGATCCCTTCGCTATTCCGACCAAAGATATAAGAATTAGGACAGGGGAGTAAAGGTCGCGCGCCGATTGATCCGCCGCGGGGACCGGATTAACGCCGCGCCATGGTCGATCTCGCAGCGCGGGGAGATACGTTGGGCAGGGCGCGTGGCGCCCCCAAATCGCGCCCCTAGTCGCGCCCGCTCAGTCGCCCCCTTCCAGGTCGACGGTCACGATGGTCCCGCGCTTCGGCCGGGTCAGGGCCAGCGACGCGCCGAGCGAGTCGATCAGCGCGGCCACGATGCTGCCGCCGACGCCGGACTTGCGCCCGTGCCCGGTGGTGTCCAGCGTGCCCTCGTCCTGCGCCGCACGTTCGCGCTGCCGCTCGATGCTGGGCGCGCCGAACGGCCAGTCGCTGCCCTCCGGCAGGCCGATCCCATCATCCTCCACCGTCAGGCGCACGCCGCCGCCGCTGGTGCGGGAGAACCGCACGTCCACATAGCCGCTCTTGCGGCCCTCGAAGGCGTGCTCCAGCGCGTTGGTCAAGAACTCCGACAGCAAAAGCCCCAGCCGCGCGGCGTGGTCGAAGGGCAGCCGGATCTCCTCGCATTCCACGTTCACCCGGATCGCGGCGCGCGGCTGCAGCCCCGACACGACCGAGGCGATCCGGCTCAGATAGGCGCCGGTGTCGATCTCGCGGCGCCCGTCGCCGTCCCCGTCGCCGTCCCCGTTGGTGCCGTCATTCAGCAATTCCTCGTAGAGCAGCGCCAGCGCCTCGATCCGCCGGCTGACCGCCTTCAGCGACTCCGGCGTCACCTCGCGCTTGGCCTGGATGCGGATCATGCTGACGATCATCGACAGGTGGTTCTTCACCCGATGCTGCAGCTCGCGCAGCAGGGCGAGGGTCTGTTCCGCGCCGGCCTCGGCGGCGCCGGTGTCGTCGGCCACTTCCCGCAGCAGGCCGAAATGCGCCGTCAACTCGCCGTCGGGGCCGTGGATCGGGGCGATCAGCACCTGGTTGCGGAACGGGGTGCCGTCGGCCTTGTGATTGACGAGCGTGACCTCGAATTCCCGGTCGGTCGTCAGGCCCGACCGCAGCCGCGCCACGTCGGCCGGGTCCGTCTCCGGCCCCTGCAGGAAGCGGCAGTTGCGGCCCAGCGCGTATTCCCGGCTGTACAGGGTCAGCCGCTGGAACGCCTCGTTGACATAGGTGACCGGGCTGTCCTCCAGCCGCGGATCGGTGATGATCATCGCGAACGGGGAATCCCGGATCGCCGCCTTCAGCATTCGCTCGCCGCTGCCGTGCTCGGCCTTTGCCATTCGCTGTGCTCGCCTCGTCGCGCCCGGTCCGGAGGGCGCCTGTCGCTCAAGGTGCCTGACGATTTTGTTAACGGGGTTTTCCGGCCGGGTCCGTACGCTTGCGTACACAGCGCACGGGTCGCGTCACGACGTCCCGGATTTGTCCGGCAGCAGCGTGTCATAGGCGTCCCGCACCAGGTCGTAGCACTCGCAACTCGTCTCGCGCAGGCCGTCCGCGTCGGTCACCGTCACCTGACCCCTCGAATAGGAGATCAGCCCGTCCGATTGCAGCCCGGCCGCGGTCTCGCTCACCGTCGCGCGGCGCACGCCCAGCATTTCGGCCAGGAAATCGTGGGTCAGCGGCATCGTGGCGTGATCGTTGCGGTCGTACATGGTCAGCAGCCAGCGGGCCAGCCGCTGCCGGCTGTCATGCGCGCCGTTGCACGCGCCGGACACCATGACCTGGTAGAAGATCGCCTGAACGGTCGAGAACAGCGCGGTGCGGAAGGCGGGCAGCGAGTCCATCAGGCTGTCGAAGGCGTCCGCGCCGATCTGCAGCGCCTCGCCGCCGATCTGCACCTCGTTGGTGCTCAGCTGCCGCGGATGCCCGAGCGTCAGCCCGATGCCGGTACAGGCTTCGCGGCCGATATTCGCCATCTCGATGCTGCTTCCGTCGCGATAGGTGGCGATAGTGGAGATCACGGCGGTCTCGGGGAAATGGACCGTCCGCGTCGCCTCGCCGCTCCGGTCCAGCATGACCCGGCCCTCCAGCGTGACGCGCTCCATCCGCGCCATCGCCTGCCGGCGGGTCGCGTCGGGCAGGGCCCGGAGCACCCGGTTGTTCGTGTCCTGTGCCATACGGCGGCCCAACGCGGCGGGACGGGGTGGGGTTCACTCGCTTGTGAGCGTTTTTTGCCTGCGGGTCGGTTTGCGCGGCACGACGCCGGGATTGGGCGGGGCGGTTTCCACCCGTCCCGCGCATCCGACCTCGCAATCCGGCAATCCCGATTGGGGACGTCCAACCGCGTGTCCGAGCACACTGCACGACACTGGGTTTTCCGTGGGCCATATCCACCTGCGTCGCGCGGCGGAACGCCGTGCAGCGCCGCCTCTCGGCGATTGCTCTGCAATCGCCTGTCGGCAGGGCATTTCGTTTCGAAATGCC
>NZ_JARGYC010000068.1 GCF_029168335.1 Psychromarinibacter sediminicola
GGCGAACTCATCGACTGCTTCACGCACCAGGAATGCGAAAACTACTTCGCCGCCTGCGGATACGATGCAGATTGATCGGAAAACGCTCTAACGATTATCTGCAGCCGGGCGGGCGTCCGTCGGGCCTGCGACGTTTACCGTATGTTAGATTTCATGGTATGACATGAGCATTCGAAATGGTTTTCCAGTCTCATCACTGAAAACGGCCCCGCAGAGGTGCGACTCTGCGGGGCCACTCTTTCAGGGCCGCCTCAGCAACCGATCCAGAGCCGGACGATCGCGACGATCGCGACGATCAGCGTCAGGAACGCGATCAGGACCATCCATTTTCGAAATGATTTCTCCTCCAGCCTCATCACCTCCTTTCGCCGCGAAGTGTCGCGGCAGGCGGAGGGAATGAGCGGAAATCGAATAAAGGTTTAACGATCGGCGGAACCGGAATGCGTTCGACGTTTACCGGGTCTCAGCGGCTTCGCTGTTTCATGGTCTGCGCATCGCAACCGGCCTCCGAAACGAGGCACCGCAGCGAGAGGGCCTATGTCGGCATCGCGTGAGGATCTGGCGACAACCGGGCGCGGGACCGGTCAGGCGACCATCTGCTCGGCCTTCTTCAGGTCGACGGAGACCAGCTGTGACACGCCCTGCTCGGCCATGGTCACGCCGAACAGGCGGTCCATCCGCGCCATCGTGACCGCGTGGTGGGTGATCACCAGGAAGCGGGTCGAGGCGCGGCGGGTCATCTCGTCCAGCATGTCGCAGAAGCGCGTGACGTTGGAGTCGTCGAGCGGCGCGTCGACCTCGTCCAGCACGCAGATCGGCGCAGGGTTGGCGAGGAACACGCCGAAGATCAGGGCCAGCGCGGTCAGCGTCTGCTCCCCGCCCGACAGAAGCGACAGGGTCGACAGCTTCTTGCCCGGCGGCTGGCACATGATCTCCAACCCGGCCTCCAGCGGGTCGTCGGATTCGACCAGCACCAGCTTGGCCTCGCCGCCGCCGAACAGATGGGTGAAAAGCATCGCGAAGTTCGAGTTCACCTGCTCGAAGGCGGTCAGCAGGCGCTCGCGCCCTTCCTTGTTCAGGCTGGAGATGCCGGCGCGCAGCTTGGCGATGGCGGCCTCCAGGTCGGCCTTCTCGGTGACGAGGGTGTCATGCTCCTCCTGCACCTCGCGGGCGTCCTCCTCGGCGCGCAGGTTCACCGCGCCCAGCGCGTCGCGCTGGCGTTTCAGGCGGTTGACCTCGTGCTCGATGCTTTCGGCCGAGGGCATGTCGTCGGGGTCGGTGTCCAGCTGGTCCAGAAGCTGCGGCGGCGTGAGCTCCACTGCCTCCTGGATGCGCTCGGCCGCGGCCTCGACCGCCTCGCGGGCGGCCTCGGCGCGGGCCTCGGCGGCGGCGCGGGCCTCGCGCGCCTGGCTCGCCTCGCGCTCGGCGTCGCGTTCGGCGGTGACGGCCCCGCGCAGCTTCGTCTCGGCCTCGGCCAGCGTGTCGGCGGCGGCGTTGCGCCGCGTCTCGGCCTTCTCGATGCCGTCGACCAGTTTCTCGCGCTCGGCGGCAAGCTCGCCCGGGACGGCGGAGGCCTGTTTCAGCTCCGCTTCCGACGCGGTCTTGCGCTCGGCCAGTTCGGCGATGCGGGTGTCGGCCGTCTCCAGCCGCTTCTGCCAGCCGGCGATGTCCTTGGTGACGGTGTGCAGCCGGTTGGCGCGCGCCTCGCCCTCGCGCTTGAGCTCCTCGTGGGCGGCGCGTTTCGACATCATGGTCATGCGCGCGGCCTCGACCGTCATCTTGACGTCTTCCACCTGCGCGCGGGCGGCGTCGAGGTCGCCCAGCTCCTCGACCCCCTTCTCGGCTTCGCGCAGGGCGAGGCGGGCGCGGTTCGCCTCTTCCTCGTGGCGGGTGACGGCGAGCTGCGCGGATTCGAGCTTGCCGGCGGCGATGTTACGGTCGGCCTCGGCGCGGGACAGGGCGCGGTTGGCCTCGGCCACCTGCGCGTCGGCGGTGCGCCGGGCCTCGCGCGCGGCACGGTCGGCCTCGGTCAGATCCTTGAGCTGCGTCTTCAGCACGTCATGCGCGCGGGCGGCACCGTCGGCGCGGGCATTGGCCGCTTCGAGGGACTGCTTGAGTTCCTCCAGGCGGTTGAGCTGTTGCAGGCGGAGCGCGGCGGCGGTGGGCGCATCCTCGGCGCCGGCGCGGTAGCCGTCCCAGCGCCAGAGATCGCCCTCGGTCGAGACGAGGCGCTGGCCGGGATGCAGGTCCGCCTGCAGGCGCGGGCCATCGGCAGGATCGACCAGGCCGACCTGCCCGATGCGGCGGGCGAGGACGGGCGGCACGCTGACATGGTTCGACAGGGCGACGACGCCCTCGGGCAGATCCTGCGGGTGCCGGTAGCCGGGCAGCTGGGTCCAGCCGGAGCGGCCGTCGGCGCCGATCTCGGGCGCGCGCAGATCGTCGGCCAGCGCGGCACCCAGCGCCTTTTCGTAGCCGGGCGAGACGCGGAGCCGGTCCATCACGCCGGCATCGGAAGTGTCGCGGCTGACCAGCTTGGCGAGCGCGCCCGCCTCGGCCTTCAGCGCGCTGACCTCGCCTTCGGCCTCGGAGCGTTCGGCGCGGGCGTCGGCCTCGCGCGATTGCGCGTCGGCGCGGGCCTCGTCGGCCTCCTGCAGGGCGGTGTCGGCGGCCTCGGCGGCGGCGGTGGCCTGTTCGAGCGCGTCCTGCGCCGCGGCGAAGCGGGCGTCGGAGTCGTTCAGGGCCGTCTGCGCGGCGGTAACCGCGTCGCGAGCCTTGGCGGCCTCGGCCTCGTTGCGGTCGAGGGTCTTCTGCGTGTCCGCCAGCAGCCGGTGCGCCGACTGGTGGCGGGCGGAGAGGCGCGCGGTCTCCTCGGTCAGCCGGCTATGGGCGTCCTCGCGCTCCTGCAGGACCTTGCCCGCCTCGTGCGCGGCGTCGGCGGCGGCGGCGAGCGCATCGTCGTGGCCCTCGCCGGCGGCGGTCAGCTCGGCCTCCTCCTCGCGCAGCCGGGCGATGCTCTCGCCGGCGTCGCGGTTCAGCGCCTCCTCGCGGTCGAGGTCCTTGGTGAGCTGGGCGATGCGGGCGGTCAGGGTCTCGATGGTCTGCTGGGCGCGCTTTTCCTGCTCGGCCAGGCTGTCGCGCTGGACCAGCAGACGCTGCAGCACGGCCGCCGCGATGGCTTCTTCCTCGCGCAGGGGCGGCAGCGCCTCCTCGGCCTGCTCGCGGGCCGTCGCGGCCTCCACGGCGGCGCGTTCGGCGGCGGCGGCGCCCTGGATGCGGGCGCGCATCCCGTCCTCGGCATGGGCGCGGGCGTCGTCGGCCTCGCGCCAGCGGCGATAGAGCAGCATCCCCTCGGCCTGACGCAGCGCCGCACCGATCTCGCGGTAGCGGGCGGCCTGCCGCGCCTGGCGGGCCAGCTGCGACAGCTGCCCGGCGAGCTGTTCGATCACGTCCTCGACGCGCAGCAGGTTCTGCTCGGCCCCCTTCAGCTTCAGCTCCGCCTCGTGGCGCCGCTGGTAGAGCCCGGCGATGCCCGCGGCATCCTCCAGCACCCGGCGCCGCGCCTTGGGCTTGGCGTTGATCAACTCGGAGATCTGCCCCTGCCGCACCAGCGCGGGCGACTGCGAGCCGGTGGCGGCATCGGCGAACAGCATTTGCACGTCGCGGGCGCGGGTGTCCTTGGCGTTCACCTTGTAGGCGGAGCCCGCGTCGCGGGTGATCCGGCGGGTGATCTCCAACAGGTCGCTGTCGTTGAAGCCCGAGGGCGCCAGCCGCTCGGAATTGTCGATCTGCAGCGCCACCTCGGCGAAGTTGCGGGCCGGCCGCGTGGCGGCGCCGGCGAAGATCACGTCCTCCATGCCGCCGCCGCGCATCGCGGTGGGGCGGTTCTCGCCCATCACCCAGCGCAGCGCCTCCAGGAGGTTGGACTTGCCGCAGCCGTTCGGCCCCACCACGCCGGTCAGACCGTCCTGGATCAGCAGGTCGGTCGGGTCGACGAAGCTCTTGAAGCCGTTCAGACGAAGCCTGGTGAAACGCAAAAGGGACTGCCCGCGGTTGATTCCCGTGTTCCGGTCATTTTCTGCCCTATGGCTTCGGAGTCAACGCCGACACGCAGCATCTGGCGAAATCGCGCCGCTTTTCCACAATATCTTGCCACTGCCCCACGCACGCGCCGTCGCAGCCGTGCCGCCGCGCGCCGCATTCCGGCTTGACGCCGCCGCCCCGGAGGGCGCACAACGTCCCCCGCATGGTGCCCGCAGCCGCGCAAAGCGCGCAGGGCCGAACTGGGAATTCGGAACGCGGCGACCCACACCGGGGCCCGAAGCCGAAGCCGCCCCCGCGACTGTAAGCGGAGAGCGCCCCGCCGGATGCCACTGGGACACCCCGGGAAGGCGGCGCGGCGCAGCGACCCGCGAAGCCAGGAGACCAGCCATGCACGGGCGCCGCATGCGTCCGGCACTGCAACGGACGGGGTGTTCCGTGAAGGCCAAGCCACGGGCGGAAAGACCCGGGCCACCTTCGCCCACCCCCCTTTTGGAACCGAAAGGGGACAGACATGAAGAAACTTCTCACCGCGACCCTCGCGCTGGCCGCTACGCCCGCGCTGGCCCACCACCCGCTGGGCGGGATGCCCATGGAAACCTTCGCCCACGGCCTGCTGTCGGGCGTCGGGCACCCGGTTCTGGGCTTCGACCACCTGTTCTTCGTCGCCATCGTCGGCGTCGCCGCGCTGTTCACCGCGTCCCGTTTCGCCGCGCCGGCGGCCTATATCGCCGCCATGCTGGCGGGCTGCGGCCTGATGTATGCCGGCATCGCGCTGCCGATGCAGGAGGCGGTGATCGCCCTGTCGCTGCTGGTGCTGGGCGGCGTCGTCCTGTCGGGCCGGGCGCTGGGCACCACGGCCGCGCTGGCGCTGTTCGCCGGCTTCGGCCTGTTCCACGGGTCGGCCTTCGGCGGCGCGATCGCCGCGCAGGAAGGCGGCGTCGGCGGCGCCGTGCTGGTCGGCTACCTGCTGGGCCTGGGCGTCATCCAGTACGCCATCGCGATCGCCGCCGGCTGGGTGGCCGAGAAGGTGCTGGGCGCGACCGAGGCGTCGGCCGTCAATGCGCGCCTCGCCGGGGCCGTCGTCGCCGGCGTGGGCCTGTTCCTGACGCTGGAAGCGGCGGAAGGCCCGCTTCTGTCGGCGGCCTTCGGCGTCTGAGCCTGACCCATCGACGTGCCGGGGCCGCCCCTCGGGCGGTCCCTTTTCCGTGGAGACCCCTCATGCCTGCGAAAATTCCCGCGACCGTCGTCACCGGCTTTCTCGGCTCCGGCAAGACGACGCTGATCCGCCACATGCTGAACAACGCGAACGGCCGGCGCATCGCGCTGATCATCAACGAGTTCGGCGATCTCGGCGTCGACGGCGGCATCCTGACCGGCTGCGGCGACGAGACCTGCACCGACGACGATGTGATGGAACTGTCGAACGGCTGCATCTGCTGCACCGTCGCCGAGGATTTCGTGCCGACGCTGCAGAAGCTGCTGGACCGCGACGTGCCGCCCGACCACATCGTGATCGAGACCTCGGGGCTCGCCCTGCCGCAGCCGCTGGTGCGGGCGTTCAACTGGCCCGAGATCTCCACCCGCGTCACGGTGGACGGCGTGGTGACGGTGGTCGACGGCAAGGCGGTGACCGAGGGGCGCTTCGCCCATGACGTCGCCGCCGTCGATGCCCAGCGCGCGATGGACGACAACCTCGACCACGAGACGCCGCTATCCGAGCTGTTCGCCGACCAGGTCGCCTGCGCCGACATGATCGTGGTCAACAAGACCGACCTGCTGGACGAGGCCGAGGCGGCGGAGCTGGCCGACCGGCTGACCGCCGAGAGCCGCGACGGGGTGCATGTCGTGCGCACCGCGATGGGCGCGCTGCCGGTCGACGTGCTGCTGGGCCGCGGCCAGGCGGCGGAGGCCGACATCGCCAACCGGCACGAGCTGCATCACCATCACCACGACGACGGCGATGACGGGGACGACGACCACCACCATCACGACCACGACGAGTTCGACAGCTTCGTCGTCACCCTGCCCGAGATCGCCGATCCCAAGGCCTTCGCCGACCAGGTCGCGGCGGTGATCCGCGGCCACGACATCCTGCGGCTGAAGGGCTTCGCCGCCGTCGCCGGCAAGCCGATGCGCCTGACGCTGCAGGCGGTGGGCCCGCGCGTCGACACCTATTTCGACCGGCCGCTCGCAGCGGAGGAACCGCGCGAGACGCGGCTGGTGGTGATCGGCCAGGCCGGGCTGGACCGCGCGGCGATCGAGCGCGACCTGCGGGAAAAGGCCCCCGCATGATCGCCATCGACCGCGGCGACCCGCGCGACCCGGGGACGCTGGCGCTGCTGCAGGCGAGCCACGCGATGATGCAGGAGCTGTTCGCACCGGACGAGACCCATGTCCTGTCGGTCGAGCAGCTCTGCGACGAGGACGTGCGGTTCTTCACCGCCCGCCGCGGCGCGCAGGTCACCGGCTGTGCGGCGCTGGCGCTGCGCGACGGCTATGGCGAGATCAAGTCGATGTTCGTCGCGCCCGAGGCGCGCGGCACCGGCACCGCCGACGCGCTGATGCGGATGCTGGAGGACGAAGCCCACGCCGCCGGCCTGCCCTGGCTGCGGCTGGAAGCGGGCGATCTGCTGCACGCGGCGCACAGGCTCTACACCCGCCACGGCTTCGCGCCCTGCGACCCGTTCGGCGACGACGCCGCCAGCGGCTCCAGCGTGTTCATGAAAAAGCGGCTGGATTAGAGCGCCTCCCATGCTTCTTCTGGCCCGAAATACTCCCGCCGGAGGCACCCGCCCCCGCCACAAGCGCACCGGTCGCCGCTGATGCACCTGCTCGCCGCCACCCCCGGCGCCATCGACGACGGCACCGAGCCGGTCGACCTGGCGCAGACCCCGGCCGACATCGTGGTCCTGTCGGCCGCCGACACCGAGCTGGCCGCGCTCTCCGAGGCCCGGGCAGAGATGGAGGCGCCGCCCGGCCTGCGCCTCGCCTCGCTGACCCACCTGCGCCACCCGATGTCGGTCGACCTGCATATCGAGCAATGCGCGGCGCAGTCGCGGCTGGTCATCGCCCGCGTGCTCGGCGGGCTCGGCTATTGGCGCTACGGGGCCGAGCAATACGCCGCCCACCTGCACGCCGCCGGCGTGCCGCTGGCCCTGCTGCCCGGCGACGACAAGCCCGACGCGGACCTGCGCCGCCTTTCCACCGTCGCCGACGCCGATTACGACGCGCTCTGGGCCTATCTGGTCGAGGGCGGGCCGGAGAATGCCGCCAACTTCCTGCGCCACGCCGCCTGGATGCTCGGCGGGCGCAACGGCGACAGCCCGCCCCCGGCGAAACCGCTGCTGCGCGCCGGCGTCTACTGGCCCGGCGCCGGCACCGCCGATCTTGCCACGGCCCAGGCCCACTGGACCGAAGGCGCGCCGGTCGTGCCCATCGTCTTCTACCGCGCGCTGGTGCAGGGGGCGGGCCTCAACCCGGTCAACCGGCTGACGAAATCGCTGCTCAGGCAGGGGCTGAACCCGCTGCCGGTCTTCGTCGCCTCGCTGAAGGATCCCGTCAGCGCGGCCACCCTCGACCGCCTGTTCGCCCAGGCCCCGCCCGAGACGATCCTGAACTGCACCGCCTTCGCCACCGGCAGCCCCGACGGCGGCGGCGCCGAAAACCCGCTGGCCGCCCCCTCGGCCAACGCCGCGCCCGTGTTCCAGGTCGTCCTGTCGGCCGCGAGCGAGGAGGCGTGGGAGGAGGGGCTCACCGGCCTCTCCCCGCGCGATATCGCGATGAACGTGGCGCTGCCAGAGGTCGACGGCCGCATCCTGTCCCGCGCGGTCAGCTTCAAGGGCGAGGCCTATCGCGACGAGGCCACGCAATGCCCCATCGCCACTTACCGCGCCCGCGGCGACCGGATCGACTTCGTGGCAAACCTGGCGGCCAACTGGACCCGCCTGCGCCGCACGCCCGCCGCCGAGCGCAAGGTCGCGCTGGTCCTCGCCAACTACCCCAACAAGGACGGCCGGCTCGCCAACGGCGTCGGCCTCGACACGCCGGCGGCCACGGTCGACATGCTGCAGGCCCTCGCGGCCGAGGACTACAGCCTCGCCGACCTGCCCGCCGACAGCGACGCCCTGATGCGCCGCCTGATGGCCGGCCCCACCAATTGGCTCACCGACCGCGCCGAGCGGGCGGGCGGCGAGACCCTGCCGCTCGACACCTATCTCGACCACTACAAGCGCCTGCCCTGGGAGGTCCGCCAACGGATCGAGGACCGCTGGGGCGACCCGCAAGACGATCCCTTCTTCTCGTCGCAAATACGCCCCGCAGCGCGAGCCGCCGAAGGCGGCTTCAAGCTCGCCATCCACCGCTACGGCAACGCGGTCGTCGCCCTGCAGCCCGCCCGCGGCTACAATGTCGACCCGACCGACAGCTACCATTCGCCGGACCTCGTGCCGCCGCACAACTACCTGGCCACCTACATCTGGCTGCGCGAGGACTGGGGCGCCCACGCCGTCGTCCACATGGGCAAGCACGGCAACCTCGAATGGCTGCCGGGCAAGGCGCTGGCCCTGTCCGACGCCTGCCTGCCCGAGGCGGTGCTGGGGCCGATGCCGCATCTCTACCCGTTCATCGTCAACGATCCCGGCGAGGGCACGCAGGCGAAGCGCCGTGCGCAGGCGGTGATCCTCGACCACCTGACGCCGCCGCTGACGCGGGCCGAGACCTACGGACCGCTGAAGGACCTCGAGGCGCTGGTCGACGAGTATTTCGAGGCCGCGGGCGTCGACCCGCGCCGCATCGACCACCTGCGCCGGGAGATCCTGTCGCTGACCAGCACCACCGGGCTCGACGCCGACGCAGGCATGACCGGGGAAGACGAGGAGACGGATCTGGCCAAGCTCGACGCCTATCTCTGCGAGCTGAAGGAGGCGCAGATCCGCGACGGGCTGCACATCTTCGGCACCTCGCCGGCGGGAGACCAGGAGCGCGACCTGGCGCTGGCGCTGGCACGGACGCCGCGCGGCGACGGCACGGGCGCGAATGCCTCGCTGACCCGCGCGCTGGCGGCCGATCTGGGCCTGGCCTTCGATCCGCTCGACTGCGACATGGCCGCGCCGGCCGAGAGCATGGCCGCGGCGCTTGCCGACATGACCGACGATCCCTGGCGCACGCATGGCGACACGGTGGAGCGGCTGGAGCTTCTGGCGCAGCGGCTCCTGCGCGACGATCCACGGGACGGCGGGCGGGGCGATGCGGGCGAAGCCCCGCGAGCGCCCGGCCCGGCGTCCGCTGCGGTGCTGGAGGAGATCGAGACGCGGCTGCGCCCGGCGCTGGCCGGGTGCGGACCATCCGAGCGGGCGGGGCTTCTCACCGCCCTGTCGGGGCGGTTCGTCGCCCCCGGCCCCTCCGGCGCGCCAACGCGCGGGCGGCCAGACGTGCTGCCCACCGGGCGCAACTTCTACTCCGTCGACAGCCGCGCGGTGCCGACACAGGCCGCCTGGGCGCTGGGCTGGAAATCGGCGAGCCTGTTGATCGACAAGCACCTGCAGACCCACGGCGACTGGCCGCGCAGCATGCTGCTGACCGCCTGGGGCACGGCCAACATGCGCACCGGCGGCGACGACATCGCGCAGGGCATGGCGCTGATGGGGGTGAAGCCGCAATGGGACGCCGCCAGCCGCCGCGTGACCGGCTTCGAGATCATCCCCCACACCGCGCTGGGCCGGCCGCGCGTCGACGTGACGCTGCGCATCTCGGGCTTTTTCCGCGACGCCTTCCCGCACCAGGTCGCGCTGTTCGACAGCGCCGCGCGGGCGGTCATGGAACTCGACGAGCCGGACGACGCGAACCCCGCCGCCGCCCGCGCCCGGGCCGAGGGCGCCGACGGCCGCCACCGCGTCTTCGGCGCCAAGCCCGGGGCCTACGGCGCCGGGCTGCAGGCGATGATCGACGAGCGACTGTGGAACGACACCGCCGATCTTGCCGACGCCTACCTGACCTGGGGCAGCTACGCCTACGGCGCACAGGCCGAGGGCGCCCCGGCGCGGCAGGCGCTGGAGACCCGGCTCAGCCAGACCGAGGCCATCGTGCAGAACCAGGACAACCGCGAGCACGACCTTCTGGACAGCGACGACTACTACCAGTTCGAGGGCGGCGCCGCGGCCGCGGTCCAGCACCTGCAGGGCAAGGCCCGCCCGGTCTATCACAACGACCATTCCCGCCCCGAGCGGCCCGTCATCCGCACGCTGGAGGACGAGATCGGCCGCGTGGTGCGGTCCCGCGTGGTGAACCCGAAATGGATCGACGGGGTGAAGCGGCACGGCTACAAGGGCGCCTTCGAGATGGCGGCGACGGTCGACTATCTCTTCGCTTTCGCCGCCACGACCGGCGCGGTGCGGGACCACCATTTCGACCTGGTCCATGCCGCCTTTCTGGAAGACGAGGACACCCGCGACTTCATCGAGACCCACAACGCCCCCGCCCTGCGCGAGATCGCGGAGCGGCTGACCGAGGCGATAGAGCGGGGGCTCTGGACCCCGCGCTCGAACTCGGCGCGGGGGCTTCTGGAGAGGCTGGCGCAATGACGGTCACGATCCGCGACACGGGCGGCGCGCGGGAGGCGACGGAAAAGCGCGTGCTGGGGCTGCTCGACGCGCATTCCGAGGCGCTGGGCCTGCCCTTCGTGATCGAGCATATCGCGCTGGAGGCCTGGGACGGCGACAGCTTCCTGGGCGGGCTGACCGCGCGGATGACGCAGGAATGGGTCTTCCTGGCCCTGCTCGCCGTGTCCGAGGCGGCGCGCGGGCGCGGCATCGGGCGCCAGCTGATGGGCGCGCTGGAACAGGCTGCGCGGGACCGGGGGGCGACGGGCATCTGGCTCGACACCTTCTCGTTCCAGGCGCCGGCGTTCTACGAGGGGCTGGGCTATGCCGTGTTCGGGCAGTTGCCCGACATGCCGGCGGGTCACACGCGGTATTTCCTGATGAAGCGGCTAGACGGCGCGGGCTAAGCCGCGGTCATTCCACCCGCACGCAGTCGATCGTGGCCGATTTCCACGGTATCCCGTCCTTGCGCCACGGCCCCACGAAGCCGCAGTCGTAGGCTTCCGGCGCGGCCGGCGGCGAGGGGCGCGGGCCGGTACCGGCGCAGTCCAGCGAGGCGCGGACGATGGCCGGGTCGCCCTCCAGCGTCTTGGGGACGACGGGACAGCCGCTGGCCAGCATGATCGCCCGCGCGCCGGCGAACATGACCTCGCCCCGGCTGCCGGGCAAGCCGCGGCTGACGCGAAGCGCCTCCGCCTCGAACGGGGTGAATCGGACGGAGAAGGTGGCGTCATCCACCGTGACCCGATGCGCCGGCAGGCGCGAGAAGGCGGGGCTAGGGCTGTCGCAGGCCGCCGGCAGCACGAGCGCACCGGCCACCGCAACCCGTTGGAACCATGAAGAAATGCAAGCCATGGACCGATCCTGCCCCGGAATCCTTAACGAACCGTTTACCGACGACCGTTTGACGCAGATCAAGGCCGCGGGGAGTCCCCCCACTTATATTCACGATGATGAATATAAAACCGGAGGCTCCAATGTCCCAACATCTCGCACGCCCGGCGGATCGTTATTCGCCGCTCTACTTCCTCGCCGCGCTGGGCGCCGGCGGGCTGGCCGTCACCTTCTTCATGTTCCTGCTGTTCTGGGTGCCGCATCCCGGCCGGCCGGTCCCGATCTTCGAGGACATCATGGCCGCCTTCGCCACCGGCGGCCCGGCGCTGCAGACCGCCATCGTCGTCGCCATGGCCGGCATCGCCGCGATGGCGTTTTTGCACTTCAAGTCGCTGTTCTGGAACCTGTCGCAGTACCGCGCCTTCAAGAGAACCCCGGCCTATCAGGATCTGGCCAACTCCAACGGCGAAACCCAGCTTCTGGCGATGCCGCTGGCGCTGGCCATGGCCGTGAATGCGGGCTTCATCCTGGGCCTCGTCTTCGTGCCCGGGCTGTGGGGCATCGTGGAGTACCTGTTCCCCTTCGCCATGGTCGCCTTCCTGGCGATCGGCATCCTGGCGCTGCGGATGATCGGCGACTTCCTGGGCCGGGTGCTGACCAAGGGCGGGGTGTTCGACGTCACCGCGCATAACTCGTTCGCCCAGCTGCTGCCGGCCTTCTCGCTGACCATGGTGGCCGTCGGCTTCGCCGCGCCGGCCGCGATGAGCACCACGCCGCTGATCGCCGGGATCTCGCTGATCGGGTCGACCTTCTTCGGCTTCGCCGGCATCCTCTATGCCGTCGTCGCCGCCGTCACCGCGTTCAACTCGATGCTGCACTACGGCACCGCGCGCGAATCCGGCCCGACGCTGATGATCGTCGTGCCGCTCCTGACGGTCCTGGGCATCATGTTCCTGCGGCAGAGCCACGGGCTGCACGTGTCCTTCGATGCGCACACGGCCGCCGCCGACAACCTGGTCTTCCTGACCCGGATCGTCGCGGTGCAGGTGATCTTCCTGCTGCTGGGCCTGCTGGTGCTGCGCCGGCAGGGCTACTTCGCCGACTTCGTCTTCGGGTCCAAGACCTCGCCCGGCTCCTACGCGCTGGTCTGCCCCGGGGTCGCGATGAGCGTCATGCTGCAGTTCTGGATCAACAAGGGGCTGGTGGCCAACGCGCTGGTCGCGAAGTTCTCCACCGGCTACTGGGTGCTGACGGCCGTCGCCATCGCCTTCCAGGTCGCGATGATCGTGCTGGTCCTGCGGCTGAACCGGCAGCATTTCGGCCGGCCGGCCAGCGGCACGGCGGTTCCCGCCGAGTAACAGGCTGCGTCGACTGCCGAAAAGCCCAATAGGAGCGCCCCCGGCGCTCCTTTTTCTTGCCAATTGGAACGATCCGTGCCCCCATCCCCGGCATGGATTCGCTCGTCCACCCGACCAGCCTGGCGCCGTTCCGCGCAACCGAGCCCTATGACTGGGATGCGCTGCTGACGCTCCTGCGGACCGAGTTCGCCTATATGCAGGGCCGCGTCGATCCGCCCTCCTCGATCCAGGGCCTGACGCCGGACGGCGTCGCCGAACAGGCCAATGCCGGAGAGGTCTGGGTGATCGAGGATACCGACCGCCCCGTCGCCTCGGTGTTCCTGACGCCGAAGCCGCACGCGCTGTATATCGGCAAGCTGGCGGTCGCCTTCACCCATCGCGGAAAGGGCCATGCTCGTCAGCTCGTCGACCTTGCCGAAGCGCGCGCCCGCGCGCTTGGGCTCGACCGGCTGGAGCTGCAGGCGCGCGTCGAGCTGACGGAGAACCACGCGGCCTTCACGGCGATGGGCTTTGCCATTACAGGTCAGACGGCGCATCCGGGCTATGACCGGCCCACGAGCGTCACCATGCAGCGACCCGTAGAGGCACGATGACCGAGACCGACGACAGCGCCCGCCACGCTGCCAAGATGGCGAAGAAAAAAGCCGCCCGCGACAAGATCATGGCGACGAAGACCGACGAGAAGGGACTGATCGTCGTCCATACCGGCAAGGGCAAGGGCAAGTCGACAGCCGCCTTCGGCATGATCTTCCGCTGCATCGCCCACGGGATGCCCTGCGCCGTGGTGCAGTTCATCAAGGGCGGCATGTCCACCGGCGAGCGCGACCTGATCGAGAGCCGGTTCGCCGACATCTGCCAGTTCCACACGATGGGCGAGGGCTTTACCTGGGAAACCCAGGACCGCACCCGCGACATGGAGATGGCACAGGCCGCCTGGGCGAAGGCCAAGGAGCTGATCCGCGACCCGGCGAACCGGATGGTCCTGCTGGACGAGATCAACATCGCGCTGCGCTACGACTACATCGACATCGGCGAGGTGGTGGAATTCCTCGCGACCGAGAAGCCCGAGATGACGCATGTCGTACTGACCGGCCGCAACGCCAAGGACGAGCTGGTCGAGATCGCCGATCTCGTCACCGAGATGGAGCTGGTCAAGCACCCGTTCCGCTCGGGCATCAAGGCGCAGATCGGCGTGGAATTCTAGGACGGCCCCGGCCGGGTGGCCCGCCCCGGCCCGAGGCCCGGCAATCCGGACCGTGAAACCGCACGGCCGCGTCGTCCGTATATCCTATAGGCGCGATCGGCATTGCGTCCCGCGCGCCGACGCCTAGAGTAGCCGATGAAAACACTAGGAGATTTCGCATGACCCGCATCCGACCCGCGCGCCTCGGCCTGGCGCTGCTTGTGACCTTCGCCGCCACGGCCGCCGCCGCCCATACCGGAGAGGGCGTGACGGGCGGCCTGATCTCCGGCTTCACCCACCCGATCCTGGGCTGGGACCACGTGATCGCGATGGTCGCCGTGGGCCTCTGGGGCGCCTTCCTGGGGATGCCGGCGATCTGGATCCTGCCGGTGGTCTTCCCGCTGGTCATGGCTTTCGGCGGCGCACTGGGCGTGGCGGGCGTGCCGATCCCGGCGGTGGAGACGGGCATCGCCCTGTCCGGCGTGGTGCTGGGCATCCTGATCGCGCTGGCGGTGCGCGCCCCGATCTGGGTGGCCGCCGTCATTGTCGGCGCCTTCGCGATCTTCCACGGCCACGCCCACGGC
The DNA here is from genome assembly GCF_029168335.1 of Psychromarinibacter sediminicola. Classification (GTDB taxonomy): domain Bacteria; phylum Pseudomonadota; class Alphaproteobacteria; order Rhodobacterales; family Rhodobacteraceae; genus Psychromarinibacter; species Psychromarinibacter sediminicola. Next base: position 14,600 of record NZ_JARGYC010000068.1, read on the forward strand.
ACGGAACTGCCCGCGGCCGCGAACCCCTATGCCTATGCCGTCGGCTTCGTGATCGGCACCGGGGTGCTGCACCTGGCCGGCATCGCGCTCGGCTTCCTGACGAAGCTGCCCTGGGGCGCCTATGCGGTCCGTGCGGCGGGCGTTGTGATCGCGGCGCTGGGCGGGGCGTTCCTGGCCGGCATCGCATGAGGCGAGCCGCGGCGGCCGGTGTCCTGCTGACCCTGGCGCTGCGCCCCGATCCGGGCGCGGCGCATGCATTTCAGGAGGGCGGCGGCGTCTACGACCGGTTCGTCGAAGGCGTGTCGGTGGCGCTCTCGGCGCCCTCCGTCATCCTCTGCCTGCTGCCCATGGGCGTTCTGATCGGACTGTGGCGGCGCGACGGGCTGCCCGCGGTCTGGCCGTGGTTCCTGGGCGGTCAGGCGGCCGGGCTGTTCGCGGCCGCGGCCGTCCCGCCCACGGTCGCGCTCGCCAGTCTCGGCGCGGGGGCGGTCACCGGCGCGCTCGCCGCGCTGCGCCCCGACCCGCCGGCGCCGGCGCCGCATGTCCTGGCCGCGCTGACCGGCCTTCTGTCGGCCGCCGCCAGCTTCCAGGGGCACGGGCTGTTCGCGCTGTCGCCCGGGATCCATGCCGGGCTGCTGCTGGGCGCCAACCTCGCCCTGGCCGCGGCCGCGGGCCTCGCGGCCGCCACGCTGCAGCGCTGGCCGCGCCCCTGGCTGACCATCGGCTGGCGCATCGCGGCAAGCTGGCTCGCCGCCGTCGCATTGCTTGTCCTGGCCTTCGAGCTGCGCCCCTTCCTGACGTGACGCGCTAGGAGGACGCCGCCTGCCGCACTTCGGACACGGTCTGCCCGGTGGTCAGCATCTCGGTGTCCAGCCGCAGTTCGATCACCGCCAGCGTGCCGGAGGCGCGGGCCTCGGCCACCGCCGCGGGGAAGTCTGCGTCCGTCTCCACGACCGCCCCGAAGCCGCCATAGGCCCGCGCCAGCGCCGCGAAGTCCGGGCTGTGACAGTCGGTGCCCGAGACGCGGCCGGGATAGCTGCGCTCCTGGTGCATCCGGATCGTGCCGTAGCGGCCGTTATTCGCCACGATCACCAGCGGCGTCGCGCCGTACTGCATCGCCGTCGACATCTCGTTCAGCGTCATCTGGAAACAGCCATCGCCCGCCAGGCACAGCGACACGCGCTCCGGGTACTGCAAAGACGCCGCCACCGCCGACGGAAAGCCATAGCCCATCGACCCCGACGTCGGCGCAACCTGCGTGCCGAATTCCCGGAACTGGTAGTAGCGGTGGAGGAAGGCGGCATAGTTGCCGGCACCGTTGGTGACGACCGTGTCGCCCGGCAGGTTCTCCGACAGCCAGCGGATCGCGTTTTCCAGCTTCACCGCGCCGGGCGTCTCCTTCGGTTGCAGCCACGCCTCGTAGTCGGCGCGCGCGGATCGCTGCCAGTCCGCCCAGTCGCCCGCCTTCGGCGCCTGCGCCAGCCGCGCCAGCACGTCGGGCGCCCGCGCCGTCACCGCGAGATCGCAGCGATAGACCCCGCCCATCGTCTCGGGTTCGGGGTGCACATGGGCGAAACGCCGGCCCGGCGCCGCCGGATCCCACATCTCGTAGCCCTGCGTCACGCAATCGCCGATGCGCGAGCCCAGAACCAGCACCGCGTCGGCCTCTTTCGCCCGGGCCACCAGCTTCGGGTTCGAGCCGACGCCAAGGTCGCCCGCATAGGCCGGCGAGCGGTTGTCAATGTAATCCTGCCGCCGGAACGCCGCCGTGATCGGCAGCCCCTGCGCCTCGCCGAAGCGCTGTAGGTCGGCGGCCGCCTGCGCCGACCAGCCGGGCCCGCCGGCCACCACCAGCGGCCTTTCCGCGCCCTTCAGGAAGTCGAGGATCGCATCGACCTGCGCGTCGCCCACGGCCGGCACCGCCGGCGCCGTCGGCTCCAGGAACGGGGCGCCGGTTTGGTCCGACAGCATGTCCTCGGGCAGCGCCAGCACCACCGGCCCGGGCCGCCCGGACATCGCCACGTGGAAGGCGCGGTTGACGTATTCGGGAATCCGGTCGGTCTGGTCGATCTCGGCGACCCACTTGGCCAGCGGGCCGAACATCGCGCGGTAGTCCACCTCCTGGAACGCCTCCCGGTCCCGGTGGCCGCGGGCGATCTGGCCGACGAACAGCACCATCGGCGTCGAATCCTGACGCGCCACATGCACGCCCGCGCTCGCATTCGTCGCGCCCGGCCCGCGCGTGACAAAGGCGACGCCCGGCCGCCCGGTCATCTTGCCCGTCGCCTCGGCCATCATCGCCGCGCCGCCTTCCTGGCGGCAGACGACATTCTCGATGCCGCTGTCGTGCAGCCCGTCCAGCGCCGCAAGAAAGCTCTCGCCCGGCACCGAGAACACCCGCCGCACGCCCTGCGCCGCAAGCTGCTCCACCAGAACCTGCCCACCGTGCCGCATCGCCGTCTCCCCGTTCCCGAAACCGGCGCCACCATTCCATCCCGGCCGGGGAAGGGCAACCGGGTTGCCCTTCGCAGCCGCAGCGATACCTTCGGTCGAAACGACGGGGACCCGCACATGACCACCCACACGCTTCTGGGCATTCCCGGCGCGTTGCGCGCCGGATCCACCAACCGCAAGCTGCTGGCCGAGGCGCTGCGTCTCTACGGCCCGGCCGACAAACAGGTCGCCGACCTGCGCCTGCCGCTCTACGACGGCGACCTGGAGGACACGCGCGGCATTCCGCCCGAGGTTCAGCGCCTGGCCGATCAGGTCGCTGCGGCCGACGCTGTGATCGTCGCCAGCCCGGAATACAACAAATGCATCCCCGGCGTGCTGAAGAACGCGCTGGACTGGATCAGCCGCACCAAGGGCGGGCCGTGGAACGGCAAGCCCGTGGCGCTGATCTCGGCCAATGCCGGCCGCACCGGCGGCGAGACCGGCCAGTTCACCATCCGCCACGCGATGACGCCGTTCCGCCCCCGCTTCGTGCTGGGTCCGCAGGTCATGGTGGCGGATTCGGGCAACGCCTTCGACGACGCCGGCCGGCTGACCAGCGAACGCTACACCAAGGCTCTTTCCGGCCTGATGGAACAGCTCCGCGCCGAGGTGGACCTGTTGCGGGCCGGCCCGGACGCCCAGGCCTGACCCGCACCGTGGCGCGGGCTCAGTCGATGCACTGATAGACCTTCGTCACGGTCTGCGCCATGCAGCCATAGGTGCTGTAGGCCGTGCACTGCGTCTTGACGCCCTCGAACGCATCGGCCCGTGCGTAGCCCCAGGCGCGGCACCGGACCAGCGCGGATGTGTCCGCCGTCGCCCAATCGACCTTCGGCACATCGAACCCGCCCACGTCGTAGGACATCTCGACCAGCCCGTCGGCCTTGCTGCCGCCGGTGGGCACCGGCGTCTTGTTCGTCTCGCACCCGGCGACCAGCACCGGGACGATCGCCGCGAAGACTGCTGCATACTTCAAGATCGCGCTCCCGCCCTTGCTCTTCCACTGGGTCGAGCCGTACCGGGCGAATCTTTCCGAAACGTTAACGCGGCCCCGGCGTCAGCCGCCGCTCAGATCAGCGTCTTCGCCAGCAGCACCGTCGCCGCCGTCCCCGCCAGCCCCAGCGCATAGGGCCGGATCCGCGCCCTGGCCACCCGCGCCGCCAGCGGCTGCGCCAGCCACAGCGCCAGGACCGCCGCCGGCACCAGGCTCGCGGCCAGCACGACGTGCCGCCAGCCGACCAGCCCGGCCACGGCCAGCGCCGCGATCGACACCACCATACCCCAGGCGAAGAAGGTGTTCTGCATCGCCGCCGACCGCTTCTGCGCCTCGTGCTGGTACAACAGCGCCATCGGCGGCGCCCCCACCGCCGTCAGCGTGCCCATGATCCCGGCCACGACGCCGGCCGAGAACAGCGACACGGGCCGGATCGCCACGCGCACCCCCATGACGGACAGCGCGATGCCGAGATAGACGACCAGCGCGACCACCGCCGCCAGCGCCTCGGCATCCGGCAGCGCCACCGCGATCCCGACGGCCAGCACGGCGCCCAGCGCCCGCCCGGCGAAGCCGGCGGGCAGCTCGTGCCGCGCCACGGCCGAGCGGTCCACCGCCGTCGCCCCGAAGCCCACGACCGCCCCGATAAGCAGCAGCGTCGCCGGCAGAAACTCCGGCGCCACCAGCGCGATCAGCGGCGCGGCCACCATGCCGAACCCCTGCCCCGCCAGCCGCTGCAGCAAGGTTCCGGCGAACACCGCCGCCGCGCAATAGACCCAGACGCCCCAGCCCAGCGCCAGGACGTCAGTCACGCACGGACACCTCGATCAGGTTGCCGTCCGGGTCGCGGATATACAGCGACGTGATCGGCCCCGTCGCCCCCGTCCGCGCCACCGGCCCGTCGATGACCGGCACCCCCTGCGCGTCGAAATGCTCCTGCCAGGTCTCCAGCGGCACGTCCGACAGAAAGCACAGATCGGCAGAGCCGGGCACGGGCCGCACCGCCCGGGGCTCGATCGCGTCGCCTTCGGCGTGCAGGTTGATCTTCTGCGACCCGAAGCTCACGGCGACCCGCGGCGCCCCGTCCGCGCCGTGAAACTCCTCGCGCAGCATGCCCAGCACGTCGCCGTAAAAGGCGACCGTCGCCTCGATGTCGGCCACCGTCAGCACCAGATGATCCAGTACGATCACGCTCAATTGCCCTCTCCCTGTCCTGCCGTTACCGTCGCGCCACCATGCACGAGAGTATCGGCCGAACACAAACCGTCTCCTGCGCCCTGGACCCGGCCCGCACCGCCGCGCTGCACGTGGCGCTCGACCGCCCCGGCGACCCGCCCGGCCCCGGCGACCCGCTGCCGCCCTTCTGGCACCAGGTGTATTTCTGGGACGCGCAGCGCCCCGGCCGCCTCGGCCCCGACGGGCATCCGGCCACCGGCACCGGCCTGATCCCCGACCTCGACCTGCCGCAGCGGATGTGGGCCGGCGGCCGGCTGACCTTCCACGCCGCGCCCCGCCTCGGCACGCCGGCGACCAAGACCACCACGGTGGAGACCGTCGCCGAGAAGACCGGCCGCAGCGGCCGCCTCGCCTTCGTCACCCTGCGCCACGAGATCGCGCAGGACGGCACGCTCTGCGTCACCGAGCAGCAGGACCTCGTATACCGCCAGCCGCCGCAGGACCGTACCCCGGTCGCGCCGCCACAGGCCGCCACCGACGAGACCGACGCGCGGCCGCACCGCTTCGATACCACGCTGCTGTTCCGCTACTCGGCGCTCACCTTCAACGGCCACCGCATCCACTACGACGCCGACTACGCCCGCGATACCGAGGGCTATGCCGGCCTCGTCGTCCACGGCCCGCTGCTGGCGCAACTCCTGATCCACATGGCCGAGGATGCGCTCGGCCCGCTCGCCGCCTTCACCTTCCGCGGCACCAGCGCCCTGACCCATACAGACCCCGCCACGCTCTGCCGCAGGGACACCGCCCTCTGGGTCCGCGCCGCCGACGGCCGCCAATGCATGGAGGCCACGGCGACACCCGCCGCCTGACGCCCGGGCTTCTTCTGGCCGAAAATACTCCCGCCGGAGGCACCCGCCCGGACCACGCAGCGCACCGGGCGGCCCCGCGGCGCGACGCCCCACACCGGGCACCAACGAAACAAGGAGCTTGGCGCCGAAGGCGCCGCCGCTTGGCAGCGCTCCGCTCAGAGGTTGTCCGACACCCGGAACCCCTCGGGCACCGCATCGCGGCCCTCCAGCACCAGATCGGCCATCACCTCGCCCACCTTCGGCGCCATGCCGAAACCGATCTTGAAGCCGCCGTTTGCGATGAAATGCCCCGGCCGGTCAGGCCATGCGCCCAGCATCGGCGCCCGGCTCTTCGCCCGCGGTCGGACCCCGGCCCAGCGGGCCACGACCTCCGCGCCCTCCAGCGCCTGGCAGACGGCCCGCGCCCGCGCCACCAGGTCGTCCGCCTGGGCATCCACGGCCCCCGGGTCGTCGAACTCCCGCTCGCTGGTCGAGCCGACGGCGACTGTCCCGTCGGCATGGGGAACGACGTGCAGGCCGTCGGCGAAAAGCTGCGGCCGGTCGGCCGCCTCGAGGCGCAGGGACACCGCCTGCCCCTTCACGCCGGTCCCGACGGACCGGCCCAGCGCCGCCGACAGGTCGGCCAGCCCTTCGTAGCCGGTGGCCCAGACGACGGGGCCGCCGGGCGCCTCCGCCCCGACCGCCACCTCGCCGCCCAGCGCCCGCACGGCACCGGCAAGGCTCTCGCAGGCCGCGCGCGGCCGCATCCGCGCGGTCAGCGTGTCGCGGACATAGAGTCCCGTCGCGCTCTCCGGCCGCCAGTCGCCGGCCTCCGCCGCACCGATCACCCGCCATTCGGCCGCCGCGCCCCACAGCTCGCGCGCCGTGTCCTCGCGTCCCCGCGCAAGTTCTACCGCGCGTTCGTCCGCCAGCGGCTGCAGCCGCCCCAGCCGCGCATAGCCCGAGGCCCCGCCCGACAGCGCGTCGACCTCCGCCCAGAACGACCCCGCCATCAGCAGGCTGTCGAGTTGGAACGCCTTCTTCGGGTTCCAGTTCTCCGGCACATGCGGCGCCAACGCGCCCACGACGCCGCCCGACGACCCGGCCGCCACGCCGCGCCGGTCCAGCACGCGCACCCGCGCGCCGCGCCGGGCGCAGGCATAGGCCACCGACAGCCCGAAGATGCCCGCCCCCATCACCGTCACGTCGGCCATTGCCATTGCCGCAGCCCTTGTCCATCTTCGCGCCGCAACCTTCTAGGCCAACCCATGCCCGAAACCCAAGCCCCCGACACCGCGTGGCAGGGCGCGGTCCCCGTGTCGCGCCGCTTCGACGACCCGTATTACTCGCTGGAGAACGGGCTGGCCGAGACGCGCCACGTGTTCCTCGCCGGCAACGACTTGCCGGCGCGGTTCCGCGAAGGGTTCCACATCGCCGAGCTCGGCTTCGGCACCGGGCTGAACCTGCTGACCGCGCTGCAGGCGTGGCGCGCGGCCGGCCTTCCCGGCCCGCTGCGCTACACCAGCTTCGAGGCCTATCCCCTGCCGGCCGACGACCTCTCCCGCGCGCTGGCGCACTTCCCGGACCTCGCGGCGCTCGTCGCTCCGCTTCTCGCGGCCTGGCGGCGCGGCGACCGGGTGATCGAAACCAACGATCTGCGGGCCGAGATCGTGGTGGGCGACGCCCGCGCCACCCTGCCCCGCTGGCCCGGCCGCGCCGACGCCTGGTTTCTCGATGGCTTCTCGCCCGCCAAGAACCCCGAGCTGTGGGAGGCCCCGCTCATGGCCGAGGTCGCGCGCCACACTGCCCCCGGCGGCACCGCCGCGACCTACACCGCGGCCGGCTTCGTCCGCCGCAACCTGGAGGCCGCGGGCTTCGACGTCACCCGCACCCCCGGCTACGGCCGCAAACGCCACATGACCCGCGCGAGGCTGGCATGACCCAGAAGAACACCCGTTACGGCGTCGGCCTGATGCTGCTGACCACGCTCATCTTCGCCTCGCAGGACGGCATCTCGCGCCACCTCGCCGACGAATACAACGTGCTGATGGTGGTGATGATCCGCTACTGGTTCTTCGCCGCCTTCGTCATCGCCGTCGCCGCCCGCAATGCCGGCGGCATCCGCGCCGCGGCCGCCACGACCCAGCCGGTGCTGCAGGCCTTCCGCGGGTTTCTGCTGGCCGCCGAGGTCTGCGTGATGGTGGTCGCCTTCACGCTGCTCGGCCTCGTCGAAAGCCACGCGATCTTCGCCTGCTACCCGCTGATCGTTGCGGCCCTCTCCGGCCCGGTGCTGGGCGAGCGGGTCAGCTGGCGCCGCTGGCTGGCGATCTTCGCGGGCTTCGTCGGGATGCTGATCATCCTGCAGCCCGGCATCCGCGTATTCCAGCCCGAGGCACTGGTGGCGCTGACCGCGGCGCTGATGTTCGCGCTCTACGCCCTCTTGAACCGTCTCGCCGCACGCCGCGACTCGGCGGCGACCTCGTTCTTCTGGACCGGCACGATGGGCGCCATCCTGATGACCGCCATCGGCATCTGGTCCTGGGAGAATATGACCGCCCCCGACTGGGCCTGGATGGCCCTGCTCTGCGTCACGGGCGCGGCGGGGCACTTCACGCTGATCAAGTGCTACGAGGTGGCCGAGGCGAGCGCCGTCCAGCCCTTCGCCTACTTCCAGCTGGTCTTCGCCTCCGCCCTCGGGATCACCGTGTTCGGCGAAACGGTCGAGTGGAACACCGCCGTGGGCGCCGCGCTCATCGTCTGCGCCGGCCTCTTCGCCCTGTGGCGCGAACGGGTGGCGTCGAAACGGCGCCGCTAGAGTCTTTCGGGATTAACCAGGCGCATATCCCGCAGCCTGGAAATAGTTTCTGCATTCAACCGGAGAGAACAGGTCGCATATCCTGCCGA
>NZ_JARGYC010000069.1 GCF_029168335.1 Psychromarinibacter sediminicola
ATCGCCGCCGTCAGCGTCGTCTTGCCGTGGTCAACGTGACCGATCGTCCCGATGTTCACGTGCGGTTTGTTACGTTCGAACTTTGCCTTTGCCATTGTGTTGGCTCCCTTTGTCTTGTCGGGCGGTGCGCGGTGTCCCACGCACCGACGATTATGCGTATTTCGACTGGATCTCGTCGGAGATGTTCTGCGGCACCGGGTCGTAATGGTCGAACTGCATGGTGAAGTTCGCCCGGCCCGAGGACATGGACCGCAGGTTGTTGATGTAGCCGAACATGTTGGCCAGCGGCACGAAGGCGTTGATGGCGATCGCGTTGCCGCGGTTCTCCTGCCCCTGCACCTGGCCCCGGCGCGAGGTCAGGTCGCCGATGATGCTGCCGGTGTATTCCTCCGGCGTGACCACCTCGACGCGCATGATCGGCTCCAACAGCTTGGCGCCGGCCTTGCGCAGGCCTTCCCGCATGCACATCCGCGACGCGATCTCGAAGGCCAGGACCGAGGAGTCGACGTCGTGGTACTTGCCGTCCACCAGCGCGACCTTGAAGTCGATCACCGGGAAGCCGGCCAGCGGGCCCGAGTCCATCACCGAGTTGATGCCCTTCTCGACGCCGGGGATGTATTCCTTCGGCACCGACCCGCCGACGATGCGGGATTCGAAGGAATAGCCCTCGCCCGGCTCGGTCGGGGTGATCTCCAGCAGGACCTCGGCGAACTGCCCCGAGCCGCCCGACTGCTTCTTGTGGGTATAGCGGTGCTCGATCGGGTGCGAGATGGTCTCGCGATAGGCCACCTGCGGCGCGCCGATATTCGCCTCGACCTTGAATTCGCGCTTCAGGCGGTCGACCAGGATGTCGAGGTGAAGCTCGCCCATGCCCTTCATGATGGTCTGGCCGGATTCGATGTCGGTCTCGACCTTGAAGGACGGATCCTCGGCGGCCAGGCGCTGCAGGCCCTGGGACATCTTCTCCTGGTCGGCCTTGGTCTTCGGCTCGACCGCGATCTCGATCACCGGGTCGGGGAAGGTCATGGTTTCCAGCACGACCTGCTTCTGCGCGTCGCACAGCGTGTCGCCCGTGGTGGTGTCCTTCAGACCCGCCAGCGCGATGATGTCGCCGGAGCCGGCCCAGTCGATCTCTTCGCGCGAGTTCGAGTGCATCATCATCATCCGGCCGATGCGCTCGCGCTTGCCCTTCGTCGAGTTCATCACGGTGCCGCCCTTTTCCAGGAGGCCCGAGTAGATCCGGCAGAAGGTGAGCGAGCCGACGAACGGGTCGTTCATGATCTTGAACGCGAGGCCCGCGAAGGGCTGATCGTCGCCCGGCTTGCGCTCGATGTTGCGGGTCTCGGTCTCGTCGTCCGGGGCAAAGCCCATATAGGGCGGCACGTCCAGCGGACCGGGCAGATAGTCGATGACCGCGTTCAGGAGCGGCTGCACGCCCTTGTTCTTGAAGGCCGAGCCGGCCAGCACCGGAACGAAGGACAGCGACAGGGTGCCCTTGCGGATCAGGCTCCGCAGGGTCGGCATGTCGGGCTCTTCGCCTTCCAGGTACGCCTCCATCGCATCGTCGTCCATCTCGACGGCGATCTCGATCAGCTCGGCGCGCATTTCCTCGGCCTGCTCGCGCAGCTCCTCGCGCACGTCCTGCACGACCCAGGAGGCGCCCAGATCCTCGCCCTTCCAGACCCATTCCTTCATGGTCACGAGGTCGACGATGCCTTCCAGCTTGTCTTCCGCGCCGATGGGCATCTGGATCGGGGCCGGCGTGGCGCCGGTGCGGTCCTTGATCATCTTGACGCAGTTGAAGAAGTCGGCGCCGATCTTGTCCATCTTGTTGACGAACACGATGCGCGGCACCTTGTAGCGGTCGGCCTGGCGCCACACGGTCTCGGTCTGCGGCTCGACGCCGGCATTGGCGTCCAGCACGGCGACCGCGCCGTCGAGCACGGCGAGCGAACGCTCCACCTCGATGGTGAAGTCGACGTGGCCCGGGGTGTCGATGATGTTGAAGCGGAACTTGGCTTCCTGCGGCGTGTCGCCGTAGATGCCGGTCGGGTTCTCGCCGTCCTCGGTGCGGAACCAGAAGGTGGTCGTCGCCGCCGAGGTGATGGTGATCCCGCGCTCCTGCTCCTGCTCCATCCAGTCCATGGTCGCGGCGCCGTCGTGCACCTCGCCGATCTTGTGGGACTTACCGGTGTAGAACAGGATGCGCTCGGTGCAGGTGGTCTTGCCCGCGTCGATATGCGCCATGATCCCGAAGTTACGGTAGCGCTCGAGGGAATATTCGCGTGCCATGGGAGGGCCTCTAGATCAGAATTACCAGCGGTAGTGGCTGAACGCCTTGTTGGCGTCGGCCATCTTGTGGGTGTCTTCGCGCTTCTTCACGGCCGAGCCGCGGCCGTTGACGGCATCCAGCAGCTCGCCGGCGAGGCGTTCTTCCATCGTGTTCTCGTTCCGGGCGCGGGAGGCGTTGATCAGCCAGCGGATCGCCAGCGCTTCGCGGCGTTCCGGGCGCACCTCGACCGGCACCTGGTAGGTGGCGCCGCCGACCCGGCGGGAGCGGACCTCGACCGCCGGCTTGATGTTGTCGAGGGCCTCGTGGAACACTTCCACCGGCGCCTTCTTCAGCTTGCCCTCGACCCGGTCGAACGCATTGTAGACGATGCTTTCGGCGACGGACTTCTTGCCGTCGACCATCAGGTTGTTCATGAACTTCGTCAGAACCCGGTCGCCGTACTTGGCGTCGGGCAGGATTTCGCGCTTCTCGGCAGCGTGACGGCGGGACATCTCTCAGATCCTCTTACTTCGGCTTCTTGGCGCCGTACTTCGAGCGGCGCTGCTTGCGGTCCTTGACGCCCTGGGTATCCAGAACACCGCGCAGGATGTGGTAACGCACGCCGGGAAGGTCCTTCACCCGGCCGCCGCGGATCAGGACCACCGAGTGCTCCTGCAGGTTGTGGCTTTCACCGGGGATGTAGCTGATCACCTCGTAGCCGTTGGTCAGGCGGACCTTCGCCACCTTCCGCATCGCCGAGTTCGGCTTCTTCGGCGTCGTGGTGTAGACGCGCGTGCAGACGCCACGCTTCTGGGGGTTACCCTCCAGGTGCATGGACTTGTTGGACCGTCTTTTCGGCTGCCGCGGCTTGCGGATCAGCTGCTGGATCGTTGGCATTCCGGTTTCTTCCCCGTGTTGCAACACATATGTTCATCTCGTGGGGCGCGCGCACCCCGGTTTTGTTGGTCGCGTCTTGCGCGTCCGCAAAACACGAAAACCGCCCCCGTCCCCTCGTTCGCGGGAACGACGCGGTGGAATTTCAGAGGATCGGAGCCTGCGGGCCCGGATCGTGACCACTTCGATTCTGTGACAGACGGGAACCACCCCGCCCAGGTTGGCGCCGTATAGGGTGAGTCCCGACCCTTGTCAACAGCCCCTCCCCGGCCGTCCGGACCCCGGCGGATGGCCGCGGTTCGGCGCCTCGCGGGAACATGTGCCGGCGGCCCCGTGTTGGCAAGGGAACGTTGGCAACGCGCCAACCCGAAGACGTGGATCCAAAGGAGCACCCCATGCCCGGGAGGAGACTTCCCCTCATCACCGCCGCCGCGGCGACGCTGGCCCTGACCGCCGGCGCCGCCCAGGCGCAGACCCGCTGTGGCGCGACCTACACCGTGTCGCCGGGCGACACCTTCTACGACATCGGCCAGCGCTGCGGCGTCAGCCTGTCGCTGATCGCCGAGCTGAACCCCGACACCGACCCGCGCGACCTGCGCGTCGGCGAAGAGCTTCGCCTGTCGTCCCGCGCCCGCAACGACGACGGCAGCGCCCCGGCCCCCGACAGCCGCCCCGAGCAGACGGACGGCACCTACCAGGTGCAGGAGGGCGACACGGCCTGGAGCATCGCCCAGGCGCTGGGCCTGTCGGTGATCGAGCTGATGAACCAGAACCCCGACCTGCGCCCCTATTCCATGGCCGTGGGCGACGTTCTGGACGTGCCCACCGGCGACCGGACCGCCGCCATCGACATCGCGCCCGCCTCCGGCCCCGTCGGGACCGAGGTCACGATCGAGGCGCGCAACCTGCGCCCCTACGACTACGTCACCATCGGCGTCGGCGAACGCGCGTCCGAATGGCGCGCCATCGACCAGGCCCGCACCGGCGAGGCCGGCAACCTGACCGCCACCGTCGACGTGCCGCGGCGCTTCGATCCGGGCGACCAGCTGATCTTCGTCGTCGATACCGACCGCGGCATGACGCTGAAATCGCTGGACTTCGAGGTGACGGCCCGCGAAACCGACGCGCCCGAGACCGTGGCGCTGGAAGGCCGGGTGATGGACGGCGTGGAATGCCCCGTGCTGCGCACCCCGGACGGCGACCGCTATGCCCTGACCAGCTCCGACATCGCCTTCACCGAGGGCGAGTATGTCGAGATCGCGGGCACGCGCGCCGACATGTCCTTCTGCCAGCAGGGCCAGGCGACCATCGACGTGACCGAGATCCGCGAGGTCTCTCCGCCGGACGACGGGGACGGCGACGGCCGCGCCCGCGTCGACAGCGCCTTCCTGCGCGGCGCCTGGGCCGCCGAGACGGGCAACTGCGCCCGCCCCGCCTTCGACATCTACACCGAAGCCGGCGGCGGCCTTGCCATCGGCACCTCGCTGGAGGGCTACGCGCGCACCGGCGATGTGGAAACCGGCCTCGAAGGCCGCTTCGTCTTCGACCGGCCCGAGATCGTGCTCGCGGTCGAGCGCCGCGGCGACGACCGGCTGTCCGTCGTCGCGCCCGACGGCGACCCGGTGCAGTTCGCCGGCCACGATGTGGGCGAGCCGCAGGTCTTCACCCGCTGCTAGGCCTATCTGACGCGCAGCGCCTTGGGCGCTGCGCGCGCCAGGTTGCGTTCGCGGTAGAACGTGTAGATGCCTGTCGCGACGATCACGGCGGCGCCGATCAGCGTCGGCACCGCCGGCCATTCCTCGAACACCAGAAGCCCCAGGATCAGCGCCCAGAGCAGGCTGGTGTACCGGAACGGCGCCACCAGCGCGAGGTCGCCCACCCGCATCGCGGAGACCGAGAAGACATAGCCGCCGATGATCAGCACCGAGGCCGCGCCGACCAACAGGACCGACCGCCCCGACAGCGGCGCCCAGTCGACGAACACCGATCCGACCCCGAAGAACGCCATCACCGAGAAGGCGTTGAAGAAGGCCACCGTCACCGACGGCACCTCGGCCGACAGCTTGCGCGACAGCAGGTCCCGCACCGTGACCAGCGCCACCGCGACCAGCGGATAGACCGAGTAGACATCGAACCCGGCCATCCCCGGCCGCACGATCATCAATACGCCCGCGAACCCCACCAGGATCGCCGCCAGCCGCCGCCAGCCCACCGCCTCGCCCAGAAACAGCGCGCCCGCCAGCGTCACCGACAATGGCAGCGCCTGCATGATCGCCGAGGCGTTGGCGAGCGGCATGTTCAGGATCGCGGTCATGAAGAAATAGGCCGCCCCCACCTCCGTCACGTTGCGGATCAGGATCATCCAGCGGTCCCGCCGCGGCAGGCGCAGCTTCAGCCCGCCCAGCGCCCGCGCCAGCAGCAACATCCAGACCGTCGTCGCCAGCCCGCGCAGGAACAGCGCCTGGAACAGCGGCACCTCGGCGAGCGCCGCCTTCATGCAGGCGTCGTTGATGGTGAAGCACGCCATCGACCCCGCCATCAGCGCAGAGCCCCGCAGGTTGTCCGAAAAGCCGGCCATCGCATGCCCGTAGCAGCGAACTGCCCCCCGCACCAGTCCCGCCCCGTGCGCCGATCCGCCTAAGCGAGTCCGAAGCCGGTGCCCGCACCATCGACGCCGGCGCACTCAAACCGCCGCGCTCTACAGACACCGCGGGCGCCCCAGCGCCCGCGCGGATCGACGCGCGCCGCGCGGCGACGCTCAGAGTCCCAGATGCTTGAACTGCCCCAGCTTCCGGCCGAACCGCTCGCGCAGGATCGCGTCGATCTCCTTGTTCGGCAGCTGCAGCTTCAGCCCCGTGCGATGCGGGTTCGCCTTGTTGTCCTGGTGGATCGTCCGGACATAGGCATAGTGCTGGGTGTCCGAATAGGCGTTGAAATACTGCGGCAGCTGCCGGTGATCCACGCTGTAGACGTTCTCGCGGTAACTCACCGGCGCGATCAGCGCGGCGCCCACCGAAATCGGCGTCCGCTCGCAGGTCGGGTAGACGACCGTCTTGTACTGCCGCCGCTCCAGATAGAAGCCGAGATTGTGCGCGACCGACGCCGGGTTGTCGACGCCCCCCACCGCCGCCACTTTCGGCGCCAGATCCTTCAGCCGCGCGACGAAGCCGTTGTCGATCGCATCGTCGTCGTCGAACCGGAACGTCGTGCGATGCGTGTACCCGTCGTCGGGCTCCGCCATGATCGTCTTCTTGATCCCGGCGTAATGGTGCTGCGGCTCCGCCTCCACGATCTTCACGCAAGGCACGCCGGCCGTCACGTCGCGCAGCCGGTCTTTGTACTCGCCCGGCATGTTCGCCCCCACCAGCAGGATGCAGGTGAAGTCCTGGTCGGTCTGCATCGCCAGCGACGGCAGGCAGAACGCCTCGAAATACAGAAACCGCCGGTCGAGCCGCTCACGGTCGAACAGGAACGCCTCCATCTCCGCGACGCTCTCGAAGCCGGGATAGAAATTGCCGACCGTGGCAAAGGAAAACCGGATCAGCCCGATCACCTGGTTGCGGATTTCCATGCGCGCTGCCCGTCCTGTCGCCCCTGCCGGCGGCGACAGTGGCACCGCCGCCTCGCCCGGTCAACCACGCCGCCACCCACGCCGTGCTGGACGCCGCCCGCCGCGCCGCGCTATGTCGAGGCCGGAGCGAAACGGGCAGGACAGCATATGGCCGAGGGCTATCTCGTCGCGGCGGCGATGCGCAACGAGGGCGCGTTCCTCGTGGAATGGGTCACCTGGTACCGGATGCTGGGCTTCGATCTGCTGGTCGTCACCAACGACTGCACCGATCACAGCCCCGCGCTCCTCAACCTTCTGCACGATGCCGGCTGGCTGACCCACACCACCCATTCCCCCGATCCCGGCACGCCGCCCAAGCGCAGCGCCCACCGCACCATCCGCGCCCATCCCGCCACGGCGCGGACCGAATGGCTGATGATCTGCGACGTGGACGAATTTCTCGTGCTGCACGACGGCGACGGCACCATCGCGGGGTTCGTGGGCGACACCGCGCCGGGCCGGTTCCGCGGCATCGCCTTTCACTGGAAGGTCTTCGGCTCGGGCGGGGAAACCCGCTGGCACGACGCGCTGCAGCACCGCACCTTCACCCGCTGCGCCGACACCCACGACCGCGCCAACGCCTCCTTCAAGACGCTGATCCGGCATCCGCTCGACTTCGACCGCTTCGGCGCCCACAGCCCGATGGGTTTTGCCGGCGACTGGGGCACCGGCGAGAACGTCCTCGTCGACAGCGAGGGCCGCACCCTCGGCCGCTACCACCCCAACGGCGCGGCCCAGCGCGCCACGCATCCCGACCGCGTCACGCACCGCGCGGCGCAGATGAACCACTACATGATCCGCTCGCCGGAAAGCTTCGCGCTGAAACGCGGCATCCCCAGCCCCTCGGCCGGCCGCGACCGCTACACCGACGACTTCCTCGCCCGCTACGACCGCAACGAGACCGAGGACCAGAGCGCCCTGCGCCACGCCGACCGCTTCGACGCGCTCCACGCCGAGGCGATGACGCTTCCGGGCCTCGCCCGCCTGCACCACCTGTGCTGCGCCGACTACGTCACCCGCCTCGCCGAAGCCGCCGGACAGGACCCGAGATCCGACCCCCGCTACACCCGCCACATGGACCGCGCCACCACGATGACCTGACGCGCACCCCCGGCTTCTTCTCGTTTCAAATACGCGAAAATCCCGCCCGCGCCACGGGCCCGACCGCCGGGCACGACGCGCCCCGTGCCTGCGGGCCGGGCGGGGTGGGCGGGTGGGCGCCCGGTCCGCAGGCACGGCGCCACAAAGAGAAACGCCCCGCACCTTCCGGCACGGGGCGTCTCCAAAGTCTCGCCAAGAGCGACAGGTCAGTCGCGGCTTTCCGGCGTCTCCACCAGTCCCGCGTCCAGGTCGTCCTCGGACATGAAGTCGTCCACGGGCGCGGCCAGTGCCGCGGCGGCCTCGGCCTCGGCGCGCGCCGCCTCGATGACGGCATTGTCGCGCTCCTGCGCCACGCGCCGCACCCGCTGGGTGGCGCCGCCGGTGCCCGCCGGGATCAGCCGGCCGACGATGACGTTCTCCTTCAGACCGACCAGGCGATCCCGCTTGCCCTGGACCGACGCCTCGGTCAGCACGCGCGTGGTCTCCTGGAACGACGCCGCCGAGATGAACGACCGCGTCTGCAGCGACGCCTTGGTGATGCCCAGAAGAATCGGCTCGCCCTGCGCCGGGCGGCCGCCCTTCGACTCGGCCTTCTCGTTGGCCTCGTCGAACTCCACCTTGTCGACATGCTCGCCCTTCAGAAGCGTGGTGTCCCCGGAATCCAGGATCTCCCACTTCTGCAGCATCTGCCGGACGATCACCTCGATATGCTTGTCGTTGATCTTCACGCCCTGCAGCCGGTACACGTCCTGGACCTCGGCGATCATGTACTCGGCCAGCGCCTCGACACCCATGATCGACAGGATGTCATGCGGCGCCGGGTTGCCGTCCATGATGTAGTCGCCCTTCTGGACGAAGTCGCCCTCGACCACCGGGATGTGCTTGCCCTTGGGCACCATGTACTCCACGGGCTCCAGCGACTCGTCGGCGGGCTCGATCGAGATCCGGCGCTTGTTCTTGTAATCGCGCCCGAACCGCACGTAGCCGTCGATCTCGGCGATGATCGCGTGGTCCTTGGGACGGCGCGCCTCGAACAGTTCCGCCACCCGCGGCAGACCGCCGGTGATGTCCTTGGTCTTGGCGCCCTCGCGCGGGATCCGCGCCACGACGTCGCCGGCCTGCACCTTGGTGCCGTCCTCGACCGACAGGATCGCGTCCACCGACATCGGATAGGTCACCGGGTTGCCAGCCGCGTTGCGGACCGGCTCGCCGTCCTCGCCGACCAGGATGATCTCCGGCTTCAGGTCGCTGCCCTTCGGCGCCGCGCGCCAGTCGGACACGATCCGCTGGGTCATGCCGGTCGCCTCGTCGGTTTCCTCGCGGACCGACAGGCCGTTGACCAGGTCGACGAAGCGGGCGGTGCCCTCCTTCTCGGCGATGATCGGCAGGGTGTAGGGATCCCACTCGATCAGCTTGTCGCCGCGCTCCACCGTGGCCCCGTCCTCGGGGAAGATCTTGGTCCCGTAGGTGATCTTGTGGCTGGCCCGCTCGGTGCCGTGCTCGTCGACGATGGCGAGCGTCATGTTGCGGCCCACGACGATCTGCTCGCCGGCGGCGTTGGTCAGGATGTTCGCGTTGCGGAACTCCACCTTGCCGGAGGTCGAGGCCTCCAGGAACGACTGCTGGCCGCCCTGCGCGATGCCGCCGATGTGGAACGTCCGCATCGTCAGCTGCGTGCCCGGCTCGCCGATCGACTGCGCCGCGATGATGCCCACGGCCTCGCCCTGGTTCACCATCGTGCCGCGCGCCAGGTCGCGGCCGTAGCACATGGCGCAGACCCCTTCCTCGCTGTCGCAGGTCAGCGGGCTGCGGATGCGCATCGCGGCGATGCCCGCGGCTTCCACCGCGTCGGCCTTGCGCTCGTCGATCAGCTCGCCCTCGGCGACGATCACCTCGTCGGTCCCGGGGTTCAGCACGTCCTCGGCCGCGACGCGGCCCAGGATGCGCTCGGACAGCGACGCCACGATCTCGCCGTCGTTGACCGCCGCTTCCGCGGTGATCGACCGGTCGGTGCCGCAGTCGTTCTCGCGCACGATGCAGTCCTGCGCCACGTCCACCAGACGCCGGGTCAGGTAGCCCGAGTTCGCCGTCTTCAGCGCGGTGTCGGCCAGACCCTTCCGGGCGCCGTGGGTGGAGTTGAAGTACTCCAGCACGGTCAGGCCTTCCTTGAAGTTCGAGATGATCGGCGTCTCGATGATCTCGCCCGACGGCTTGGCCATCAGGCCGCGCATGCCGCCCAGCTGCTTCATCTGCGCCGGCGAGCCACGGGCCCCGGAATGCGACATCATGTAGATCGAGTTGGGCTCCTTCTCGGCGCCGGCATCGTCGTACCGGACGGCCGAGATCTCGCCCATCATCGCGTTGGCGACCTCGTCGGAGCATTTCGACCAAGCATCGACCACCTTGTTGTACTTCTCGCCCTGGGTGATCAGCCCGTCCATGTACTGCTGCTCGAACTCCTTCACCTGGTCGCGCACGTCGTTCACGATGGTCCACTTGTTGTCGGGGATCAGCATGTCGTCCTTGCCGAACGAGATGCCGGCCCGATACGCCTCGCGGAAGCCCATCGTCATGATCTGGTCGCAGAAGATGACCGACTCCTTCTGCCCGCAATAGCGGTAGACGGTGTCGATGACCTGCTGCACCTCCTTCTTGCGCAGCAGGCGGTTGACCAGGTCGAACGGCGCCTTCGCGTTCAGCGGCAGAAGCGCGCCCAGCCGCACGCGGCCCGGCGTCGTCTCGAACCGGCGGACGACCTCCTGGCCCTCCTCGTCGATCTGCTTGACGCGCGCGGTGATCTTTGCGTGCAGATGCACCTCGCCCGCGTCGAGCGCGTGCTGCACCTCGTCCACGTCGGCAAAGGTCATGCCCTCGCCCTTCATGCCCTCGCGCATCATCGTGATATAGTAGAGCCCCAGGATCATGTCCTGCGACGGCACGATGATCGGCGCGCCGTTGGCCGGCGACAGCACGTTGTTGGTGGACATCATCAGCACGCGCGCTTCGAGCTGCGCTTCCAGCGACAGCGGCACGTGAACCGCCATCTGGTCGCCGTCGAAGTCCGCGTTGAAGGCCGAGCAGACCAGCGGATGCAGCTGGATCGCCTTGCCCTCGATCAGGATCGGCTCGAACGCCTGGATGCCCAGACGGTGCAGCGTCGGCGCCCGGTTCAGCAGCACCGGATGCTCGCGGATCACCTCGTCCAGGATGTCCCAGACCTCGGGCCGCTCCTTCTCCACCAGCTTCTTCGCCTGCTTGACGGTGGACGACAGCCCCTTCGCCTCAAGCCGCGAGTAGATGAACGGCTTGAACAACTCCAGCGCCATCTTCTTCGGCAGGCCGCACTGGTGCAGCTTCAGCTCCGGACCCGTCACGATGACCGACCGGCCCGAGAAGTCGACGCGCTTGCCCAGAAGGTTCTGCCGGAACCGGCCCTGCTTGCCCTTCAGCATGTCCGACAGCGACTTCAGCGGCCGCTTGTTGGCCCCCGTGATCACCCGGCCGCGCCGGCCGTTGTCGAACAGCGCGTCGACGGATTCCTGCAGCATCCGCTTTTCGTTGCGGATGATGATGTCCGGCGCGCGCAGCTCGATCAGCCGCTTCAGGCGGTTGTTCCGGTTGATCACCCGGCGGTACAGGTCGTTCAGGTCCGACGTGGCGAACCGGCCGCCGTCCAGCGGCACCAGCGGGCGGAGTTCCGGCGGGATGACCGGGATGACCGTCATGATCATCCATTCCGGCCGGTTGCCGGATTCCAGGAAGGACTCGACGATCTTCAGCCGCTTGATGATCTTCTTCGGCTTCAGCTCGCCGGTGGCCTCGGCCAGGTCGGCGCGCAGCTGTTCGGCTTCCGATTCAAGGTCAATCGCCGCCAGCATCTCGCGGATCGCCTCGGCGCCGATATTCGCCGTGAAGGCGTCCATCCCGTAGGCGTCCTGAGCGTCCATGAACTCTTCCTCGGTCATCAGCTGGCCGTAGGTCAGGTCCGTCAGGCCCGGCTCGATGACGACGTAGTTCTCGAAGTAGAGGATGCGCTCCAGGTCCCGAAGCGTCATGTCCAGCATCAGGCCGATGCGCGACGGCAGCGACTTCAGAAACCAGATATGCGCGACCGGCGCGGCCAGCTCGATATGGCCCATGCGCTCGCGGCGGACCTTCTGCAGCGTGACCTCCACGCCGCATTTCTCGCAGACGACGCCGCGATACTTCATCCGCTTGTACTTGCCGCACAGGCACTCGTAGTCCTTGATCGGACCGAAGATCCGGGCGCAGAACAGGCCGTCGCGCTCGGGCTTGAAGGTCCGGTAGTTGATCGTCTCGGGCTTTTTGATCTCGCCGTAGGACCAGCTGAGAATCCGCTCCGGCGATGCAAGCGAGATCTTGATCTCGTCGAAGGTCGCGGGCGCCGCAAGCGGGTTGAACGGGTTGGTGGTCAGTTCCTGGTTCATCTCGATTTCCTAATCAGGGGCATGAAGGGGGAAGGCCGGGCCCGATTTTTCGTCGAAAAATCGCGGGCCCGGACGGGCGGGTGCCGCTATTCCTCCCCCTCCGCATCCAGGAGTTCCATGTTCAGGCCGAGGCCGCGGACTTCCTTGACGAGCACGTTGAAGCTCTCGGGAACGCCCGCCTCGAAGGTATCCTCGCCCTTGACGATCGACTCGTAGACCTTGGTCCGGCCGGCCACGTCGTCCGACTTCACCGTCAGCATCTCCTGCAGGGTATAGGCGGCGCCGTAGGCTTCCAGCGCCCACACTTCCATCTCGCCGAAGCGCTGACCGCCGAACTGCGCCTTGCCGCCCAGCGGCTGCTGGGTGACGAGGCTGTACGGACCCGTCGAGCGGGCGTGGATCTTGTCGTCGACCAGGTGGTGCAGCTTCAGCAGGTACTTGACCCCCACCGTGACCGGCCGCGCGAACTGCTCGCCCGTCCGGCCGTCGAACAGCTCCGACTGGCCGCTTTCGTTGAACCCGGCCCGCTTCAGCGCGTCGTTGACGTCATGCTCCTTGGCGCCGTCGAAGACCGGGGTCGCGATCGGCACGCCGCGGGTCACGTTGCCCGCCGCTTCCAGCAACTGAGCGTCGTCCATGGTCCCGATGCCTTCCTCGAAGACCTCGTCGCCATAGGCGATACGCATCGCGTCGCGCACCGGGGTCAGGTCGCCCTTGCGCCGGTACTCGCCCAGCGCGTCGCCGATCTGCTCGCCCAGACCGCGCGCGGCCCAGCCCATGTGGGTTTCGAGGATCTGCCCGACATTCATCCGCGACGGCACGCCCAGCGGGTTCAGTACGAAGTCCACCGGGGTCCCGTCCGCCAGGAACGGCATGTCCTCGATGGGAACCACCTTGGAGATCACACCCTTGTTGCCGTGACGTCCGGCCATCTTGTCGCCCGGCTGCAGCTTGCGCTTCACCGCGACGAAGACCTTGACCATCTTCATGACGCCCGGCGGCAGGTCGTCGCCCCGGCGCACCTTCTCGACCTTGTCCTCGAACCGGTGCTCCAGCGCGCGCTTCTGCGCCTCGAACTGCGCGTTCAGCGCCTCGACCTGCTGCGCCTCCTCGTCGTTCTCCAGCGCCAGCTGCCACCACTGCCCGCGGGACAGCATCTCCAGCAGATCCTCGGTGATCTGGCTGCCGGGCTTCACGCCCTTCGGCCCCTTCACCGCGGTCTTGCCGAGGATCATGTCCTTCAGACGCGCGTAGATGTTGCGCTCCAGGATGTGCAGCTCGTCGTCCCGGTCCCGGGCCAGACGTTCCACTTCCTCGCGCTCGATCTGCAGCGCGCGCTCGTCCTTCTCGACGCCGTGGCGGTTGAACACGCGGACTTCCACGATGGTGCCGTAGTCGCCCGGCGGCAGCCGCAGCGAGGTGTCGCGCACGTCCGATGCCTTCTCGCCGAAGATCGCGCGCAGGAGCTTCTCCTCCGGCGTCATCGGGCTTTCGCCCTTGGGCGTGATCTTGCCCACCAGGATGTCGCCCGGCCCCACCTCGGCGCCGATATAGACGATCCCCGCCTCGTCGAGGTTGCGCAGCGCCTCCTCGCCGACATTCGGGATGTCGCGGGTGATCTCTTCCGGCCCCAGCTTGGTGTCGCGGGCGGCGACCTCGAACTCCTCGATATGGATCGAGGTGAACACGTCCTCCTTCACGATCCGCTCGGAGATCAGGATGGAGTCCTCGTAGTTGTAGCCGTTCCACGGCATGAACGCGACGACCACGTTCTTGCCGAGCGCCAGCTCGCCCAGGTCAGTCGACGGACCGTCAGCCACGACCTCGCCCTTCTCGACCTTGTCGCCCACCTTCACCAGCGGCCGCTGGTTGATGCAGGTGTTCTGGTTCGAGCGCTGGAACTTGCGCAGACGGTAGATGTCGACGCCCGGATCGCCCGGCTCCAGGTCCTCGGTCGCGCGGATGACGATCCGCTGCGCGTCGACCTGGTCGATAAAGCCCGCCCGGCGCGCCTGGATCGCGGCGCCAGAGTCGATGGCGACCTTGCCCTCGATCCCGGTGCCC
Organism: Psychromarinibacter sediminicola; assembly: GCF_029168335.1. Taxonomy (GTDB): domain Bacteria; phylum Pseudomonadota; class Alphaproteobacteria; order Rhodobacterales; family Rhodobacteraceae; genus Psychromarinibacter; species Psychromarinibacter sediminicola. The sequence continues at coordinate 14,390 of NZ_JARGYC010000069.1, forward strand.
ACGAAGGGCGCGTCGGCCTGCAGCAGGGGCACCGCCTGCCGCTGCATGTTCGAGCCCATCAGCGCGCGGTTGGCGTCGTCGTTCTCCAGGAACGGGATCAGCGACGCCGCGACCGACACCAGCTGTTTCGGCGACACGTCGATCAGGTCGACCGTCTCGACCGGGTTCAGCGTGTATTCGCCGGCCTGCCGGGTGTTGACCATCTCGTTGGTGAACTTGCCGGTCTCGTCCAGCGAGGCGTTGGCCTGCGCCACGGTGTGCCGCATCTCCTCGGTGGCGGACATGTAGTGCACTTCGTCCGTGACCATGGCGTCCTTGACCACGCGATAGGGCGTCTCGATGAAGCCGTACTTGTTCACGCGGGCGAAGGAGGCCAGCGAGTTGATCAGGCCGATATTCGGCCCTTCCGGCGTCTCGATCGGGCACATCCGGCCATAGTGCGTCGGGTGAACGTCGCGCACCTCGAAGCCCGCGCGCTCGCGGGTCAGACCGCCGGGGCCGAGCGCCGACAGGCGGCGCTTGTGGGTGACTTCCGACAGCGGGTTGGTCTGGTCCATGAACTGCGACAGCTGCGAGGAGCCGAAGAACTCGCGCACCGCGGCGGCGGCGGGTTTGGCGTTGATCAGATCCTGCGGCATCACCGTGTCGATCTCGACCGACGACATCCGCTCCTTGATCGCGCGCTCCATCCGCAGAAGGCCCACGCGGTACTGGTTCTCCATCAGCTCGCCGACCGAGCGCACCCGGCGGTTGCCCAGGTGGTCGATGTCGTCGATCTCGCCGCGGCCGTCGCGCAGGTCGACCAGCGCCTTGACGCAGGCGACAATGTCCTCGCGCCGCAGCGTGCGCTGCGTGTCCGGCGCGTCAAGCGCCAGGCGCATGTTCATCTTCACCCGGCCCACGGCCGACAGGTCGTAGCGCTCGGAATCGAAGAACAGCGTGTCGAACAGCGCGGACGCGGCCTCGACGGTGGGCGGCTCGCCCGGGCGCATCACGCGGTAGATGTCCATCAGCGCGCTGTCGCGGTCCATGTTCTTGTCCTGCGCCATGGTGTTGCGCATGTACGGACCGACCGAGACGTTATCGATGTCCAGCACCGGGACGTCCGTCACGCCGGCATCGATCAGCTCCTTCAGCGTGCCGCCGGTGACCTCGCCCTCCTTGTCGGTCTCCCAGGTCAACTCGTCGCCGGCCTCGACATAGATCGCGCCGGTCTCCTCGTTGATGATGTCCCGGGCGGCGTATTTGCCGACGATCTGCTCGAAGGGCACCAGAAGCTCGGTGATCTTGCCCTCGTCGATGATCTTCTTGACCGCGCGCGGGGTGATCTTCTTGCCGGCCTCGGCGAACACCTCGCCGGTGGCCGCGTCGACCAGGTCGAACGGCGGACGGGTGCCGCGCACCCGCTCGGGGAAGAACTTGGTGACCCAGCCGCGCTTGCCGTCCAGGCGGTAGTCGACCGTGTCGTAATAGGCGTCCATGATCGCCTCCTGGTCCAGCCCGAGGGCGTAGAGCAGGGTCGTCACCGGCAGCTTCCGGCGCCGGTCGATGCGGGCGAAGACGATGTCCTTGGCGTCGAACTCGAAGTCCAGCCAGGAGCCGCGATAGGGAATGATGCGGCAGGCGAACAGGAGCTTGCCCGAGGCGTGGGTCTTGCCCTTGTCGTGGTCGAAGAACACGCCAGGCGAGCGATGCATCTGCGACACGATCACCCGCTCGGTGCCGTTGACGATGAAGGTGCCGTTCGGCGTCATCAGGGGCATGTCGCCCATGAAGACATCCTGCTCCTTGATGTCCTTGACCGACTTGGCGCCGGTATCCTCGTCCATGTCGAACACGATCAGCCGCAGGGTGACCTTCAGCGGGGCGCTGTAGGTCATGTCGCGCTGCATGCACTCGTCGACGTCGTATTTCGGCCGCTCCAGCTCGTAGCGGACGAATTCCAGGACGGCGGTCTCGTTGAAGTCCTTGATCGGAAAGACCGAGCGGAAGACGCCGTTGATGCCTTCGTCGTCCATCGGCTCGGGCTGGTCGCCGGACTTCAGGAACAGTTCATAGCTGGATTTCTGGACCTCGATGAGGTTCGGCATCTCCAGGACTTCCCGGATCTTGCCGTAATATTTCCGCAAACGCTTCTGGCCAAGGTAGCTGGACGCCATGGGAGGTGTTCACCTTTCATCTTCGCAAACGCGCAGCCGTCGGGCCCCGGCCGCGCGCCCTTGGAACAGGTCGGTCCGATCAATCCCTGGCAGCCGTCCCACCGGCCGCCGCCCGATCGGTCACCGCACCTTAGGAAACGCTCTTGCGCGAAGAGCCCTTCCTGAGACGCGGACGGCTGGACCCGGGAATGCCCGGATCCAGCCCGTGTTCGTCGCGCGCTCGTCGGCCCCCGGGCCCTCCTCGCGAAGAGGACCCGCCAGGGACCGATGAGCGATTACTTGAGCTCCACCTCGGCGCCGGCGGCCTCGAGCTTGCTCTTGATCTCTTCGGCTTCCTCCTTCGGGGCGCCTTCCTTGACGGCCTTGCCGCCCGCCTCGACCAGCTCCTTGGCCTCTTTCAGGCCCAGGCCGGTGATCGCGCGGACTTCCTTGATCACGTTGATCTTGGAGGCGCCGGCCGATTTCAGGATGACGTCGAATTCGGTCTGCTCTTCCTCTTCGGCCGCGCCTTCGCCGCCGCCGGCCGGACCGGCCATCATCACCGCGCCGCCGGCGGCGGGCTCGATGCCGTATTCGTCCTTGAGGATGGTTTTCAGTTCCTGGGCCTCGAGAAGGGTCAGCCCCACGATCTCTTCGGCGAGTTTCTTCAGATCAGCCATTTGTCTGTTTCCGTTGTCCTAGATGTGTTCCAACGTGCGGGGATCAACCCCACGCGGGATATCCCGTCTGCCGTCAGGCCGCTTCGGCCTTCTCCTCGATGGTCGAGAGGATGCCGGCGATGTTCGAAGCAGGCGCGCCAATGGCCCCGGCGATGTTGCTGGCGGGCGCCCCGATGCAGCCGGCGATGGAAGCGATGAGCTCCTCGCGCGACGGCATCTCGGACACGGCCTTCACACCGTCGCGGTCCAGATGCGACTCACCCATGGCCCCGCCGAGGATCTCGAACTTCTTGTTATCCTTGGCGTAACCTTCCGCGACCTTGGCTGCCGCCACGGGGTCCTCGGAATAGGCGAGTACGGTCATACCCTCCAGAAGGTCGGCGAGCGAAGCGTTCGGCTTTCCTTCCAGGGCGATCTTGGCGAGCTTGTTCTTGGCAACGCGCACGGACCCGCCCGCGTCGCGCATACGCGCGCGCAGGTCCTGCATCTCGGCAACCGTGAGTCCCGCGTAGTGGGCAACCACCACGACGCCAGAGCTTTCGAAGATCTGGCCGAGTTCCTCGACCACTTTCTCTTTCTGGGCTCTATCCACAGTTTCACTCCAAGTATGGAGGGCCTTGGCGACCCCCCGGCTCCTAGTCTACCGGGCACAAGGCCCGGCAATCGGGTCCTTACGGGTCCAGCCAATCCGCCCCGGAGCGGGCCAGCGCGGGCACGATCCGAAGAAATCTTGGTCTCTTCCCGTCTCGGGCAGGAATTATGGCTTGGCTCGGGCCGCACCACCCACCGTCTCGGACGAATCATCAGGCCGCCACGAGGGTTCGGGGCGACCTGACAGCGCGGTTCCTAGACCCTCGCGGCGGAAATGTGAAGCCCCCAATGCGCGTTCTCTTGCGCACCGGGCCCCGGTCGCGCAGATGTGACCGGGGTCGACACCGTCGCCGCCCCCTGCCCGCGCGAGCGGCGATGGGAAGTAACGCGCGGCCCGACAGCCGGCGGCGTCCGCCGGGACCGGCACTGCCGACAGAGGTCATACGAGCTTCATGGCATTGGTGCCATGCGCCCCGACGTCGGCTCTGAGCCCAGAGCTGACCTCCCTTATCAGTGCGTTGGTCGTAAGCATTAGGTCGGCCGCAGACTTCGTGGCCGAACCTCGATGGCTCGTCGATCCATGGAAATGCGAAGAAGGTCGTTTTTGAGGCTCGCCACGTTCGGGGTCGCGGGATAACTTCACCGGTATTGTTATTAGCATTCCGGTAGGAATCTCATGTTGAGCGACCGTCAAATCGGCAGCGGCAAGGTCGCCGACGTATATCGCCATAACGGCGCCGCTCTGAAGCTCTTCGAGGCGGGTCAGCCGCGGAACTCGGCGTTCCGAGAGGCGGCCAATCTGGCCCTGCTCGAAGGGACGGGTCTGCCTGTTCCCGAAGTCTTCGGGGTCGACCGCTATGGCGACCGCTGGGGCCTCACGATGAGCCTGGTGGAAGAGGAATGCGGCGCCGACCGGTGGTTCGCCGAGCCGGACCGCACCACCGAGTACTTGCGCGAATTTGCCGCCCTGCACGCGAAGATCCACGCCCGCCCCGGAAGCAACTTCCCTGAACTCCGAGCGCGGATGGCCGCCTCGATCGGCCGCGCGCCGCCGCTCTCAGAGGCAAGACGAACGGAGCTCCTCGCGTGTCTCGCCGACCTGCCGATCGCAGATCGTCTTTGTCATGGTGACTTTCATCCATGGAACGTGCTCGGCCAAGGCGAGAGCGCAACAATCATCGACTGGCTCGATGCCACATGTGGCGATCCGGCAGCAGACGTCTGCCGCTCCTATGTACTGCTGCACGCGGTTTCGACCGACTTGGCGAGGGAATACGTCGTGGTCTACCTACGGGCCGCCTCCTTCGACCTCACAGATGTGCTTGCTTGGTTGCCCTTCGTTGCCGCGGCACGACTTGCGGAAGATGCGATACCGGCGCGGGAGAATCTGATCCGTTGGGCCGAGGGCGGCGCTTGTAATCTCAGTAGCGTGGGGTAGCGTCACTCGGGCCTGGGTTGGGCGCCTGAAGTCAAGCGTGGTGAACGGCGGCTCCGTCCGCGTAGCGGACCAACACTCTGCGCCCCACCCCAAACAAAAAGGGCGGACCCGCAGGCCCGCCCCAATCCGTTCGCCTCGAAAGGCGCTATCTCACTCGGCGGCTTCCGCCGGGGCGTTGCCGGTGGCCGACATGACCTCGACCGACACGCCCGGCCCCATGGTCGAGCTGATCGAGATCTTCTTCATGTAGGTGCCCTTGGCGCCCGCCGGCTTGGCGCGCAGCACCGCGTCCACGAAGGCGCGCAGGTTGCCGGCCAGCTGGTCGACCGTGAACGACGCCTTGCCGATCCCGGCATGCACGACGCCCGCCTTCTCGGCCTTGAACTGCACCTGGCCGCCCTTGGCCGCCTCGACGGCCTCCTTGACGTCCATGGTCACGGTCCCGACCTTCGGGTTCGGCATCAGGTTGCGCGGACCCAGGATCTTGCCCAGCCGTCCCACGACCGGCATCATGTCCGGCGTCGCGATGCAGCGGTCGAAGTTGATCTCGCCGCCCTGGATCCTCTCCATCAGGTCTTCGGCGCCCACGATGTCGGCCCCCGCGGCTTCCGCTTCCTCGGCCTTGGGCCCGCGCGCGAAGACGGCGACGCGCACCGTCTTGCCGGTGCCGTTCGGCAGGGTGACCGTGCCGCGGACCATCTGGTCGGCGTGGCGCGGGTCGACGCCCAGGTTCATCGCCACCTCGACGGTCTCGTCGAACTTGACGTTGGAGTGCTCCTTGACCAGCGAGATGGCCTCCTCGACGGGCAGGTTCTCCTTGCCCGCAAAGGCGTCGCGCGCGGCGCGGGTGCGTTTTCCGTGCTTTGCCATCTTACTTCACCTCGATGCCCATGGAGCGGGCAGAGCCCAGGATGATCTGCATCGCCGACTCGATGTCGGTGGCGTTCAGATCCTTCATCTTCGCCTCGGCGATCTCCTTGACCTGCGCGGGCGTCACAGTGCCGACGGTCGCCCGGCCCGGCGTGGTCGCGCCCGACTTCAGCTTGGCCGCCTTCTTCAGATAGAACGACGCCGGCGGCGTCTTGATGTCCATCGTGAAGGACTTGTCCTGGTAGTAGGTGATCACGGTCGGGCAAGGCGCACCCTGCTCCATCTCCTGCGTGCGGGCGTTGAACGCCTTGCAGAATTCCATGATGTTGATGCCGCGCTGACCCAGCGCCGGACCCACCGGCGGGGACGGGTTCGCTTGCCCGGCAGGCACCTGCAGCTTCATGGTGCCCATGACTTTCTTGGCCATTGGCCATCTCCTTGTCTCAACGCCCCCGGAACGCGATCCGGGAACTTCGGTTGACGTGGTCAGGTCCGGCGGTCGCGACCGCCTCGCCTCCCACGAAAGGGGCCGATCTCTCGGCAGACGCGCCGCATACACCGCGCGCGCGGATTCTGCAAGCCCGCCCGAGCCCCCGGCGCATCTTGCCACGCACCTTGCCACCCGCGCCGATCGCCCCCTAGGGTCCGACGAAACAGATGACAGGACCAAGGCCCATGTTCGACGTCTCCCCGCTCCTGCCCGAAGGCACCCCCGCTCCGTCCGCGCGCTGGTCCGGCTTTCCCGATTACAACTTCGTCGGCGGCCATATCGACCGGGCCACCGTGCCCGTGGACGACCTGCGCGCCGCCGTGGACCGGGCGCTGGCCCGCGACGGCCACGACATCGCCACCTACCGCATGCAGAGCGGCCCGCTGGGCTACACCCCGCTGCGCACCTTCGTCGCCGACAAGCTGAAACGCTATGCCGGGATCGAGACCACCGCCGAGGACATCCTGCTGACCTCCGGCTCGCTGCAGGCCATCGACCTGATCAACAAGCTCCTGCTCCGCCCCGGCGACACCGTGATCGTCGAGGAATCGAACTACGGCGGCACCCTGTCGAAGCTCCGCGCGCTGGGGGTCAACATGGTCCCCGTGCCGCTCGACGCCGAGGGCATGCGGATGGACGCGCTGGAAACCACGCTCGACGACCTCGCCGCGCAAGGCATCACACCCAAGTACATCTTCGCCATCGTCACCGTCCACAACCCCACCGGCACCATCCTGCCGCTCGACCGCCGCCACCGCCTGCTGGAGCTCGCGAAGAATCACGGCGTCCCCGTCTTCGAGGACGAGTGCTATTCCGACCTCACCTGGGCCAACACCCGCCCGCCGGCGCTCCGCGCGCTGGACGACAGCGGCCTGGTCATCCACATCGGCAGCTTCTCGAAGACCGTGGGCCCCGCGCTCCGCGTCGGCTACATCAACGCCGACTGGCCGGTGCTGGGCCGGCTGGTGGCGCTCAAGACCGACGCCGGCTCGCCCGTGCTGGAACAGATGATGCTGGCCGAGTACGGACCCGCCCACTTCGACGCCCATGTCCGCCACTGCAACGCCGTGCTCGAAAGCAAGCTCGACGCGATGATCGACGCGGTGAACGAGCATTTCGGGACCACGGTGGAGTTCACCCGCCCGCCAGGCGGCATCTTCCTGTGGCTGAAACTGCCCGAGGGCGTGACGACCCCGCGCCTGGCCGAGGTCGCCGGCCAACAGGGCGTCGCGGTGAACCCCGGCCCGGACTGGTCGCTGCAGTACGACGCCGACCGCTGGATCCGCCTCTGCTTCGCCAACCCGCCCGTCGAGACCATCCGGGACGGCGTGGCGAAGCTGGCCGCGATCTGCCACGACGAGTTCGGCGTGCCCGAGATCAGCGGGAATGTGAGGCGGTAGGACAAGGCGCGTGATTGCCATCATAGCCTCCCAATGGTCCCGTCGGGGCGGATGATAATCACATCACCAAGCCCTTCAATCGGCCAGTTTTCAAACTGTTGTCGAAGGGCGTCTTCTTCCACATTGCTATCTTGCAGGCCGATCACGATGTTTGGGGCCTGCCCGGCTTCGACTTTCTCTTGGACGCGCTCCCAAATTCTTCGTGAGTGGTCGGTTGATGGCGCGTAGTGATCGTAGACCTCTCCGTTGATCAAATAATCAGGATTTTTTTGGGCCCATCGACCGCCGGGTTCTGAATGACGTCGAAAACGTTCTGCCCCAAAATCTGCGCAGATTCGGGCTATCGGCAGTTTCCTATGTGGACAGAAACGGCCAAAATCGTCCGATGTACACGCTACGAAAGCTGGGGAAATGTTCGTTCCAGATTAGTCCCGGAGAAGGTAAGCCCTGCAACCTGCGCATCTATGCAAGTTGCTCTGAACCAGCTCCCCCCGATGACTTTTGTGTTGGTGAGCACCGCGTAGTCCAGGTTCGACTTGATGAACTGCACGTTCTTGAGAGTAGCGTTCGAGAAGTTGGCACTCGCAAGATTTGAACCATAAAAATCAATATCCTCCAGAACCATGCCAGAGAAGTTGGCGCCCGGAATGATTGCGTCCGATAGATTTAGCCCATTTAGCTCGGCACCTCGAAAATCGGCATCGAAGAGTGTGAGCTGACTGCCTTTCTGACCACGGCTTTCAAGCCAAAGAACATGCTGATGCAGAAGCGATTGGATATGGAATGTTGTCATGGCCAATATACCACCCTGTCCGATAACCCTCTTCGTTCGATTTCTGCTCGCAACGACTCTAGATCTTCGTGCGTTTAATCGTGGGCATATCCTGCGGCCTTAGAGCGTTTGCCCACCGACATGAATCGATTGGGGATTCCCATTCGGCCGAGGGACTGATTCACTGACCCTGGGGCAGATACTGGGGGCAG
>NZ_JARGYC010000006.1 GCF_029168335.1 Psychromarinibacter sediminicola
TCCGTCCCGCGCATCATCACCCCCAGCATGCCGTGCAAAGGGTGAATCACGTTCTCAAACCCCTGTCGAGGCAGAGTTTTTCAGCAGCCTGTTAAAAGGGGGCCCGGGCGGCCCCCTTTCGCGTTCTGCGGGCGGCTCAGCTATCGCCGTCCTCGGCCGCTTCGGCCTGCAGGAAATGCGTGCGCGCCACGTCGTTCACGACATCGCGGCGAACGCCGGGCTGGTTCTGCAGATAGACCCGGCCCTCGTTGCCTTCGAGCCCTTCATGGGCCTTCAGGATCGACAGTTCCTGCAGCGTGTACTGCCCGGGCTCCACGCCGAGGCTGCGCGCAAGCTGGTCGTTGGCCAGGGCCGGCGTGGCGGCTGCGAGGGCGATGGCGGAAATGATGATGCGTTTCATGGTCTTGCTCCTTGTCTCAGGTTCGTTGGGTCGCGGCGTCTTGCCGTCGATGATCAAAGAATGGGAGCCACCGACCCGTTTATCAATGAACAAGAGCGTGCCAAATTCGTTAGATAGGTGCTTTCTTGCACATAGGTTCCGCAATTTCTGGCATGACGTCGCGTTGCATGGTCGCAGGCGGCCCACTGTCCGACGGTTTGAAACGGCCCCATATTGCTGCCAATCTTCATGGCGAGATCGCGCTGGATAGGGCAAAAGACAGGCATGCGCTGGAAATCCACGACATATGCGGGTTGGGGCCGCGCCCTGCGCGCCGCGGGCGAGCTCGCCCGGCCGGAGCGGCAGGCGACGCTCGCGGCGCTGATGGCCGACAGCCCCGCCCCCGCCATCGGCAAGCGCCGCTCCTACGGCGACGCCTGCCTGAACGACGGCGGCCGGGCGGTGGACATGACCCGGCTCGACCGCTTCCTCGGCTTCGACGAGACGACCGGTGCGCTGACCGCCGAGGCCGGCCTGACCCTGGGCGAGATCGTCGCGGTCATGGCGCCGCGCGGCTGGATTCCCGCGGTGGTGCCCGGCACCGGCTTCGCGACCATCGGCGGCGCCATCGGCAACGACGTCCATGGCAAGAACCACCACCACGCCGGCAGCTTCGCCCAGCATGTCCGCGCGCTGACCCTGCTCCGGCCCGACGGCACGCAGGCCCGCATCACGCCCGAGGACGACATCGACCTGTTCCGTGCCACCGCCGGCGGGCTGGGCCAGACCGGCATCGTCGTCTCGGCCGAGCTGGAGATGACGCGCGTGCCCGGCGACATCATGACCGTGACCGAACGGCGGGCGGAAGATTTCGACGCCTTCCGCGCCATGCTGGACGCCTCGGAGGCCTCCTATACCGTGGGCTGGATCGACACGACGGCGAAGGGCGACAGCCTGGGCCGCGGCATCCTGGAAGAGGCGGAACCGGCCTCGGGCCTGGTGCCGCTCAAGAAAGGGTCGAAACGGGTGCCGATGGACGCGCCGGGCTTCGCCCTGTCCCACCCGATCGTCCGGGTCTTCAACGAGGCCTATTACCGCCGCGTGCCCCGGCGCGGGCGCACCGTGGTCCGGCCCGTCGACGACTTCTTCTTCCCGCTCGACCGGATCCACGACTGGAACCGGCTTTACGGCAAGCGCGGCTTCCACCAGTTCCAGTGCGTCGTGCCGCTGGCCGCGCGCGAGGCGATCCGCGACATGCTGGGCCGGATCGCGGGGTCCGGCCTGTCCTCGCCGCTGGCGGTGCTGAAACGCACCGGGCCGGGCCGCGCGGGGCATCTGAGCTTCCCGATGGAGGGCTACACGCTGGCCTGCGATCTGCGCGCCCTGCCCGAGGCGGAAAAGATGATCCGCACGCTGGAGGATCTGACGGCGGATGCCGGCGGCCGTATCTACTTCGCCAAGGACGCGCTCTGCACGCCCGAGCGCATTCCGCAGATGTATCCCGAACTCGACGCCTGGCGCGCGGTGGTGGCCAAGGCCGACCCGAAGGGCGCGATGGTCACCGACCTGGTGCGGCGGCTGAAGCTTCGGGAGGCTGCATGAGCCAGACCTGGATCATCCTCGGGGCGACCTCGTCGATGGCGCGCGCGCTGGCCCGGGCGCTGGCGGCGGAGGGGCACATGCTGATCCTCGCCGGGCGCGACGGCGCGGAGCTGGAGGCCATCGCCGCCGACTGCCGCCTGCGCGGCGCCGCCGCGGCCGAGACCGCCGCCTTCGACGCGCGCGACGCCGGCAGCTTCACGCCCCTGATCGACCGCGCCAGGGCGGCCGAGGGCATCGTCAACGCCGCCGTCTTCGTCGGCTCGATGCCCGAGCAATCGGCCATCGACGCGGACCCGTCGCTTCTGGACGGCACCGTGACCGACAGCTTCACCGGGCCGGCGCGCTTCCTGCAGATGCTGGCCCCGGTGATCGAGGAGAAGGCCGCCGGCACCGTCGTCGGCGTCGGCTCCGTCGCGGGCGACCGCGGGCGGCTCGGCAACTATGTCTACGGCGCCGCCAAGGCGGGCTTTGCCACCTATCTCTCCGGCCTGCGCAACCGGCTGACGCGCGCCGGCGGGCATGTGGTCACGGTCAAGCCGGGCTTCGTCGACACCGGCATGACCTGGGGGATCGAGGGGATGTTCCTGGTGGCCCAGCCCGACAAGGTCGCCGCCGACATCCTGAAGGCGGTCGCGCGCCGGCGGAACGTGATCTACACGCCGTTCTTCTGGCGCGGGATCATGGCGATCATCCGCGCGATCCCCGAGCCGATCTTCAAGAAGCTGTCGATCTGAGCGGCACGCCCGGCGAGACCGGCTCGGCAGAGCGCGCCGAGCGCGAGCTCAGCCGAACCATGTCTGCCACAGCCCGGCCGCGTAGAACATGATCGCCAGCATCAGGAAGATCAGCCCCAATCCGTGCTTGTCGGTCGCCGCAAAGACGATGGGGTCGTAATCCTGCTTGCCCTGGTAGCCCAGCCGCACCATCCGCCATAGCCACAGGAACAGCGGCACCAGCGCCACCCATAACAGCCAGCGCGTCGGGTAGAGCTCCCGCGCCTGCTCGGTGAAGCTGTAGAGGAAGAAGACCAGCAGCGCCCCGAATGTCCCGAGCCACGCCACGTTCAGCAGGTCGCCCCGGTCCGGCCGGCCATAGCCGCGCCCCGGTAGCCGCTCGTCCCCGGTGGCCAGCGTCACCTCGGTCAGCCGCTTGACGCAGCCCAGCGTCACGAAGGTCGGGAAGATAAAGACCAGCAGGTAGCCCGAGACATAGACGTCGACCGCCAGCGCCCCGGCGACCACCCGCAGGGTGTAAAGCCCCGCAAGCGTCGCGATATCGACCCAGCGCAGCCGCTTCAGCTTCAGCGAATAGCTGAGCGACAGCACCATGTAGAGACAGACCACGCCCAGAAAGGCCGGCGAGATCAGCAGGCTCAGGCTCACCGCCAGCGCCGTCAACACGGCCCAGGCGGCCATGCCTACGCTGATCGGGACGGTGCCGCTGGCGAAGGGCCGCTTGTGCTTGGTGGCGTGCAGCCGGTCGGCCTCCAGGTCCAGAAGGTCGTTGACGATGTAAATCGACGAGGCCGCGAAGGAGAAGGCGACCATCCCCAGGAGCACGGTGAACAGCGTCGACCAGTCGAAATAGTGCGAGGCCAGCATCGGCACCAGCAGCAGCACGTTCTTCACCCACTGGTGCGGCCGCAGCGCGCGGATCAGGTCGCCCAGCTGCCACGTGCCGGCCAGCCGAGTCACCGGCTTGCCCGCCGCCTCCAGCGCCGCGGCCTCCGCCGGTGCACCGACGACGACGGCGCCGCGCGCCTCGGCCCAGACGGGGCGGTCGGCGGCCTCGTTGCCGGCATAGTCGAAGCCGCCCTTGCCATAGGTCTCGACCAGCGCCGCCGCCTTGGCGGCGCCCTTCATGTTCTGCCCGTCGGCCGAGGCGATGACGGTCTCCGGCAGCCCGTGGTCCCGCGCCAGCGCCTGTACCAGCGCGCTGTCCGAGGCGGAGGCGAAGACCACCTCGCGCCCCTCCGCCCGCGCGGTGCGGGCCAGGTCCGCGACGTCCGAGTTGACCGGCAACAGGTCGGTCCGGAGCTGGGCGATCTCGGCCAGTTCGCGCTTCAGCACGGCGCGGTCGCCGAAATGCGCCGCGCAGGTGCGCAGGGTGTCGGCGGGCGCCCGGCCCAGCCCGGCCCAGAAACACTCGAACAGCATGTCGGTGCGCAGGAACGTGCCGTCCACGTCCAGCACCAGCGGCGTCTTATCAGCTTTCACTCGGGATTCCCGCAACTCGGAAGGCACAGCCATCGCTTATGAACATCGGCGGCGTCTGGCACAAGCCGCGCGCCACCGACCACGCGGCCAGCACCTTGGGCACATAGGCGCGCGTCTCGGCATAGGGCGGCACGCCGGCATGTTTCTTCACCGCGCCCTCGCCCGCGTTGTAGCCGGCCAGCACGAGGATCGGGTCGCCGCCGAACTCCTCCATCAGCCAGTCCAGATAGGCCACGCCGCCGGCGATGTTCTGCGCCGGATCGGCGCGGTCCGTCACGCCGAAGCGTGTGGCCGTGTCGGGCATCAGCTGCATCAGCCCGGCCGCGCCCTTGCCGCTGACGGCGTCGGGGCGGCCGGCGCTTTCGATCCCGATCACCGCCAGGACCAGGGCGGGCGAGACGCGGGTGTCGATCGTCGCGGCCAGGATCTGCGCCCCGTAGGTCTCGGCGATGCTCTGCAGGCTGGCCAGCCGCGGCGTCGGCACGCCCGGCCCCTTGGTCAGTTGCGCCAGGGCCGCGTCCAGCCGCCCGGGCCGGCCGTCGCCCAGGGCCGGGCTGACCTTGTCCCAGTACCACGCATAGGCTTCGGGCGCCGGGTCGGGTCCGGTCTCGGGATCGGTCTTCTCCGGCGCGACCTCGGCCTCCGGCTCGATCTGAACGGTGATGCGCGGTGGAGCGCCGGGTTTCGGCGGCTTCACCCGCTTGAAGGTGAAGTCGCGGAACGGCGGCGGGTCGTCGGCCGCGGCCGGAAGCGCCGCCATGGCGCATGAAATCACTGTCGCAAGGAATACCTGTCTCATTATGGGTGCGTTCCTGCCCGGACCCTGTTGCGCCTTCATTGCCAAGTGGCACCGCGGTTGACCAGATTCCGACGCGGCGCAGCGGCCGGCGGAGGGTCATTCGAAGCTCGGATGTGGCAAAATTGACAGTCTGGCGCTGTGAATGCGCAAAACAAACGCGAAAATGCGAAGAACCCGGCGGCGCGGACCACGCCGGCGCGACCACCGGGTCGCACCGATCCGCGCAGGTGACGCTCTGCCAAGGAACTCCGCCGCGAGGAACCTCTCGGCTGTGCGGTCGGCAACGCGCGCGCCACCATGTCGAACCGCCGGCGATTGTTGCGACCCGGACACAAATAACCGCCAGCGCTTCGAAATTGTACACATGCCGCCCAATTGCCGCCCCAATTCGAAGGTTAATGATTTTTTGCCGCGGGCAAAGATCCGCGGAGAGCAGAGTATCGAGCAGACGGAGAGAGACATGAAACTATTCAACCTGATCAAGCGCTTCGAGCGTGACGAAGACGGCGCCGTGACCGTCGACTGGGTCGTGCTGACCGCCGCCATCGTCGGCCTGGGCATCGCCGTGCTGACCACCGTCGGCGGTGCCACGGACGACTACGGCGAGACCATCGGCTCGCACCTGTCCTCGCAGGATGTGAAGACGACCTACTGATCGCCTGACAGGCGATCCGAACGGACCCGCGCCGGAGGGCCCCGGCGCGGGTCCTTATTATGTCCGGCCCCCGGCAACCGCCGTCGGACACCGGCCTCAGTCGGAACCCAGTCGGAGCGATATGCCGGCACTGTCGGCGGAGCGTGGAGAAATCACAGCAATGCCAACGGCAGTGCACGGATTTGCCGCAATACCGGGGCAGATTGAACGAAACCGTTGGGTCGACGTACGACCGGCGCGGTTCGCCGTGCCCGGTCGATCGGGAAAGGAAACACGATGCGCGTGATATTCGGACTGGTTCTTGTCATCGGCCTCGGCCTTGCCGGCTTCGCCGTCTACATGGCCAAGGGATATCTGGAGAGCGAGCGCGCGGCGCGCGAGAGGATCGTGCCCACCGTGGACGTCGTCGTCGCGGACACGCAGCTGACCTATGGACAGCCCATCAGGAAGGAGGACCTGCGCGTCATCCGGTGGCCGGAGAATTCCGTGCCCAAGGGAGCGTTCCCGTCCATCGACGCGGTCTTCTCCAAGGGCGAGGACGTTTACCGCACCGCCCTGCGCACCATCGAGAAGAACGAGCCGCTGATGCTGGTGAAGATCACCGATCCCGGCGAGGATGCCGGCGTGTCGACCCGGCTGACCAAGGGCATGCGCGCCTTCGCGATCAAGGTCGACGTCGCCTCCGGCGTGTCGGGCTTCCTGCGGCCGGGCGACCGCGTCGACGTCTACTGGACCGGGCAGTTGCCCGACCGTCGCCGGGAGGGCACGCGCGACGTCACCAAGCTGATCCTGTCGCGGATCAAGCTCGTGGCGGTGGACCAGACCGCCGACGGCGAGCGCGCCGCCCCCACCATCGCCCGCACGGTCACGGTGGAGGTGACGCCGATGGAAGTCGCCGCCCTTGCCCAGGCGCAAAGCACCGGCCGGCTGTCGCTGTCGCTGGTGGGCGCCTCTGACGACACCTCCGTGGAAAGCAGCGTGGAGATCGACCAGAACCGTCTGCTCGGGATCGAGGAGGAGGAAAAGGAAGAGCCCGAGGTCGTCGAGGCCGAAGAACCGGAGGTCTGCACGATCCGCACGAATCGTGGCGGCGAGATCCGGGAAATCCCGATCCCCTGCACCAACTGACAAAGCACGAATCAAACAAAGGACGGGCCCGCAATGCAGGGCCCGTTTTGTTTCTAAAGTACAATTTGTGGTGCTCTGTTGCCCTTTCTCCACATGAAAGGATTTCTACAAACGGTTGATTATTGATCGGAATCGCGTTTTCGGTCACCTTGCGCCCAACCCGGCATCCAGATCGGGCTTCCGTGATCATAGAGGCAGGTCACATGCACATTGCGAGATTCCTTGGGGCCGCCCTGCTGGGGCTGTCCGTTCTGGGCGCCACCGTGCCGGACGCATCCGCCCAAAGCCTTCGGGTGCTGCGCGGCGCGGCGTCCGGCTCTCTCAAGGTTCCGATGAACCGGGCGGTCGTCGTCGAAAGCGACGTGCCCTTCGCGGAGCTCTCCATCGCCAACCCGGCCATCGCCGACATCTCCACGCTGTCGGACCGCACGATCTATGTGCTGGGCAAGACGCCGGGGCGCACCACGCTGACGCTGCTGGGCGTCGACGGCGGGCTGATCGCCAATGTCGAGGTGCAGGTCGCGCCCGACATCACCGAGTTCAAGGAACGGCTGCAGCAGATCCTGCCGGGCGAGAATATCGAGGTGCGGACCGCGAATGACGGCATCGTGCTGTCCGGTGTCGTCTCCAGCATCGAGAAGCTGGATCGCGCGCTGGATCTGGCCAACCGCTACGCGCCGGACCGGGTGTCGAACCTGATGGTCGTCGGCGGTACGCATCAGGTGATGCTGAAGGTCCGCTTCGCCGAGATGGAACGCTCGGTGTCGAAGAGCCTGTCGACTTCGCTGGCCGTCGGCGGCGGCAACGGCGTCAGCGTCTCCGGCGAGACCGGGACGTGGCTGGACGCCGGCAACGGGCTCGGCAATCCGATCACCACCGGCCCGGGCACCGAGGGCGCGCTGGCGCTGGGCGTCTCGGCCGGCGCCTTCGAGTTCGGGGTGCTGCTGGAAGCGCTGGAGACCAAGGGCGTCGTCCGCACCCTGGCGGAGCCGAACCTCACCGCGCTGTCGGGGCAGGAAGCGCATTTCCTCGCCGGCGGCGAATACCCGATCCCGGTCGTCGACAACGACGGCTCGGTCACCATCGAGTACAAGCCCTTCGGCATCGAGCTGACCTTCACCCCCCGCGTGGTGGACCAGGACAAGATCAACCTGCAGCTCAACGCGGCGGTGTCGGGCATCGACCCGTCGATCACCGTCACCCAGGGCGGCATCGACGTCAGCGCCTTCCGCCGGCGCGAGGCCTCGACCGTGGTCGAGATGCGCGACGGCGAGAGCTTTGCCATCGCCGGCCTGCTGCAGGACGACTTCGAGGACCTGAACGGCCAGGTGCCGTGGCTGGGCGATATCCCGATCCTGGGGGCGCTGTTCCGCTCGGCCAGCTATCAGCGCGAGCAGAGCGAGCTGGTGATCATCATCACCCCGCATCTGGTGACGCCGACCAACGGCGACGCGCTGGCGCTGCCGACCGACCGTGTCAACCCGCCGACCGAGGCCGAGCTGTTCCTGTTCGGCAAGACCGTGGGCGGCGACGGCACCACCCCGCCGCCCGGACCCGCCGGCGAAGTCTCTCAACAGGACTTCAACGGCTCCTACGGCTACGTGATGGAGTGAGAGACATGGCCGGATACCGCACAACGACCCTGCTCGCCGCCACGAGCCTCCTGGCGCTGTCTGCCTGCGGCGACCGTGCGCCCCTGTCCGGCTGGACCGAGGAGGCCGGGGCCTTCATCGACTCCGGCGGCTTCGGCAACGCGACGATGAACAACACCGGCGTCCAGAACGGCGACCTGTCCTACGTGCTGAACCTGAACGAACGGTTCAACGACGAGGTCACCACGGTCGTGGAATTCGCCTTCGACTCCGCGGTGCTCGACGCCCGGGCGCAGGCCGTGCTGCGGCGGCAGGCCGCCTGGATCCGGCAGTTCCCCGAGGTGCGGTTCCGGGTCTACGGCCATACCGACCTGGTGGGCTCGGACGCCTACAACAAGCGGCTCGGCCAGCGCCGCGCCAACGCGGTGGTCGCCTATCTCGCGCGGCAGGGCATCCACCGCGGCCGGCTGGAGGCGGTGGTCTCCTATGGCGAGACGCAGCCGATCATCTACACCGAGCAGCCCGAGATGCGGAACCGGCGCGCGGTGACCGAGGTGTCGGGCTTCGTCCAGAACCACCCGCTGGTGCTGAACGGCAAATACGCCGACGTGATCTTCCGCGAATACGTCGAAAGCGCGACCGAGCAGAGCAGTTCGGACGAAGGTGGGGGCGAAGGCGGCTGACGCCGCCGCAAGTCGGGCAATCTGGAGAAAGGCGGTCACCGGATCGCCTTTTTTCGTATCGGGTGCCCCCGCGGCAGCCGCCCCCGCTCGCGGAACAATCCTGCCGAATGGGGCCGCTCCGTTCCAAGAAATCGAATAATGACGATTTTTCAGCCGTAATCTTGCCCACATTCCCCGGCATCACAACGGCATAGGAGCAGTGCATCCGGCCCGAGGGGGGCCGGGTTCCGGGCTCTTCCCCTGCGCGCCAGAACCGGCCGCGGGCGGCCCGGAGAAACAGGGAACGGAATTATGAGCTCAAACGCGGCCTTGCAAAGCGATCCTGCACCCATCCTGGCGTGCACGGTGGCGCGCGACGTTCAGAAGTTCGACCTTCTCATCGAGGACATGGAGACCGAGCTGGGCGAAGCCTGGGGGGATCTGTCCTTCGAAGACGCGCGGATGTTCTTCGGTCAGCCCGAAGCCCAGCACATGGAATTCGTCGCCATCGCGATCGACGAGGAGGACGAGACGAACCTCGCCGGGATCGCCGACCTGATCGAGACGGCGAACCACCACGGTCTCAAGGTGATCCTGATCGCCGAGAATGTCAGCCCCATCGCGCTGCACCAGCTGCTGAAGCTCGGCGCGAAGGAGTTCTGCCCCTACCCGCTGCCCGAAGGCACGCTGCACGACGCCATCGAACGCATCCGCAACGCCGACCAGGCCGCCGAGCTGGCGCCGGCCAACACGAACGTGGCCCATCCCAGCCGGACCGACCGCAACGGCGTGATCGTCACGGTGCACGGCCTGGCCGGCGGCGTGGGCGCCACGACGCTGGCGGTCAACCTCGCCTGGGAACTGGCGACCGTCGAGGACAAGAAGCCGCCGCGGGTCTGCCTGATCGACTTCGACCTGCAGTTCGGCTCGGTCGCCACCTATCTCGACCTGCCGCGCCGCGAGGCGGTCTACGAGCTGCTGTCCGACACCGCGTCGATGGACGCCGAGGCGTTCATGCAGTCGCTCGTCACGTTCAAGGACCGGCTGCACGTCCTGACCTCCCCCTCCGACATCCTGCCGCTGGACTTCGTCGCGCCGGAGGATATCGAGCGGCTGATGGAGGAGGCCACGGCGAATTTCGACTACGTGGTCATCGACATGCCCACCACCATCGTCCAGTGGACCGAGACGGTGCTGAACGAGAGCCACGTCTACCTGACGCCGCTGGAGCTGGACATGCGCTCGGCGCAGAACGCGCTGCGCATGGTGCGGGCGCTGAAATCCGAGGACCTGCCGTTCGAGAAGCTGCGCTATGTCCTCAACCGCGCGCCCAAGTTCACCGACCTCAGCGGCAAGAGCCGGGTCAAGCGCATGGCAGAAAGCCTGGACATCGCCATCGAGATCCTGCTGCCCGACGGCGCCAAGCAGGTGATGCAGTCCTGCGACCACGGCGTGCCGCTGGCCGAGACCGCGTCGAAGAACGTGCTGCGCAAGGAAATCCACAAGCTGGCGGCCTCGATCCACCAGCACAATGTCGACCAGGCGGCCGCCGAGGCCGACTGAACGTCCAAGCGAGGATAAGCGTCCGTGTTTGCCCGTTACAGCAAAAAGAGTACCGCCAACGCCAAGCCGGTGAAGACCGCGGAGGCCGCGCCGAAGCCCGCACCCGCGGCCGAGGCCGCCCCCGCGGCGAAACCCGCGCCCAAGGCGAAACAGGCCCCGCGCCAGCCCGCCCTGCCCCAGCCGGTGGACAAGGAGCGCAAGCGCAAGGAACGCATCGCCGAGATCAAGGTGGAGCTGCACAAGCGGCTTCTCGACAACCTGAACCTCGCCGCGCTGGAACACGCCACCGAAAGCGACCTGCGCGCCGAGATCGCCGCGATCACCTCCGAGGCGCTGGAGGAGTTGTCGGTCGTCCTGAACAAGGACGAGCGCACGACGCTGATCAAGGATCTCTACAACGAGGTCACGGGCCTCGGGCCGCTCGAGGCGCTTCTGCAGGACGACAGCGTCAACGACATCCTCGTCAACGGGCCGCGGCAGATCTTCGTGGAACGCGACGGCCGGCTCGAACTGTCGGACATCACCTTCAAAGACGAGCGCCACCTGTTGCGGATCATCGACAAGATCGTCTCGGCCGTCGGCCGGCGCGTCGATGAATCGAACCCCTACGTCGACGCCCGCCTTGCCGACGGCTCGCGCTTCAACGCCATGGTGCCGCCGATCGCGGTGGACGGCAGCCTCGTCTCGATCCGTAAGTTCAAGAAGGAAAAGCTGGGCATCCGCGACCTGGTGGGCTTCGGCGCCTTTTCCGAGGACATGGCGATGTTCCTGGAGGCCGCGGTGGCCTGTCGGCTGAACGTCATCGTCTCGGGCGGGACAGGTTCGGGCAAGACCACCACGCTCAACGCGCTGTCGTCCTTCATCGACGACGCCGAACGCATCCTGACGATCGAGGACACGGCCGAACTTCAGCTGCAGCAGACCCATGTGGGCCGGATGGAAAGCCGCCCGCCCAACGTCGAGGGCAAGGGCGCGGTGACCCAGCGCGACTGTCTGCGCAACGCCCTGCGGATGCGTCCCGACCGCATCATCGTCGGCGAGACGCGCGGCGAAGAGGTCATCGACATGCTGCAGGCGATGAATACCGGCCACGACGGCTCGATGACCACGATCCACGCCAACAGCGCGCGCGACGCGGTTTCGCGTCTGGAGAACATGATCGCCATGGCCGGCATCGAGATGCCGCTGAAGGCGGTGCGCGCCCAGATCGCCAGCGCCGTGAACCTGATCGTGCAGGCCAGCCGCCTGCAGGACGGCTCGCGCCGCATGATCTCGATCACCGAGGTCACCGGCATGGAAGGCGAGGTGATCTCGATGCAGGAGCTGTTCCGCTATCAGCGCCTCGGGCTGGAACCCAACGGCAAGATCATCGGCCAGTTCACCGCGACCGGCGTGCGGTCGCATTACTCCGAGCGCTTCCGGCAGTGGGGCTACGACCTGCCGCCGCAAATCTTCGAACCTTCGGTAGGACTGTAAGCCATGAGCGTCCCCATAGAACTCATTATCTACGGGCTGATCTTCATCGCCGTTCTGGTGCTGGTCGAAGGCATCTACCTGACCGTCTTCGGCAAGTCGATCAGCCTGAACAACAAGCTGAACCGCCGGCTGGAGATGCTGGAAAAGGGCGTTGGCCGCGAACAGGTCCTGGAACAGCTCCGCAAGGAGATGTCGCAGCACCTGAAGTCGAAGTCGATCCCGCTCTACGCGATCCTGGCCGAGAAGGCGCAGAAGGCCAATATCGCCTTCACGCCGGCGCAACTGATCATGGTGATGGGCGTGCTGGCCGCCGTCGCCTTCATGGGCCTGACCATCGGCACCGGCGCCTCGATCCAGATCCGCATCGGCGTGTCCGTCCTGATGGGCATCGGCGCGGTCTATGTCTGGATCAACAAGAAGGCCACCCAGCGCATGAAGATGATCGAGGAGCAGCTGCCCGACGCGGTGGAGCTGATGGTCCGCTCCCTGCGCGTCGGCCACCCGTTCTCCTCGGCGCTGAACATCGTCGCCAAGGAGGTGCCCGACCCGCTGGGCACCGAGATGGGGATGATCGCCGACGAATCCGCCTATGGCCGCGACGTGGGCGAGGCGCTGAAGGCGATGGCCGAGCGGCTCGACATGCAGGACATGCGCTTTCTCGCCGTCGCCGTGACGATCCAGCAGACCTCGGGCGGCAACCTGGCCGAAATCCTCGACGGCCTGGCCAAGGTGATCCGCTCGCGCTTCAAGCTGTTCCGCCGCGTCAACGCGATCACCGCCGAGGCGAAATGGTCGGGCAAGTTCCTGTCGGGCTTCCCGCTCCTGGCGCTGGTCGGCATCAATGTCGCGCAGCCCAACTATTACGACGAAGTGATGCAGACGCCGGTCTTTATCCCCGCCTGTCTCTTCGTCGCCGGCTTCCTCGTCGCGAACCTGTTCGTGATGCGGATGCTCGTGAACATCAAGGTCTGAGGAGGCCCCGCCCATGCAATCCTTCATGGACATGCTTACCGAACTGATGGGGCCCTTCGGACCGCTGATCGCGGTGGGGGGGCTCGGCCTGCTGCTGGTGCTGCTGACCCTGCCGATGTTGCTGAAAAAGCAGAAGGATCCGCTCGACCGGCTGAAGGAGCAGGCCCGCGCGCCCAAGCCGGGCGCCCCCGAGGCGCGGCTGCGCGCCGAGACCAAGAAGGACAAGCTGGAGAAATACTCCGACTTCCTCGAACCCAAGGACGCCGAGGAATTCTCGGCCGTCAAGCTGAAGCTCCTGCAGGCGGGCTATCGCGGCCGCAACGCCGTGCGCATGTACCACTTCGCCCAGTTCGCGCTGGGCGGCGGCGGCCTGATCCTGGGCACGGCCTATGCGCTGCTTCTGCAGGTGACGCAGGATCCCTCGACCCAGCAGATCATCCTGTCGATCCTGGTCCCCGGCGCCGTCGGCTATCTGGCGCCGAAATACTGGGTGAACCGCCGCCTGCAGTCCCGCCAGGAGGAGATCACCAACGGCTTTCCCGATTCGCTCGACATGATGCTGGTCTGCGTCGAGGCGGGCCAGTCGCTCGACCAGGCGATCCTGCGGGTGTCGCGCGAGATCAAGGCGGGCTACCCGGCGCTGGCCGAGGAGTTCAGCCAGGTCAGCCAGGAGATGAAGGCCGGCAAGGACCGGATCAGCGTGCTGCGCGACATGTCCGAGCGCGCGGGCGTGACCGACGTGGCCAGCTTCGTCACGGTGCTGATCCAGTCGGCCAGCTTCGGCACCTCGATCGCCGAGGCGCTGCGCGTGTTCTCCGCCGAGATGCGCGACAAGCGGGTGATGCGCGCCGAGGAAAAGGCGAACACCTTGCCCACGAAGATGACCCTTGCCACAATGATGCTGACGGTTCCGCCGCTTTTGATCATCCTGGTGGGACCGTCCGTGTACGGTATCTACGATACGCTCACGGGGCAGAGCACGGGGTTCTGAGCGCATGAGACATCGCTGGCCGGGCCTCCTCCTGGTCATCACAGCCTTGGCCGCCTGTTCGGGAACGGGCGGCCTTCGCACGTCCGACGGCCTGTTCGCGCCCGCCGTCGACACCAGCCGCGACAACGTGGACGGGCTCGTGGTGGGCCACAGGCTGATGGCCGGCGGCGAATACGAACTGGCGCTCAAGGCGTATTACCGTGCCGCCGCGGCCCAGGGCATGACGGTCGACGTGCTGTCCGCCGTGGGCTCGGCCAACCTGCGGCTGGGCCGGCTGAACCAGGCCGAAAACCTGCTGCGCCGCGCGCTCGACACCGACCAGACCTTCGTGCCCGCCTGGAACAATCTGGGCGTCGTGCTGATGGAGACCGGCCGCTACGGCGAGGCGGAGCGTGTCTTTCATACCGCATTCGCGCTCGATAACGGCGAAAGCGCCGCAATACGCGAGAATTTGCGCTTAGCCCTCGCAAAACTGGAAAATCCCAGTTACGATGCGGAAAACAAATCCCAATTCGCCCTGGTTCGGCGGGGAAGCGGTGAATACCGCCTGCTCGCCACGCCATAAGGCGAAGGACGAGCAGTAAAGGACGCCCAGGATGCGCCATGTTGTGGGGATGCTTTGCATCGGCAGCACTGTTCTGCTGTCCGCGTGCGGGGACAAGGCAGGCAACGCCGATGTCGAGCGGAGCTTCGACTCCGTGAACGTCATCGACGAAAGCAATATGAACGACATCATGCTGACGGTCGCCGACCCGAACGAGGCGGTGAACTACTTCCGGCGTGCGCTGTCGGAAGAGCCGGAGCGCGTGGATTTCCTGCGCGGGCTGGCCAAGTCGCTGATCCGCGCCAAGCGCAACACCGAGGCGGTGGCGGCCTGGAAACAGGTGATCGCGCATCCGGAGGTGAACAACGACGACCGGGTCGACTATGCCGACGCGCTGATCCGGACGGGCGACTGGACCAAGGCCGAGGAACAGCTGGACACGATCCCGCCGACCTACGAGACCTTCAAGCGCTACCGGCTGGAGGCGATGGTCGCCGACAGCAACCAGGAATGGAAGAACGCCGACTCGTTCTACGAAACCGCGGTGGGGCTGACGACCAAGCCGGCGAGCGTGCTGAACAACTGGGGCTATTCCAAGCTGACCCGCGGCGATTTCGCCGAGGCCGAGCGGCTGTTCACCGAGGCGATCACCTATGACGACAGCCTGTTCACCGCCAAGAACAACCTTTGCCTCGCCCGCGCCGCGCAGCGCAACTACGAGCTGCCGGTGATCCCGATGAGCCAGGTGGAGCGGGCGCAGCTGCTGCACACGCTGGGCCTGGGCGCGGTCAAGCAGGGCGACGTGGCGATCGGCAAGGGCCTGCTGCGCGAGGCGGTCGACACCCATCCGCAGCACTTCGAGGCCGCCGTGCGCTCGCTGCGCGCGCTGGAAGCGAACGTGACCAACTAGGGCGCCGCCCGGCCGAAGGCGCCGGGCGACGGGCCAGACAAGAGAGCGGTCCCGCATGACACTGCCCGCGGCCCAGGCGTTCTGGTTTCTGCCCTTCGTGCTGCCGATCGGTCTCTGGGTGGCCTGGAGCGACCTGAAATTCATGAAGATCCCGAACAAGGCGGTCTATGCGCTGACGGCCGTGTTCGTGGTGGTGGGTCTGATCGCCGTACCGCTCGCCGACTATCCCTGGCGCCTGCTGCACCTCGTGGTGGTGCTGGTGGTCGGCTTCGGGCTGAACGTGGCTGGCGCGCTGGGCGCGGGGGACGCCAAGTTCGCGGCCGCCATGGCGCCGTTCATCCCGCTGGCCGATGCGCGCGCCTTCCTGATGCTGCTGGCCGCCGTGCTGCTGGCCGCTTTCGTCACCCACCGCGCCGCCCGGGCCCTGCCCGCCCTGCGCGCGCATACCGGCGACTGGACGTCCTGGCGCAGGAACGACTTCCCCATGGGTCTCGCACTCGGTCCCGCCCTCGTCTTCTACCTGGCCCTCGCCGCCGCCTCCGGCCTCTGACGGCGCCGACCTCCGACATGCTCAGGCCGGCCGATTTGCCTCGGAGCCACCGTCGCCTGAGCGCAGCAGGACGGGCGGCGGCGCCCCGGGCAAGCGGAATCGCCGAGGGGCCCCGCGCGCATGTCGCGCGGGGAGACGGCTATTCCGCTTGCCCGGGGGGACGGCGCCTGTCAGGCAAGGCTCTGGCGAGGGGGGCTCCGAGGCTGCATCTGCCTTGGTGAACCAGAGCTGTCCCGCTTCGCCCCATTGAACCAGAGCTAACCCCCACTCCGCCCCCCGACGCACCCGCGCTTTTCCGGGCGCGCGGGCGGGCGGGTGGGCGCGCCCGGAAAAGCGCGGCCCCTACCCGGCCGCCTCGCCCAGCCCGTAGAGCACGTAGAGCGGCGCCCGCCGCACTTCGCGCACCGGGATCTCGGCCTCCTTGACGGCTTCCAGGATCTGCTTGCGCACCGATTGCGAGGTCGGGCAGAGCGGCACCAGCAGGTAATCCGCGCTGTCGATCCCCGGCAGCCCGCCGTAATACCACGGCGCCCCGCCCTCCAGCCGCGACAGGTTGCCGAACATCCAGTGCCCCATGAACAGGTCCGCCACGAAGACCCGGGTGCCGTCGCCGAACCCGTTCGCCTCCAGATCCGCGACGATCGCCTCGAACCAGGCGACGATCCCCATCTGCAGCTCACAGAACGGCAGCGCCCGGTCCTGGAACAACACCCGCTGCTCGTCGCGCTCGGCCGGCCCCGCGCGGTCCTCCAGCCCCGATCCCGGCACATCCAGCGCCACCAGCCCGTCGACCCGGTTCGCCCGGATGACCCGCGCCTGCAGGTCGTGATGCTCGGGGTTGCGCGCCAGGATCGGCTCGTAGTCGTCCTCTGGCAGGCTCAGATGCCGGAACGGCGAATAGGCGAGGTTCAGCACCGACGGCGCCGCGAAGGCGATGGCGACCGCCGCCGCCACGCCCAGCGCCTGCCCCACCGGCCAGCCGAAGCCGTTGCGCAGTTCCGCCCGCGGCTCGGGCACCAGAAGCAGCACCGCCAGCAGCATCAGCCATTGCGGGTCGTTGCCGAAGTTCTGGTAGGTCACATAGACGAAGCCCGGCGCCAGCAGCAGAAGCGACAGGCCCAGCACCATCTCGCCCGCCTGCCGCAGCAGGATGATCCCCGCGATCAGCACCGCCGTCGCCCCCAGATAGGCCGGCGCCGTCACCACCGACTCCAGCCCCAGCCCCGGCTGCGGCCGCACCGACGAGGCGGCGACGGTGCGCAGATCGGCGACATAGGCGAACCAGAAGTCCAGCGTCGCGAAGACCGACACCAGAAGCGCCACGCCCAGCCCGCTGAGGATCGCCGAGCGCAGCGCCCGCGCGTTGCCGTTGGCGATCAGCCCGACCACGACCACCGGCGCGAAGGCGGCGAAATAGGTCACCTTGCACAGCGCCAGAAAGGCCAGCCCCAGCCCGATGATCAGCCCGTCCAGAAGGTCGTTGCCGAAGGCGCGCGGCGGCAGCACCGCCAGCGCGATCACCACATAGCTCACCGCCCAGGCCCAGCGGTTGTAGTGCATCGAGATCGACACCGACCGCTCCGCCTCGCCATGCACCAGCCCCAGGACCAGCACGATCACCGCGAACCCGAACGGATAGGCCGCCCGCCGCGGCAGCCGGCTCATCCCCGTCCAGAACACCGCCGGCAGCAGGATGAAGGCCACGAGCACCTGGCTCAGCAGGATCGACATGCCCACCCCGACCCCGAGGTTCAGAAACAGCACGATCGGCGCGAAGGCCAGAAGCCCGATCGGCGTCATGAAATCCATGTGCGGCCACTCGCCCGACGCCATCCGGAACACGATCTGCAGAAGGTGCAGCGTGTCGCCCTCGTGCTTGGCGATGTAGAACCCGCCCTTGGCCAGGGTTACCGCGCCGAGGATGACGATCACCGCAATCAGAAAGGTGATGTAGATTGCGGGATTCGGTCTGCTCATGCCCTCGCCGCGTCCATTATTTTGCCACAGTAACCCGTCAGAAAACGACAAACGTCAGGGTGTCAAGGCTCAGGCCGGAGCCCCTGCGTAAGATTCGACCGATGGAGAGCAGTCCATGAACATGCAATCCGCGCCGGTGCTGGACCCGCCCGCACCGAAGGGCCTCGACGACACCGGCCTGCCCGTGGTGGTGATGCGCGACATCCTTCTGAAGACGATGTTCCGCCGCAACGTGGAACAGGTGACCGAACTGGCGAAGGTCCTCGCCCTGCCCGTCCCCGTCACCCAGGAACTCGTCGATCTCTGCCGCACCCAGCGGCTGGTCGAGGCGACCGGCACGCTGCACGCCAATTCCGGCGGCGAGATGGGCTATCAGCTGTCCGATGCCGGCAAGGCCCGCGCGATGGATGCGCTGTCGCAGTCGGAATATTACGGCGCCCTGCCCGTCCCGCTGGAGGATTACGGCGAACAGGTCAAGCGCCAGTCGATCCGCAACATCCAGATCACCCGCGACCAGCTGACCGGCGCCATGGGCCACCTGATCCTGCCGCCCGACCTCCTGGATCAGCTGGGCCCCGCCGTCGGCGCCGGCCGCTCGATCCTGATGTACGGCCCGCCCGGCAACGGCAAGTCGTCGATCTCCAACGGCATCCGCGACGCCATCGGCGACCAGATCTTCGTGCCCCGCGCCGTGTTCTACTCCGGCCAGGTGATCACCGTCTTCGACCCCATCGTCCATACCGTCGCCGAAGAGCTGGAGGACGACCCCACCCAGCTGCGCCGCACGTCGAACCGCTACGACCGCCGCTACGTGAAATGCGAACGCCCCACGGTGGTCACCGGGGGCGAGCTGTCGCTCGACATGCTGGATCTGGTCTACAACGCCACCAGCCGCACCTACCAGGCGCCCCTGCAGCTCAAGTCCACCGGCGGCGTGTTCATCGTCGACGACCTCGGCCGGCAGAAGGAGCCGCCGCAGGCGCTGATCAACCGCTGGATCGTGCCCTTGGAGGAATCCAAGGACATCCTCGCCCTGCAGTCGGGCGAGAAGTTCGAGGTGCCGTTCGACACGCTGGTGATCTTCTCCACCAACTTCCACCCGAACGAGATCTTCGACAAGGCGGCGCTGCGCCGGATCTTCTTCAAGATCAAGATCGACGGGCCGACGCAGAAGGACTTCCTGAAGATCTTCGCGATGGTCGCCAAGAAGAAGAACCTGCCGCTGTCCGAGGAAGCGCTGGTCTACCTGATCAAGCAGAAATACCCGACGATCAACAACGTCTACGCCAACTACCAGCCGGTCTTCCTGATCGACCAGATCCTCTCGATCTGCGACTTCGAGGGCATCCCCTACCAGATGACCCCCGAGCTGGTGGACCGCGCCTGGGCGAACATGTTCGTGAAAGACGAAAAGATCGTGAAGTAGCGCCGCGCGCGCCGCGTCCGCCCTCGAAACAGCGCGGCATGACCCCGCGTCAGAGTCGCCGGGACCGCCCATTCGTCGGGCATCTGCCCCGAGGGCGGCTTTCCGTTCGGTCAATTCTTGGGCGTTTCCCCGGATTGCGGTGAAATATTCATCGCCCCGGCGGAGTCGGCGCCGCGAAAGCCGGCGCGCTGTCCCATTCTGCCGCCAACCCGTGCAACGAAAAGGCGCCGCCCCGAGCGGGTGGCGTTGGTCGTGCGGTGATGCTGGCCGGTCAAACCAAGACATCACCGCACTGCGCAATTGATGCGTGGGGGGACTGTCGGCGCCTTCGGGCCGCCGCGCAAGAGGTCCCGCGCATACCGCACAAAGGGAACTTGTGATGCCGAAACCTCTTCTTTCCACCACCGCCGCCGCCGCGACGCTCGCTGCCGCGCTGCCGGCGATGGCGCAGGACGTCGACTGCCCGATCAAGGTCGGCGTGCTGCATTCGCTGTCCGGCACGATGGCGATCTCCGAGACGACGCTGAAGGACACGATGCTGATGCTGGTCGAGCAGCAGAACGAGGCCGGCGGGCTTCTGGGCTGCGACCTGGAAGCCGTCGTCGTCGACCCCGCCTCGGACTGGCCGCTCTTTGCCGAAAAGGCGCGCGAGCTTCTGACGGTGCACGACGTCGACGTGATCTTCGGCAACTGGACCTCCGTGTCGCGGAAATCCGTGCTGCCGGTGATCGAGGAGCTGAACGGCCTGCTGTTCTACCCGGTGCAGTACGAGGGCGAGGAAAGCTCGAAGAACGTGTTCTACACCGGCGCCGCGCCGAACCAGCAGGCGATCCCGGCCACCGACTATTTCCTCGAAGAGCTCGGCGTCGAGAAGTTCGCGCTGCTCGGCACCGACTACGTCTATCCGCGGACGACGAACAACATCCTGGAGTCCTATCTCAAGGACAAGGGCATCCCGGAAGAGGACATCTTCGTCAACTACACGCCGTTCGGCCATTCCGACTGGTCCACGATCATCGCCGACGTCAAGGAACTGGCCGCCGACGGCAGCCAGGTGGGCGTGATCTCGACCATCAACGGCGACGCCAATGTGGGCTTTTACAAGGAGCTGGCCGCCGCCGGCATCGACGCCGCCGACATCCCGGTCGTCGCCTTCTCGGTCGGTGAAGAGGAACTGTCGGGCTTCGACACCTCGAACCTCGTCGGCCACCTGGCCGCCTGGAACTACTTCATGAGCGCCGACACCGACGCCAACGAGGAGTTCATCGAGGCCTGGCACGAATTCATCGGCGACGACAGCCGCGTGACCAACGACCCGATGGAAGCCCACTATATCGGCTTCAACATGTGGGTGAACGCGGTCGAGGACGCCGGCACCACCGATGTCGACGCCGTGCGCGAGGCGATGTGGGGCCAGGAATTCCCGAACCTCACCGGCGGCACCGCGGTGATGAACGTCAACCATCACCTGTCCAAGCCCGTCCTGATCGGCGAGATCACCGAGGACGGCCAGTTCGACATCCTCAGCCAGACCGAGGAAGTGCCGGGCGACGCCTGGACCGACTACCTGCCGGAATCGGCGGTGCTGGTCTCCGACTGGAAGGATCTCGGGTGCGGTATGTACAACACCGAGACCGAGACCTGCGTCCAGATCGAATCCAACTACTAAGACCATCGGCGCGGGGGGCCTTGCGGCCTCCCGCGCCCCTTTTTCCGGGATCCAGGGCATGACGCGCATCCTGACCGCTCTCGCCGCCTGCCTGCTTCTGCTCGCCCCCGCGCCCGCGCCGGCGCAGGACGACGGGATCAGCGAGATACAGGCGCTTCTTCAGGCGCATCGCGAGCTGATCGAGGACAGCTCGCGCCGGACCATCGGCCCGGCGATCGACGCGCTGGCCGACAGCGGGCTTCCGGCCGCGCAAGCGGTGCTGGAACGCTGGCAGGCCAAGGAGATGTATCAGCGCGAGTCCGACGGGCTGTTCTTCTTCGCCGAGGAGGCGGGCGAGGACGACCAGGGCGAGGACCTGCTGACCCTCTACGACATCGCCACGGGCGAAGAGCTGGAGACCGTGCTCGAAGACGGCATGGACCAGCTTCGGCCGAATTCCGGCATCCGCGGCATGATGGGGGCCGCCCTGGTGCGCTTCCAGCTGAAGGACCCCGACCCGGCCGTCCGGCTGGGCGCGCTCGACGCCATCGGCCGGGACGCCGAGCCATCGCACCTGCCCGCCCTGCGCGCGGCGCTGGAGGCCGAGGACGACCCCGACATCGCCGCCCGGATGGACCGCCTGGCGCGGCTGCTGACGATCCAGTTCTCCGAAGACGACGCCGCCCGCATCGCCGCCATCGAGAGCTTCGCCGGCGACCTGGGCGTCGACGTGCGTGCCACGCTGAACCCGCTGGTGCGCACCGACCTGCGCGTCACCGAGGGGCCGGTGCCGGACGACGTGGATCTCGCCCGCGTGCTGACGCCGGGGACCGAGGCGCTGTCGAAGGTCGACGCCTACGAGGAGCTGGTGGACGCCGACCTCGCGCCGCCGCTGATCGACCGCGACGCGCAGAAGGCGGCGCTGGTGACCCATCTCGCCGACGGCGAAGTCGCCGGCATCCAGGTGGCCGACCTGAACACCGAAGCCACCCGCGACATGGCCTATGCCGAACTGGTCCGCCGGGGCGCGGTCGAGGCCGCCGCCACCCAGTCGGAGATCGACGACATCCTCGCGGGCTTTTCCTTCTACGAGGTCTATACCGCCACCTCGCCCGAGGTCGTCGCCGCCGCCGTCTCGGCGCTGCAGGCCATCGACCGCTCGGTGGCGTTCAACGAATTCCTCGACCTGGCGCTCGACGCGCTGTCGCTCGCCTCGATCTACTTCCTCGCCGCCATCGGCCTGGCGATCACCTTCGGCGTGATGCGGGTGATCAACATGGCGCATGGCGAGTTCATCATGATGGGCGCCTATACCGGCTACGTGGTGCAGCAGATCATCCCCGACTACACCGCCTCGCTGATCGTCGCGCTGCCCGCGGCCTTCGCGGTGACCTTCGGCGCCGGCGTCGCGATGGAGCGGCTGGTGATCCGCTGGCTCTACCACCGGCCGCTGGAGACGCTGCTGGCCACCTTCGGCATCTCCATCGCGCTGCAACAGCTCGCCCGCAACATCTTCGGCACCCAGGCGCGGCCGCTGACCTCGCCGGACTGGCTGGGCGGGGCGCTGACCATCAACGACGTGGTCTCGATCAGCTATATCCGCATCGCGATCTTCGGGCTGGCGCTGATCTTCCTGTGCGTCTTCCTGTTCATCATGAACCGCACCCGCGTCGGGCTGGAGGTGCGCGCCGTCACCCAGAACCCGGCGATGGCCGCCTCGATGGGCATCAACCCCGACCGCATCAACATGCTGACCTTCGGCCTGGGCTCCGGCATCGCCGGGATCGCGGGCGTGGCCATCGGGCTCTGGGCCAAGGTCACCTCCGAGCTCGGCCAGGACTATATCGTGCAGAGCTTCATGACCGTCGTCGTCGGCGGCGTCGGCAACATCTGGGGCACGCTGCTGGGCGCCGGGCTGATCGGCGCGCTGCAGAAGTTCATCGAGTGGTTCAACCCGTCCAACACGCTGGCGGCGCAGACCTACATGATCATCTTCATCATCATCTTCATCCAGTTCCGGCCGCGGGGGCTCATCGCCCTCAAGGGCCGCGCGGCGGAGGCGTAGGCAATGCCCGCAGACACGACGGCCCGCTCTTCATCCTGGCGCAATTCCTCTGGAGACTCCGGGGGGATCACCCCCCGGTCCGGCCCCTTCCTGCTGCGCCATCCCTCGGTCATGGTGTTCATCGCGCTCCTCGCGCTCTTCACCCTGGGCGTGACGATCCTGTCCGAGGGCTTCGGCATCGGCGCGATCTCGACCAGCTTCGTCAAGACGCTGGGCAAGACGCTCTGCCTCTGCCTGGTCGCGCTCGCGATGGACCTCGTCTGGGGCTATTGCGGCATCCTCTCGCTGGGCCACATGGCGTTCTTCGGCCTCGGCGGCTACGCCATCGGCATGTGGCTGATGTATGCCCGCACCGAGATCATCGTGGTCGAAAGCCTCGCCGCGGCCGAGCTGCCGCCGACCCCGCAGGAGATATCGGACGGCATCGCCGCGCAGATCTTCGGGGTCGTCGGCGCCTCCGAATTCCCGCCGGTCTGGGCCTTCGCGCATTCGCTGCCGCTGCAGCTCGCCGCCGTGGTGCTGGTGCCGGGGCTCCTGGCGCTGGTCTTCGGCTGGCTCGCCTTCCGCAGCCGCGTGACCGGGGTCTACCTGTCGATCCTGACCCAGGCGATGACGCTGGCGCTGTCGCTCTACCTGTTCCAGAACGACAGCGGGCTCAGGGGCAACAACGGCCTGTCCGGCCTGCAGAACCTGCCGGGCCTGGGCGACATGCCGCAGTCGGTCGTCTCGATCTGGTTTCTCTGGGCCTCCGCCCTGGCGCTGGGCGCGGGCTATCTGCTCTGCGCCTGGATCGTCTCGGGCAAGTTCGGCTCGGTGATCCGCGCCATCCGCGACGACGAGGCGCGGGTGCGGTTCCTGGGCTACCCGGTCGAGGCGTTCAAGCTGGCGGTCTTCACCGTGACCGCGGTGATCGCGGGCATCGCCGGCGCGCTCTATTACCCACAGGCCGGCATCATCAACCCGGCCGAGATCGCGCCCATCGCCTCGATCTACCTGGCGGTCTGGGTCGCCATCGGCGGGCGCGGGCGGCTCTACGGCGCGGTGATCGGGGCGGCCTTCGTGTCGCTGCTGTCGACCTGGTTCACCGGCGGGCAGGCGCCCGACGTCAATCTGGGCTTTTACCGCATCCACTGGGTCGACTGGTGGACCGTGCTGCTGGGCCTGTCCTTCGTGGCGGTCACGCTCTTCGCGCCGCGGGGCATCGGCGGGCTCGTCGACCTGATCGCCGAGCGCCGCCATCCCGACCGCCACGGCGCCGATCTCGGCCCCGACCAGGGCGCGCTGCGCGAGAAGGAGGCGGACCAGTGACCACGCTGCTCGAAGTCTCCGGCGTCTCGGTCTCGTTCGACGGGTTCAAGGCGATCAACAACCTGTCCTTCCAGGTCGCCGAGCGCGAGCTGCGCGCGGTGATCGGCCCGAACGGCGCCGGCAAGACGACCTTCATGGACATCATCACCGGCAAGACCCGGCCGGACCAGGGCCATGTTCGCTATGGCGACAAGGGCGCCTCGCTGCTGTCGATGTCGGAAAGCCGGATCGCGCAGGCGGGCGTCGGGCGCAAGTTCCAGCGCCCGACCGTGTTCGAGGACCAGTCGGTCGCCGACAACCTGATGATGGCGCTCAAGCGGGACCGCGGGCCGTTCGCCGTGCTCTTCTTCCGGCCGAGCGCGGCGGACCGGGCGCGGGTGGAGGAACTGGCCGACGAGATCGGGCTGACGCCTGCGCTGCATCGCAAGGCGGGCGAGCTCAGCCACGGCCAGAAGCAATGGCTGGAGATCGGCATGCTCCTGGCGCAGGAGCCCCGGCTTCTGCTGGTCGACGAGCCGGCCGCCGGCATGACCCCGGCCGAGCGCGAGCACACCACCGACCTTCTCAAGGAGGCCGCCCGCACCCGCGCGGTGGTGGTGGTCGAGCACGACATGGAATTCGTCCGCCGGCTGGAATGCAAGGTCACGGTGCTGCACGAGGGGTCGGTGCTGGCCGAAGGCTCCATCGACCACGTCACGCGGAACGAGAAAGTCATAGAGGTCTATCTTGGGCGCTGATCTGCTGAGACTCGAGGGGCTGACGCTGCACTACGGCGGCAGCCAGATCCTGAACGGCATCGACCTGACCGCGCGGCTGGGCGAGGTCACCTGCGTGATGGGCACGAACGGCGTCGGCAAGACGAGCCTTCTGAAGGCAATCTCCGGCACCCATCCACGGTCGGACGGGGTCTATGTTCTGGACGGAGAGGAGATCGGGCGCGCGCCGGCGCATGTGTTGGCCCGCAAGGGGGTCGGCTATGTCCCGCAGGGGCGCGACATCTTTCCGCTGCTGACGGTGCGGGAGAACCTGGAGACCGGCTTCGCCTGTCTGCCTGCGGGCAGCCACCGGATTCCCGACGAGATATTCGAGCTGTTCCCGATCCTGAAGGACTTCCTGAACCGCCGCGGGGGCGATCTGTCGGGGGGCCAGCAGCAGCAGCTCGCCATCGCCCGGGCGCTGATCGCGCGGCCGAAGCTCTTGCTGCTCGACGAGCCGACCGAGGGCATCCAGCCCAACATCATCCAGCAGATCGGCCGCGTCATCGCGCATCTGCGCGAGCGGGCGGACATGGCGATCGTTCTGGTGGAGCAGTATTTCAGCTTCGCCTACGACCTCGGCGATTCCTTCCACGTGGTCGAGCGCGGCGCGGTGAAGATGAGCGGCCGCAAGGGCAAGATCGACCGCGAGTCGCTTCTGGGCAGCGTGTCCGTGTAGGGTCGGGGGGCGCGAGGGCGGCTCCGGTCGAACGGACCGCCGTGCGGGCCGGATGGCACCCACCCTCGGCCGACCCGGCGTCGCGTGTTGTGTCGGGACGACCACACAACACGACACTTGAACAGCCGTGGGCGATTTCCACCTGCCTCGCGCGGCGGAACGCCGTGCAGCGCCGACCCGACGGGGCGCGGTCGAGCTTTGCGATTCCGGAGACATAAGCATGCACGTCCGTCATTTGGCACCGTCCTCGCCAGAAGCGCCGCCCCGATGGGGGCGGGTCTCTCGGGCATTTCGAAACGAAATGCCCTGCCGACAGGCGATTGCAGAGCAATCGCCGAGAGGCGGCGCTGCACGGCGTTCCGTTCGGCCTGAGCCGCTATTCGGCAATGCCGAGGAAGCAGTGTTGCGTAATATGTCCGGGCCAAGTCCTGTTACCGCTATCGGCAAAGATTACAGAAGGTTAGATAGGTGTCCAACCTTGGACACCCTCGGACACCCCCTATTCCGCCGGGTGGCGGGCCTCCTCCGGCATCCGGTCCGACAGCGGCAGCTCCACCATCATCAGCGCCACCAGGCAGGCCAGGCAGGCCATCACCGCTCCGATCAGGAAGACCGGCTGCAGGGCCTGGGCGATGCCCTCGGCCACCCGCGCCTGCACCGCTGGGTCCATCCCGGCGATGGTCTGCGCCGACAGCCCCCGCGGGTTCGCCCCGCCCAGCACGCCGCCCAGCTCGCGCGTCAGCCCGTAGGCGAAGATCGCCCCGAAGATCGCCGTGCCCAGCGAGCCCCCGATCAGCCGGAACATGTTGGCCGAGGCCGTGCCCACGCCCACCATGCCCACCGGCACCGCGTTCTGGATCGCCGTGACGCCGACGCCCATCACCGGCCCGATCCCGATCCCCGCCATCGCCGTGTAGGCCGCGATCAGCCCGTTCGGCGTGCCCGTCGTCAGCGAGGCCATCAGCCCCATCGCCACCGCCAGCAGCATCGTCGACCAGACCGGCAGCATCCGGTACTTCCCCGTCCGCGACATGATCTGCCCCGCCGTCGCCGAGGCCGTGATCATCCCCAGCATCATCGGGAAGATGAACAGCCCCGACATGGCCGGCGACAGCCCCTTCACCACCTGCATGAACATCGGCAGGAAGGTGATCGTCCCGAACATCGCCACCCCGGTGATCAGCCCCACCGTGTTCGACACGACGAAGTTGTTCACCCGGAACAGCTCCAGGGGCAGGATCGGCTCGGCCGCCCGCCGCTCCGCGGCGATGAAGGCCCCGAACGCCGCGACCAGCGCCGCGATCAGGGCCCACATCACCGGGCTCGTCCAGGGGACGAGGTCGCCGCCCGTGCTGGCGATGATGACGGCCAGGGAGAGGGAGACCGTCAACAGGACCGCGCCGGCATAGTCGAGCACCGGAATCCGGCGCGGCGGGAGGCCGTCCAGCACGGCGGCGATGATGCCGAAGGCCAGAAGGCCCAGCGGCAGGTTGGCAAGGAACATCCAGCTCCAGTGGAGATGCTGCACGATGAAGCCGCCCGCGAGCGGCCCGACCACGGTGGAGACGCCGAACACGGCGCCCATCAGCCCCTGGTACTTGCCGCGCTGGCGGGGCGGGACGACATCGGCGATGGTGGCCATCGACACCACGATCAGCCCGCCGCCCCCCGCGCCCTGCACGAAGCGGCCGGCGACCAGCACCCAGATGTTCGGCGACAGCGCCGAGATCAGCGAGCCCAGCAGGAACACCCCGATCCCGACCTGCAGGATCCGCTTGCGCCCGTAAAGATCGCCCAGCTTGCCGAAGACCGGCGCCGCGACGGTCGCCGCCGCCAGATAGGCGGTGATCACCCAGGCGATCTGGTCCAGCCCGCCGAGCTCGCCCACGATGATCGGCAGCGCCGTGGTGACGACCGTCTGGCCCAGAGAGGCCAGGAACAGGACGGAGGCGATGGCCAGGAAGACCAGCCTGAAACGGGCGCGGTCCACGCCCTCCGGGGGCGTATGATCCATGGGCTGTGACATGCAGACATCCTCGAAACACGGTCGGCGCACGATGCCCCGGGGCCAGACCCGGCCCCGCGACCGCCGACAGGGAGATATTTGTGCCAACAGCAAATACATGTCAATAGCACGTATTGGAAAATCCGGACAAACCGCGTATGCTGCCGCGAACACCGGGCGTGGTGTCGGGGAAGGCTCGGCGAGTCTTGCAGGAGGGCGAAACGATAACGTCACGCGATGATGCGATTGCCGAGTTCCTGGAATCCGCCGGGATCGGGCGCGATGTCACGGATGCGGCGCTGGAGATCGACGCCGCCCTGCAGGCATGGCGTCGCCGGATGAACAAGCGCGAACTGGGAACCGCGGCGCTGCGGGCCTTCGGGCTGGACGCCGAGATCGACCTTGCGCAGCTCGACGTGCTGATCGCGATCTGGGGGCCGTCGAACGAGTTCGGTCCCGACAAGGAGGCCGAGACGATGGTGGCCACCGTGGCCGCAAGGCTGCGGATCGACCCGTCGCGCGCCTCGCGGCTGGTGAGCGAGCTGATCGGCAAGGGCCTGGCCCGCCGCGCGGTCAGCCAGGAGGACGCGCGCCGCACCATCGTCGAACTGACCGAGCGCGGCCACGCCATCGTGGCGGCCGTCCGCCGGTTCAAGTTCCTGGTGATGGGCGAATTCCTGTCCGGCTGGACCGAGGAAGAGCGCCGCACCTTCGTGCCGCTGCTCGAACGCTTCGTCGCCTGGACCGACGAGGCGCACGGCGTCGGGCCGGACCGCTTCGCCGACGAGGTGGCCGAGATCGCGGATCAGCTGAACCGCCGCTGCGCGGGGTGAGCCGGGGCCGGCGGGGCGTTTTCTTCAAGAAGAAAACGGGAAACACGATCTTCTAGAAGATCGTGCGCGGCAAATCCTTCTAGAAGGATTTGCCGGCCGCCACTAGGTACACGGCATGACCGCCCTGCCCCCGGCCTTTTCCGACTGGTTCGCCACCCGCGGCTGGCAGATCCACCCGCACCAGCAGGCGATGCTGGACCGCGCCGCCGCGCCGGCGCTGTTGCTGATCGCGCCCACCGGGGGCGGCAAGACGCTGGCGGGGTTCCTGCCGTCTCTCGTGGAGCTGGCGGAGAGGGCGCACCAGGGGCTTCATACCCTTTATGTCTCGCCGCTGAAGGCGCTGGCGGCCGACATCCGCCGGAACCTCGGCGCCCCGATCTCGGAGATGGGTCTGTCGATCCGGGTCGAGGACCGGACCGGCGACACCCCGGCGACGCAGAAGAAGCGCCAGCGCGCCGACCCACCGCATATCCTGCTGACCACGCCGGAAAGCCTGGCGCTGCTCCTGAGCTACGAGGACGCGCCGCGCATGTTCGCCGGGCTGCGGCGGGTGATCGTCGACGAGATCCATGCGCTGGCCGAATCCAAGCGCGGCGACCAGCTGATGCTGGGGCTCGCGCGGCTGCACTCCATGTGCCCCGACCTGCGCCGCGTCGGGTTGTCGGCGACGGTCGAGGACCCGGCCGCCATCGCGACGCTCCTGGCCCGGCACCCCGATCCCTGCGACATCCTGCACGCCGATCCCGGCCCGGACGCCGACATCCGCATGCTGGAGACCGCGGAGAAACCGCCCTGGTCCGGCGGCGGCGGCGCCTATGCGATCCCGGCGGTGCTGGACCAGGTGCGGCGGCACCGGACGACGCTGATCTTCCACAACACGCGGGCGCAGGCGGAGATCTTCTTTCACAACCTGTGGCTGGCGAACGAGGACGATCTGCCGATCGGCATCCACCACGGCTCTCTCGCGCGCGAACAGC
Organism: Psychromarinibacter sediminicola; assembly: GCF_029168335.1. Lineage (GTDB taxonomy): Bacteria > Pseudomonadota > Alphaproteobacteria > Rhodobacterales > Rhodobacteraceae > Psychromarinibacter > Psychromarinibacter sediminicola. Next base: position 29,713 of record NZ_JARGYC010000006.1, read on the forward strand.
GGCAGAAGGTCGAGGCGGCGATGGTGGCGGGCGAGCTGCGCGCCATCGTCTGCACCGGGACGCTGGATCTGGGCATCGACTGGGGCGACGTGGACCTGATCATCCAGGTCGGCGCGCCGAAGAACGTCAAGCGGCTGATCCAGCGGATCGGGCGGGCGAACCACCGCTACAACGCGCCGTCCAAGGCGCTCTTGGTGCCCGCGAACCGCTTCGAGGTGGTGGAATGCGTGGCCGCGCTGCAGGCGGCGAAGGCGCGCGAGTTGGACGGCGAGCCGCGCGGGCCGGGGCCGCGGGACGTGCTGTGCCAGCAGATCCTGATCGCCGCCTGCGCCGGGCCGGTGGACGCCGACGCGCTGTTCGCCGAGGTCACGACGGCCGGGCCCTATGCCGCGCTGAGCCGGGCGCAGTTCGACGAGTGCCTCGATTTCGTGGCCACCGGGGGCTATGCGCTGCGCGCCTACGACCGCTGGCAGCGGCTGAAGCGGCGCGAGGACGGACTGTGGCAGCTGCGCGACCCGCGCGCGGCGCGGCAGATCCGGATGAACATCGGCACGATCCAGGACAGCGACCTCTTGAAGGTGCGGATGCGCGGCCGCGGCACGCCGCTGGGCGAGATCGAGGAGGGCTTCGCCGCCTCGCTGACGCCCGGGGACACCTTCCTGATCGGCGGGCGGATCGTGCGCTACGAGGCCTTGCGCGAGATGACGGTCGAGGTCACGCGCAGCCCGACCCGGAAGCCCAAGATCGCCACCTTCATGGGCACCAAGTTCGCCACCTCGACCCAGCTGTCGCACCGCATCCTGGCGATGTTCCGGCAAAAGGCCTGGCCCGAGCTGCCGCCCCACACCGCCGAATGGCTGGCGCTGCAGCGCGCGGTGTCGCAGCTGCCCGATGCCGACCGGCTGCTGGTGGAGACCTTTCCCTTCGAGGGCCGCCAGCATGCCTGCATCTACGGCTTCGCCGGGCGCAACGCGATGCAGACGCTGGGGCTGTTGCTGACCCAGCGGATGGAGGAGCTGGGGCTGCACCCGCTGGGCTTCGTGTCGTCGGATTACGCGGTGCTGATCTGGGGGCTGGAGCGTCTGCGCCACCCCGCGCCGCTGTTCGAGCCGGGCGATCTGCGCGAGGCGTTCGAGACCTGGCTGGGCGGCAACGCGGTGATGAAGCGGACGTTCAAGGCCTCGGCCGTGATCGCGGGGCTGATCGACCGCAAGACCGGCGGCCAGCGCAAGACCGGCAAGCAGGCGACGTTCTCCTCCGACATCCTCTACGACACGCTGCGCCGTTATGATCCAGGCCATCTGCTCTTGGACATCACGCGGGAGGAGGCGCTGAAGGGGCTGGTGGATTACGGCCGGATCGAGGAGATGCTGGCACGGACGGAGGGCCGTATCGACCATGTCGACCTCGACCGCGTGACCCCGCTGGCCGCGCCGCTGTTCCTGGAGGTGGGAAAGGTGCCGATCGAGGGGCAGGCCACCGAGCGGCTGGTGGAGGAAGAGGCGGCGCGGCTGATGCAGGCCGCAGGACTGGACGAGCCGCCGCCCGCGCCGCGCAAGAGCTGGCGGGTTCCCTATTGACCTGCGCGGCGCTCTGACGTCTACCTGAAGGCGATGCGAGCGGAACATATAAGGAACGAAACCCCCTTCACCCTGGCCGGCGCCGACCTGGTCGCCTGCGGCTCGGGGGCGCTGTGGTGGCCGGACCGGTCGCTGATGGTCGTGTCGGACCTGCATCTGGGCAAGTCGGAACGCATGGCCCGGCGCGGCGGCCCGATGCTGCCGCCCTACGAGACGCAGGACACGCTGCACCGGCTGGACGACGAGATCGCACGGCGTGATCCGCGGGCCGTGATCTGCCTCGGCGACAGCTTCGACGACGACGCGGCGCAGGGCGGGCTGACGGAGGCCGAGATCCTGTGGCTGTCGCGGCTGATGGCCGGGCGCCGCTGGGTCTGGATCGAGGGCAATCACGATCCGGGGCCGGTGACGCTGGGCGGGACGCATATGGGCGAGTTGCACGAGCCGCCGCTGACCTTTCGCCACATCGCGCGGGACAGCGCCAGCGGCGAGGTCTCGGGGCATTACCACCCCAAGGCGACGCTGAACGCGCGCGGGCGGCAGGTGTCGCGGCCCTGTTTCCTCTATGACAGCGACCGGGTGATCCTGCCCGCCTTCGGCACCTATACCGGCGGGCTGCGCTCCACCGCGCCGGAGTTGTGCGGGCTGATGCGGCGCGAGGCGATGGCGATCCTGACGGGCGGCTTCACGGTGGAGATCCCGATGCCGCGGGGCGCGGCATGACTCCGCGCTTCGACGGCTGGGCGGAGAAGGTGCGCACCACCTTCGGCAGGCAGGGGATGATGCAGGCGCTGTCGGCCGAGATGACCGACCTGGCGCCGGGGCGCTGCAAGATCGCGGCGCCGTTTCCCGACCGGATGCGCCAGCATCACGGCTATGCCCACGCGGCCGTCACCTTCGCGCTGGGCGACACCTCGGCCGGCTTCGCGGCGCTGACGCTGATGGAGGAGGCCGACGAGGTGCTGACGGCGGAGATGAAGATCAACCTGCTGGCGCCGGCCGCCGGCGAGCGGCTGATCGGGCGCGGCCGGGTGATCCGGCCGGGCCGCCGCCTGACGATCGTCACCGCGGAGGTCTGGGCCGAGGCGGACGGGCGCGAGGTGCAGGTGGCGCTGTTGCAGGGCACGATGATGCCGGTGCCCGGCTGACCGCTCGGCGGCCCGTGCGGGCCTCCTCGCGCGGGCTGGTCATGCGGGCCCGTTCCCGCCTATGCTGCGCCCCATGTGGCCCGATCCCCGTCTTTGCGAGCTGTTCGGCATCGCGCATCCCATCCTGCAATCGCCGATGGTCGGCTCGGATTCGCCCGACCTGGCGGCGGCGGTCGGTGCGGCCGGGGGGCTGGGCGCCATGGGCACGGGGATGCTGGACGGTGACGCCGTCACCGGGATGGTGGAGCGCTATCGCGGACTCAGCAACCGGCCCGTCAACCTGAACTTCTTCGCCCATGCCGGCGGGGCGCAGGACGCGCAGGCGGTCGCGCGGGCCGTGGAAAAGCTGCGCCCCTGGTACGACCGCTACGGGCTGGGGGCGCCGCCGGCGGAGCTGCCCGACGTGCCGCCCGGCTTCGGTCCCGAGCGGCTGGAGCTGACGCTGCGGCTGCGGCCCGCCGTGGCGAGTTTTCACTTCGGCTTGCCGGAGGCGGAGGCGATGGCGGCGCTGAAGGACGCCGGCATCCTGGTGATCTCCACCGCGACCACGGTGGCCGAGGCGCGGGCACTGGAGGCGGCGGGCGTCGACGCCATCGTCGCGCAGGGCTACGAGGCGGGCGGGCATCGCGGCAGCCACGCCCCCACCGCGCCGGGGGACGGCGTGGGCACGCTGGCGCTGGTGCCGCAGGTGGTCGACGCGGTGCGGGTGCCGGTGATCGCCGCGGGCGGCATCGCCGACGGGCGCGGCATCGCGGCGGCGCTGGCGCTGGGGGCGGCGGGGGTGCAGATCGGCACCGCTTTCCTGCGCTGTCCGGAGGCGGCGACGGATGCGACCCGCCGCGCGGAACTGGCGACGACCCGCGACAGCGACACGGTCTTCACCGCCGCCGTCTCGGGCCGCGCCGCGCGCGGGCGGCGCAGCGCCTTCGCCGACGCGATGGCCGAGGCCGGGGCGGACATGCCGCTCTTCCCCTCGCCCTACTCGCTGACCCGGCCGCTCCTGGCGGCCTCGGCCGAGGCGGGCGACGAGGCGGTGCATTTCCGGCTTTACGGCCAGGCCGGAGCGCTGGCGCGCGAGATGCCGGCCGCCGACCTGGTGGCGCGGCTGGTCGAGGAGACCGGGGCCGCCGTCGCGCGGCTCGGCTGACGCGCATTTCCCCTCGCACACCGCGCCGCTTCGGCCTATTGCATGCTCATGGCACGTATCCTGCCCCTCGACGCCGCGGCACACCTGCCGCTCTGGCAGCGGCCCGTGACGCTTTTGTTGCTGATGGCCTTCGCCATGCCGATCGCCTTTGCCACGTGGTCGGCGCTGTTGAACAACTTCGTCATCGAGGTCGCGGACTTCACCGGGGTCGAGATCGGCTGGCTGCACACGGTGCGCGAGATCCCCGGCTTCTTCGCCATCGGGGCCATCGCGCTGATCATGGTGATCCGCGAGCAGGTGCTGGGGATCGTGTCGCTGATCCTGCTGGGCGCCGCCACCGCCGTCACCGCCTGGTTTCCCAGCCTGGGGGGCCTTCTGACCGTCACGATGCTCAGCTCGATCGGCTTTCACTACTACGAGACGGTCAACCAGTCGCTGCAGCTGCAATGGGTCGACAAGAAGCGCGCGCCGCAGGTGCTGGGCTGGATTCTCGCCATGGGATCGGCCGCGTCGCTTCTGGCCTACGGGCTGCTGGTGGTGACGTGGAAGACGTTCGATCTGTCCTACAGCTTCGTCTACCTGACCTCGGGCGGGATCACGGCGGCCATCGCGGTGCTTTGCCTGCTGGCCTACCCGCAATTCGAGGCGCCGCACCCGCAGTCCAAGAGGATGGTGCTGCGCCGGCGCTACTGGCTGTACTACGCGCTGCAGTTCATGTCGGGCGCGCGGCGGCAGATCTTCGTGGTCTTCGCCGCCTTCATGATGGTCGAGCGCTTCGGCTTCGAGGTGCACGAGGTCACGGCGCTGTTCCTGATCAACTTCGTCGCCAACATGGTGGCGGCCCCGCTGATGGGCCGGGCGGTGACACTCTGGGGCGAGCGGCGGGCGCTGATCTTCGAATATGCCGGGCTGATCTGCATCTTCCTGGCCTATGGCGGCATCTACTGGTTCGGCTGGGGCGTGGTGCTGGCCGCGGCGCTCTACGTGCTGGACCACGTGTTCTACCTGCTGGTCATCGCGCTGCGCACCTACTTCCAGAAGATCGCCGATCCCGGCGATATCGCGCCCACCGCCGCCGTGGCCTTCACCATCAACCACATCGCGGCGGTGTTCCTGCCGGCGCTGCTGGGCTACCTGTGGATCGTGTCGCCGGGCGGGGTGTTCATCCTGGCCGCCGCCATGGCGGCGACCTCGCTGGCGCTCGCGCTGATGGTCCCGCGCCACCCGGCGCCGGGACACGAGACCGTGTTCCAGGACCGTCTGACCGCCGCCCCGGCGGAATAGGCCCGGCGGCGCACGATCTTCCAGAAGATCGTGGCCGGCAAAATCTTCTGGAAGATTTTGACGTGGCAGGATTTTCTGGAAAATCCTGTTGCGCGCCCGGGACGGCAACAGGTGGTAGACCACCGCCCCAGCCCCTATATCCTGCCCAGGACAAAGGGAGAGACGCGATGTTCATGCTGAAGCGCAACAAGGCCGAGATGGTCGCCCCTGGCGACGCCCTGCCCGGGCGGGAGACGCCGATCCCCACGGCCGAGACCCATTACGTGTTCGACCGCCCGCTGAAGGCGCCGGTCCCCGAGGGCATGGAAGAGGCGATCTTCGGCATGGGCTGTTTCTGGGGCGTCGAGCGGATGTTCTGGAAGCGCGACGGCGTCTGGAACACCGCCGCGGGCTATGCCGGCGGCCATACCCCGAACCCGACCTACGAAGAGGTCTGCACCGGCCGGACCGGCCATAACGAGGTGGTGCGCGTGGTCTACGACCCCTCCGTCATCTCCTACGACGAGCTGCTGCGCACCTTCTGGGAGGGCCACGACCCGACGCAGGGGATGCGCCAGGGCAACGACATCGGCACGCAGTACCGCTCCGGCATCTATACGTTCACCGAGGACCAGCGCGCGGCGGCCGAGCGGACGAAGGCCGCCTTCGCCCCGCGGTTGAAACAGGCGGGCTATGGCGAGATCACCACCGAGATCCTGCCCGCGCCCGAATTCTACTTCGCCGAGGACTACCACCAGCAGTACCTCGCCAAGACCCCCGGCGGCTATTGCGGGCTGGGCGGCACCGGCGTGACCTGCCCGGTCGGGGTGGCCGTGTGATCCTCTGTCCGGGCGCCGTTCCGGCGTCCGGAACCCAGTTGCAGGCGTCCCGGCAAGCCCGCTATAGGGCGCCATGACCACGTTCACCGCACTGACCACCCTGAAAGGCCGCGACCGCGCCGAGGCGCTCGGCGAGGCGATGGAGAGCCTCGACCCCGAACCGACCGGTGTCGGTGTCTTCGAGATCGAGGACGGCTCGGGCCTCTGGGAAGTCGGCGGTTATTTCACCGAAACCCCCGACCCGATCGGCCTCTCCCTGCTCTCCGCCACCTTCGGCGCGGGAGAATTCGTGGTGTCCGAACTGCCGGAAACTGACTGGGTCGCCAAGGTCCGGCGCGAGCTGGCGCCGGTGGAGGCCGGGCGCTTCTTCGTCTACGGCAGCCACGACGCCGACCGCGTGCCCGAAGGGTCCATCGCGCTGCTGATCGAGGCCGCCATGGCCTTCGGCACCGGCCACCACGGCACCACGCTGGGCTGCCTCAGGGCGCTCGACCGGCTGGTCGATGCGGGGCTGACGCCGGGCCGCGTGCTGGACCTGGGCTGCGGCACCGCCGTCCTGGCGATGGCCGCGGCGCGCGTGTGGCCCGGGGCGCAGGTGCTGGCCAGCGACATCGACCCGGTCGCGGTGGAGGTGGCCGAGGCGAACCTCGCCGCGAACGGCATGGCGGGCGCCGTGGAATGCCACGAGGCCGCGGGGCTCGACCATCCCGCGCTCGCCGCCGCCGCGCCCTTCGACCTCGTCTTCGCCAACATCCTGAAGGGCCCGCTGATCATGCTGGCGCCGGAGATCGCGGCGGCCACCGCGCCGGGCGGCACCGTGATCCTGTCGGGCATCCTGACGCCGCAGGCCGACGAGGTGATCGCCGTGTATCGCGACGCGGGTTTCGCTCTGGACGACCGCACCGACATCGTCGACTGGACGACGCTGACGCTGACCCGCGCCGCAGAGAAATAGGGCGATTTCCTGCCAATCCCGTCAAAGCGCCCAATTGCTGACACATTCGGGTCAAATCATGCCCCTTACGAGACGCCCCAAGGACAAGATCGCCGACATGACCGCCGCCAGCGCCCTGACCCTCGTGACCGCCACGCTCGCGCTTTTCGCGCTTGGCGCAGGTCCGGAGCCAAGGCGCGCGACGATCGCGGCGCGACCGCCGCGGGGCTGATCGTGGGAATTCTCGACGACTCTCTTCGTTCAAACTGGGCCGCGCCGCGGATGCGACGCGGTCCTTTTTCCAACGCCCCGCCGGCCGCCCCCGGACGAATCGTGGATTTCCCGTGCGGGCAGAAACAGAACGCGACGTCATCTTTTCATTGTTTCACGGCAATTTCGGGCGAGCCTATACTTTAGTTCAAATAAGGCACGAAATCGGCAGATCGCCATTTCCCGCCACAATGTCGCCCCATTTCGGCACGAATTTCACCCCGTTCGATCGCGCCCCCTCGGACCGAACAGAGACAACGAGATAACCAGTCAGGCTGTTACACTGATGAAAACCGCCAGATTCGCCCCTGCACGAAGTAGCTCGGTCCAGAGCTTCAATCACGACGGGCTTGAACTCGCGCGCCGCAAGCCGCACCGCCGCAAACTGCCGGTGGCCAAGTTCGTTCAGTTCGCGCTGGCGGTCTTCGCCTTCCGCCTCTTCCTGTTTCTGCAGATGGGCGCCCTCGCCTATACCGCGAAGATGGAGGCGCTGGCCGATGGCGCGCTCCTGGAACGGCTGGCCGGCAAGGCGATGGCGCTGGACCCGGTGACGCTCTACATCGCCGACATGATCCGCTTCGCGCTCTGACCAGAGACCGCGACCGCAAAAGAAAAGGGCCGCCTCCCGGGCTGGGACGCGGCCCTTCTGCCTTGAGCGGTGGCAGGGTCAGTAACGGGCCCGGCGGGCGATGACGTCGATGTCGTTCCGGGTCAGGCCGAGATCGTCCAGTTCGTGGTCGCTGAGCCGGGTCAGCGCGTTGCGGGTCACACGCGCATCGTTCCAGGCGGCAAGGCGGCCGACGAGGTCGGCGAACAGGCCCTGGCTGCGCGGCGTCGTGCGGCCGTAGCCGATCGGCTGGGCGTTGTTGCCATTCCAGGCGGCGTACATGCCGACGAATTGACCAAACAGGCCGTTCGGACGCGGAGCGTGGCCGACGACCGACGGGCGGGCGGAGTCGTAGAGAGCCATTGGTGTCTTCCTTCAATGGGCGTTTCGGTAGCGGCGCGGTCCTGGCGTCGTGCGGCGCACCTAGAGAGCCGAAATGACGCTGGCAAGACGGGAATTTGCATGGGTTCTATGCAAATTGCGCATAACTTCGGCATTCTATGAACGGCCGTCATCAAAGCGATGATCGGCGGCGATGGAATGTCGCATCCGAACCCGGAGATGGCGCGAACGGCCAAGGTTCGTGGCATTTCCGCGACGCGGCCTGGCGGGGCGGGCTTGGCGGATGTTCGCGTTTCGTGCTAAGTTGTTTCAAACAATTGATCGGGCAGGTGAGGCGAATGCGCGTTTTGGGGATCGACCCCGGTCTTCGGGCCATGGGCTGGGGCGTGATCGAGGTGTCGGGCACGCGATTCGGCCATGTCGCGAACGGCGTCTGCCGGTCCGAGGGCGCCGACCTGCCCGCCCGGCTGCTCAGCCTTCACGCGCAGCTCAGCGAGATCGTGGCGCGCTTCGCCCCGGCCAGCGCCGCCGTGGAACAGACCTTCGTCAACAAGGACGGCGCCGGCACGCTGAAGCTGGGCCAGGCGCGCGGCATTGCCATGCTGGTCCCGGCGCAGGCCGGGCTGCCGGTGGGCGAATACGCGCCCAACACGGTGAAGAAGACGGTGGTGGGGGTCGGCCACGCCGACAAGCGGCAGGTGGATCATATGGTGCGCATGCAGCTTCCGGGGATCGAGATCGCCGGGCCGGACGCGGCCGACGCGCTGGCCATCGCGCTGTGTCACGCCCATCACGCGCAAACGGCCGGCCGGCTGGAGGCGGCGCTGCGGGGCGCGCGCGGCGGCCGGGCGGCGCGGGGCGTCGCATGATCGGGCGGCTGGCGGGGCGGCTCGACTATCGCGGGCCGGACCACGTGCTGATCGACGTGGGCGGCGTCGGCTATGTCGTGCATGTCTCCGACCGGACCATGGCCGCCCTGCCCGGCCCCGGCGAGGCGGTGGCGCTCTATACCGACCTTCTGGTGCGCGAGGACCTGTTGCAGCTCTTCGGCTTCACCTCGCCGGTGGAGAAGGAGTGGCATCGCCTGCTGATGACGGTACAGGGGATCGGCGCGAAGGCGTCGATGGCGATCCTCGGCGCGCTCGGGCCCGAGGGCGTGGGCCGGGCGATCTCGCTGGGCGACTGGACCGCGATCAAGGCGGCGCCGGGCGTCGGCCCGAAGATCGCCCAGCGCGTGGTGAACGAGCTGAAGGACAAGGCCCCGGCGGTCATGGCGATGGGCGGCGCCCTGCCAGCCGAGCCCGCGGCCCCGGCCGAGGTGATCGAGCCCGGCGCCGCCGCCGCTCCCGCCGGCCCGGCCCCGCGCCCTGCCCCGCCCCGGTCCGAGGGCAGCGCGGCGGCGCAGGCCGAGGCCTTGAGCGCCCTGTCGAACCTGGGCTACGGCCCCGGCGAGGCGGCCGGCGCGGTCGCCGAGGCGGCGCAAAGCGAGACCGAGACCGCCGCCCTGATCCGCGCCGCGCTCCGCCTGCTGGCGCCGAAGGAGTGACGCGATGACCGAGCCGGACCCGACCCTGCGCCCCGAGCGGCGGCCCGAGGATGTGGACCGGGCGCTGCGGCCGCAGATGCTGGACGAGTTCATCGGCCAGGCGGAGGCGCGGGCGAACCTGAAGGTCTTCATCGAGAGCGCCCGCAAGCGGGGCGAGGCGATGGACCACGCGCTGTTCTTCGGCCCGCCGGGGCTGGGGAAGACGACGCTGGCGCAGATCATCGCGCGGGAGCTGGGGGTGAACTTCCGGATGACCTCCGGCCCGGTGCTGGCGAAGGCGGGCGACCTGGCGGCGATCCTGACCAACCTGGAAGCCCGCGACGTGCTGTTCATCGACGAGATCCACCGGCTGAACCCGGTGGTCGAGGAGGTGCTGTATCCGGCGCTGGAGGATTTCGAGCTGGACCTGGTGATCGGGGAGGGGCCGGCGGCGCGGACCGTCCGGATCGAGCTGCAGCCCTTCACACTGGTGGGGGCGACGACGCGGCTGGGGCTGTTGACGACGCCGCTGCGGGACCGGTTCGGGATTCCCGTGCGGCTGCAGTTCTACTCGGCCGGCGAGCTGGGCGAGATCGTGGCGCGCGGTGCGCGGATGCTGGGGGTCGAGGCGGAGCCGGAAGGCGTCGCCGAGATCGCCAAGCGGGCCCGGGGGACGCCGCGGATCGCCGGGCGGCTGCTACGCCGGGTCGTGGATTTCGCCGTGGTGGAGGGCGATGGGCGGCTGACGCAGGAGATCGCGGACGGGGCGCTGACGCGGCTGGGGGTGGATCACCTGGGTCTCGACGGGGCGGACCGGCGATACCTGGAGATGATCGCCGAGAATTACGGCGGCGGACCGGTGGGGGTGGAGACCCTGTCGGCGGCGCTGTCGGAGAGCCGCGACGCGCTGGAGGAGGTGATCGAGCCGTTCCTGCTGCAGCAGGGGCTGATCCAGCGGACGCCGCGGGGGCGGATGCTGGCGAGCAAGGCCTGGGCGCATCTGGGGCTGGCCGCGCCGCGGCCGGCGGGGACGTCGGACCTGTTCGAATGAAGCCCCCTGCGGGGCTTGCCTCCGGCGGGGATATTTCGGACCAGAAGAAGCCGGGGCGGGGTTTCGCAGCAGGGGCGGGCGCGGTAGGTGTCCAGGGGTGTCCGAGGTTGGACGGGGTGTCAAGTGCATGATATTCCTACAGATACCGCTAACAGAACCGCGGACGGTCCGGGCATGACGCCGGAGGAGGTGCAGGCGCTTTTCACCCGGTCGGACGGGGCCTATCTGTTCGCGCGCTGGGGCCGGCCGATCGCGCCGATCGTGTTCGGTGTGACCGACGAGACGCTGCAGGTCGTCAAGGGCGCTTGCGAGGCGGTGGTGGCGCTGGCCGGCCACAAGATGGCCGAGACCGACCCGGAGCTGGGCGCCAACCTGATGGTGTTCTTCTTCCGCGACTGGGGGGAACTTCTGGAGGTGCCGGATCTCGGCCGGATGATCGACGGGCTGGAGCCGCTGGTGGCGCGGCTGTCGGCCGACGACGCGAACCAGTACCGGGTGTTCCGCTTCGATGCGGACGGCGCGATCAAGGCCGCCTTCGTGTTCCTCAGGATGGACGACGCCCTGTCGGAGATGCCGGCGGAGACGCTGGCGCTGGACCAGGTGGCGCGCACGGTGCTGTTGTGGTCGGACACCGCCTTTGCCGAGCGCTCGCCGCTGGCCGTCGCCGGAGAGCGGGTGATCCTGCGGCCGGAGATCGCGGATGTCATCCGGGCGGGCTACGACCCGGTGATGCCGGCGGTGGCGGACGACCCGAGCCACGCGCTGCGGCTCTATGCGCGGATGGGGGGCGGGCGCTGACCCGTTGACCGGCAGCGCGGCCGTGGTCGGTTCGGAGGCCCGGCCGGTGCTTCGCGGATCAGCGCCGCGACGGCGCGGCGCGGCGATCCCGCCGATCATCGACCACGATGCTGGCCGGGCTGCCGATGGCGCAGGCGTTGTCGGTCAGCGCCAGCCGGCCGGTCGCAGCCTCGCGCCTCAGGCTCGTCAGCGTGTCGCTCGTCTGGTTGGCCACGACGATCCAGCCGTCGTCGGGCGTCACGATGAACTCGCGCGGCCCCTGCCCGCCGGTGTCGAACCGGCCGATCAGCTGCCCGTCGCCGGAGAACGCGGCGATGGAGGATTGCCTGCGGCCGGAGATGTAGACATGCCGCGCGTCATGCGAGAGCCGGATGGCCGCGGCGGCGCCGTCCGTACCGCGTGGCACCTCGAATCCCGGCCGGACGCGCGAGAGGGTCCAGCCGAGCCCGGCGCGCTCCAGCAGCGCGAGCGTCTCGTCCAACTCGCAGACGACCCAGGCGCGGGTGGCCGCGCGGTTCAGCGCGATGTGGCGCGGGCCGGATCCGGCGGGCAGGCGCAGCTCGGCGGTTTCGACCGCGCGGCCATCCGGTGCGAGCCGGTGGCTGACGAGGCTGTCCGTCCCGAGATCGGCGAGATGCAGGACCTCGCCGCCGTCGGAGAAGGCGACACAATGCGCGTGCGGGCCCTCCTGGCGGGCGGCATTCGGCCCGCGGCCCGTGCGCCGGAGATAGCGCGGCGGCTGCAACACGCCCGCCGCGACCGGGCAGATCGCGACATCGCCGGTCCAGTACTGGGCAGAGGCCAGGCGCCGCTGCGCCGGGTCGAAGGCCAGATGGCAGGGGAGCTGACCGTCGAGCGGCATGTGCGACAGCGGGGTCAGCCCGCCATCGGCCGAGACGCGGAACGACACCACGGCGGGGCCGTGATCGGCGAAGACTTCGCGGCCCGCCATCAGGACAACGCCGCAGGGCGACAGGACCAGCGAGGAGGGGTTCACGCAGTCGGCAAGCAGGTCGGGCGGGCCGAACGCGCCGGTCCCGCCGTCGAAAGGGACGCGGTAGATCCCGGCGCCGTTGCCCGCCATGCCCGCGATGGGACGGGTATAGGTGCCGACGATCAGGTCCATTCACATGATCCCGAAGGTCTCGAACGCCTCGACCGTGCTCATCCCCTCCTGCAGCGCCTTGCGCACGGCGCTTTCGCCGCGCACCTTGTCGAGCGCCGCCGCAACGACCTCGCGCTCGCGGTCCCGGGGCACGCAGAGCACGCCGTCGCAATCGCCGAAGACGATGTCGCCCGGCTCGACCCGGACCCGCCCGATGGCGAGGGGCACGTTGTAGTCGAGCACCTTGCCGCGCGGCGCCTGATCCTGCGCATAGCAGCCGCGGGCGGCCACCGGCAGGCCCAGTTCGAGGATCTCGTTGCTGTCGCGCACGTAGCCGTCGAGCACCGCGCCCGCGGCCTTCAGGTGCAGCGCGCGGGTCGACATCAGGCCGCCCCAGAGCGCGTAGTCCGGCGACGCGCCGGTGCAGATATAGACGTCGTCGGGTCCGAGGCTGTCGAGCGCCTCGAACATCAGCCCGAAGGGTTTGGCCATCAGGGGGGTCCTGGCGCCGTCCGTCGCCTCGTCGAACACGTCCGCCTCCAGCACGGTCATCGCCCGCCCGGCGATGATCATCCGGCGGTCGAGAACCGCCAGGTAGGGTGGCAGGAACTGGTGGCGCAGCCCCATCCTGTCCATCACGTCGCCGATCACGGCCGAGAACAGCTCGGTCCGCATCAGCGCGAAAAGTTCGGTATCGGTGGTCCAGTCGGACATGGTCTCAGCCCTTTCGCGGATCGTAGCGGACGAGGTTCAGCACATAGCCCCCGTCGATTTCGAGCGTGGTGCCGGTGATGTAGCCGGCGTCGTCGGAGACGAGAAAGGCCGCGACCTTCGCGACATCCGCGGCGCGTCCGAGGCGGGACAGGGGAATCCAGTCCTCGAACCTGTGCTTGCCGAAGGCGGCGATCTCGGCGGCGTTCGCGTCGGTCTCGATGGCGCCCGGGGCGATGCCGAGCACGCGGATGCCGTGTTCGGCCCATTCCAGGGCCAGGGCCTTGCCGAGCATGCGCAGCCCCGCCTTGCTGACGGCGTAGTGCGTCAGGCCGAGGCGGGAGACCGACTCGTGGATCGACGAGGTGAACAGGATCACGCCGCCCCGGCCGTCGGCCACCATCCGGCGGGCGGCGGCGCGAGCGCAGACGAAGCCGCCGCGCAGATTGGTGTTCATCACCCGGTCCCACTCGGCGAGGTCGAGGTCCATGGCGGCGACGGTGCTTTCCACGCCCGCGTTGTGGATCAGGATGTCGAGGCCGCCGAGCCGGTCGGCACCGGTCCGGATCAGTCGTTCGGCCTGGTCGGGGACCGAGATGTCGGCGCGGATCGCATGGGCCGTGCCGGCGCCGGCGGCCGCGTCGAGGCGCGCCGTCAGCGCCTCGGCGGCCGGCATTTCGGCCGGGTCGTGCGTGTTGATCACCACCCGGGCGCCTTCGGCCACCAGTTCCTGCGCGATCCCGGCGCCGATGCCGCGCGACGATCCGGTGATAATGGCGCGTTTGCCGGGCAGTCTCATGCGGGCCGGCCCAGCCGGTCGATCTCTGCCCGCATGTAGCCGAGCGCGAAGGCCATCCCCGCGTGCCAGGGCGCGTCGCAGGTGACCTGCGGGGTGTGGTCGGGGATCACCGTGCCGTCGAAGCCGTTGCGGTTCAGGATCGACAGGATCCTGGGGATGTCGACGTCGCCCTCGTCGATGAAGACCTCGTGATACTCCGGCACCTTGCCGCGGACGTTGCGCAGGTGGACATAGCCCACGCGGCCGTCGCGGCTCCAGCGGTCGACATCGGCGTAGATGTCGCCTTCGGACATCTCCGAGAGCGAGCCGATGCACAGTTCGGCGCGGTTCGCGCGGGACGGGTTGTCGGCAAACATCTTGTCGTAGAACCGCGGCTGCCAGACCAGCCGCGCGTGCCCGCGCATCGTCGGCATCGGGGGATCGTCGGGGTGGGCCGCCAGCTGCACACCCGCCGCCTCCGCGACGGGAAGGATCGCGTCGTGGAAGGCGTGCAGGTTGGCCCAGAGCGTCTCGTGGTCGACGGGCGGTATCGTGCCCTCCGGCGCCTCCGGGTCGTAGACCATGTTCCAGATCATCCCGTTCGGGATCGGGTCCAGGCCCAGGGCATCGGACTCGACGAAGCCGACGCTGGTGGCCCCGCCCCGGGCGAAGGCCCCCGCGCTCCATCCCGCGACGCCGGCGATGGAGAAGTTGTAGCCCATGACCGGGATGCCGACGGCGCCCATGTTGCGGATGATCTGCGCGATGAAATCGAGCTGCGCGTCGCGGCGCGGCCCGCCGAGCGGCACGTCGTACCAGAGGCCGGGATCGAAGTTCTCGATCGCGGCGAATTCCAGGCCGGCGGCGTTCATCTCGGATTTGAGCCGGGCCAGGGTGTCGCGCGACCAGACCGATCTGTCGCCCCGGGTGACGCCCCAGCCCATCGCGGTCTGTCCGGGGAGCCGGGGGCCGTCGGCGAAGTAGTCGGTCAGGTGCGCCACGATGTGGGTCGCGCCGCATTGCCGGGCGAACGCGTAGTTCTCCGCCGTCAGCATGTGCTTGTAGAGGCCGAGGCCGAGTTTCATGTCCTACCCTTTCCTTCTACGCCGGCATTCGGTGTCCGCTGTCGCCCGCCGGGCCGAAAGGCGCCGCGCGGTTCAGGCCACATCGGCGAGCACCGTCTGAACGAGCGCCCGGGCGTCCGGCATGGCCCGGTCGATGGCGTCCTGCGGGCAGGCGAGATGCGGCCAGAGCATGTACCGCCCGACCGGCGCCCAGCCGCCTAGCACCGCCAACATCTTGTCGAGCGCCGCGTTGGACACGCCGCATTGCGTGACGAGGGGGACGACGTATCTGTCCAGGAACGCGCGGACACGGGCCTCGTGTTCGACGGCCCGCGCCGGAGCGCTTTCCGCGAGGGTCCAGATCCGACCGGCGGCGCGCGGCGACAGGCAGGCGACGTTGGAATAGGCGCCGTCCGCGCCGAGGGGGCGTCCGAACGCCACCGTGTGCCCCGGCACGAAGACCGAGAAATCGGGGAGGCGCTCGCGACGGTCCTTATACCAGTCCGCATCTCCGCCGGGAAGCTTCGCGCCGACGATACCCGGCGCGATCCGGCGCAGCTCGGCGATCTCCGACAGGGAAAGCCGGATCTTCGCATGGGGCGGGTTGTAGAGGATCAGGGACAGCCCGTCGGCCGCCTCCTGCATGCCCTCCGCGAAGCGCGCCAGCTCCGCCATCGAATGCGGCCACCAGTCCGGCAGGATGAACTGCGCGCCCGAGGCGCCGACGGTGCGGATGCGCGCCAGCCGGTCCCGCGACACCCGCGGGTTGGGGTGGCTGACGCCGATCTGGAACGGCATCTTCGCGTCGACGGCCCGGCGCGCGACGAGTTCCGTCACCCGATCGAACTCCGCCTCGGTCTGGAGGTGGAATTCGCCCGCCGTCCCGTTCGTGTAGATCCCCGCGACCCCGCTGTCGCAGAGCAGCCGGACCTCCTCGTCGAGCGCGTCGCAGTCGATCTCGCCCGCCGCCGTGACCGGCAGCAGGACCGTCCCCCAGATGCCGGTCGGACGCTCCGGCCCCGCGCTCACCCCTCGGCCCTCCAGTCGAGGAGTGGGCGGATCGCCGCGGCCAGCACCTCGCGGTCGCCTTGCACCAGTTTCCGGAACGGCCGGCGGCACTGGCCGATCCCGACGCCCATCAGCTCCAGGATCGCCTTGGCGCCGGGCATCACCCCGACCCTGATCAGACCGTCGATGGCCGTGTTCGCGATGCGCTGAAGCCGGCGTGCCTCGTCCATCCGGTCCGCCCGGATCTCGGAGGCGAGCCGCATGAAGAGATCGCCCATGAAGTTGTAGGTCGTCCCGATCCCGCCCTGCGCGCCGCTGGCCATGCCGGCGACGAACATCTCGTCATAGCCGTTATAGACCACGGTTTCGGGGAACGCGGTGCGGATCCGTTCGAGCTGATACATGTCCGACGAGGTGTGCTTGAGCCCGGCGATGTTCGGATGCGAGAGCAGAAGCTTGAACTCGTCCATGGTGAACGCGGCCGAGATCGCCGGGAAATTGTAGATCACCAGCGGCAGCGCGGCGGCGTCGGCGATCTCGCAATAGTGGGCGATCACCTCGGACCGGGAGAACGGGTAGTAGAAGGGCGAGATTGCCGACACCGCGGCATAGCCGGACTCTGCCGCGGTCTCGGCCAGGGCCAGGACATCCGCCGTCGAGGCGGCGCCGACATGGGCGATCAGCTCGAACCTGCCGCCCGCGGCCTCGGACACGGCCGTCAGGTAGTCCGCCCGTTCGGTGCGCGACTGAAGCATCGCCTCCCCGGAACTGCCCCCCACATACAGCCCGTCCACGCCATGTTCCTGCTGGAGGTCGATCAGGCGCAGGGCCGCGTCAACGTCGATCGACTCGTCCGCGGCGAAGGGCGTCAGGAGCGAGGTATATATGCCGGGTCTGAGTGCCATGATCGCTTTCCGTTATGCCCGGCTCACATCAGCGTTCGCGGCAGATACGTGACCAGGGAGGGGAAGAAGATGAGCAGGAGGAGAACGACGAACAGCGGCAACAGGAACGGCAGAACGCCGATCGCCAGATCCCGGAAGGGGATCCGCGCCACCGACGACACGACGAACAGCGCGACCCCCATCGGCGGGGTCAGGATGCCGACCATGAGATTGAAGACCACCACGATCCCGAAATGGATCGGGTCGATGCCATAGCTTCGGGCCGCCGGCACCAGCACCGGAACGATCAGGAGCAGGATCGCGAGCGTATCGACGAATGTCCCAAGCAGGATCAGCATCAGGCTTACGATCAGCAGGAAGGCCACGGGGCTTTCCGAGAACGACAGGAAGAACTGCGCGAATTCCTGCGGCACCTGCTCGCGCGCCATGATGTAGCCGAACAGCGAGACCCCCATGATCAAGAGGCCGACGGCCGAGGTGTAGATCACGGTGTCGCGCATCGCCTCGGCCAGCTTGGCCAGCGTCAGTTCACCATAGACCACGAAGCCGAGAAACAGCGCGTAGCTCGCCGCGACCACCGCCGCCTCGGTGGGCGAGAAGATGCCGCCGAAGATGCCGCCGATGATGATGAACGGCGTCATCAGCGGAACGAGCGCGCGCAGGAAGACCTTGCCGATCTGCCGCAGGGGCGGCCGCGGCTCTTTCGGATACCCCCGGCGCCGGGCGATGATATACACCGTCACCATCAGCGTCAGGGCGCAGATCAGGCCGGGCACGATACCGCCCAGGAACAGGCCGCCGATCGAGGTGCTGGCGATGACCCCGTAGATCACCAGCGGGATGGAGGGCGGAACCAGCGGGCCGATGATCGCCGAGGCGGCGGTCAGGGAACCCGCGAACCGGTCGTCGTAGCCGGCATCCCGCATCGCCTTGATCTCCAGCTGGCCCAGCCCCGCCGCATCGGCGACCGCCGAGCCGGACATGCCCGAGAACAGCAGGCTCGCCAGGACGTTGACGTGGCCCAGCCCGCCGGTGATGTGCCCGACGAGCGACTTGGCGAAGTCGAATATCCGCTCGGTGACGCCGGAGATGTTCATCAGCTGCGCGGTGAGGATGAAGAACGGCACCGCGAGCAGCGGGAAGGAGTTCAGCCCCGCGACCATGCGCTGCGCCGCGAAGTTGATCCCCATGCCGTTCACCAGCATGTAGATCACCGAGGCGACGATCAGCGTGAAGGCGACCGGCATTCCGGCCAGCAGCAGGGCGAACCAGCCTGCGAAGAGCGTCGGCATCAGGCGGCCTCGCCGGTGTCTTCGACCTCGCCGCGGATCAGCGCGACGACGTCCTGGGTGAAAATGAAGGCGACGCGCAGGGCCATCAGCACGGCACCGACGGGCAGCGCGCCGTACAGCAGCGACTCCGGCACGCGCAGGGCCACGGACATCACGCTGTGGGCCCGCATCGTGCCGAGCGTCCCGTACCACGCCAGCACCGCGAGGCAGCCGAAGATCGCGACGTGAAACACCAGCTGCAGCGCCAGGCGCAGGCGGACCGGCAGGAGCATGTAGAAGACGTCCATGGTGATATGCGACCTCGACCGGACCACGTCGGCACTGCCGATGGCGACCATCCAGACATAGAGATACCGCGCGGCCTCCTCGGTCCAGAACAGCGGGTCGCGCAGGACGAAGCGGGTGATGATCTGAAGCGCGATCGACAGGAACACCAGGGCCAGAAGAAGCATGCCCATCGTCTGTTCCGCGCGCAGGATCCTATGTGCGATCCCGTTCATGGACATGGCTCTGACGTCGTCCCGGAAGCTGCTCGGTGCCGATCGGCGGTTCGGCGCCCGCCGGGTGCGGCGGGCGCCTTCGGGTCAGTCACCGGCAAGCCCGGTCAGGGAGGCGACCGTGCCGTCGCCGAAGCGCTCGTCGAGGTCGGCATAGACTGACGCCATCAGTTCGCTCAGGGCCGCGCGATCCGGCTCTGTCACGGTGGCGCCCTCGGCCTCGAAGTCGGCGATGAGGCTCGCCTCGCGCTCGCGGACGACCCGGTCGTTCACGTCGCCACCGGCTTCGAAGGCCGCCGTCACCAGCGCCTTGTCCTCTTCGCTGAGCGTGTCCCAGGTCGCCGCCGAGGCGATGATGGCCTGATCCTGCACGAGGTGTCCGGTCAGGGCGAGATGCGACTGCACCTCCATGAACCCCATCGAGTCGATGGTCGGCAGCGGGTTCTCCTGCCCGTCGACCTGGTTGGTCTGCAGCGCCAGGTAGACCTCGGCGAAGGCCACCGGCGTCGGGCTGGCCCCCATCGCCCGCGCCCATGACAAGAGCGGCGCAGAGTTCGGAACCCGCAGGCGCATCCCGTCGAAGTCCGCGGCACTCTCGATCGCCGCGTTCGACGTGGTGTGGCGCGTCCCGAAATACCAGTCGTCGATGATCAGCAGCCCGTGCTCGCTGCGAAGCTCGTCCTGGATGCTCTGCCCCCAGTCGGAGGCGATCATCGCCTGCAGGTGCTCGAAGTCCTGTGCGACATAGGGCGTATCCGCGACAATGGCGCGTTCGACCCAGGGGTTCATGCCGCCGAAGGGGTTCAGCGTGAAGTCCAGCTCGCCGAGCTTCAGCTGTTCCATCATCTCGGTGAAGTTGCCGAGCTGCGAGTTGGGGAAGATCTCCAGCGTGATGCGCCCGTCCGAGCTTTCTTCCAGCACGCGCGCGGCCTCGACCACGCCCTGGTGCTGAGGGTCGCCTTCGGTCCCCTGCATGCCGAGCCTGAGCGTTATCTGATCCTGCGCCAGGACCGGCATGGCGAGGCCGATGGCCAACACCCCTCCGAGTGCAAAATGTTTCATGTCGTCTCCTCCTGTTGGGTAGTCCTTTTCTGATTGAACCGCCGCTGCGCATGTTCCAGGTGATCGCGCATCGCATCCGCGGCGGCTTCGGGCTCGCGGCGGCGTATCGCATCGACGATCCTCTGATGCCCCGCGAAGGACTGCCGATTGCCCTGCTCTGCCGCGGACGGCAGGGTGCGCCGGTTGATCATCCAGTCGACGATCGCCTCGTGCATCGCCACGAAAATCGGATTGCCGGGTATCTCCGTCAGCACCCGGTGGAATGCGACATCGGTGATGGCGAAGGCCCTGGCGCGCGGAATTGCGCGTTCGTTATCCTCCAGCGCGGCTTCCAGGGCGGCGATCTGGTCCGGCGTGGCGTGGCGCGCCGCGTGATGCGCGACGCTGACCTCGAGGAACTCGCGGGCCTGTTCGAAATGCTCCACCCCGCTGGGCTGGTCGAGCAGGAGGTTCGCGGTGCCGGCGAGCGCCGACATCATGTCCCGCATCGTCGGGCGCGTGACGCGCGGACGTTCGCCGGTGTGAATCCGGACGAGCCCCATGCGTTCGAGAGAGAACAGGGCCTCGCGGATCGACGGCCGCCCGACATCGAAGAGTTCCATCAGGTCGCGTTCCGACGGCAGGTGGCTGCCCTCGGGATAGATCTCGTCCCGGATCATCTCTTCCAGCCTGAGCCGGACATCGTCTGACAACTTCCGCCGC
The DNA here is from genome assembly GCF_029168335.1 of Psychromarinibacter sediminicola. Taxonomy (GTDB): domain Bacteria; phylum Pseudomonadota; class Alphaproteobacteria; order Rhodobacterales; family Rhodobacteraceae; genus Psychromarinibacter; species Psychromarinibacter sediminicola. The sequence continues at coordinate 50,341 of NZ_JARGYC010000006.1, forward strand.
TTCATATCCGTCCGAATTCCCGATCTGCGCATTTAGGTATTAAGGTGTTATACCAGTTGTTAAGGTATTATACCAAAACTGTCAAACGCAATCGCGGGACGTCCGTAAGTCTTTGAAATAAGGAATTTTATCCCTGAGAGGTCGAAGCGCGCCGCAGGCCGACCCCTGAAGGATGCGCCACCGCTGCCCCGTCACACGAAGGCGCCGGACGCCCCGACCCTCCCCTCACGACCCTTGCGTCCGCACACGGCGTTGGACGCAAGGCGGCGACTCATGCAGGCTGCGCCGGACCTGCCAAACGTCGGAGACCTTTCCATGCCCCGCTTCCCGTTTCGCCCCCTCCTGCTCGGCGCCGCCCTGGCCGGCCTTGCCGCGGGCACGGCTTTGGCGCAGTCCGAAAACGGCGACGAGCCGTACTGGAAGACGCAATGCGACGACGACTGCCCGACGATGGAGGACAAGCGCGCCGCCGAGGCAGCGGCGCAGGCGTGGCTGGACGGGATGCCGGAGGACGGCTTCCAGGTGCGGACGGTCAACGCCACCGCGGTCTACGAGGACAAGGTCGTGTCCCTGGCCGACGGCGGGGAGAGGCGGATCGTCAATATCCACGCCTATGGCGGGGCCTGGCCGACGACGCTGCATTTGAGCGGGCCGGTGCATTCCGGCATGAGCCCGGCCGAGCTGCAGGCTCGGGTCGAGTCCTTCTCGCATGACGGGTTCCCGGTGCCCGGCCTGTCGGTGGAGCACTGGCGCATCGAGGCACAGACGCCGAGCAGCCACGTGGAGGAGGGCATCGAGATCCTGGAGGTCGCGCCCGGGCGCGTGAGGTTCCGGGTGCGGACGTCGTTCTTCGCGCTCTACGGGTTCGACACGCGAATGCCGGAGATCATGGACGCGCCGACGCCGGAGGAGGCCTATTTCCAGATCCGCACCCCGTTCCGCGGCGAGGCGCTGGTGACCTACGAGGTCGCGGGGTTCTGACGGCCGGGTCTTGCGTCGCCGGGCCGATGCGCGCCGACGTATTCAAACTATCGCATCCGATGCCTATCTCCCGCAGGGGGCGCCCCGCTGACGGCGGCGCCCGCCGGGGGAAGGAGACGGGCATGGACACGGACGGCGCAGCGGGCGGCACGGCGCATTGGGACGCGGTTTATCGGGCGCGGGCGGAGGACCGGCTGACCTGGTTCGAGGCGACGCCGACGCTGTCGCTGGAGCTGATCGCGCGGCATGCCGTGCCGGGCCGGCCGGTGATCGACGTGGGCGGCGGCGCATCGCGGCTTGCGGAGGCGCTGGTGGCGCGCGGGGTCGGGCCGGTGACGGTGCTGGATCTGTCGCCGGAAGCGCTGGCGGCCAGCCGGGCGCGGATGGGCGCGGCGGCGGCGCAGGTCGACTGGATCGCGGCGGATGTCACCGGCTGGGTGCCGGACCGGCGCTACGGGCTGTGGCACGACCGGGCGGTGTTCCATTTCCTGACCGACGCGGCGCAGCGCGCGGGCTACCTGCGAGCGCTGGACGCCGCGCTGGACCCGGACGGCGCCGCCATTCTCATGACCTTTGCCGAGGACGGGCCGGAGACATGCTCGGGCCTGCCGGTGCGGCGCTACAGCCCGGACACGCTGGCGGCCGAGGTCGAGGCGCATCTGCCGGGGCGGTTCCGGCTTGCCGAACGCGGCCGGCACGTGCATGTCACGCCCAAGGGCAACCGGCAGGCGTTCCAGCTGTCGGTGCTGAGGCGGCAGGAGCAGGCGGAATGAGCCACCGATTTCCGGTCCGGGTCTATTACGAGGACACCGATCTGGCCGGGATCGTCTATTACGCCAATTACCTGAAGTTCATCGAGCGCGCGCGCAGCGAATGGGTGCGCAAGTTGGGGATCGACCAGAGCGAGCTAAAGCGGCAGGGGCTGGTCTTTGCCGTGCGGCGGGTGGAGGCGGATTACCTCCGGCCCGCCCGCTTCGACGACGAGGTGATCGTTGTTACAGAGCCGGTAGAGCGGACGGCCGCCCGGCTGGTCCTGCGACAGGACGTAACGCGCGGGGAAGAGGTGCTTTTCTCGGCGCGCGTGACGCTGGTGGTGCTCACGGAATCGGGCCGGCCGGGACGGATGCCGGCAGAGATTCGCCGAGTGGTCGGCTGATCACGGGTCTTTGTGTTTCCAATACGGCTTTTCTTGGCTTTTGGGGGCGAAATCCGGTAGACACGTGGGCAAGAAGAGCCCGCGCAAGCCGGGCCGACGAAAAGAGCAGGACCAATGGAAGCCGATTTCTCCTTTTTCGCGCTGTTCTGGCGTGCGTCGTTTGTCGTGCAGTTGGTGATGCTTCTGCTGCTGGCCGCCTCGTTCTGGGCCTGGGCCATCATCATCCGAAAGATCATCACCTACCGCGCGGCGCGGCGCGAGGCGGAGGCGTTCGACGCCGTTTTCTGGTCGGGCGAGCCGCTGGACGAGCTCTACGACACGCTGGGCCCGACGCCGGACGGCGCGTCGGAGCGGATCTTCGCGGCCGGGATGCTGGAATGGCGGCGCTCGCACCGGCAGGACGGCGCGCTGATCGCCGGCGCGCAGAGCCGGATCGACCGGTCGATGGACGTGGCCATCGCCAAGGAAGCCGAGGACCTGAACCGGGGCCTGCCGTTCCTGGCGACGGTGGGGTCGACGGCGCCCTTCGTGGGGCTGTTCGGCACCGTCTGGGGCATCATGCGCTCGTTCATCGAGATCGCGGGGCAGCAGAACACCTCGCTCGCCGTGGTCGCGCCGGGGATCGCCGAGGCGCTGCTGGCGACGGGGCTGGGGCTTCTGGCCGCGATCCCGGCGGTGGTGGCCTATAACAAGCTGTCGTCGGATTCCGACGCCATCGTGGCGAATTACGAGAGCTTCGCCGACGAGTTCTCGACCATCCTGTCGCGGCAGCTGGACGCGGCCTGATGGGGGCCGGGGTCGTCAAGAACGGCGGCGGGGCCAAGCGGCGCGGGCGCGACCGGCGCCGCCGGGGCAACGCGCGCGCGATGTCCGAGATCAACGTGACGCCCTTCGTCGACGTGATGCTGGTGCTTCTGATCATCTTCATGGTGTCGGCGCCGCTTCTGACCGTGGGCGTGCCGATCGAGCTGCCCGAGACGGCGGCCGAGGCGCTGCCCGTCGACCAGGAAGAGCCGCTGACGGTGACGATCACCGACGAGGGCACGCTGATGATCCAGACGACCGAGATCGCGCGGGATCAGCTGATCGGCCGGCTGCGGGCCATCGCCGCCGAGCGGGTGAGCGACAAGATCTTCCTGCGCGCCGACGGCCGGATACCCTATGCCCGGGTCGCCGAGGTGATGGGCGCGCTGAACGCCGGCGGGTTCCGCAACATCGGGCTGGTGACGGATACCGGCGGGCCGTCGCTGGACGACGCGGGCGGCTGAGGACATTGGACACGGGGACGGTCATATCGGGCACGGGCCACGGGCTTTTGCTGGCGTGGCTGGCCTTCGGCGGGCTGTTGCAGCCGGCGCCGGAGGAACCGGAATTCTCGGTCGCGGACGTGTCGATCATCTCGTCGGAGGAGTTCGCGGCGCTGAGCCGGCCGGAGGTGGCCGAGGAGGCGCCGGAGGCGGAGACCGCCGCCCCCGAGGTCGAGGAGACGCCGCCGGAGCCGGCCGAGCCGGAGGTTGAGGCGTCGCCGCCGCCGGCGCCGCGGCCGGAGGAGCCGCCCGAGCAGGCGGAACCGCCGCTCGCCGAGGCGCCGGAGATGCCCGAGGATGTGCCGGTGGAACCCGAGACCCCGCCGGCGCCGGAACCCGATGTGGTCGAGCCGCCCGAAGAGGTCGCCCCGCCGGCCGAGCCGCCTGCCCCGCCCGAGCCCGAGGTGGCCGAGGAGCCGCAGCCGGACGCGGCCCCGCGCGTGGCGCCGGACCCGGTGCCGGAGACGCAGGATTCGCCCGAGATCGCCGACACGCCCGCGCCCCGCGTGGACGAGGAGGCCGACACCGACCAGGTCGCCGAAGAACAGCCCGACGCCGCGCCGGAAGAGGCGACGACCGAGATCGTGACCGAGGCGGAGACGCCCTCGGGCGCGCCGGACCGCTCGCCCGTGCCGCGGGCGCGGCCCGCCGCTCCGGCCCCCGCGCCCGAGACCGAGGCGGTCGAAGGCCCGGTGGAGGTGGCCGAGCCCGACGCGCCAGACGACGCGCCGGACGACGCGCCCTCGGAGGCGCCCGAGGAGGACCAGCTGGCCGAGGCCATCGCCGGCGCCGTGGCCGAGGCGAACGAGGACGGGGCCCCGGCCGCCAGTGCCACGCCCGCCGGCCCACCGATGACGCGCGGCGAGGAAGAGGCGCTGCGCGTGGCGGTGCAGCAATGCTGGAACCTCGGCTCCTCCTCGACCGAGGCGCTGCAGACGACGGTGGTGGTCTCGGTCGACATGAACCGCGACGGGACACCGGACACGGGCTCGATCCGGCTGGTGGCGTCGAACAATGTCGGCAGCGAGGGCGAGCGCATCGCCTTCGAGGCGGCGCGACGCGCGATCATCCGCTGCGGCGCGCGCGGCTTCCCGCTGCCGGAGGAAAAGTACGGCTACTGGCAAGAGATCGAGATGACCTTCAACCCCGAGGGGATGCGGCTGAGATGAGGGGGCGCGTCGTATCGGCATTGCTGACCGCCCTGCTGTCCGGTCTTGTCACCCCATCGGGGGCAGAGGGTCAACGCCTCGGCCCCGAACCGGGCGAGGCCGGCCTTCCGGTCGACCTGGCCCAGCCCGCGCCGCCGCTCTCGCCCGCGGTCATTGAGGCGCTCGGACTTGCGGTGCAGCAGTGCTGGACCCTCGGGGCCTCTCCCTCGGGGACGAGACAGACGACGGTGGTGGTTTCCGTCGACATGCGCCGGGACGGGACACCGGATAACGGCTCGATCCGGCTTGTGAGCTCGGAAACCCCTGGCGGCGAGGCCGAGCGTATCGCCTTCGAGGCCGCGCGCCGCGCGATCATTCGGTGCGGGGCGCGGGGCTTCCCGCTGCCGGAAGAGAAATACCCACATTGGAAGAGAATCGAGATGACCTTCGATCCCGAGGGAGCGCACCGGCAATGAAAGGGTCCGCGATGTCTTCCTACGGGGCACGGTGCATGGGCAAGGCCATCTTTCGCCCCGTCGTCGCACTCGCACCCGCGAACCGAACGACTCCATTAACGGTAGATAAACCGTCCCGCCGCGCCATATGGTGGCCTCGAACCCCTGCGAGCCGCCGCTCCGCGCCAGTGACGTGACAATCGAGAGGGTATTTCACGCATGATCCGCCTTTTGATCCTGACCCTTGCCCTGGGCCTGGCCGCCGCCGGTCCCGCCGCCGCGCAGGAGCGCGGGCCGCTCCGGATCGAGATCACCGAGGGCGTGATCGAGCCTCTGCCCTTCGCGATCCCGCAATTCGTCCCGGAAAATCCCGGCGCCGCCGAGATGGCGCGGCAGATCACCCGCGTGGTCTCGGCCGACCTGACCGGCACGGGGCTGTTCCGCGAGATCCCGCGCGACGCCTATATCTCGGACGTCACCAGCTTTCAGAGCCCGGTGCAGTATTCCGACTGGAAGGCGATCAACGCGCAGGCGCTGATCACCGGGGCGGTGCAGACCACGAATGACGGCCGGGTGATCGTGAAGTTCCGCCTGTTCGACGTGTTCGCCGAGAACCAGCTGGGCGACGGACTGCAATTCGCGGCCAGCCAGGACAGCTGGCGGCGGATGGCGCACAAGGTGGCCGACGCGGTCTATTCCCGGATCACCGGCGAGGGCGCCTATTTCGACAGCCGCGTCGTGTTCGTCGCCTCCAGCGGGCCGAAGGACGCCCGGCGCACGCGGCTGGCGATCATGGATTACGACGGCGCGAACGTGGAATACCTGACCGACAGCGGCAACCTGGTGCTGGCGCCGCGGTTTTCGCCCGACGGTAAGCGGGTGCTCTACACCAGCTACGAGACCGGCAGCCCGCGCATCCACATCCTGGACGTCGACACCGTCGAGCGCCGGGTGCTGGAACAGGAGGCCGGCGCGATGTCGGTGGGGCCCTCCTTTACCCCCGACGGCAACAAGGTGATCTACTCGCTGGCGCGCGGCGGCAACTCGGACCTCTACGAGCTGAACCTTCAGACCGGCGCGACGCGGCAGCTGACCAGCGCACCGTCGATCGAGACCTCGCCCAGCGTGTCGCCCGACGGCCGCTTCATCGTGTTCGAAAGCGACCGCTCGGGCAGCCAGCAGCTCTATGTGATGCCCGCGGGCGGCGGCGAGGCGCGGCGGATCAGCTCGGGCGCGGGACGCTACGGCGCGCCCGTGTGGTCGCCGCGGGGCGACATGATCGCCTTCGTGAAACAGAACAAGGGCCGGTTCCATATCGGCGTGATGCGGACCGACGGGTCCGAAGAACGCCTGCTGACGGCGTCCTTCCTGGACGAAAGCCCGACCTGGTCGCCCAACGGCCGCGTGATCATGTTCACCCGCGAGAGCCAGGGCGCCTCGGGGCAGCCGTCGCTCTATTCCGTCGACATCACCGGGCGCAACCTGCGCCGCGTCCCGCTGGAGACGGCGGCCTCCGATCCGACGTGGTCGCCGCTGCTGCAATGACGCTTCGTTCCCAAACCGCCGCGATGGTGCTAGACTGCCGGCATCGAGCGACAATGACCCAAAGAGGCATGACCAGATGACCCCCTTCCGCATTGCCATCGGCGCGCTGGCCCTGATCGCGCTCGGCGCCTGTTCCAACCCCGACCGCTTCGGCGGCGACGGGGCCGGCCCGAACGGCGGGATCACCGACCCCGACGCCTATGACAGCACCGGCGGGCTGAACGACCCGTCGAACCCCGCCTCGCCCGCCTATTTCAGCGAGGCGATCGGCGACCGCGTTCTGTTCGAGGTGGACCAGAGCAGCCTGACCCCCGCGGCGCAGGGCGTGCTGGACCGCCAGGCGACCTGGCTGATCGACAACCCCGAATACAACGCCAAGATCGAGGGCCACGCCGACGAGCAGGGCACGCGGGTCTACAACTTCAACCTCGGCGAGCGGCGGGCGAACGCGGTGCGGGAATACCTGATCTCGCGCGGGGTGTCGGCGAACCGGATCACCACGATCAGCTACGGCAAGGAGCGGCCCATCGAGATCTGTTCCGAGGAAGCGTGCTATCAGAAGAACCGGCGCGCGGTGACGGTGGTCACCGCCGGCGGCGTGAGCTGAGGCGGCGATGCGCGGTGGTGTGAAGGCCCTGGTCCTGGCCGTGGCGCTGGCGGCGCCGGCGGGGCCCGTCGCGGCGCAGTCGGGGCAGGAGCAGACCCTGGCCGACATCCGCCAGGAGCTGTCGGTGCTGTATGTGGAATTGCAGCGGCTGAAGCGGCAGCTGTCGACCACCGGTGCGCCAGAGGTGGCCGTCGGCGGTGCGACCGCGCTGGAGCGGATGGACCGGATCGAGGCCGAGCTGCAACGCCTGACCGCCGAGGCCGAGGCGATGGAGCTGCGGGTCAACCGCATCGTCGAGGACGGCACCAACCGCGTCGGCGACCTGGAGTTCCGGCTGTGCGAGCTGGAGGCCGACTGCGACATCGCCGATCTGGGCGAGACGCCGACGCTGGGCGGCGACGTGGCCGAGGAAGAGATCGCGCCGATCGAGGTTCTGCCGCCGGCCGGGGACGACACCGGCACGGGCGACGGGGCCGAGATGGCGATGGGCGAGCAGGCGGATTTCGACCGCGCCAAGGCCGCCTACGACGCCGGCGAGTACGGCCAGGCCGCGCAGATGTTCCGCGCCTTCACCGAGACCTATCCCGGCGGCCCGCTGAACGCCGAGGCGCATTTCCTGCGCGGCGAGGCGCTGTCGCAGTCCGGCCAGACCGCGCCGGCGGCCCGCGCCTATCTCGACGCCTTTTCCGGCCGCCCCGAGGGGCCGCGGGCGCCGCAGGCCCTGCTGAAGCTGGGGCTGGCGCTGAATTCGCTGGGCCAGGCGGAGGAGGGCTGCGTGATGCTGCGCCAGGTCGGCGCGCGTTTCCCCGGCACACCGCAGGCGGCAGAGGCGGCGACCCAGGCGCAGACGCTGGGCTGTCAGTGAGCCACGAGCCGCCGCTCGCCGAGCGGCTGCGGGGTCGGGTCGCCGGCCGCATCGCCCCGAACGCTCCGTCGCGGCTGGGCGTCGCCGTCTCCGGCGGCGGCGACTCGCTGGCGCTTCTGGATCTGCTGATGACTGTGACGGGGCCGGGCGTGCCGCTGGAGGCGGTGACGGTGGACCACGGTCTGCGGCCCGAGGCGCGCGACGAGGCCGCGCATGTGGCCGCGCTCTGTGCCCGCTGGGGCGTGCCGCACGAGACCCTGCGCTGGGACGGCGGCGGCGAGCGCGGCAACCTGATGGCCAACGCGCGGGCGGCGCGATACCGGCTGATCGCGGATTGGGCCGGGCGCCGGGGGATCGGCGCGGTCGCGCTGGGCCATACCGCCGACGACGTGGCGGAGACCTTCCTGATGCGGCTGGCGCGGGCGTCGGGCATCGACGGGCTGGCCACGATGCGGGCGCGCTTCGAGCTGCACGGCCTGTCCTGGCTGCGCCCGCTTCTGGACATCCGCCGCACCGACCTGCGCGCCTATCTGAAAAGTCGGGGCATCGCGTGGTGCGACGACCCGACGAATGCGGACCTTCGCTATGACCGGGCGCGGACCCGGCAGATCGTCGAGGTTCTGACTCCGCTGGGGATCGACGCCGGCACGCTGGGCCGGGTGGCCGACAACATGGCGGCGGCGCGCGACGCGCTGCAGCACTATGCCCGGATCGAGGCGCCGCGATGCGTCCGGGTCGACCGCGGCGACGTGCTGCTCGACCGCGCGCCGGACCCGCCGGTGCCGGCCGAGATCGACCGGCGCCTGCTGGTCGCGGCTTTGATCTTCGTGTCGGGCGCGGACTATCCCCCGCGCGAATCGAGCCTGACGAACCTGCGCGCGGCGCTGGCGCGGCAGGAGAGCCATACGATCTGCGGCTGCCATGTCTCGCACGCGCCCGACGGCCGCTTGCGGATCACCCGGGAATGGAACGCCGTGAAGGATCTCGCCGGCCCCGCCGACGCGCTGTGGGACGGGCGCTGGCGGCTGACCGGGCCGCACGCGCCGGAGCTGGAGGTCCGCGCCCTGGGCGAGGCCGTGTCACAATGTCCCAACCGCCGTACGACCGGCCTGCCGCGGCCGACGCTTCTCGCCTCGCCCTCCGTGTGGCGCGGAAACGCGCTGATTTCCGCCCCATTGGCGGGCATGCCGGCCGGCTGGACGGCGGAACTGGACGAAACCCGCTGCGAATTCGTCGCATCGGTGTTATAGCGTTGAAGATCCCGCCCCGTTCCCTATTTTAAGCAGGCAGGCCCGCGGGGCGCCGCGAGAGCCAGACTTGGAGGAGTTTTCCTTGGGCAACGCCAGAAATATCGCGTTTTGGGTCGTACTATTCCTGCTGATCCTTGCGCTGTTCAACCTGTTCTCGGGCGGTCAGTCGACCATGACCACCCGGTCGATCAGCTATTCCGACTTCGTGCAGCGGGTCGAGAACGACAATGTCGCCTCGGTCACCATCGACGGCGAACGCATCCTGTTCCGCGGCGCCGACGGCCAGGACTACAGCACGATCCGGCCCGATGACGCCGATGTGACCGGCATGCTGATCGAGAACGACGTGACCGTCACCGCGAAGCCGCAGGAGCAGTCGGGCTTCCAGACGATCCTGATGACCTTCCTGCCCTTCCTGCTGCTGATCGGCGTCTGGATCTATTTCATGAACCGGATGCAGGGCGGCGGCCGCGGCGGCGCGATGGGCTTCGGCAAGTCCAAGGCCAAGCTGCTGACCGAAAAGCAGGGCCGCGTGACCTTCGACGACGTCGCCGGCATCGACGAGGCGAAGGACGACCTCGAAGAGATCGTGGAATTCCTGCGCAACCCGCAGAAATTCTCGCGTCTGGGCGGCAAGATCCCGAAAGGCGCGCTGCTGGTCGGCCCGCCGGGTACCGGTAAGACCCTGCTGGCCCGCGCCGTGGCCGGCGAGGCGGGCGTGCCGTTCTTCACCATCTCGGGCTCCGACTTTGTCGAGATGTTCGTGGGCGTGGGTGCGTCCCGCGTGCGCGACATGTTCGAGCAGGCGAAGAAGAACGCCCCCTGCATCGTGTTCATCGACGAGATCGACGCCGTCGGCCGCTCGCGCGGCGTGGGCTATGGCGGCGGCAACGACGAGCGCGAGCAGACGCTGAACCAGCTTCTGGTCGAGATGGACGGCTTCGAGTCGAACGAAGGCATCATCATCGTCGCGGCGACGAACCGCCCCGACGTGCTGGACCCCGCGCTGCTGCGCCCCGGCCGGTTCGACCGGCAGGTGCAGGTGCCCAACCCCGACGTGCGCGGCCGCGACAAGATCCTGGGCGTCCATGCCCGCAAGGTGCCGCTGGGCCCCGATGTGGATCTGCGCATCATCGCGCGCGGCACGCCGGGCTTCTCGGGCGCGGATCTGGCGAACCTGGTGAACGAGGCGGCGCTGATGGCCGCCCGCGTGGGCCGGCGGTTCGTCACGATGGAGGACTTCGAGAACGCCAAGGACAAGGTCATGATGGGCTCGGAGCGCCGCTCCATGGTCATGACCGACGACGAGAAGAAGCTGACCGCCTATCACGAGGCGGGCCACGCCATCGTCGGCCTGAACGTGCCGCAGCACGACCCGATCCACAAGGCGACGATCATCCCGCGCGGCCGGGCACTGGGCCTGGTCCTGGCGCTGCCCGAGCGCGACCAGCTGTCGGTGACGCTGACCAAGTACAAGTCCAAGATCGCCATGGCGATGGGCGGGCGCGTCGCCGAGGAGCTGATCTTCGGCAAGGAGAACGTGACCTCCGGCGCGGCCTCGGACATCCAGCAGGTGTCGAAGATCGCGCGCGCGATGGTGACGCAGTTCGGCTTCGCCGAAGAGCTGGGCTACGTGGATTATGCCAACGAGCAGCAATCCTACCTGGGCCCCTACGGCGCCGGCACCAATCACTCCGACGACATGCAGCAGCGCATCGACGCCAAGGTGAAGGAATTCATCGACGAGGGCTACGACACGGCCAAGCGCATCCTCACCGAGAAGAACGAGGATCTGCACCGGCTGGCCCAGGGGCTGCTGGAATACGAGACGCTGACCGGCGACGAGATCACCAAGGTGATCGCGGGCGAGCCGCTGAACCGCGGCGACGACGAGGACGACCACACGACCGGCGGCACCGCCTCGGTCACGGCGATCCCCAAGACCAAGCCCAAGCCGCGGCCCTCGGGCGACAGCGGCGGGATGGAGCCGGAACCCACCTGACAGGAAGAGCCCCCGCGCCCCGGCGCGGGGGTTTTTCCTTGACCGGCACCGTTTTCTTGGAAAGAAAACGGATCGGATTGTTTGCAACAATCCGGGCCGGAGTTTTACAAAAACTCCGATAACGGGCGCCCCGTCCGATTGATTGCCTTCCCCCGAAACGGTCGCCATTCTGCACGCGCAATCCGACCCGGAGGTTTTCGCCCATGCCCGCGCTCGTCCGCACCGACCATTCCGCCCGCATCACCTGGCTCGGCCGGGTGAAGGACCGCGACGACAGCCTCTTGGCCGACCCGGTGGAACGCATCGAGGCCATGTTCGACGGGTTCGCGGGCGAATGCCACGGCGGCGCGACGCGGCCCGCCTGTTCGCGTTTCACCATGCTGCACCCGAAGGGCACCGAGATCCGCAACACGCGGCAGATCTCGATCCTCTCGGCGGAGGAACTGGCCGAGATCGCCGCCGCCATCGGGCTGGAGACGCTGGACCCGGCGCTTCTCGGCGCCTCGATGGTCGTCGAGGGCATTCCCGATTTCAGCCACGTGCCGCCGGGCGCGCGGCTGCAGGCGCCCTCCGGCGCGACGCTGACCGTCGACCTGGAGAACGGCCCCTGCCAGTTCCCCGCGAAGGAGATCGAGCGCGTGCATCCCGGCCACGGCAAGGGGTTCAAGCCCGCCGCCGAGAGCCGCCGCGGCGTCACCGCCTGGGTGGAACGGCCCGGCGCGCTGGCCGTGGGCGACACGCTGGGGCTGTTCGTGCCGACGCAGCCGGCCTGGCGTGGCGGGTCCTGACGGCGAAGCGCGCCGCCCGCCCGCCGGCGTAAGCCGTTTCTTAACCCGGGTCGCCTAGACCGGCCCGGGCCATGACCCTGATACCCGACCTCATCGAGCTGTCCTCGATCGGCAGCGACCGGACCTACACCCCCGGCCCGGACGGGGGCGGGGAGATCCTGGGCGTCGTGGACGACGCCGTCTATTCCGGCGACGGCGACAACCCGCCGGGCGAGATCGTCGAGCTGAACGAGACCGCCTCGGGTGGCGGCGTTCTGACGATCGGCGACACGGCCTACAGCATCGAACTCGTGGTACCCGGCACCGGCGGAGTCGACCTGGCCTTCGCCGACGGAACTTCGCTCACCCTCACCGGCGACGGCGGAGCCACGGAGGTGGTGTTCATCGTCGCCACGCCGACGAACGGCGGCGCGGTGCGATATTTCATGGCCGTCGACGACACCGCGGCCGGGGGCGACCTTCCGCCGATCACCTCGATCACCACCCATGCGCTCGACTGGGACCCGGCCGGCGACGATGTCAGGATCAACCTCGATGTGGACAACGCCATCTCGGCGGTCTGCTTCGCCGCCGGCACGCGGATAGCAGTCCCGGGCGGGACGCGGCCGGTGGAGCGGCTGCCGCCCGGGCAGGTCGTGCAGACGATGGATCGCGGCGCGCAGCCGGTGCGCTGGACCGGGCGGGCGGTGCTGACGGCGCGGGATCTTCGGGCGCATCCGCATCTGGCGCCGGTCCGCTTTGCGCCCGGCGCGCTGGCCGCCGGCCGCCCGCACCGCGCCCTGACTGTCTCGCCGCAGCACCGGATCCTTCTGTCCTCGCCCATCGCGGCGCGAATGTTCGGCTGCCGCGAGGTGCTCGTGCCCGCCGTCAAGCTCACGGGGCTTGCAGGGGTCGAGCAGCTGACAGGGGCCGGCGGCGTGACCTACCACCACCTTCTGCTCGACCGGCACGAGATCATACTGGCCGAGGGCGCGGCCACCGAATCCATGCTGCGCGGACGAGAGGCGCTGCGCGCGCTGCCGCCGGAGGCCCGCGACGAGATCGCCCGGCTTTTCCCCGACGCCCCGGTCGAGCGCCCGTCCGAGGCCGCCCGTCCGATCCAGGCGGGGCGCGGCCGGCTTGCCCGGCTGATCCTGCGCCACCGCAAGAACGGCAAGCCGCTGTTTCCTGCCCCGCCCTGACGGGCCTCCGACCAGCGGACGCTGCGGCAATTCACGCCGCTTTGTCCGGTTGATTACCGCCCCCGCATCGTCTAGGCGAAACTCGACCCGCGCTGCGGGCACGCCGGGCCGTTTCCGCGCCCGCCCGAGGATTCAACCGGACAGAGAGGGGCACCGACAAGATGGCCGACGCAAAGCAACCCGACATTGTGTATACCACGGTAGACGAAGCGCCGGAGCTGGCCAGCGCCTCCTTCCTGCCGATCATCCGGTTCTTTGCCGAGGCCGCCGAAGTCGACGTTCAGACCCGCGACATCTCGCTGGCCGGGCGCATCCTGGCGGCCTTCCCCGACCACCTGACCGAGGATCAGAAGCAGTCCGACGACCTCGCCTGGCTGGGCGAATGGGTGAAGACGCCCGAGGCGAACGTCATCAAGCTGCCGAACATCTCGGCCTCGGAGCCGCAGCTGACCGCCGCGATCAAGGAACTGCAGGGCCAGGGATACGCCCTGCCCGACTACCCCTACGAGCCGTCCACCGACGAGGAAAAGCAGATCCGCGCGCGCTATGACGCGATCAAGGGCTCGGCCGTGAACCCGGTGCTGCGCGAGGGCAACTCCGACCGCCGCGCCGCGCAGGCGGTGAAGAACTACGCCCAGGCGAACCCGCATTCGATGGGCGAATGGAGCGCGGACAGCAAGACGCACGTCTCCTCGATGTCGGCCAACGACTTCTACTCCAACGAGAAGTCCGTGACGCTGGACGAGGCGCAGGCCGGCAAGGCCAGGATCGTCCACACCGCCGCCGACGGCACCCAGACCGTGCTGAAGGAGGGCGTCGACCTGCCCGCCGGCACCGTGGTGGACGCGACCTTCATGTCGGCCACCGCGCTCGACGGCTTCCTGGCCGAGCAGATCGCGCTGACCAAGCAGGCGGGCATCCTGTTTTCGCTGCACATGAAGGCGACGATGATGAAGGTCTCCGACCCGATCATCTTCGGCCACGCGGTGAAGGAGTTCCTCAAGCCCGTCTTCGAAAAGTACGGCGACAAGCTGAAGGCCGCGGGCGTCAGCCCCAATGCCGGCATCGGCGACATGATGGCCCGCGTCGCCGAGATGCCCGAGCGGGCGGAGATCGAAAAGGCGGTCGAAGCGTGCATGGCCGAGCGGCCGCCGATGTACATGGTGAATTCCGACAAGGGGATCACCAACCTGCACGTCCCCTCGGACGTGATCATCGACGCCTCGATGCCTGCGGTCATCCGCGCCGGCGGCAAGGGCTGGGGCCCGGACAACAAGCAGCACGACGTGAACTGCGTGATCCCCGACAGCTCTTACGCGCCGGTCTATGACGAGACGATCAAGTACTTCAAGGAAACCGGCGCACTGGACCCGGCCACCTGCGGCACGGTGCAGAACGTCGGTCTGATGGCGCAGAAGGCCGAGGAATACGGCAGCCACCCCACCACCTTCGAGATCCCCGCGGCGGGCACGGTGCGGATGATCGCGGCCAACGGCGATGTCCTGCACGAGCATCACGTGGAAGAGCGCGACATCTGGCGGTCGTCCTCGGCCCGCAAGGCGCCGATCGAGGACTGGGTGAAGCTGGCGATCGAGCGGCAGAAGGCGATGGGCTGCGAGGCGATCTTCTGGCTGGACGCGAACCGCGCGCACGACGCGCGGCTGATCGAGTACGTGAAGCCGATCCTGGAGCGGGAAGGCGTGGCCGACAAGTTCAAGATCATGGCCCCGCGCGAGGCGACGCGGGCGTCGCTGGAGACGATCCGCAAGGGCGAGAACTCCATCGCGATCACCGGCAACGTGCTGCGCGACTACCTGACCGACCTGTTCCCGATCCTGGAGCTGGGGACCTCGGCCAAGATGCTGTCGATCGTCAAGCTGATGAATGGCGGCGGGCTGTTCGAGACTGGCGCCGGCGGCTCGGCGCCCAAGCACGTGCAGCAGCTGGTGGAGGAAAACCACCTGCGCTGGGACTCGCTGGGCGAGTTCTGCGCGCTGGCCGAGAGCTTGGCGTTCCTGGGCGAGACCAAGGACAACCGCACCGCGCGCATCCTGGGCAAGGCCGCCGACGCGGCGACGCAGGGCATCCTGGACAACGACCGCTCGCCCAGCCGCAAGGTGGGCGAGCCGGACAACCGCGACAGCCACTTCTGGTTCGCGCTTTACTGGGCGAAGGCGCTGGCCGGACAGACCGACGACCCCGACCTCGCCGGCCGGTTCAAGCCCTATGCCGAGCAGCTGGAGGCGAACGCCGACACGATCGTGTCCGAGCTTGCGGCGGCGCAGGGCAAGGCGGTTGACCTGGGCGGCTACTATCACCCGGACGACGCGAAGACCTCGGCCGTGATGCGGCCGTCTGAGACGCTGAACAAGATCATCGGCTGAGCCGGGTCGTCGACGAGAAAAGGGCCGTCCCGCAGCGGGCGGCCCTTTTTCTTTGGCGTCGATGGTTTTGCGCGGGTGGAAGGCCCGCTCAGACGGCCCGGCGGTCCACGATCACCTCGGGCAGCGTCATCAGCTCGATCAGCGTCTGGCAGAGGCCGCGGCAATCGGTACAGCCGACGCAGGGCTGAGTCAGGGCGGCGACTCCGCGGCCCAGATCCTGGGTGCGCGGGGCGTGCGCGATATGGCGCTGAATATCCATCGGCGGCTCCTGGGGCCATTGCATTTGCATCGACAAGGAAGGATAGCACATTCCGGGGCGTCGTGCAGCTTTTCGGCGCCGCGAATGCGGGACAAATTGTCCGCGTCCCCGCGGCAATGCGGTCGGCCGCCCTCCGCGGAGGTGGATCGACGTGCGTTCGATGCGGTGTTTCGGGCAATGCGGCACGGCACAGGATAACGGCCGTGCGCTTCGGCCAACCGTACGGCGAAAAAGGGGCGGGCAACTGTGCCCGCCCCGCCCGTTTTCTGAAGACGTGCCCGGCCCGCGGCTCAGCCCAGCGCGTCGTCGCAGCGGCTGCAGACGCCGGGATGCGACTGGCTGCCCACCTCCGGCAGGATCTTCCAGCAGCGCTGGCACTTCTCGCCCTCGGCCGTCTCGAAGACGACGCCGACGCCTTCCACCTCGGGCAGGCGGAACGCCTCGGACGGCATCGGATCGCCGGTCAGCCAGATGGCCGAGGTGATGCAGATATCCTCGAAATGCACCGATCTCGCGGCCTTCAGCACCTCGGCGTCGCGGATATGGACCACCGGCGCCGCCTCCAGCGAGGCGCCGATCACCTTGTCGCGCCGCTGGATTTCCAGCGCCGCCGTCACCACCCGGCGCACCCGCCGGATACCGGCCCATTTCGCCGCCAGCGCGTCGTCCAGCCACTCCGCCGGCGTCTCGGGGATATCCACCAGATGCACCGAGGACTCGTCGCCGGGGAACCGCTCCAGCCATACCTCTTCCATGGTGAAGACCAGGATCGGCGCCAGCCAGGTGGTCAGCCGGTGGAACAGCAGGTCCAGCACCGTCCGCGCCGCCCGCCGCCGCAGGGAATCGTCGGCGTCGCAGTAGAACGCGTCCTTGCGGATGTCGAAATAGAAGGACGACAGGTCGCCGGTCGCGAAGTCGAACAGCGCCCGGAACACGCCCTGGAAGTCGTAGGCGTCATATCCCGCGCGCACCCGCGCATCCAGCTCCGCCATCCGGTGCAGCACCCAGCGCTCCAGCTCCGGCATGTCCTGGGCGGCGACGCGCTCGCCCTCGGAGAACCCGGCGAGGTTGCCCAGCAGGAAGCGCATCGTGTTGCGCAGGCGGCGGTAGCTGTCCGCCACGCCCTTCAGGATTTCCGGCCCGATCCGCTGGTCGCCGGTATAGTCCGTCTGCGCCACCCAGAGCCGCAGGATGTCGGCGCCGTACTGCTTCACCACCTCCTCGGGGACGATGGTGTTGCCCAGCGACTTGGACATCTTGTTGCCCTTCTCGTCCAGCGTGAACCCGTGGGTCAGCACGCCGCGATAGGGCGCCCGGCCCTTGGTGCCGCAGGCCTGCAGCATGGACGAGTGGAACCAGCCCCGGTGCTGGTCGGTGCCTTCGAGGTAGAGGTCGGCGATGCCGTCCTCCGCCCCGTCCGCGCGGTCGCGCAGCACGAAGGCATGGGTCGAGCCGCTGTCGAACCAGACATCGAGAATGTCGAAAACCTGCTCGTACTCGTCGGGGTTCACGACGCCGTCCAGGAACCGCTCCTTGGCGCCCGGCTTGTACCAGGCGTCGGCGCCCTCTTGTTCGAAAGCATCAAGGATCCGCTGGTTGACCGTAAAATCGCGCAGCAGAAAGTCCGGATCGTCCGGTTTTGCGCCCGTCTTCACGAAGCAGGTCAGCGGCACGCCCCAGGCCCGCTGGCGCGACAGCACCCAGTCCGGCCGCGCCTCGATCATCGAATGAATGCGATTGCGCCCGGTCCGCGGCGTCCATGTCACCAGCTCGTCGATCGAGGTCAGCGCCCGCTGCCGGATCGTCTTGCCATAGGTGTCCTGCCCGTCGCCGACCTCGCGGTCGATGGCGGCGAACCATTGCGGCGTGTTGCGGAAGATCACCGGCGCCTTCGACCGCCAGGAATGCGGATAGGAATGCTTCAGCCGCCCGCGCGCCAGCAGCGCGCCGACCTCCACGAGCTTGTCGATCACCCGCTTGTTGGCGTCCTTCTCCTTGCCCTTGTGATCGAAGATCAGCGCCCCGCCGAAGAACGGCAGGTCGGCGCGGAAGCTCGAATCCTCCAACACGTTGTAGGTCATCGGCAGGCCGTACTTGCGCCCGATCTCGTAGTCGTCCGCCCCGTGGCTGGGCGCGGTGTGGACAAAGCCGGTGCCCGCCTCCTCGGTCACGTGATCGCCCGGCAGCAGCGGCACGTCGTAGTCCCACTCGCCCTCCGCGCCTTCGGCGCCCTGCAGCGGATGCGCGCAGGTCAGCCGCGACAGTTCCTCGGCCGAGACATCGCGCAGCCGGCGGTACATGCTGTCGTCCAGCCGCGCCTGGCTCATCGTCTGCTCGGCCAGCGAATCCGCCATGATGTAGCGCTCGCCGATCCGCGCCCAGCATTCCTCGGGCCGGCCGGTCACCTCGTAGAGGCCATAGGAGATCTCCGGCCCGAAGCAGATCGCGCGGTTCTGCGGGATGGTCCAGGGCGTGGTCGTCCAGATCACGACATAGGCGCCCTGCAACTGCGAGGCCAGCAGCGCCTGGTTCGGCCCGTCATAGTCGCCGCCCTCGTCGCCCAGGTCGAAATCGGCGTCGCCGCCCTTCACGGCGCGGAACTTCACCCAGATCGTGTGGCTCTGGTGGTCGTGGTATTCCACCTCGGCCTCGGCCAGCGCGGTCTTTTCCACCGGCGACCACATCACCGGCTTGGACCCCTGGTAGAGCGTGCCGTTCATCAGGAAGGTCTGGAACTCCTCGGCGATCACCCGCTCGGCGTGGAAGTCCATCGTCAGGTACGGCGCGTCCCACTTGCCGGTCACGCCCAGCCGCTTGAACTCGTCGCGCTGGACGTCGATCCAGCCCTCGGCGAACTCGCGGCATTCCCGGCGGAACTCGACGACGTCGACCTTGTCCTTGTCGAGCCCCTTCTCGCGGTAGCTCTGCTCGATCTTCCACTCGATCGGCAGGCCGTGGCAGTCCCAGCCGGGCACGTAGCGGCTGTCGCGG
This sequence comes from Psychromarinibacter sediminicola, assembly GCF_029168335.1. Classification (GTDB taxonomy): domain Bacteria; phylum Pseudomonadota; class Alphaproteobacteria; order Rhodobacterales; family Rhodobacteraceae; genus Psychromarinibacter; species Psychromarinibacter sediminicola. The sequence goes on from NZ_JARGYC010000006.1 coordinate 69,260, forward strand.
CCCATCATCTGCTGCGACCGGACCACCATGTCTTTCAGGATCTTGTTCAGCGCGTGGCCGATATGCAGGTGGCCGTTCGCATAGGGCGGGCCATCGTGCAGGATGAAGGGCGGGCGGTTGCCCGCGCCCGCGCGCAGGCGGTCGTAGACGCCGATCTTTTCCCACCGCTCCAGCCAGCCGGGCTCGCGCTTGGGCAGGCCGGCGCGCATCGGAAAGTCGGTTTCGGGCAGGTTCAGCGTGTCTTTGTAGTCAGGCGTGTCGGCACACATGATCTGTGTCCTCGGGTCGGTCCGTGAATTCGGGTGAGGGTCGGCGCGCGGGCGCATACGCCTTGTCCCGGCGTCTCATGGATCAGAGCGCCGGGCCGGTAATTCGCAGGATGATCGCCAGCCGGTCCGTCATGGGGCGGCTTATAGGGAAGCGAAAAGGCGGGGACAAGCGGGATGGGGCCAGGCTCACCCCAGATAGACCTGCCCGGCCGGATAGGCGACCCGCGGCCGCGTCTTGGTCGCCAGGAAGAAGCCCAGCGACAGCGGCCCGATCCGCCCGAAGAACATCATCGCCATGATCACGCAGCGCCCCAGCGTGTCCAGCTCGCCCGTCGCCCCGCGCGACAGGCCGACGGTGCCGAAGGCCGAGGCGACCTCGAACGCCAGGTCCAGGAAAGCGCCGTCATGCGACAGCGAACACAGGAAGATCCCCAGCATCACCAGCGCCACCGACACGGTGGTCAGCGCCATGACCTTCATCACCTCCTCCATCCCCAGCGACCGGCCGAAGGCGTGAAGCGAAGAGCGCCGGCGGAAATAGGCGATGGTGGCCAGCACCAGCACGATGGCCGTCGTCACCTTCACCCCGCCGGCGGTGGAGGCGGAGCCGCCCCCGATCATCATCAGCAGGATCAGCATCAGCGTCGTGGAATCGTGCGTGGCCCCGATTTCCACCGTGTTGAACCCGGCCGTGCGCGGCGTCAGCCCCTGGAAGACCGAGGCCGCCACCTTGCCCCAGCCCGACAGCGGCCCCAGCGTGCCCGGGTTGCTCCATTCCAGCGCCGCGAAGGTGACGATGCCCCAGGCGGACAGGATCAGCGTGCCTGCCAGCATCAGCTTGGAATGCAGCGACAGCTTGCGGAACGCCCGCCTCCGCGCGATGTCGTCCAGCACGACGAAGCCCAGCCCGCCCAGCAGGAACATCGCCGGGACGCCCAGCGCGATCACTGGATGCCCGGCCCAGCGGCTCAGCGAGTCGGGCCACAGCGCGAAGCCCGCGTTGTTGAATGCCGAGACCGAGTGGAACACGGCCGCCCACAGCCCCGGCCCCCAGCCGAGGTCCGGCACGAAGACCACCGTCAGCAGCACCGCGCCCGCCGCCTCCGCCGCCAGCGCCACGCCGAAGACCATCTTCACCATCCGCGCCAGCCCGACCATCGAGGTCTGGTTCAGGTCCTCGCGCAGCACCGCGTTGCCGCCCGGCCCGATGGCGATGCCCAGCGCCTCCATCACCAGCGCTGCGAAGGCCACCAGCCCGAGCCCGCCAAGCTGGATCAGCACCGCGATCACGATCTGCCCGAACAGCGTGAAGTCCTGCCCGGTCTGCAACAGCACCAACCCCGTGACGGTCACCGCGCTGGTGGAGGTGAACAGCGCCTCCATCGCCGTCACCGGCCCCGTGGCAGCCATGGGCAGCTTCAGCAGCCCCGCGCCCGCCAGGATGAACCCCAGATAGGCCAGCCCCAGCACCGCCGGCGGCGGCAGCCGCACCGGTCGCGACAGCCGCATCCGCCACGCCCGCCGCGTTCGGCTCAAAGCGTCGCCCCGAACGCCTGCAGGTTCTCCCGCGTGCCCAGAAGCAGCAGGCGGTCGTCCTCCGCCAGCTCGCAGTCCATGTGCCGATCGCCGACGAACTTCGACCCGCGCATGACCCCGACGCAGCGCAGCTCGTGGCCCTCCAGCAACTCCAGCTCCGCCAGCCGCTTGCCCTGCAGCGCCTCGGGGACGAAGAAATTCACCACGTGATAGCCATTGCCGACGCTCACGTAGTCCCGGACCAGCGGGTTGTGCATGACCTGCGCGATGTGCAGGCCCATCTCCTCCTCGGGATGCACCACGCGGTCGGCGCCCAGCTTGGACAGGATGCGGTGGTGCATCTTGCTGTCCGCCTTGGCCAGGATGCGCGGCACGCCCAGGAGCTTGGCGTTCATCAGCGCCAGCACGCTGGCCTCCATCGGCTCGCCCACCGCGACGATCACCACGTCGCATTCGCCGATCCCCGCCTCGCGCAGCGCCTCCGCGTCGCGCCCGTCGCCGATCAGCGCGCGGGTCAGCGTCTCCACCATCGCGTCGACCGCCTTGCCGTCGACGTCGACGCCGATCACGTCATCGCCGAACCGCGCCAGCTCGCCCGCCACGGCGCGGCCGAAATTGCCCAGCCCGATGATCCCGAAGGTCCGCCGCTTCGCCATCCGCGCATCCTTTCAGAAGGTGTCACGCATTCGAACTACGCGCCGCGCGCGGAATCAAGACCACCGGCGTGAAGAGGGTCCGGAACGGGACCGATGAACGCCCGCTGGTCCGGCCTACCCCGACAACCCCGAAAACAGCCCCGTCAGCGCCCGCTGCACCAGCCGCGCGACCGACGGTTTCCGCGCCGCGCGGAACGGCATCGGCCGGCAGACCTCCATCGCCGCCACGCCGACCCGCGCCGTCAGCGCGCCGTTCACGATCCCCTCGCCGAACCGCCGCGAGATCTTCGACAGCACGTGCCCCCCGGTCACCGAGCCGATCAGGTCGTCGCCCACCGCGACGGCGCCGGTCGCCACCAGATGCGTCATCACCGACCGCGTCAGCCGCCAGCTGCCCAGCGTCCCCGCGCGGCCGCCATAGACTTCCGCCACCCGCCGGATCATCCGCAGGTTCGCCGTCAGCGCCGTGATCACGTCCGCCAGCGCCAGCGGCACGATGGCCGTCACCGTCGCCACCTGCCGCGCCGCCGCCTCGACCTCCTGCCGGGCCATGTCATCCAGCGGCTGCAGCAGCTCCATCTCCGCCAGCGCCAACAGCCCGTCGGCATCGAACACGTCGCCCTTGCGCTCGGCCAGCCGCGTGCGGCCCCACTCCAGTTCCGGCCGCTGCGCATAAAGGTCCGACAGCCGCGCCGTCACGTCCCGCGCCTTGGCCAGATCCGCCTCGACGATCGCCGCGTCGGAGGCGCGGTGCAGCGCGTCCAGCCGCCCCAGCCGCGCATAGGCGGCCCATTCCTTCACCGCGATGGCCAGCAGCACCAGCACGAACAGCACCACCAGCACCACCGCGATCAGCCCCAGCACCGGATTGCGGTCCAGAAGCCCCATCACGAAGTCCCAGGCCGCCACCGACACCACGAAGCCCACCAGCGCCAGCAGCAGCCGCCAGAACCAGCGCGCCAGCGGCGAGGGCCGCCGCGCCGCCAGCGCCGCCACCTTCTGCATCGCCGCCGCGTCGGGCAGTTCGGGCGCGTCCACCACCGGCGGCGCCTCCGCCGGAGAGACGCCCGAGGGCTCGTCCATCTCGATCAGCACCGGTCCGCGCTTGTCGTTCATCTTCCGCCCTCCGGCCGCTCCCACACCAGCCGCACGTCCGGCAGCTTCTCGTCGTTCTCGGCGCCGTCGGTGAATTCTACCTCGGCAAAGCCGTGCCGCGCATAAAACCGCCGCGCGTCCAGGTTCGCCTGAAAGCACCAAAGCTCCAGCCGTCCCGTCCGCGCCTTGGCCGCCTCCAGCAGCCGCGCGCCGACGCCCTGCCCCCGCGCCCGCGGCGCGACATAGAGCGAATGCACCCAGCCCCCGTCGCGCGCCAGAAAGCCCTGCGCGCCGCGCCAGTCCCGCGCCGCCGTCACCTCGAACCGGTCGATCAGCATCGCCACATGCGCCCGGTCCTCCTCGGCGTCGTGCAGTTTCGGCATCCACACCGTCTCCTGCACCCAGCCGCCCAGGATGCCCGCCAGCCGCGGCACGTCGCGGCGTCGTGCCGGCCGCAGCCTCACAGCCGGTCCCCGATCAGGAACTGCGCCGCCTTGTCGAGCCGGATATGCGGCGGCCCCTCGCCCGGCTTCAGCCGCAGCCTGGCCGGCGCGAAGCGCATCACCTGATAATCGTCGTCGAGCCATGCCTCGGCCCCCTGCCGCGCCGGGCCCAAAAGGCGCTGCGGATCCTCCGGCAGCTCGCCCGGGTAGAACGCCGCCTGCCGGCCGCCGTCCAGCAGCGTGCCCCGCACGCAGTCCAGCTCGCGCCCGCCATGGCTCAGCGTCTCCTCCACCGTCGCCCGCAGCGCCGCGACCGCCATCGCCTCGGTGCGCGCGCCCGCGAAATCCGCCCGGTTCCGCGCCTCGCGCAGCATCGCCTCCATGATCGCCGTCAGCCGCCCGTGCTGGCGGTGGTGCAGGTGGTCGGCCTTGGTCGCCGCGAACAGGATCTTCTCCACCCGCCGCCCGAGGAACAGCCGAGACAGGAAGGCATTCCGCCCCGGCCGGAAGGCGCCCAGGATATCCGCCATCGCCCGCCGCAGATCCTCCATCGCCGGCGGCCCGGAATGGATCGCCCCCAGCGCATCGACCAGCACGATCTGCCGGTCGATCCGGCTGAAATGGTCGCGGAAGAACGGCTTGACCACGCGGGCCTTGTACGCCTCGTAGCGCCGCTCCATCTCGCGCCACAGGCTGCCGCGCCCGGTCCGCTCCGGCTCGGGGATCGGCGCGAAGGTCAGCACCGGGCTGCCCTCCATCTCGCCGGGCAGCAGGAAGCGACCCGGCGTGCAGTCCGAATACCCCGCCTCCCGCGCGTCCCGCAGATAGGCCGCGAACTCCCGCGACAGCCCCCGTGCGGTGCCCTCGTCGAACCTGGCCGCCCCGTCCACCGCCTCCAGCGCCGCGCGGTAGCCGTCCGCCTCCGCGCGCCCCTCCAGCCGCGCGAAGACCTTCGCGACCCATTCGGCATAGGACAGGTCCAGAAGCTCCAGATCCAGAAGCCACTCGCCCGGGTAATCCACGATATCCAGATGCACCGTCCGGGGCCCCTGCAGCCCGGCCAGCAGCCCCGCCGGCCGCACCCGCAAGGACAGCCGCAGCTGGCTCACCGCCCGCGTCGATTCCGGCCAGTGCGGCGCGTCCGAGGTCAGCGCCGCCAGATGCGTCTCGTAATCGAAGCGCGGCACCGTGTCGTCCGGCTGCGGCTGAAGGTACGCGGTCAGGATGCGCCCCTCGGCGGCGGCGGCCAGCTGCGGCATCCGCCCCCGGTCCAACAGGTTCGCGACGAGCGACGTGATGAACACGGTCTTGCCCGCCCGGCTCAGCCCGGTCACGCCCAGCCGGATCACCGGCTCGAAGAACGCCCCGCTGACCGCGCCGCCGACATTCTCCACGCTGCGGCTCAGCCCGTCTGCGATGTCACCCAGTCCCAATGGCTGCTCCCTGCCTCGCCCGGGCCCAAGATAGGCTGCGCCGCCGCGCCCCGCCAGTGGGCCCCGTCACGCCGCGGCCCGAACCGGTCCGCCCACAGGCACGACGTCCAACAAAAGCGACGCGCCGACACAAGCGGACTCCCCCGCAGGCGAAGCCGAGGAGGAGAGGAAAACAGTGCCGAGGCGCAGCCGAGGCCCCGCTTGCCGGCGTCTCAGACCTTCGTCGCCACCGAGGGCGGCGTCACCGCCCGCCGCTTCAGAACGGCCTCGCGCCAGGTGATGAAGCTCACCGCCCCCACCACCAGCGTGCCGCCCAGCAAGACCCAGCCGTCCACCGGCTCGGAAAACACCAGCGCGCCGAGCAGCACCGACCACACCAGCTGCAGGAAGGTCACCGGCTGGGTCACCGCCAGCGGCGCGGCGCGGAAGGCCAGCGTCATCGTAAAATGCCCGCCCGTCGCGAAGGCCGCCACCAGGAACAGCCAGCCCAGCTGTGACCAGGTGGGCCAGACCCAGACGGCGATGGCGAAGGGCGCCAGCACGATGGTCACCACCAGCGACAGCCAGGCCACCACCACCCCCGGCGCCACCCGGTCCGCCATGATCTTCGCGATCAGGTAGGAGCCCGAGAAGACCACCGCGTTCGCCAGCATCGCGACATGCCCCGGCGACAGCTCGCGCACCCCCGGCCGCAGGATGATCAGCGCCCCGATCAGCGCCACGACCACCGCCGCGATCCGCCGCGCCGCCAGCCGCTCGCCCAGGAAGACCACCGCGCCGATGGTCACGAAGACCGGGTTGATGTAGCCCAGCGAGGTGACCTCGGCGATCGGGATCTGCGTCATCGCGTAGAACCACAGCATCACCCCGAAGGCGTGCAGCGTGCCCCGCAGCCCGAACAGGCCCAGCGCCTTGCGGTCCAGCCCGGCCCGCATCATCGCCGGGAAAATCGGGATCAGAAAGACCAGCCCCATCGCATAGCGCAGGAATGCCGTCTCCGGCGCCGGCAGCGCCGCGCCCACGTATTTCACCAGCGCCGTGACGGCGATGAACTGCGCGCCGGTCAGCAGCATCCAGAGGACGCCGGCCAGCGGCCGGGCGGTGGGGGTCAGGGGCGAATCCATGCTGCGGGCATGTATTTCGGAAACGCGGCCGGACCACAAGGGACCACAAGGAACCGCATTGGGATCAGGGGAAGACCACGAGCTTTGCCGCGATGGCCCACATCGTCGCGCCGACCACGGCCTCCAGCACCCGCCAGGCGGCCGGCCGGGCGAAGAGCGGCCGCAACAGCCGCGCGCCGTAGCCCAGCGCGAAGAAGAACACGAAGGACGCCGTCACGGCCCCAAGCCCGAAGACCGGCCGCGCCTCGGCATACTGGGTCGAGACCGAGCCCAGCAGCACCACGGTGTCCAGGTAGACATGCGGGTTCAGCCAGGTCAGCGCCAGGCAGGTCGCCAGCGCCGCCGCCAGCGACGCCGCGCCCGCGCGCGCCGGCTCCAGCGCCTCGGCCGGCCCCGCCGCGCGGCGGAACGACAACGCCCCGTAGGCCAAGAGGAACGCCGCCCCGCCCCAGCGCATCGCCGGCGCGATCCCCGGCAGCGCCGCCTCGACCGCCGCGAAGGCGGCCACGCCGAGGGTGATCAGCACCGCATCCGACAGCGCGCAGGCCAGGCAGACCGCGAAGACATGCGCCCCGCGCAGCCCCTGCCGCAGGACAAAGGCGTTCTGCGCCCCGATCGCCAGGATCAGCGAAAAGCCGAGCGCGAAGCCGTCGAGAAAGGCCGCGACCACCGCGCGCTCAGGACAGTTCGATCACGTCGGTGCCATAGCTCATCTCCACGACGACGCGATCGTCGTACCACTGCCAGTCCGCCGGCTCGCAATCCTCCGAATAGACCGGCATGCCCAGCGTCTCGCCCGTCCGCAGGTCGACGACGGCGTTGCGCACGATGGTCACGAGGTAGGAGGTCCCCGGATCGCCCGAGAAATACTGCAGCACCCCCACGCGCCCGCCGTAGCGGGGCGGAGTCGCGAAATCCAGCACCCGCGGCGTCACCGGCGCGTCCAGGTCCAGCCGCACGCGCAGCCCGGGATATTCGGGGCTCGACGCATAGTAGTCGTAGTCCGGGGTCTGGAAGACCTCCCAGTTGCCCGCCTCCCAGCTCGGTGCGGGCAGGTCGCACTGCGCCCACGCGGCGCCGGCCGCCGCCACCAGCCCGGCCATCACCGGAAGGACCGTCATCCTCATCGAAAAGCCTTTCCCTGAAAAAGAACGCCCCGGCCACTGCCGGGACGTCCACCCTAGGCCGGCGCGCTCGGCCGGGGCAAGAGGCGCTACTTCGCGTTGAACGGGATCGACCAGATGAAATCCATCGAGGCGTAGCCGTCCAGCATATGCGGCACCAGCTTGCCCGTGCCGATCTGCGCCTGGAAGCCGAAGAACTCCTTGTCCTCGGGCTGGAACGCGGCCGTGGCATGGCAGCTGTGGCAGGACGAGTTCCACCCGGTCCAGTCCGACGCCGGCAGCGGCGACAGCTTGCCCGGTTGCAGCGGCAGGCCCGCGAAATCCTCCATCTTGGTGTTGCCCAGCACGATATGCGGGTTATCGGCATCCGAGAACCGGATCTGCGTGCCGACCGAGCGGTAATTGCCCCAGACCGAGCCGCCCAGACCGGCCTGTTGCAGCAGCGCGTCGATCTCCGCCGCGCTCAGCGCATCCGGGTAGGTGACGAAGCCGATCGCGTTGTCCAGCCCCTCGTTGCCCTGGAACTCGAAGGTGGTCCAGAACCAGCTCGGCTCCTCCGAGGTGAACGGGTCCTCCGGCGTCGGCGCCATCTTGGCCATGATGTGCAGGCCCAGCAGGCTGAAGGTCTGGCCCGAGGACCCGTCGGTCCACTGATACGCGCCGTCGGTCGCGCCCGCGCCCCAGTCCGCCTTGATCTCGACCGACCCGATGGGCACGTCCACGCTGTTGCCCGCCGACAGATAGGCCGCGATCCCGTCCTTGGTGATCAGCCCGTTGTCGCGGATATAGTCGTAGGACAGCATGTTGCGCGTGCGCTCCTCGCCGGCCTTCTCCGGGAAGGTGTCGAACGGGTCCGCCGCCTGCTCGGCCTTGGTCACGTCCAGGTCCGGGATCGCCCGCACCTTGTCCTCCGTCCGGAACGCCGGCGCATTCGGGTCGAACGTGTCGTCGTTCGACGGCCAGAGTTCCCAGGTCGAGGCGGTCTTGTCCGCGTAGGGCACCGGCTGGTTGACGCGGGCAAAGAGCATCCAGGCGACTTCGGATTGGCCGGGGATGTCGTCGGCAAAGGCCATCGCCTCGTATTCCGCTGCGAAATCGGCGTCGGACAGGGTCCACCAGTCCTGCGCGGCGGCGGAAAGCGGCAGCGCGGTCAGGCAGGCGGCGAGACTCAGCTCAAAGAGCGGCAATCGGGTGGACATCGGGCGAACTCCTTTCACGAATAGCGCGAATCATCCCATCGGCTTCAACCGATAGTTGAATGCTAGAAGCGCCGAAGACCACCCGTCAACGACAGCCGCGACGGCAGCGACGCAGCCGGGTGGGCGGCCCGGGCCGGCCCGCGCGCTTGTGTCGTGTCGTGCGGAGACCACGCGACGGAGCCAGAATATCTTCGTGAAATCAGATTTTTAGACGATTCTCCGGCTCACACCGTCAGTGACGTGTCGCACGGAACAGACGCAAGTCATTGGGAAGGAACGGGACTCCCGGCATCGCGTCGATCCCCGTCGCGCGGCGACGGGCCGGGATCGCATGGACGATCAAACCAGCTGCGGTTTCCGAGGGCTTCGTTGTCGAGGTTGCGCGAGGCGCAACGGGGCAGAAACGGCGCGGCCTTGGCTTCATACAAGAGACCGGGCCCGATCCAGTCGGTGTAGTAGCCGTTGCATCCATTTCCGTCGCTCAGCCCGCTGATCGCCATGGCGTGCGCGTAGTCCATCCGAACTCGGCTGTCGGTCTCGGCATCATAGAGCCCCGTTAATTCACGGTCTTTCGAGTGAACGAACACATAGCGGTCGTTGAAGCAGACGAACGCGACATCGCGCGACAGCGGGGTCCGGCCGGTCGTCGCGAACAGATCCCAGCGGGCGTAGCGGGTCCAGTCGAACTGTCGGCCCAACTGCATCCCGCTCGGCAAGGTCACGGAGTCTTAGAAGCTCATCGCCCACCGAGTACCAGCAATCAACGCCCAGAGGAGGAACAACACGGTCAGACCCAGCAGAGTGTATCGGGCAAGCGACCCCGCAAGAGATCGCGCGCTCGATGTCATCGCCCATTCCGGGTGCGCCAGACATACTGATCCGTGATCCCTGCCTGTTTCAGCGACAGGCGGATCGGTGTTCCCCCTGCGGAGATATTCGACGACGGCCGTCCGATAGCCTCGGTACAGGTGACGGTCATGAAAGATGGCCTCTGCGGTTGGCCGCAAGATCATCGACGATCAAACTAAAGATCACGTCAACCGACCTCCCGGCCCGCTCACGCCGAGGCGATCTGCGCCGCCCCCGCCCGCTCCGTCGCAACGGGGCTGGGATTGACGGTCCACGCGCCGATCATCCCGACGACGAGCAGGCACAGCGTCTCTAGCCGGCTCCCGCCGAGCGCCACATGCGGCGATAGCTGTTGCCGGAGGCCAGTGAGTGCGGCCTGAGACATCCGACGGACCCTGTTTGCAGACAGGAATCCGCCATCAGATCACCCTTCGCCGCCCTCAGCCTGGGTTTGCGTCGTGCCGCATGGACGTCCATGGACGTGTTACCGCTATCTGTAACGATTTCAGAGAGTTGACCCCCCCCCCCCGTCCAACCTCGGACACCCCGAAATCAGGCCGCGCCCAGCTGCTCCATCACATCGTCGGAGACCTCGAAATTCGACGTCACCCGCTGGATGTCGTCGTCATCCTCCAGCGCATCTATCAGCCGCATCAGCTTCTGCGCGCCCTCCAGGTCCAGCTCGGTCGTGGTCGTCGGCTTCCAGATCAGCTTGGTCTCCTCGGACTCGCCCAGCTCCGCCTCCAGCGCCGTCGCCACGTCGTTCAGGTCGGTATCGGCGCAGTAGATGATATGCCCGTCCTCCGAGCTCTCCACGTCCTCCGCGCCGGCCTCGATCGCCGCCATCATCACCGTGTCGGCGTCGCCCGCCTCGGCCGGGTAGCTCACCATGCCCTTGCGCTCGAACATGAACCCGACCGACCCGGTCTCGCCCATGTTTCCGCCGTGCTTGCCGAAGGTCGACCGCACCGTCGAGGCCGTCCGGTTCCGGTTGTCGGTCATCGCCTCCACGATCAGCGCCACGCCGCCCGGGCCGTAGCCCTCGTAGCGGACCTCCTCATAGCCCTCGCCCTCGCCGGACGTGGCCTTCTTGATCGCCCGGTCGATGTTGTCGTTCGGCATCGACTGCGCCTTGGCCTGCTTCACGGCCAGCCGCAACCGCGGGTTCTTGTCGGGGTCGGGGTCGCCCATCTTGGCGGCGACGGTGATCTCCTTCGACAGCTTGGAAAACAGCTTCGACCGCGCGGCGTCCTGACGGCCCTTGCGGTGCTGAATATTCGCCCATTTGGAATGGCCGGCCATGGTTCTTTCTCCGAAGTCACGGGTGCTGGCGCAGGCTTCTATAGGTGCGCGCGGCCCCTTTCAAGCCTGACCGCGCCCGGCGCCAGCCCCTCCCTGGCCCTCCCCCTGGCCAGGGGGCGGGCCAGGGAGGGGAGCGGCCCCGAAGACCCGCCGCTCAGAACGTCACCGACTCCATCACCTCCATCTGCTTCACGTCGACACCCGGCAGCGCCGCCGCCAGCGCCTCGGCCGACTGCTCCAGAAGCGGGAAGGTCCGGTAGTGGCAGGGGATCACGGTCTTGAAGTCGAAATACTTCTTCGCCGCATAAGCCGCCCGCCGCATGTCCATCGTGAAGTGCCCGCCGGCGCAGAGGATGCCGATATCCGGTTTGTGCAGGTCGTGGATCACCTCCATGTCCGCCATCACGTCGGTGTCGCCCGAGAAATAGATCGAATGCCCCTCGCCCTCGATCACGAAGCCCGACTCGTGGCCGGCATAGATCGGCCCGTCCGGCCCCTCGACCGAGGAGGAATGGCTGGCGTTGACCATCGTCACCTTCACGTCGCCCAGCTCCACGGTGCCGCCCTTGTTGAAGCCCACAGTCTGGATGTCGTGCCGCTTCTCCCAGAACGACATCAGGTCGAAGATGCCCACGACGGGGATGCCCATCTCCGAGGCCAGCGGCACCGCGTCGGCGGAATGGTCGCCGTGCCCGTGGCTGAGCAGGATATGCGTGGCCCCCACGGTCGCCTCTTCCTTCTTGTCCTCCGGAAAGACCGGGTTGCCCGAGAACCACGGGTCCACCAGCAGGATCTGGTTGCCGATCTCGATGCGGAATCCGGAATGGCCGAGCCAGGTGATCTTCATGAGACAGCTCCTATCTGTATGGTTTCCCGGCAAGGATAGCAGCGACGGCGGGCCTGTCACGTGAACTGGATGCAACAGATCGACGCCTATTGCGAGCGCACCGACGCCGCGCTGTGGTCCGAGCCGCTGAACGCGCTGACCAACGCGGCCTTCCTGCTGGCGGCGCTGGTCATGGCCTGGCGCCTGCGCGGCCGGCCCCTGCCGCTGGCCTGGGTCATGGTCGTGGTGCTGGCGCTCGTCGGGCTAGCCTCAGGGGCCTGGCACATGTGGGCCGTGGCCTGGACCGGCGCGGCCGACAGCGGGTCCATCGCCGTGTTCATCCTGATCTACCTCTACGCCGCGAACCGGCACTTCCTGGACCTGCGCCCGCTGCCCGCGCTGAGCCTTACGGCGCTGATCCTGCCGGCGCTCGCCGCGGCGGGCTGGGTCGCGGGCCGGCTGCCCTTCTTCGAGGTCTCGGCGGTCTACTGGCCCGTGGCGCTGTTGATCGCCGCCTATGCCGCGGGCCTGTGGCGCCGCGCGCCGGCGACGGCGCGGCGGCTGGCGCTCGGCGCTGCGCTTCTCGCGGTGTCGATCACCGCCCGCAGCCTCGACGCCCCGCTCTGCGACACGGTTCCGATTGGCACGCATTTCCTGTGGCACCTGCTGAACGCGCTGATGCTGGGCTGGATGATCGAGACCTACGCCCGCCACCGCGCCGGTCAGCACACGAGGGCGACATAGACCGGGATCGCCCCCACCCCGCTTGCAGCCCCCCGGCAGCGGCGCTAAACGCGGGGCCGGAACGGACCGACCGGAGAGGCCCATGTCGATCGACAAGGCACAAGCGGCCCACGTGGCCAAGCTCGCCCGCATCAAGGTGGAAGACGACGCGCTGCCGGCGCTGGCAGAGGAGTTCAACACGATCCTCGGCTTTATCGAGCAGCTGAACGAGGTGGATATCGAGGGCGTCGAGCCGATGGTCTCGGTCACGCCGATGCGCCTGAAGCGCCGCGAGGACGTGGTGACCGACGGGCAGATGCCCGACAAGGTGCTGTCTAACGCGCCGGATGCCCGCGAGGGCTTTTTCGCCGTGCCGAAGGTGGTCGAGTGAGGAACCCAGAGTGACGAACGACCTGACGAAACTCACCATCGCCGAGGCCCGCGACCGACTGCGCGCCGGCGACGTCACCTCGGTCGAGCTGACCGAGGCGTGCCTGTCCGCCATCGACGCGGCCGACGCGCTGAACGCCTTCGTCCACAAGACGCCCGAGATCGCGCTGGACCGGGCCAGGGCGGCTGACGAACGCCTGCAAGGGCGTGAGGAAGCCCCGGCCATGTGCGGCATCCCCATCGGCATCAAGGATCTGTTCTGCACCGAGGGCGTGCCCAGCCAGGCCGCCAGCCGCATTCTGGACGGCTTCCGGCCGGAATACGAATCCACCGTCAGCCGACAGCTCAAGGACGCCGGCGCGGTCATGCTGGGCAAGCTCAACATGGACGAGTTCGCCATGGGCTCGTCGAACGAGACCAGCGTCTACGGCGATGCCGTGAACCCCTGGCGGCGGGAGGGCGACGCGACCAGGCTGACGCCCGGCGGCTCGTCCGGCGGCTCGGCCAGCGCGGTCGCGGCCGACCTGTGCCTGGGCGCCACCGGCACCGATACCGGCGGCTCGATCCGGCAACCGGCCGCCTTCACCGGCATCACCGGGATCAAGCCCACCTACGGCCGCTGCTCGCGCTGGGGCATCGTCGCCTTCGCCTCCTCGCTCGACCAGGCCGGGCCGATGACCCGCGACGTGCGCGACGCGGCCATCATGCTGCAGGCCATGTGCGGCCACGACATGAAGGACTCGACCTCCGCCGACCTGGCCGTCCCCGATTTCGAGGCGGCGCTGACCGGCGACATTAAGGGCAGAAAGATCGGCCTGCCGCGGGAATACCGCATGGAGGGGATGCCCGCCGAGATTGAGAAGCTCTGGGCCGACGGCGCCGAGATGCTGCGCGACGCCGGTGCCGAGGTGGTCGACATCTCGCTGCCCCACACGAAATACGCGCTGCCGGCCTATTACGTGATCGCGCCGGCCGAGGCGTCGTCGAACCTCGCCCGCTACGACGGCGTGCGCTACGGCCGCCGCGCCAAGCTCGCCCAGGGCGACGGCGTGGTCGAGATGTACGAGAAGACCCGCGCCGAGGGCTTCGGCCACGAGGTGCAGCGCCGCGTCATGGTCGGCACCTACGTGCTGTCGGCGGGCTTCTACGACGCCTATTACAACCGCGCCCGCAAGGTCCGCACGCTGATCAAGCGCGACTTCGAACAGGTCTTCGCCGACGGCGTGGACGCGATCCTGACGCCGGCGACCCCGTCGGCAGCCTTCGGGCTGGGCGAGATGTCGGAAAGCGATCCGGTGCAGATGTATCTCAACGACGTGTTCACCGTCACCGTCAACCTCGCCGGGCTGCCCGGCATCTCGGTGCCGGCCGGGCTCGACACGCAGGGGCTGCCGCTGGGGCTGCAGCTGATCGGCCGGCCCTGGGAAGAGGCCGCGTTGCTGAATGGCGCCTATGCGCTGGAACGTGCCGCCGGCTTTGTTTCCAAACCGGCGAAATGGTGGTAGAAGGCGCGGCAAGAAACGATCCGGGCAGGACACGCAGAATGAACAAGACGGTACTGACGCTGGCCGCGGTCGCGCTCGCCGCCTGCGCACCGGAGATCCCCGATTCGAACCCCGAGTCGCGCGGGGTCGGGTTCGGCGACTACAACGAATACCGGCGCGCGCGGGACGCCGAGCTGACGCGCGAGGAGGCCCCGCCGTCGACCACGCCCGCCCCCACGGCGACGACGCCGCCGGCGACTGCCGCGCCGGAAACCGCCGCCGCGCCGCCGCCCGACTCCACGGCCGGTATCTCGAACGAGCAGGATTTCGCGGCCGTCTCCGAGCGCGAGACGATCGAGAGCGATGCCGCCCGCCTGCACGAGCAGGCGCAGGACTACGAGATGGCCGAGCCGGAGCCGGTGCCCACCCGCACCGGCAACGAGGGCCCGAATATCGTCGAATACGCGCTGTCGACGAACCACGCCGTGGGGACCGAGATCTACAGCCGCAACACCCTGTTCGCCGAGAAGAAGTTCGAGCGGAACTGTGCGCAATACGCCTCTCCCGACCTGGCGCAGCAGGCGTTCCTGAAGGCCGGCGGCCCGGATCGCGACCGGCTGGGGCTCGACCCGGACGGCGACGGCTATGCCTGCGACTGGGATCCGACGCCGTTCCGCTCGATCAGCGGGTGATCCGGCATCCCTCGCCCAATCACGGCCCCCGCCGCGGCGGGGCCCTGCCCGACATGGTGGTGCTGCATTTCACGGCGATGCGCGACTGCGCCGCGGCGCTGGAGCGGCTGTGCGACCGGCAGGCCCAGGTCTCGGCGCATTACCTGATCGCCGGCGACGGCCGCGCCTATCACCTCGTGGACGAGGACGCCCGCGCCTGGCACGCGGGGGCGGGGCAGTGGGGCGAGGTCTCGGACGTGAACTCGCGCTCGATCGGCATCGAGCTGGACAATCCGGGCGACTGCCCGTTCGCGGAGCCGCAGGTCGCGGCGCTGGAGCGGCTTCTGGCCGGCATCTGCGCGCGCTGGCGGATCCCGCCCGAGCGCGTCATCGGCCATTCCGACATGGCGCCGACCCGCAAGACCGACCCCGGGCCGCGCTTCGACTGGCGGCGCCTGGCATTGCAGGGGCTGTCGGTCTGGCCGGCGGCGCCTTTGTCGGGCGCGGCCGCGCCCTTCTCAGGCGCCGCCGATCCGCGCGCCTTCGCCGCGGCCGCCACCCGCTTCGGCTATGCGCCCGAACTCGACCATGACACGATGCTCGCCGCCTTCCGCCTGCGCTTCCGCCCCTGGGCCGAGGGGCCGCTGGCTCCGGTGGATTGCGCCGCCGCCGCCGACCTTGCCCGCCGCTTCCCGGTTGACCGCGCGGCCGCCAATGCCTAACTGCCGTAGCGCGCGGATGGCCGGATGGCCGCGGGAGCGATCCCGAGGAAAGTCCGGACTCCACAAGGCGACGGTGCCGGGTAACCCCCGGCCGGGGTCGGCGGGGCAACCCGCCGTGAACCCGAGGGAAAGCGCCACAGAAAACAGACCGCCCGCGCAAGCGGGTCAGGGTGAAACGGTGGGGTAAGAGCCCACCGCGGGCCGGGCAACCGGGCCGGCACGGCAAGCCCCACCGGGAGCAATGCCGAATAGGGATCCCGCGCCCCCGTGCGGGGACAGGGCGCCTTGCCCCAGGGATCCGGGTAGGCAGCTTGAGGTGCCGGGCAACCGGCATCCGAGAGGAATGGCCATCTCCGGCGGGTCCGCCCACCGACGACAGAATCCGGCTTACAGGCCGTCCGCGCATATTTCCCCCGCCACGCCGGCGTCGAGGCCGGGACGCCTCCGGCGGGCGTATTTGACACGAGAAGAAGTCCGGGGACGGCGCGACGAACCGGTTGACTCGCGCGCGGCAGGCAGTAAAAGGCGGGCTTCAAGGTTTTTCTCGGGCGCCGCGCCGCCCGCGTGACGGAGCAAGACGACATGGCGAAGCCCACCACCATCAAGATCCGGCTGAACTCCACCGCCGGGACCGGCCACTTCTATGTGACCAAGAAGAACGCGCGCACGATGACCGAAAAGATGTCGATCCGGAAATACGACCCGGTGGCGCGCAAGCATGTGGAATACAAGGAAGGCAAGATCAAATAGGTCTCGCCCCCTTTCACGTTTCGAAAGGCCGCGCCCCCGATGCGCGGCTTTTTCGTTTCAGGATCCGGTGACATGCCCGACACACTGACGATCCGCGTGGCCGAGCCGTCCGACCTGTTGGCGCTGGACGCGCTGTTCGGCCGGGCCTACCCGCGGCTTCTGAAGGCGGATTACCCGCCCTCGGTGCTTGTCACCGCGCTGCCGCTGATCTCCAAGGCGCAGCCGCAGCTTTTGCGCAGCGGCACGTTCTATGTCGCCGAGACCGGCACGGGCTGGCTTGTCGGCGCCGGGGGCTGGACGCCGCGGCGCGGCGGCGGCATCGGCGACATCCGCCATGTGGTCACCGACGACCGGCAGACGCGGCGCGGCGTCGGCCGCGCGATCCTGACACGGGTGATTGCCGACGCCACGGCGGCCGGGCTTCGCCTGCTGGACTGCAAGGCGACGCGCACGGCCGTCCCCTTCTACCGCGCCATGGGGTTCGCCGAGGATGGCGAGATCACGGTCTCGCTCCGCCCCGGCATCGACTTTCCGGCCATCCACATGACGCGGCCGCTCTGACCGCGCCGCCGGCCGGTCGCGCAAAAGAAAAGGGCCGGCGCAATGGCCGGCCCCCGGTTCGGAATGTCCCGCAGCTCACTCGCGGCTGCCGAGGAACTGCAGCAGGAACATGAACAGGTTGATGAAGTCGAGATAGAGGTTCAGCGCCCCCATGATCGCCGACTTGCCCAGCCATTCCTTGTCCATCGCCTGGGCGTGCTGGATATAGTCGTTCTTGATCTTCTGCGTGTCATAGGCGGTCAGTCCCGCGAAGATCAGCACGCCGAGGATCGAGACCGCGAAGTGGATCGCCGGCGACTGCAGGAAGATGTTCACGATCGAGGCGACGATCAGGCCGATCACGCCCATGATCAGGAACGACCCCCAGCCCGAGATGTCCTTCTTCGTCGTGTAGCCCCACAGCGACAGGCCGGCGAAGGAGATCGACGTGACCAGGAAGGTCTGCGCGATCGAGATGCCGGTGAAGGCCGCGAAGATCCACGAGATCGACAGGCCCATCGCCGCTGCGAACACGTAGAAGAACAGCTGTGCGCCGGCCGCCGACAGGCGGTTGATCATGGCGCCGAAGGCGAAGACCATGATCAGCGGCAGGAACATGGCGATCCAGCCCAGGATATTCGGCTGCAATGTCGCGGGATCGCGGAAGATCGACAGCAGCGCGTCGCTGGAGCCCACGGCCCAGGCCACGCCGGCGGTGACGAGCAGGCCCACGGACATGGTGCCGTAGACCTTGTTCATATGGGCGCGCAGGCCCTCGTCGATCTGTGCAGTGCGAACGCCCGCCGTATTGCGCGCCGTCCGGATATCAGCCATTCATGCCTCCTCGAAAACTCTGCGACGGCCCGCGGCCGCCTTCGCCTTTGAATATCGGCAAGGTCGCGGGGGATTTCAAGATTTTCCGGCGCCGGGCGTTCACGTTTCGGACAGCGTTGCCTCAGTCCGTCCAATGCGCCGGCGCATCCCAGATCGGCCGCTGCGATTCGCGCAGCGCCGCGTCGCGGGTCACGCCGATATCCTGCAGCAGGTGGTCGTCGAGCTGCGCGAGGGTCCGCCGCTGCCGCCGGAGCGCGGCCAGCGCCATCAGGCGGCCGAAGAGCGTGCCCCGGCGACGCCGCGGGGCGGACCGGACCAGAACGTGCGGGCGGGCGGACAGGGGCATGGCGCATTCCTTTCGTTTTCGTGACACGAACGTCGCGTCTCATTTGCCGGCTTGATATATGCGCGGCGTAACGGCATATTGAAAACGAATGTTCTTGAAGACTGTCATCAGGGAGCGTGATGGATGCGCAACCTCGACATTTCCGTGCTCCGCTCCTTCGTGGCCGTGGCGCAGGCCGGCGGCGTCACCCGGGCCGCGGGCTTTCTGAATCTCACGCAGTCGGCCGTGTCGATGCAGCTGAAGCGGCTGGAAGAGACCATGGGGCTGGACCTGCTGGACCGCTCGAACCGGCGCATCGCGCTGACGGCGGCGGGAGAGCAGCTTCTGGGTTATGCCCGCCGCATGGTCGAGATGAACGACGAGATGTTCTCGCGCCTCACCGACCAGGCCTTCGAGGGCGAGGTCACGCTGGGTGTGCCGCATGACATCGTCTACCCGGTGGTCCCGCAGGTGCTGCAGCGGTTCAACGCGGAGTATCCGCGGGTGAAGGTGCGGCTGACCTCGCTCTACACCTCCGGGCTGAAGCGGATGTTCGACCGCGGCGAATGCGACCTGATCCTGACGACCGAGCCCGAGGTGGGCGAAGGCGGCGAGACGCTGAAGGAACTGCCCCTGCGCTGGATCGGCGCGCCGGGCGGGCAGGCCTGGAAACAGCGCCCGCTGCCGCTGGCGAATTGCCTGGTCTGCTCGTTCCGTATAACCGCGATGGACCGGCTGACCGAGGCGGAGATCGCCTGGGAACAGGCCGTGGAATCGGAATCCGACCGCACGGTGGAGGCGACGGTGGCCGCGGACCTGGCCATCACCGTCATGCTCGAAGGCACCCACGCGGCGCAACTCGAACAGATCTGCCCCGGCCCCGCCCTGCCCGATCTGGGCACGCAGAAGATCAACCTCTACGGCGGCACCTCCGCCAATGGCGGCTTCGTCGGGCATCTGAAGGAGATGATCCGGCAAGGCTACCGCGCGATGTGACGCCCTGGCTTCTTCTCGTTTGAAATACGCAGATCCCGGCCGCGCCACAGGCGCCACGCCCGGCTGACGGCGGCCCCGCTCCTCCGGCGGCGGGGCGGGCGGGTGGGCGCCGGCGGAGGAGCGGGGGCGACGTCAGCCGATCTCGACGACGACCTTGCCCACGGCCTTCCGGTTCCGCAGCAGCTCCAGCCCCTCGGCCGCCTTTTCGAAGGGCAGCCGATGCCCGATCGTCGGGTGCAGCCGTCCCCCGGCATACCAGCCGAACAGCACCTCCAGGCTGCGGCGCAGCGCGTCCGGGTCGAAGGCCAGATAGCCGCCCCAGTTCAGCCCGATGGCGCTGACATTCTTCACCATCAGATGGTTCGCGGGAATCTGCGGCACGTCACCGCTGGCAAAGCCGATCAGCAGCATCCGGGCGCCCGGGTTGACCGCCCGGAACGCCGCGCGGAAGGCATCGCCGCCCACCGGGTCATAGACCACGTCCGCCCGCCCCAGCGCGATCACCGCCTCGCGCAGATCCTCGGTCTCGCTGTCGATCAGGTGATCCGCCCCGGCCGCCCGGGCGACCGCCAGCCGCTCCGCGCCCCGCGCCACGGCGATCACCCGCGCGCCCATGGCCTTGCCGATTTCCACGGCCGTAAGCCCGACGCCGCCCGCCGCTCCCAGGACCAGCAGCGTTTCGCCCGCCCGCAGGCCGGCCCGGTCAGCCAGCGCGACATGGCTGGTGCCATAGGCGATCTGGAACCCCGCGGCCACGTCGAACGGCATCGCGTCCGGCAGCGGCACGCAGCGCGCCGCCTCGAAACAGCCCGCCTCGGCCAGCCCGCCCTGCCCGGTATAGACGGCCACGCGGGTGCCCGGCGCCGGAGCCGCCACGCCGGGGCCCAGCGCCTCGACCGTCCCGGCCAGCTCCTTGCCCAGGGTCAGCGGCAGCTCGGGACGCTCCTGATAGGTCCCCTCGATCGTCAGCAGGTCCGCGAAGTTCAACCCACAGGCCGCGATCCGCACCCGCACCTCGCCCGGCCCGGGATCCGGGCAGGGAACGGTCGCGAAGGCCGGGCTTTCGCCATAGGAGCCCAGTCGGAATGCGCGCATTGCTTTTCCCTCTTCGACCACGCCGGCATAGCCAAATACGCGCCCGCACGCGAGGGCCGTCGCCGGGACTCGCCGGCAGGTTACCCTGGGTCACTCTACCCCCGGTGGCTTAACGGCCGAAGATTCTGACAGGACGAATCAACCGAAAGATGTATCTTGAGGCCGGCAAGAGCCCTTTACCCTAACGTCAATAGAGTCCAGATAACCCTTGTTTCACACGCCCTTTGCCGGAAACTACCTAAAAAGACAGGTTGTCCAATTCCCGCGCGACGTGATCACTGGCCCTACCGTTTTGAGTTGTAAGGAATCCCTCAATGAAGCATCCGGTGGATGTTCACGTTGGCAAGCGCGTCCGGCATCGCCGCTGGATGGTGGGCATGACCCAGCAGCAGTTGGCGAACAAGGTCGGCATTAAGTTCCAACAGATCCAGAAATACGAAACCGGCATGAACCGGATCAGCGCATCGCGGCTGTGGGACATCGCCGAAGCCTTGAATGTCGATGTGCGCTTCTTTTTCGAAGGCATCGACGAAGAGGTCGACGCCGGTGCCGCCGGGGCCGACGGCGTGCCGGGCGACATCCTGGCCGACAAGGAGGCGCTGGAACTGGTCCGCTCCTACTATGCGATGCCGGAAAACCAGCGCCGCCGCCTGTTCGAGCTCGCCCGCGTGATGAGCGACGTCGCCTGAGGCGTCGGCTCCTCATCCGGGCCGGCTTGACGCCCGGCACCTTTTGCGACTACCGCGCCCGGAACGGCACATTCCGGCGCGGGGTTCTTGCATGCGACAGATCGACGACGCCCTGCGCGAGGCATTGATCGCCACGGCGGAAGCGATGGCCGATGCCGCGCGTGCGGCGATCCTGCCGCATTTCCGCGCCGACGGGCTGAGCGCCGACAACAAGGCCGGCCATGGCTTCGACCCGGTCACCGTCGCCGACCGCGACTCCGAGCAGGCGATGCGCGCCGTGCTGGCCGACCGGCGGCCCGAGGACGGCATCCTGGGCGAGGAATACGGCGACGTCGCCGGCACGACCGGCCTCACCTGGGTCATCGACCCGATCGACGGCACCCGGGCGTTCATGTCGGGCACGCCCACCTGGGGCGTCCTGATCGCGGTCTCGGACGCGCGCGGCCCGGTTCTCGGCCTGATCGACCAGCCCTATATCGGCGAACGCTTCCTCGGCGGGCTGGGCGAGGCGCGGCTCGACGGGCCGGCGGGGCGGCGGGTACTGAAGACCCGCGCGCCCCGGCCGCTGCCGGAAGCGATCCTGTTCACCACCTTCCCCGAGGTCGGCACGCCCGAGGACGGCGCCGCCTTTCGCCGAGTGGCCGACCGCGCCCGGCTGACCCGCTACGGCATGGACTGCTACGCCTATGCCCTGCTGGCCGCGGGCCAGATCGACCTGGTGATCGAGGCCGGCCTGCACGCCTACGACATCCAGGGGCCGATGGCGGTGATCGAGGCCGCGGGCGGCCTGGTGACGGACTGGCGCGGCGCACCCTGCCCGATGGGCGGCCGGGTGCTCGCCGCCGCGAACCCCGAGATCCACGCCGAGGCGCTGGCGCTGTTGCAGGCTTGAGCCCCGGGGCCGGCCCGCTACCCTCTACCGGACCGCACCGGAGAGCTTCGCCATGCCCGAGACCCTGATCAGGAACGCCCGCACCGTCGTGACGATGGACGATCACGGCAGCGAGTACGTGGATTGCGACATCCGCCTCCGCGACGGCGAGATCGTGGAGATCGGCGGCGGGCTGACCACAACGGGCGAGACGCAGGACGCGACCGGCTGCATCGTCACCCCCGGCCTGGTGAACACGCATCACCACCTGTTCCAGACGCTGACCCGCGCCGTGCCGGCGGCGCAGGACGCGCTGCTCTTCGGCTGGCTGAAGACGCTCTATCCGATCTGGGCGCGGTTCGGGCCGGAGCACATGCATGTCTCCGCCCTGACCGGCCTGGCGGAGCTGGCGCTGTCGGGCTGCACGCTGACCTCCGACCACCTCTACCTGTTCCCGAACGGCGCGCGGCTGGACGACACGATCGCCGCCGCTGAGGAGATCGGACTGCGCTTTCACCCGACCCGCGGCGCCATGTCCATCGGCGAGCGCCTGGGCGGCCTGCCCCCGGAGTCGCTGGTCGAGATGGAGCCCAATATCCTGGCCGACATGATCCGCGTGGTCGATGCCTTCCACGACCCGGCCCCCGGCGCCATGGTCCGCGTCGGGCTCGCGCCCTGCTCGCCCTTCTCGGTCAGCCGCGAGCTGATGCGGGATACGGCGCTGCTGGCCCGCGACAAGCATGTGATGCTGCACACGCATCTGGCCGAGAACGACGAGGACGTGGCCTACAGCGAGGAGACGTTCGGCTGCCGGCCGGGCCAGTACGCGGAGGAACTGGGCTGGACCGGGCACGACGTGTGGCACGCGCATTGCGTGAAGCTGGACGCCCACGAGATCGACCTCTTCGCCCGCACGAAGACCGGCGTCGCGCATTGCCCCTGTTCCAACTGCCGCCTCGGCTCGGGCATCGCGCCGGTCCGCGCCATGCGCGAGGCGGGGGTGCGGGTCGGGCTGGGCGTGGACGGGTCCGCCTCGAACGACAGCGGCAACCTTGTAGCGGAGGCACGGACGGCGATGCTTCTGCAGCGCGTGGCGAGCGGCGCCGACGCGATGAGCGCGCGGGAGGCGCTGCGCCTGGCCACGCGCGGCGGCGCCGAGGTGCTGGGCCGGGACGACACCGGCCGGATCGAGGAAGGCTACCGCGCCGACCTGGCCGTCTGGGACGTGGGCGGCGTCGAGAGTGCGGGATCGTGGGATCCCGCGGCGCTGCTGCTCGCCGGGCCCACCCGCGTGCGCGACCTGTTCGTCGAGGGACGGCAGATCGTGCGGGGCGGCGAGATCGTCACCATCGACCTGCCGACGGTTCTGGAACGTCAAAACGCCCTGGCATCCGGCCTCGCCGGGTAGCGCCGATTATTCGATCCGTGACTCCTGGCGCGGCAACACGCGCAAAATTCGCCGGCAAATGACTCATCCGTCCGGTATTGCGACAGGCTCTCCGCCCACCCACACCGCCTGCACCGCGCGGTCGTCGCCCATCATGATGGTAGGAAAGATCGCCTCCCAGAGGTCCTCTGCCCGGGCGGCACGCTGGGCGATGGCCGGCGTGGAGGCGAGGTCCAGCACGACGAGGTCCGCCTCCATCCCCGCGGCCAGGTTGCCGATCCGGTCCTCCATCCGCAGCGCCCGCGCAGAGCCCTGCGTGGCCAGCCACAAAAGCTCGGCCGGATGCAGCGCCGCGCCGTTCAGCTGCCCGATCTCGTAGGCCGCCGCCATCGTCCGCAGCATCGAGAAGGACGACCCGCCCCCGGTATCCGTGGCCAGCCCGATGCGCGGCCCGCCGCGGACCAGCCCGGCCATGTCGAACAGCCCCGAGCCGATGAAGGTGTTCGAGGTCGGGCAATGCACCACCGCCGCGCCCACCTCGGTCAGCCGCGCCCGCTCGCGCGCGGTCAGGTGGATCGCGTGGCCGTACATCCCGCCCGGCCGCAGCAGGCCGAAGCGCTCGTAGGTGTCCAGATAGTCGCGGGCGTCCGGGAACAGCTCTGCCACCCAGGCGACCTCGTCCACCTGCTCGCTGAGATGCGTCTGCATCGGGCAATCCGGATGCTCGGCCCAGAGCGCGCCCAGCGCCTCCAGCTGCTCCGGCGTGGACGTCGGCGAGAAGCGCGGCGTGATCGCGTAGCTCAGCCGATCCACCCCGTGCCATTCCTCAAGCAGTGCCCTGCTTTCGTCATAGGCGCGGGTGGCCGTGTCGCGCAGCCCCTCGGGGGCGTTGCGGTCCATACAGGTCTTGCCCGCCACCGCCCGCACGCCCCGCACCTGCGCCTCGGCAAAGAACGCCTCCACGCTCTCGGGATGGATCGTGCAGAAGGAACAGGCGGTCGTCGTCCCGTTCGACAGCGTCAGGTCGAAGTAGCGCGCCGCGATCTCGGCGACATAGGCGGGATCGCCGAATTTCATCTCTTCGGGGAAGGTGTAGCTGTTCAGCCAGTCGATCAGCCGCTTGCCCCAGCTGGCGATCATCGCCGTCTGCGGGTAATGCGCATGCGCATCCACGAAGCCCGCGCAGATCAGCGCCTCGCCGTACTCCACGGCCGCCACGCCGGGATGCGCCGCGCGCAGGTCGTCGGCCGGCCCCACCGCCGCGATCCTCCCGTCGCGCACCAGCACCGCCCCGCGCCGCTCGTGACGGGCCGCGCCCGGCCCCTCGGCAAAGGGATCGCCCGCAAAGCCCAGCACCTGCCCGAAGATCAACCGCTCGCTCATGCCTGTCCCCTGCGCCGCACCCGGCAGACGATAGGCGGGCCTGAGCGCGGCGAAAAGTCCTCTCTCCCCCTGTCATCCGAAACCGCCTTTCCCTAAAAGGGTCGAAACCGGATGAGAGGCAGGCGATGGCGGACGAAACCACCACCGAAGAGCCCCGCGAGGACGGCCGCTACGAGCTGGATCAGGAGCGCGTGCACGAGATCGTCGACGCCGCGCATGCCGGCGAGGCCGAGCTTGTCGCCGAGCTGCTGGAGCCTTTGCACCCGGCCGACATCGCCGACCTCCTGGAGCAGGTCGAATACCAGGACCGCGTGGCGATCCTGAAGGTGTACGAACCGGAAATCGACGGCGAGATCCTCTCCGAGATCGACGATTCGATCCGCGAGGAGGTGATCGGCCTGCTGTCGCCCGGCGTCCTGACCGACGCCATGCGCGCGCTGGAATCGGACGACGTGGTCGACATCCTCGAAGACCTCGAGGAACCGCAGCAGCAGGCGATTCTGAAGACGCTGGAAGACAGCGATCGGCTGGCCGTGCAGCAGGCGCTGAACTGGCCGGAATACTCCGCCGGCCGCCTGATGCAGCGCGAGGTCGTGGCGGGGCCCGAACACTGGACCGTGGGCGAGGCCATCGACTATCTGCGCTCGCGCGACGACCTGCCGGCGGATTTCTACCACATGACGCTGGTGGACCCGCGCCACCGGCCGGTCGCCAACGTGACGCTGGGCAAGATCCTCGGCCACCCGCGCGACGTGAAGCTGCAGGACATCGCCGAGGAGACGTTCCGCACCATCGAGGCGACCGAGGACGAGGGCGACGTCGCCTATGCCTTCAACCAGTACCACCTGATCTCGGCGCCGGTGGTGGACCCGGACGGCCGGCTGGTCGGTGTCATCACCATCGACGACGCGATGATCGTGCTGGACCAGGAGCACGAGGAGGACATCCTGCGCCTCGCCGGCGTCAGCGACGAATCGAGCCTTGCCGACAAGGTGATCGCGACGACCAAGCGGCGGTTCCCGTGGCTTGCGGTGAACCTGGTCACCGCGATCCTCGCCTCGCTGGTCATCGCGATGTTCGAGGATACCATCGCGCAGTTCGTGGCGCTGGCCGTGCTGATGCCCATCGTGGCGTCGATGGGCGGCAACGCCGGCACGCAGTCGCTGACCGTCGCCGTGCGCGCCATCGCGACCAAGGACCTGACCGGGTCAAACGTGCTGCGGGTGATCCGGCGCGAGGTGCTGGTGGGGCTGGTGAACGGGGTGCTCTTCGCCATCATGATGGGGGCGGTGGGCGTCATCTGGTTCGGCACGCCGATGCTTGGCGTGGTGATTGCGCTGGCCATGGTCATCAACCTCGTGGTGGCGGGACTGGCGGGCACAGTCATCCCGATCATCCTGGACAAGCTGAAGATCGACCCGGCGCTCGCCTCCGGCGCCTTCGTGACGACGGTGACCGACGTCGTGGGCTTCTTCGCCTTTCTCGGCCTCGCCGCCGCGATGCTGCTGTGACCGGGGCCGACGAGCTCGCCGCCGCGAAGGCCGCCACCCGCAAGGCCGCCTTCGCCCGCCGGCAGGAGGCGTACGACACCGGCGACCGCGCCGCCGGCGCCGCGCGCCTGCAGGAGGTGCTGCAGGACCACCGGGGCGCCCCGCTGGCCGGCTACATGCCGATGCGGACGGAGATCGACCCGCTGCCGGCCATGGCGGCCCACGCCACCGACGCCCCCGTCGGCGTTCCGGTCATGCAGGGCAAGGGCCGGCCGCTGGTCTTTCACCTGTGGCAGCCGGAGGCGGAGATGCAGGAGGGCCCGTTCGGCGCGCGCATCCCCGTGTCGGCGGCGGAGATGACCCCGGCCGTGCTGATCGTGCCGCTGGTGGCCTTCGACCGGGCCGGCAACCGGCTGGGCTATGGCGGCGGCTTCTACGACCGCACGCTCGAGCGGCTGCGCGCCGCGGCCCCCACCCGCGCCATCGGCTTCGCCTGGGCGGCGCAGGAGGCCGAGGCGCTGCCGCTGGAGCCCACCGACCAGCCGCTCGACGCCATCGTGACCGAGCGCGAGACCCTGCTGTTCGGCTGACCGGCCGCGCGCGCCGCGAAAGCGCATGGCGCGGCAAAACGACTTCCGGCTTGCCGGGCCTGCGCTGCCGCCCTACCCATTCGGGTCATGCGTATTCTGTTTCTCGGCGATGTGATGGGCCGCGCCGGCCGCGAGGCGATCAAAGCCCGCCTGCCCGGTCTGCGCAAGAACTGGCAGCTCGATTTCGTGGTGGTCAACGGCGAGAACGCCACCAACGGTGCCGGTCTCTCGGCCGCGCACGCGCAGCTTCTGCTGGAGGCGGGCGCCGACTGTCTGACGCTGGGCGACCACGCCTTCGACCAGCGCGACATGCTTCAGTTCATCGAGACCGAGCCGCGCATCCTCCGGCCGCTGAACTTCGCCAAGTCCGCCCCCGGCCGCGGCGCCAGGCTGTTCGAGGCGACCCGCGGCCGCAAGGTGCTGGTGACGCAGGTGCTGGGCCAGGTCTTCATGAAGCGGCCCTTCGAGGACCCGTTCTCCCACGCCGAGCGCACGCTCAAGGCGCATCCGCTGGGCGGCCAGGCGCAGGCGGTCCTCGTCGACATGCATTGCGAGGCGACGTCGGAGAAGATGGCGATGGGACACTGGTGCGACGGCCGCGCCTCGATCATGGTGGGCACGCATACGCATGTGCCGACGGCGGACGCGATGATTCTGTCGGGCGGCACGGCCTATCAGACGGATGCAGGCATGTGCGGCGACTACGATTCCGTGATCGGGATGGACAAGGCAGAGCCGCTGCGCCGCTTCATCACCGGAATGCCCGGCGGCCGCTTCACGCCGGCGGAGTCCGAGGCGACGCTGTCCGGCCTTTACGTCGAGACCGACGACAGGACCGGCAAGGCGACCCGGGTCCGGATGATCCGGGAGGGCGGCCGCCTCTCGCCGGCGGCGCCGTGAGCGCGGCGCCATGGGCGCACCGCCCGCCCCGGCAGCCCGCCCCCTGCCACCCGCGCCTCCCCTCCCCCTGACAGGGGGAGGGTCAGGGAGGGGGTCGACCCCGCCTCCGAACCGACCAAGGCATACGGCATGGGCCCGCGCCCGAACCTTGCGGCACGCCGGCGCCTCGACGCCGCTGCCGCAGAATTCGCCCGCACCGGCGGCTCGGGGCTTGCCGCGCGGCAACGCATCGCTTGTGTGCCCCGTCACCTCTGGTAAGGATGCCCCCCGGGGGTTTCACGGGCGCCGCCTTACATGATCGACCCATTCCTGTCGCCCACGGGCGAGGCCATCTTCACGCTCGGCGTGGTCGCGCTGATGTTCGCGCTCTTCGTGCGCGAGGTCTTCCCGACCGAGGTCGTCGCCATCGCCGGCACCGCGATCCTGCTGGTCTCGGGCGTCCTGCCCTACGAAGCCGCGCTGGAGGTGCTGTCGAACTCCGCCCCCTGGACCATCGCCGCGATGTTCATCGTCATGGGCGCGCTGGTCCGGACCGGGGCGCTGGAATGGTTCACCCAGTCGGCCCAGCGCAGCGTCGACGCGCGCCCGACCGCGACCATCGCCACGCTGATGGCCTTCGTCATCGTCGCCTCGGCAGTGGTGAACAACACGCCGGTGGTCGTGGTCATGATCCCGGTCTTCGTGCAGCTCGCCTCCAAGCTCGGCGTGCCGGCCTCCAAGCTGCTGATCCCGCTGTCCTATGTCGCGATCCTGGGCGGCACGCTGACACTGATCGGCACCTCCACCAACCTGCTGGTCGACGGCGTGGCGCGCACCCACGGGCTGGAGCCGTTCACGATCTTCGAGGTCACCCCGCTGGGCATCGTGCTGGTGGCCTGGGGCGCCGTCTATCTGAGGTTCGTCGCCAGTCCGCTGCTGCCCGCCCGCGACAGCATGGCGGACCTTCTCTCCTCCGGTCGCTCGCGGATGAAGTTCTTCACCGAAGCGGTGATCCCGCCCGACAGCAACCTGATCGGCCGCGAGGTGACGGGGGTGCAGCTGTTCAAGCGCGAGGGGGTGCGGCTGGTGGACGTGATCCGCGGTGACGAATCGCTGCGCCGCAACCTCGACGGCGTCACGCTGCAGGTCGGCGACCGCGTGGTGCTGCGCACCCAGATGACCGAACTGCTCTCGCTTCAGCGCAACAAGTCGCTGCGCCGGGTCGACCAGATCTCCTCGGTCGAGACCCAGACGGTCGAGGTGCTGATCTCTCCGGGCTGCCGGATGGTCGGCCGGCGGCTGGGCGATCTGCGCCTGCGCCGCCGCTACGGGGTCTACCCGCTGGCCGTCCACCGGCGGAACCAGAATATCGGCCGCCAGCTCGACGACCTGATCGTGCGCGTCGGCGACACCCTGCTGCTGGAGGGCGCGGCCGAGGACATCCAGCGGCTGGCGCAGGACATGCGGCTGGTCGACGTGGCGCGCCCCTCCGCCCGGGCCTTCCGCCGCAGCCACGCGCCGCTGGCCGTCGGCGCGCTGCTGGGCATCGTCGCGCTGGCCGCGCTCGGCGTGGCGCCGATTTTGCTATTGGCGGTCGTCGCGGTGGCCGTCGTGCTGGTGTCGCGCTGCATCGACGCCGAAGAGGCGTTCAATTTCGTGGAAGGCCGCCTGCTGGCCCTGATCTTCTCGATGCTGGCCGTGGGCGCGGCGCTGGAGCATTCCGGCGCCGTCGAACTGATCGTCCGCCGCATCGCGCCGCTGCTGACCGATCTGTCGCCCTTCTTCATCGTCTGGGCCATCTACCTGCTGACCTCGGTGCTGACCGAACTGGTATCCAACAACGCGGTCGCCGTCGTCGTCACACCGATCGCCATCGGTCTGGCCGGCGCCATGGGGATCGACGCGCGCCCGCTGGTGGTGGCGGTCATGGTGGCCGCGTCGGCCAGCTTCGCCACGCCCATCGGCTATCAGACCAACATGCTGGTCTACGGCCCCGGCGGCTATCGCTTCACCGACTTCCTGAAGGTGGGCATTCCCCTGAACTTCAGCGTGGGCCTGCTCGCCTCGGCGCTGATTCCGTTGATCTGGCCGCTATAGAGCTCGCGGCACGCTCTGACGGAAACGGCCCCGTCGGGGAACGGGGCCTTGAGTGCTGAAATCGTCTCGGCCGGTCCTTCGGCCACTCTCCGGGGACGGGTCCCGAAACGGAAACCGCGTCGCCGCAGGCCATGCGACGACGCGGTCCCGCACCTTCTTCTTACTTGGGTTTCGGCTCCGAACCGGACTTCTTCGGAGCAGGTTTCCGTTCGCCCATGGGCGTTCATCCTGAAAAGCTGGCCGGCGGGATTACCGGGCCATGGCAGAAATCTCAGCGCCGGTTTTGCGAGTCGCGCAATTCACATTCGCACTGTTACAAGCGATGTGATCCGGAGCCTGCAGGACCCCGCGCCGAGGCCGGGCCGCCAGGGAAAGCCGCCCGCCGCCGCGTGAAGAGGGACCGCCGCGCCGGGCGCGCGCGGGACCGATGAACGCACCGGAGGGGCGACGTCGTTACCGCCAACAGTGACCGGATACCGCAGGACGCCCCGCTTGCCCGACTCTCTGCCGCCGGGTAAATGCGGGCCGACGGAGCGAGGAGGGCATACAATGGCATACGCAGACGTCTACACGTCCTGGCAGAACGACCCCGAAGCCTTCTGGCTGAAACAGGCCGAGGCGATCGATTGGGTCGAGCCGCCGAAACAGGCCCTGTTCGAGCGGGGCGATCACATCTACGAATGGTTCGCCGACGCCAGGGTCAACACCTGCTGGAACGCCGTCGACCGCCATTGCGAAAACGGCCGCGGCCACCAGACCGCGATCATCTGGGACAGCCCCGTCACCCACACCAAGCGCGAGATCAGCTATTTCGAGCTGCGCAACCGCGTCGCCAACCTCGCCGGCGCCCTGCGCGCCAAGGGCGTGGAAAAGGGCGACCGCGTCATCATCTACATGCCGATGATCCCCGAGGCGCTGGAGGCGATGCTCGCCTGCGCCCGGCTCGGCGCGATCCACTCGGTCGTCTTCGGCGGCTTCGCGGCGCATGAACTGGCCGTGCGCGTCGACGACGCCAAGCCCAAATGCATCATCGCCGCCTCCTGCGGGATCGAGTCGGGGCGCATCGTCCACTACAAGCCGCTGCTCGACGGCGCGCTGGAACAGTCGACGCATCAGCCGGACTTCTGCGTGATCTTCCAGCGCGAACAGGAGGTCGCGCATCTGGAGGAAGGCCGCGACGTCAACTGGCACGGCTTCCAGTTCGGCACCGAACCGGCCGATTGCGTGCCGGTCGAGGGCAACCACCCCGCCTACATCCTCTACACCTCGGGCACCACCGGCCAGCCCAAGGGCGTCGTGCGGCCCACCGCCGGCCATCTCGTGGCGCTGAACTGGACGATGAAGAACATCTACAACGTCGATCCGGGCGACGTGTTCTGGGCCGCCTCCGACGTCGGCTGGGTCGTGGGGCACAGCTACATCTGCTACGCGCCGCTGATCCACGGCAACACCACCATCGTGTTCGAGGGCAAGCCCGTCGGCACCCCCGACGCCGGCACCTTCTGGCGCGTGATCTCCGAGCACAAGGTGAAGTCCTTCTTCACCGCCCCCACCGCCTTCCGCGCGGTGAAGCGCGAAGACCCCAAGGGCGAGTTCATCGAGAAATACGACCTCTCCAACCTCAACGCCATCTACCTCGCCGGCGAACGCGCCGACCCCGACACCATCGAGTGGACCAAGAAGATGACCGGCAAGCCGGTCTACGACCACTGGTGGCAGACCGAGACGGGATGGACCATCGCCGGCAACCCGGTGGGGATCGAGCCGCTGCCGGTCAAGATCGGCTCGCCCACCGTCGCGATGCCGGGCTACGACATCCGCATCCTCGACGAGGAGGGCCACGAGGTCCCCGCCGGCACGCTGGGGGCCATCGCGGTGAAACTGCCGCTGCCCCCGGGGACGCTGCCGACCCTGTGGAACGCGCCCGAGCGGTTCGAGAAATCCTACCTCGCCCATTTCCCCGGCTATTACGAGACGGGCGACGCGGGCATGAAGGACGAGGACGGCTACCTCTGGATCATGGCCCGCACCGACGACGTCATCAACGTCGCCGGCCACCGCCTGTCCACCGGCGGGATGGAGGAGGTGCTCGCCTCGCACCCCGATGTCGCCGAATGTGCCGTCATCGGCGTCGCGGACGAGCTGAAGGGGCAGCTGCCGATGGGCTTCGTCTGCCTGACCAAGGGCGTGAACCGCCCGCATGACGAGATCGCGACCGAATGCGTCAAGCTGGTGCGCGACCAGATCGGCCCCGTCGCGGCGTTCAAGCTGGTCACCGTTGTCGACCGCCTGCCCAAGACCCGCTCCGGCAAGATCCTTCGCGCGAGCATGGTCAAGATCGCCGACGGGCAGGAGTTCAAGACGCCGGCCACCATCGACGACCCGGCGATTCTCGACGAAATCCGCGAGGCGGTCGGCACGCTGGGCTATCCGCTAAAAAAGGCGGGCTGAGCGCGCGCGGCCCTGCCGAAAAAAATGATGCGCCCGGGCCGGTCCGCGTGACCGCCCGGGCGTTCTTTTGTCCTGTCAGGTGTTCAGAGCCTGAAAATCGCGGCCAGCGCCAGCCCCGTCAGCAGCGCGAGGCCCAGAAAAGGCAACGATATTCCGAGAAAGACACTCATACCTTCAAACTCGTTTCCGCGTCGCCGCACCGTCCCCCCAGGGCACCGGGCGCGCGATGCAAGAGGCTTAAAATCCGATTGCCACCATGAAGATCACTGTGGCCGCAAAAAGCAGATCCACAACGGGAAGGGTGACTCCGTGTCCTTGAACCAGTCGGCGCATCTTGCGCATCTCCGCATGTTGTTATCAGGCCCCCACCTGCGCGGCTTTGTTAACGCCTCAAGCGAAACCGGATAAGATGCCTTTTTAGATAGGTATCGTAGGGTCACCCGCGGCCTCGCCTCGCCGGCGCCGGACTCGCCCGCGGCGAAGCGCCGTGTCAGAGCCCGTATTTCGCCAGTCGCTCGCGCAGGACGGATATCCGGCCCCGATACGCATATTCGATGCAGCTGACCGATCCGCCGCAGGCATCCCGCCCCTGCCTAAGCCAGGTTGCCTGCCCATACGCCTCGCCCCGGGCCGCCGCGAGGTCGTGGACATATTGCAGCTCGGCATCCAGATCCCGCAGCATTGCGTTGCCGCACACCGTCCGCTCGGTCAGGTTCAGCCGCCCGGCATTGCACCAGGGCCGCGGGTTGAACACCTTGGCCGAGTCGGCCAGCCCGCGCAGATGCGAGATTCGCGACAGGTAGGCGCTCTCGATACAGGCATAGCCCGTGCCACAGGCATTCCGAGCCCGCAGCCAGTCGCCCTGACCGGACACATGCGTCACCAGCTTCGCCTCGTCGTACAGCCGCACCATCGTCGCATCCAGGTCGCGCAGGTACTGGCTGCCGCAAATGGTCAGCTCGGTGGGATTCAGCCCGGACTTGCCGCACCAAGGCCGCGCCTCGGCCGTGGCGGAGGCCAGCAGGACCGCACCCAGCATGCCGATGAGTCGCATGGCACCCTCCTCTTGGTGATGCGGAAAGCATCCCCCGCCGCCCCGCACCGGTCAAGCCGGAAGGTCCGGGGAGTACCCGGCGGCATGCCTCAGGTCGCCTGCGCGGGCTCCTCGGCCCGGCCCTCGCCGTGATCGGTCATCCGCGGGTCCATCATGCCCTCCTTCACGCCGTAGTGCAGAAGCGCCACGTTCACCGGATAGGCCGCCACCAGCCCAAGGGTCAGCGACACGATGAGCGAGGACCAGAACCGCACGTCGCCGAGCCCCGCCTCGCCGGCGAGCCACAGGTCGGCGCCGATGGCCACCGCCTCCATCACCGCGATCGACGGCGTCTCGGACAGGATCGCGTCCCACATCGCCCGGCGGAACCCGACGCCGTCCTGCATCAACGGCCCGACGGTCAGCGCGACACCCGCGACATAGGCCAATGCGAAGGTGAGGCTCGCGGTCACCACGTTTCCGGCCTGCAACAGGCCCACCGCGATGATCAGGCCGGTGATCTCGCCCATCCCGCAGCCCGAATAGCAATGCGCCACCGACCGGAAGGCGCGGCGCCACAGGTGGTCGTCGGGAATCTCCTTGCGCCCGCAGCGCCAGTAGACCAGCAGGCCAACCGGCCCGGAATAGAGCACGGTCAGCGCCCAGACGAGCTTCATCAGGCTCATCAGGTGGCTGTTGCGGGTCGCCAGGTCGCGCAGCAGAACAATCAGGCTGGGCACCGTCAGCACCGCCCAGCCGACAAGGAACCCGGGGCTTGAGATCACGGAAATGATGGCGTTCATGGCCTTGAAACGTTGCGCTCCGGGCATGGTTCCCTTGCGATCCCCGTTTGATGCGCGTCATGGCGGCGTCGCGCCGGCGGCGTAGACTTCGCGCATCCCAGAAGGAGAAAGCCGCGATGACCGACGACAGAAAAGACACCGAAGACCGCACCTGGACGGAAGAGATCGAGGTCTCGTCCGACCGGCTGATGGACAAGATCAAGGAACTGGCCAACGAAGCCTCGGTGCGGCGCGTCCGCATCAAGGAACCCGACGGCGACATCGCGGTGGATCTGCCGCTGACCGTCGGCGCCCTGGCCGGGGGCGCTCTGGTGCTCGCCGCGCCGATGCTCGCCCTGATCGGGGCGCTCGTCGCCTTCTTCACCAAGGTGAAGCTGGAGGTCGTGCGGGACGCGACCGAAGAGGCGCAAGAGCCCGAGACGACCGAGGTCGATTGACCCGGTGGCCGGGGCGGCGGGGTTTTCCGGCGCCCCGTAGCTTATCCCAGAAGGCTCACCGCAAGCAGGCCGGCGGTGAAGAAGCCGAAAGCGAAGATCGTCAGATGCTTCATGGCCGTCACTCCGCCCGCGCCGGGCCCTGCGCCAGAAACGGCGGCGCGACGGGGAAGTCGGCGGCCTTGTCGGCCGGCCCCAGGCCGAACGTGTGCGCATCGCCCGGCAGCGGCGCATAGGCGAGCGCCGGGGCGGTGGCGAGGTTCAGGACGGCCAGCGCAACGGCGAGACCGAGGCGAAAGCGGAACGGGCGGGCAGCGGGCATGGCGACTATCCTCTTGCATGAAAACCGATGCCCGGACCCTCGCCGCGCCCCGCCGCGACAGGCAATGTCGGACGGCCGCTATCGGATAACCGCCCGGGTCTTTCCGTCGGGCATTGACCGGGCGCAAGGAACGCGCCTTTGATTGGCTTTAGAGTCCTTTCATCGCATTCGACCCGGAGGTTCCCATGAAACTCGCCGCCCTCGCGCTTGCCGCGCTGCTCGCCCTGCCGGGCGCGGTCCAGGCACAGCAGCTCCTGGAAAGCTACACCGCCTATCTCAGCGCGCATGACCACTACAATTCCCGCGGGGTCCGCCTGACGGCCTACTGGCAGGTGATCCGGCAGGACCGCGCCAATTTCCACCGCTTCGGCACCGGCGATCCGCAGGACGAATGGGACAGGTTCTTCGGCAGCATGCAGAACCGCGCGGTGATGGAGCAGATGATCCTGAACGGCACGGTCGAGCCCGGCGTCGCCAGCTACATCGTCAACAACGAGGTGATGGTGCAAGTCGACGTCTACGGCTACGGCAACCAGATCAGCTATGTCAACGTGACGGCCTATTGAGGATGCGCCGCCTCGCGCTTGCGCTGCTCGTCGCGCTGGCCGCCCCCGCGGCCGGCGCGCAGACCTGCACCGCCACCGACTGGATGGCCGTGCCGCTGCCCGGCGGCGGCGACCTGATGGAAACGGCGCTGGAGACGGCCTATCCCGGCACCGATCTCGACCGGCCGGCCGGCACCTTCGTCACGGACGACGGCCGGACCGTGCCCTATCGCGGCGACCGCGACGTGTCTCCCGCCGACCGGCTGGACGACGCCACGATCGGGGACATGTTCGTCTATCCCTACCCGCTGGCCTTCGACCTGTCCGCGCGGCGCACGCCCTGGTTCGACCCCGGCCGCGTCCGCAACGACGCGCTGATGCGCGCGCTCTGGTTCGACGATGCGGCCGCCGCCCGCGCCTCGCTCGCTGTCGCGCGCTACCAGGGGTATTCCACAAGCGCCGATTTCGCCGTGACCTCGAAACGCTGTGTCCACGCCCAGCTTCAGGCCGCGCTGGACCAGATCGCGACCCACGGCGCCGGGATGGACAAGTTCCTGGTGCCCAACGGCGGCACGTTCAACTGGCGCACCATCTCGGGTACCGACCGCCTATCCGCGCACAGCTTCGGCATCGCGGTGGATTTCAACACCGAGCTCGGCGGCTACTGGCGCTGGTCCGGCGCCCAGCCCGGCAACGCGGCGGCCTACGACAACCGCTACCCGCCGGACCTGGTGCAGGCGATGGAGCGCTACGGCTTCATCTGGGGCGGCAAATGGCACCACTTCGACGGGATGCACTTCGAGTATCGGCCGGAACTGATCCTGTTCGCCCGGCTTCTGCGCGGCTGACCCGGCGCAAAGGACGCACGGGACGACGCCGATTCACTCCTGCCCGGTCGACCTGACCTCCTGCGACAGCGACTCGACATGCGCCCGGGTCTCGTCCAGCCGGTCATGCAAAACGGTGAGCCGTTCCGCCAACTCGCCCCGCATATTGCGCATCTCTTCCTGCAAATCCCGCAGCAAGAGCAGAACACGCGCTTCCGGTGTCTCGAACATCATTCACCCAATATTTACTCAATCACGTCCCACGCGGCGATCTAACAGGCTGCTGAAAAACTCTGCCTCGACAGGGGTTTGAGAACGTGATTCACCCTTTGCACGGCATGCTGGGGGTGATGATGCGCGGGACGG
>NZ_JARGYC010000070.1 GCF_029168335.1 Psychromarinibacter sediminicola
TCGGCGAACTCATCGACTGCTTCACGCACCAGGAATGCGAAAACTACTTCGCCGCCTGCGGATACGATGCAGATTGATCGGAAAACGCTCTAATCCCGTTTCGCCGCGTGACACTGTTTATTTCGTGGGGTGGCTTGGGTGTCTCTGCATTATCTCGGAAATGGGGGTGCCCTTGTAGCCGCCCTCCTTTGTGACGAGCTTTGCATGCTCGTCCATGCTTTTATCGCTTAGTCCGGGCAGGCCGTCGACAAATAAGTTCAGGAACGTCTTGAATGACTTTCTGTTCCCCGGTTTAGGTTGCTCGCCAGCAAAATTAAGATAAATATCTGCTGCATTAATGGTCGCGATATCGCGTAAAATTTGTGGCGGACGCTTTCTGCCTTTTGGCATTTCGTAACCCCGCAACTTCAGATAGGTATCTGCATGAAGCTGTCGCAAACCCTCGTAGCGCTTTATTTGCTTTTTCATACCGACCACGGACATTTCAAGCGGTGTGGTAATGCACTCTGAGAAGTAAAACTCTCTAGCGCCGTCTGGCACTTTCTTGATTTTTTGCAGGGCAGCACGCGCGCTCTTCTCGGCTTGCCCGAGAGATTCAATCGCTACTTGCAGCTCTCCTAAACCAATTACACCTCCAGAAGCGGCTAATTCATAGAGACCTGCTATGCGAAAGAATAGCTCTTCTCCTTCAGGTTTGAGGAAGGTCTCCTTCGGGATTGCTATTTTCCCGTCTATTAGCCATTCTACAGCCGAGATTTGTGGGGAATTCCAGATGTCAAAGACAATTCCTGCGTCGTGCAGGAGTTCCAGGGTTTCGGCCACTCTGGGCGTGATTTCCCAGTGCCAACCATAGATTTCCCATTTATATTGTGGCATTAAATAATACATCATACTGCACTCTGTCTGTTAGCGGCGGGTGATCGGGCGAACAACCGCCATATCAGCTTGTCCCTTTTGCATATCGTCCCCAAGCGCTCATCAACTGCCGCCGGCGCTGAAAGAGGTCCGAGCGGGCATAGGCGCGCTCGACCTTGCTACCGAAGGAATGGGCCAAGGCTGCCTCTGCCACTTCTCGATCCGCTTTCGCGTGTTCGCCGCACCAGTCTCTGAACGTGGAGCGGAAGCCGTGCGCCGTGAGATTCTGATAACCCATGCGGTCCATCAGAGCCTTGAACACTGTGTCAGATAGCGGACGTTCGCTCTTGCTGCCGCGTGTGGCCGAGGGGAAGATTAGGTCATCGCCGATGCCCTGAACGCTTTCGAGGATGGACAAGGCCTCGGCGCTCAATGGGATTTTGTGCTCCTTTCCGGTCTTCATGCGGTCCGCCGGTATCGTCCACGTCTTGCCATCTATCTCCGACCACCGAGCTCCGCGCAGCTCTCTTGAGCGGGTTGCAGTCAGGATTAAGAACGCGAGAGCTCGCGCCGAAACCGCTTCTCGCCGGGAAAGCTCGCCCATGAATTTTGGCAACTCCCGCCACGGCAATGCAGCCATATGGATTGGCGCGGAGCGCACCGAGGGCAGAGCCTTTTCCAATCCGGTTAGGGGATTCTCGGCGGCGTAGTGACCGGCACCTTTTGCCCAGTCAAACACAGAGGCCATCCGCTGCTTGATACGCTTGGCTGTGTCGTTTTTCTCTGTCCAAATCGGCGACAAGACGGACAGCACGTCCGATGGACCAAGCGTGTTGATCGGTCTCTCGCCAATGATCGGGAAGGCATAGTGCTCAAGAGATGCCAGCCACCGCTGACCGTGACCTGCACTCCGCCATGTCGGAAGCAGTCCAGCATGTACGCGACGTGCCGCGTCCTCGAATGTCAGTACGAGCTTTCTGCGCTCTGTTCTCGGATCACCGCCGTTGCGCGCGACCTTGCGGAGCTTGGCGCACTCCTCCCGAGCCTCTTCCAGGCTGGTGTAGGTATGGCCGCCCAGGCCAAGGTCTGTCTGTTTCCCGTGGATCGTGAGGCGGGCTACCCATTGCTTGGCTCCGGACGGCGACACCACGAGAAAAAGACAGTTGCCGTCAGCGTACCGCCCAGGCGCCGTCAGCTTGTTGGTCTTCGAAACGGTGAGTTTGCCCTTAGGCACGGTAGCCTCTTACTAGATACCATGATTCCTACCATGAATATCAGGGTAGCTCTAGAGGGCCGTGAGAAAAGATGTGAAAGGAGAGGCGCATTAACATGTTGATAAAAAATGTCTGTTTGAAGCGTCGTGCCACAGTGGGAAAGACTATCTGTTAGCCTCCTCCGCTACCATCAATTGCCTGTACTGTCCTGAGATTGAGGGAACAGGTGTTCCCGAGACATGGGTGACACATGCTTGCCCGGCGGTCTGTCTAAGGCCGGCAGAAGTCTTGGTTCCAGACCGATATATCCGGACCGCATCCCGTGACAGGTGCGTGTCTGGTCGTCTTGCGCTGAACGCAGATGCGGCCGCGGAACCTGACCGACGACGTCGTCTTGTGAAACCGGCCGCCACCTCCGACACGGGGGCTTTTCTCCACAAGCCGCTGCGGCGCAGGGACGAGCCGACGGCGGCGCCGTCGTACCGGTTGGTACTCATGCCGGCGCGCCCTGACACCGGGCGGACATCATCCGTTCTGCCCGCGCCCGTCCCGGCCGCAACCGGGCGGACCGACAAAGCCGGCAAAAATTGTATGCAAAAATTCTTTACAGAATACGATCCGGCGATCTAGCGTATCGGGAACAGGAGACCAGATGCCCCATACGCTTCGCCAGAAAATCGCCGACCTCGTCCTGAAGGGGGAACTGAAACCCGGAGATCGGCTCGACGAGCACTCCCTTGCCGCCCGGTTCGGCGTGTCCCGCACGCCCGTCCGCGAGGCGATCCGCCAGCTCGGGGCCTCGGGCCTGATCGAGATCCGGCCGCGCCGGTCGGCGGTTGTGCGCAGCTTCGACCGCGCCGAGCTGAGCGAGGCGTTCGAGGCGATGGGCGAGATCGAGGCGCTGTGCGCCGCCCGCGCGGCGGTGCGTATGAACGAGGCCGAGCGCCTGCGCCTGCGCGCCCTGATCGCGACCTCGGAAGATATCAGCGCGCGCACCGACCGTTCCGCCGCGCTGGAGATGGATTTCGAATTCCACGGCCTGCTCCACGACGGGGCGCGCAACTGGATGCTGAAGACGGTGGCCGAGGAAACCCGGCTGAAGATCACGCCCTACAGCGCCGCGCTCTTCACGATGGAGAGCTACAACGCCGATCTCGAACGGCCGCACCGGCAGCATGCCGATATCGCCGAGGCGGTCCTGGCGGGGGATGCCGAGCGGGCGAGCACGCTGATGCGCGAGCATATCGCCCAGGTGCTGATCTCGCTCCAGAAGTTCTTCGACGACACCGCCGCGCGGTCCGACGCCCCCAAGGTGAAAGGCGACAACCGATGAGCCATGCCTACCAGGGACCGGGGCGCGCCCCGATGTTCGCGACAGAGGCGATGTGCGCGACCTCGCATCCCGCCGGCGCCCGTGCCGCGATGGATACCCTTGCACGCGGCGGAAACGCCGTGGACGCGGCGGTGGCCGGGGCCGTGGTCCTGGGCATTTGCGAACCGGCGATGACCGGTCTGGGCGGCGACGTCTTTGCGCTGATCCACGATGCCGCGACCGGCGAAAGCCGCGGTCTGAACGGCTCGGGCCGCGCGCCCGCCGCGCTGCACGCCGGGGATCTGCGCGCGCAGGGGATGTCGGCCGTCTCGCCCGACTCGGTGTATTCCGTCACCGTGCCGGGGGCCGTCGATGCCTTCGACCGGCTGGTCGGCGAGGCGGGAAAGCTCGACCTGGCGACCGTGCTCGCCCCGGCGATCCACTATGCCGAGGCCGGCGTCCCGGTTCATCGCAGGACCGCCATCGACGGCGCGACGTTCGAGACCCGGCTGAAGGGCGCCGCACGCCGGCATTTCCTCAAGGACGGGCGCAGCCATCGCGAGGGCGAGGTCTATGCCGCGCCGGCGCAGGCCGAAGCGCTCCGGCTGATCGCGCGGGACGGTGCGTCGGCGTTCTACGACGGCCCCATCATGGAGGACATGCTCGCCACGCTGCGGGCCGAGGGCGGCCTGCACACGGCCGAGGATTTCGCCGCGACGCAGGCGTCCCCGGTCACGCCGATCCGGCGCGCGTATCGCGGTCACGACCTCGTCGAGCTGCCGCCGAACGGGCAGGGGGCGACCGCGCTTCTGATCACCGCGCTGCTGGAACGGTTCGACATCGGTGCCCTCGACCCCAACGGCGCCACGCGCATCCACCTCGAAGCCGAGGCAACGCGGCTGGCCTATGCGGCGCGGAACCGTTTCGTGGGCGATCCGGGGCAGGGCGCCCTCGACCTCGACGGGATGCTCTCGGACGCGGCGATCGACGAGATGGCCGCCCGGATCGACCCGAAGCGGGCCGGCACGGTCGTGCAGCCGCGCGCCGAGGCTCTCCACAAGGATACGATCTACATCACCGTGGTCGACCGCGACGGGCTGTGCGTCTCGCTGATCTACTCGATCTTCTGGCCCTACGGCTCCGGCTTCGCCTCCGAGCGGTTCGGCATTCCGCTGCACAATCGCGGCGCGGGCTTCACGCTGGAAGAGGGGCATGTCAACGAGCTCGCGGGCGGCAAGCGCCCGTTGCACACGCTGCTCCCGGGGCTGCTGGAGCGGCCCGGCGACTATGCCATGCCGTTCGGCGTCATGGGCGGGCCCTACCAGGCGACGGGCCATGCCCATTTCGTGTCGAACCTCGTCGACTTCGGCATGGACATCCAGGCGGCCATCGACGCGCCCCGGAGCTTCTTCGACATCGCCACCGGAAAGCTCGACCTGGAAAGCACCATCGACGATGCCGTTGCCGCGGACCTCGCCGATATGGGGCATGCCGTGACCCGCGCGCCGATCGGGATGGGCGGCGCCCAGGCCATTCGCCGCGACGTGGCCACCGGGCTGCTGACGGGCGGGAGCGACCCGCGCAAAGACGGACTGGCACTGGGGGCATGACATGACGATCCTGCGCACGCTCCGTCGGTCGGGTGCCAGCCTCGCAGCCGTGCTTCGCGGATGCGCCGCCGCCGCCGTGATCTCGCTGCTGCTCGCGCAGATCGTGATCGTCGCTCTGCGCTACGTCTTTTCCACCGGCGCACCCTGGGCGACGGACCTGCTGACCTACCTGTTCTTCTTCATCGTCTCGCTGCCGCTGGCGGGCGTTCTCATGCGCAACGAAAGCGTGCGCGTGGACGTGTTCAGCCAGCGCTTCTCGCGCAGGACGCGCCGGGTGATCGACCGCTTCGCGCTGCTGGGCCTGCTGTTCCCGGCGATGGCCTGGGCCGCCTGGAATTCGGTGCCCATGGTGTGGACCTCGTGGCGGGTTCTGGAAAGCTCGCCGACGCTGGGCGGCCTGCCCGGCTATTTCATCCTGAAGACGGTGACGGCCCTGGTCTTCGTCACGCTTGCCGTGATCGCGCTGATCCTCGGGCTGAGACCCAGCCCCTACCGGGAAGACGAGGAAACATGAGCGGCGCGCTGCTTGCCCTGCTGGGGGCCCTGCTTCTGGCCGGCATTCTGTCCGGCGCGCCGGTCTCCTTCGTCCTGATCGGGATGCCCACGCTGATCGCGTTCTTCGGGGCCGCTCTCGGCGTGTTCGATCTGGGGTTTCTTGCCGCGTTCCCCTCGCGCGCCTTCGGCATCCTGACCAACAGCGTGTTCCTGTCGGTGCCGCTCTTCGTGCTGATGGGCGGGCTTCTGGAGCGCTCCGACATCGCCAAGCGCATGATGCTGACGGCGGGCGCCCTGTTCGGCGACCGCGAAGGGGGCATGGCCTATGCCGTGGTGATCGTCGGCGCGCTTCTCGCCGCCTCGACCGGGGTGATCGGCGCGACGATCTTCATGCTGGGCATGATCGCGATGCCGGCGATGCTGTCGGCCGGCTACTCCAAGTCGCTGGCCTCCGGGGTGATCTGCGCCTCCGGCT
The DNA here is from genome assembly GCF_029168335.1 of Psychromarinibacter sediminicola. Classification (GTDB taxonomy): domain Bacteria; phylum Pseudomonadota; class Alphaproteobacteria; order Rhodobacterales; family Rhodobacteraceae; genus Psychromarinibacter; species Psychromarinibacter sediminicola. Next base: position 5,962 of record NZ_JARGYC010000070.1, read on the forward strand.
CGCTCGGCCAGATCATCCCGCCCTCGATCCTGCTGATCCTGCTGACCGACCAGATCTCGTCGGCCTACCAGGCCGGGCGCCGCGCGGCGGGCGAATGGGCCGTCGAGCCGGTTTCGGTCGGCGATCTCTTCGCGGGCGCGTTCGTGCCCGGCCTGCTGCTGGTCCTGCTGTACATGGTCAGCATCTTCGTGACCTCCCTGCGCCGGCCCGAATCCTGCCCGCCCGTCGTGGACCGCGACGCCGAGGGCAACAAGGTGCGCCCCGATCTGCGCGAGATCTTCAGCAGCCTGGTGCTGCCGCTTCTGCTGATCGTGATCGTGCTGGGGTCGATCCTCGGCGGTGTCGCGACGGCGACCGAAAGCGCGGCGCTCGGGGCGGCCGGGGCGCTGGTGATGACCGCGATGGACCGCGAGGGCGTGCCGCGCTGGCGGCTGGCGCTGATGCTCTCGGTTCTGCCGGCGGCCATCGTGCTGGTCATCGTCAAGCTCGTCGGCGGCGCGCAGGCCTCGCCGCTTGCCGGCGGCGTCGGGGTCGTTGCGCTGGTGACGCTGTGCCTGGGGACGCTCAGCGCGCTCGTGCAGGAGCTGCGGCGCGGCGGCATGTGGAAGGTCGCCGTCGATACCGCCGGCATCGTGTCGATGCTCACGCTGATCGTGCTGGGCGCGACCATGCTGTCGCTGGTGTTCCGCGGTCTGCACGGCGAGGAGATGGTCGAGACCTTCCTGCACGGCCTGCCGGGCGGCAACATGACGGCGGTGCTCTTCGTGATGGCGGTGGTCTTCGTGCTCGGCTTCGTGATCGAGTATGTCGAGATCATCTTCATCGTGGTGCCGATCGCCGGCCCGCCGCTGATGGCCGCCGGCGTCGACCCGGTGTGGTTCGCCATTCTCATCAGCCTCAACCTTCAGATCAGCTTCCTCACACCACCCTTCGGCTACGCGCTGTTCTACTTCCGGCGCGTCGCCCCGCCCGAGGTGAGGACGATCGACATCTACAAGGGGATCCTGCCGTTCATCCTCTTGCAGATGGTCGCGTTGGCCATCGTCATCATGGTCCCCGGCCTGGCGACCTGGCTGCCCGACGCGATCTATCACTGAACGGCGCAACCAACAGGGATGAAAACAGAATGAAAAGGCGAGCCTTCATCACAGCCGCAACGGTCGCTCCGGCGGCCCTCGCGACGCCGACCATCGTGCGCGCCCAGCCGCAGCACAACTGGAAACTGGTGACCTCCTTGCCCCGTGGCCTGCCCGGCCCGGGCGTCTCGGCCCAGCGCTGGGCCGACCGCATCACGCAGATCTCCGAAGGCGCGATCCGCGTCGAGGTGTTCGGCGCGGGCGAGCTTGTCGCCCCCTTCGCGACGCAGGAAGCGGTCGAGAGCGGCACGGCCGAGGCCTATCACGGCTCCGGCTCGTGGTTCTCGGGCCGCAACATCGCGCATGCCTTCTTCACGGCTGCGCCCTATGGCCTGACCTTCGACGAGATGCATGCCTGGATGTATTACGGCGGCGGGCAGGAGCTGCTCGACGAGTTCACCAATCCGCGCGGTCTCAAGGTCTTCATCGGCGGCGGGTCCGGCCTGCAGACGGCGGGCTGGTTCAAGAACGAGATCACCTCGCTCGAAGACCTCCAGGGGCTGAACTTCCGGGCCGCCGGTCTTTACGGCGAGGTGCTGCGCAAGCTGGGCGTGAACCCGACCTCGATTCCGCCGGGCGACATCTTCGCCTCGCTTCAGGCGGGCACGCTCGACGGCGCCGAATGGGTCGGTCCGTCCAACGACCTCGCCTTCGGGCTGCAGAACGTGGCGAGCTACATGTATGCGCCGTCGCCGGTCGAGATCTATGGCGGCATCGAGTTCGGGATCGGGATGGAGCCCTGGAACGCGCTGACGGACTCGCAGCGCGTCATGGTCGAGGCGGTGACCGAGGCCGAGGCGAACCGGTCCTCCGCCGACACGCTGCACGCGCATCTGCAGGCCTACGAGAAGCTGCGCAACATGCCCGACCTGACGATCGACACATTCCCCGACGAGGTCTGGACGGCGATCCGGAGCGCCGCCGAGGAAGTGATCGAGGAGGTCAAGCAGACCAGCGACTTCCACCGGCGTTTCGTCGATGCCTATTACGCCTATGTCGGGCAGGCCGTCGAGTACAAGCGGTATTACGACACCGGCTTCCTGGTGCAACGTCAGAACTTCTTTGGCTGACCGAGGGGGCCGGCCCGCTCCTGAGCGGGTCGGCCCCAGCCGACGCATTTCACCTGCATGACGGCCGATCCGATCATCCTGTCGCAACTGATCGTTCTGACGCTGCTGGTCGGCGCCTTCGCCGGCGTGCTGGCGGGGCTGCTCGGCGTCGGCGGCGGCATCGTGCTGGTCCCCGCCTTCTATTACGGGTTCTCGATCCTGGGCTACGGGAGCGATGCGCTCATGCAGATCTGCATCGCGACATCGCTGGCCACCATCGTCGTGACGTCGGCCCGCTCGCTGCACGCCCATAACAGGCGCGGCGCCGTCGAATGGGCGATCCTGAAGACCTGGGCCCCGGGCATCCTGATCGGCGCGGCCGTGGCCGTGCTCGTGGCCGCGGCGCTTCGCTCGGAGACTTTGCAGGCGATCTTTGCGGCTTTCGCCTTGCTCATCGGGCTCTACATGACCTTCGGGCGGTCGCGGTGGCAGATCGCGCCCGAGATGCCGGGCGGGATCGTGCGGGCGGTCGCCTCTCCGGTCATCGGGTTCCTGTCCGTGCTCATGGGGATCGGCGGCGGCTCGTTCGGCGTTCCGTTCATGACGCTGCACGGCGTCGCGATCCACCGCGCGGTGGCGACGGCGGCGGGGTTCGGCCTGCTGATCGCCCTGCCCGCGGTGGTCGGCTTCGCCTTCGTCCCGGTCGAGGTGCATCCGCCCTATTCCCTCGGGGCGATCAACATCCCCACCTTCTTCATCATCGTTTCGATGACGCTGCTCACCGCACCGCTGGGCGCGCGGCTGGCCCATGCGCTGCAACCCGGCCGGCTGAAACGGGTTTTCGGTGCGTTCCTCATCCTCGTCGCGCTCAACATGATGCGCCAGGCGCTGGGCTACTGATCTGGGAGAGACCTAATGACCACCGGCACGCCCCCCAATTCGGGCCCCTATTCCGGCCCCGAGCTTTGCGCCCTGAGCGCGGTCGAGGCCGTCGACCTTCTGCGCCGCGGCGCCGTCTCCTCCGCCGAGCTGATCGCGGCGGCCGAGACCCGGCATGCCGAAACCGACCCGGCGATCAACGCCATGCCGACCCCGTGTTTCGACCGGGCTCGCGCGGCGGCGGACCGGCTGGAGGCGCCCGCGGAGCCGCGCGGCGCCCTGCGCGGCCTGCCGGTGGGCATCAAGGATCTCAGCGCGGTGGCCGGCGTGCGCTGCACCTGGGGCACGCCGGCGCTGGCCGATTACGTGCCCGCGGAGTCCGATCCGCTGGTCGAGTTGATCGAGCGGCGCGGCGGTGTCGTCCTCGGCAAGACCAACACGCCGGAATTCGGCGCGGGCGCCAACACCTTCAACGCGATCTTCGGGGCGACGCGCAATCCGTGGGACACCCGGCTGAACCCCGCCGGGTCGTCCGGCGGCGCCGCGGCGCAGCTCGCGGTGGGGCAGGCCTGGCTCAGCCACGGCTCGGACCATGGTGGCAGCCTGCGGACGCCGGCCGCCTATTGCGGGGTGGTCGGGCTGCGGCCCAGCCCCGGCCTCGTCGCCGGCGGCCCGGCGCAGGCGGGCTATATCACCGAAGGTGTACAGGGGCCGATGGCGCGGTCGGTGACCGATTGCGCGCTGTTTCTGGATGCGATGACCGGGTTCGATCCGCGCTATCCGCTGTCCTTCCCCCGCGATCCGACCCCCTATCAGGAGGCCGTCGCCCGGGCGGAGCCGAACGGCCTGCGCATCGGCTATATGCCCGACATGTCCGGGGAAAGCGCCGTCGACCCCGACGTCCGCGAACACCTTGGCACGGCCATGGACAGGATGGCGCGCGCCGGCGCATCGGTCGACGCGGTCACGCCCGACCTGTCGGGCATGCGCCTGGCCTATTACGTGCAGCGCGGCCTCCTCTGGGCCACCTTGATGCGCGATATCGACCCGAATGTGCGGGCCGGGTTCAAGCCCACTCTCGAGCAAAACGTGCAGGACGGCCTAAGCCTGAGCATGGACGACATCGTCGACGCGCAGCTCATCCGCTCGCGCCTTTACGACGAATTGCAGACCGTGTTCGCGCGGGTCGATGTGCTGGCCTGCCCGGTCGTCGGCTGCATGCCGCATCCGGTCGAGGAGGAATGGGTGCGCCGGATCGAGGGCCGCGACCTCGAGTTCTACATGGACTGGCTCGACTGCGCGTTCCTCGCCACCGCCGTGGGCCTGCCCGCGATGTCGGTGCCGGTCGGGCGGAACGCGGCCGGCCTTCCCGTGGGGCTGCAGCTGATCGGTAAACCGCGCGGCGAGGCGGGTCTTCTGGCGGCGGCGCGGGCGGTGGAACAGGTCTTCGGCGGGCCGATGCCGGTCTTCGACCCCGTGGTGCGGCACGACTGACAGGCCGGCGGGGCGGGACGTCGTCCCTCGCGCCTGTCCTTGGCCGCCAAAGAAAGGCCCCGCACCAGAGGCGCGGGGCTCATGTTCATGTCGCCAGACGCGCCGGGGGTGCCCCGGCGCAAGCGCGATCACTCCGCCAGAAGCGCCTCGATCTCGGCCAGCGTCTTCGCGTCGGCCTCGATCTGGGCCACCGTCGCCTCGGGGCCGCGCCAATAGATCACGGCGCCGGTCTCGTCGGCGATCTCCTGGGCCTTTTCCGACTCGATCACCGTCTTGGCGACCTCGGCGATCTTCTCGCGCACGTCGGCCGGCGTGTCCTTGTGGACGAACAGGCCGTTCCACAGGCTCGCGGAGAGCTCGGGCGTCAATTCCTTGATCGTCGGGACGTCCGGCGTCAGCGGAATCCGCGAGTCGCCGATGGTGGCAAGGATGTTCACCTCGTCGATGCAGGGCAGGACCGACTGCAGGTTCGTGTTGATCACGTCCGCATCGCCCGAGGCGAGCGTGTTGCAGTCGAGCGCGTCGAAGGCGGTGTCGGAATCATAGGCGAAGTCGTTCAGCTTGGCATGGGCCAGCGTCACCTGGGTGGGGATCAGGAAGGACCCGAAATGGCCGAGCGCGACCGGGTTGTCCTGCGCGTACTCCGCCAGGCCCTCCATGTCGCTATAGGGCTGGCTCGCCGAGGACGCGATCACGAAGGGATAGGTCAGGAAGGAGCCGATCGGCTCGAACGGGTTCGGGTCGAGCGCGGGAATCCCGACCAGCGGGCCGACCACGGGAATGTCGATCACGAAGGAGCCGACAGTGTAGCCGTCCGGGTCCGCCTTCGCGACTTCGGCCGCGCCCGGGAACGGGCCGCCGCCGCCGCCGGGTTTGTTGACGACCGCCGCCGGCACGCCATAGGTCTCCTGGAATTCCTCCGCGATCAGGCGCGTGTAGATGTCCTCCAGGTCGCCCGGCGGGAACGGGACGACGAATTCGACAGGCTGCTCCGGGTATTCGGCTTGCGCTGCGAAAGGCAGCGCCGCGGCGGTCAGCGCGACAGCGCCGGCTTTCAGGACGGTTGAGGTCATGGGAACTCCTTGTTGGTCTCGCGCATTCATGGTCCTGCGCATGGGTGTTTCATTATTCGATACCGTGTGCGCAAAAAATATTGATCCCGTCGGGCGAAGCTGTCAACACTAAGCTGCGCGACCGGTCGACCACCCAAACGGAGCCGTCTCTTGGGCACGATCACCAAGGCCCTGTCCCTGCTCAATCATTTCTCGTCCGATCGCGCTGAAATCGGGCTGGCGAATTTCGTGCGGCTGTCCGGCGGCGACAAGGCGACCGTGCGGCGGCACCTCGTGGAGCTCGCGGAGAACGGTTTTCTCGAACAGAACCCCGAGACCCGGAAATACCGGCTCGGCCCGGCGATTCTCCGGCTCGCGGCGGTGCGCGAGCGGAGCTTTCCGATGCGCAGCGTGCTCGGCCCCGTGGTCGACGCCATGGCGGCGTCGCTGGGGGAGCTGGTCCATGCCGCGCTGTTGCAGGGCGACGTGATGTCGACGGTCTATTACGCCGATCCCAAGGTCCACGGCACCCGGGTCATCTTCGACGAGTCCGAGATGCTGCCGCTGCATGCCACCGCGTCGGGCCTCGCGATACTGGCCTTCGGACCGGAGGACGCCACCGACTACGCCATTGCGCAGGACCGGCAATCCTTTGCGCCGAACACCGTGGTCGCGAAGTCGGACCTGCTTCACCTCGTGCGCCAGACCCGGGCGCAGGGCTACAGCTATGCCGACCAGTATTTCACCAGCGAGATCCAGTCCTACGGCATGCCCTTCTTCGGGCTGGACGGTGTGGCCATCGGCACCATCGCCGTGCCGGTGCCCAAGGCCCGCATGACCGACGCGCTGCGTCGGCAGATCATAGAGGAACTGCGCCGCGGCTGCGCCGCCGTGACCCGCTCGCTCGGCGGCGCGATCCCCCCGGATTTTCCACTCACCTAGCCCCGCCGCTGGCGCGAGGGCCCGACGAACCGACGGAGACGAACCCGATGACCCGCACCAAGTCCGATCTGATCGCCGACCGCAAACGGCTGTTGGGGCCGAACGTGGCGACCTTCTACGACGATCCCGTCCATATCGTGAAAGGCGAAGGGGTCTGGCTGTGGGATGCCGACGGGCGCAAGTATCTCGACTGCTACAACAACGTGCCGGTCGTCGGTCACTGCAACGCCCGCGTGGTCGATGCCATCGCCCGCCAGTCGGCGACGCTGAACACCCACACCCGCTATCTGCACGACGGCATCCTCGATTACGCCGAGGCGCTGACGGACACGCTGGACGACAGCCTGAACACCGCGCTTCTGACCTGCACCGGGTCCGAGGCCAACGACGTGGCGCTGCGCATGGCCGAGGCGGTGACCGGCAAGCGCGGCATCATCGCGACGGACGCCACATATCACGGCAACACCGCGCTGGTCAGCCAGCTGAGCAAGTCGAATGTCCCCACCGTCGGCTTCGGGCTGGACCAGTATTTCCGCTTCGTGGACGCGCCCGACAGCTATCGCAACCCCGACCCGGACGGCACGAAATTCGCCGCGGCCGTGGCCGAGCAGATCGCGGCGCACGAGGCGTCCGGCACCGGCTTCGCCGCGCTGGTGGTCTGTCCCTACTTCCTCAACGAAGGCTTTCCGAACCATCCCGACGGCTGGCTGAAGCCGACCGCAAAGGTGGTGCGCGACGCGGGCGGTTTCCTGATCTGCGACGAGGTCCAGTCGGGCTTCGGCCGCACCGGCACGCATCTCTGGGCGCACGAGAAGATGGGCGTGGTTCCTGATGTCCTGACCCTGGGCAAGCCGATGGCCAACGGGCACCCGGTGGGCGGCCTGGTGACAAGTGCCGAGACGATGGCGGCCTTTCGCTCCGGCTATCGCTACTTCAACACCTTCGGCGGCAACCCGGTCAGCAGCGCCGCCGCCCTCGCCGTGCTGCGCGAGATCCAGGAGCGCGATCTCGTCGAGAACGCCCGCGTCGTCGGAGAGCACGCCCAGGCGCGGTTGCGCGATCTGATGGCCAAATACGACGTCATCGGCGACGTCCGGGGCTCGGGCCTGATCTTCGGCGCCGAGATGGTGACGGACCGGGCCACGAAAGAGCCCGCAAGCGCCTATACCGACCGGGTCATCAACGCGATGCGGCAGGAGGGCTTCATCCTGTCCAAGCTCGGCCGCCACAAGAACGCGCTGAAGATCCGGCCGCCGCTGGTCTTCTCGGTCGACAATGCCGACATGCTGTTCGACGGCCTCGATACCGTGCTGCGGGACACGCCGCGGGAATGAACGATACGGTGGAAAAGGCGCTCCGTCTCTGGGGCATGGACGGTGCCGAGCACCGGGTCTTCGCGGCGCGCGAGAATGTGGTGCACAAGGTCCGGCATGAAGGGGCGGCCTATGCCCTGCGGCTGCATCGGGCCGGATATCGCAGCGACGACGAACTGGTTTCGGAGCTGGAGATGATGGAGGCGGCGCGGCAGGCCGGTCTGCATGTCCCCGCGCCCGTCGTTTCGGAACGGGGCAATGTCGCCGAGACGGTCGACGACGTGCAGGTCGACATGCTCAGCTGGCTTGACGGGGCGCCGGTGGGCAAGTCGGGCGAGCCGCTCGCCCCGTCGTGCGGCCCGGCGCTCTTTCGCTCGATCGGGGGCGAAGTGGCGCGCCTGCACGCGGCGATGGACGACTGGACGCCGCCGCCGCAGTTCTCCCGCTGCGCCTGGGACCATGACGGGCTTCTGGGCGAGGCGCCGGTCTGGGGCCGGTTCTGGGAGAACCCGACGCTGAACCCGGCGGATCGCGAGCTTTTCGTGCGGTTGCGCGATGTGGCGGGGGCCGACCTCGCCGCTCTTGCGCCGGGTCTGGATTACGGGCTCATCCACGCGGATCTCGTGCGCGAGAACGTCATCCTGGAGGGCGAGAGGGTGCAGCTGATCGACTTCGACGACGCGGGCTTCGGCTTCCGCCTGTTCGACATCGCAACGACGCTTCTCAAGAATATCGACGAACCGGCCTACGCGGATCTGAAGTCCGGGCTGCTCGCCGGATACCACGCGGTACGTCCGCTCGATGTCGCTGCGCTGGACCTGTTCCTCGCCCTGCGCTCGGCGACCTATGTCGGCTGGATCGCGTCGAAGTTGAACGAGGAGGGCGCCGCCGCCCGCAACGACCGCTTCGTCGCCCGGACGCGGTGGCTGGCGCAAGGCTATCTGGCACGAAAGGGAGCGACCGCATGACCCGCTATGCAGGAAAGACCGCGATCATCACCGGTGCGGGCACCGGCATCGGCGCGGCCATCGCCGAGAGGTTCGCCGAGGAGGGCGGCAATGTCATCCTGACCGGACGCCGCGCAGCGCCCCTGGACGCGGTGGCCGCGCGCACCGGCGGCGTCGCCGTGGCGGGGGATGCCTCTGACGGGGCGCATATGTCCGGGCTCGTCGACCTTGCCCGCGACCGTTTCGGCGGTCTCGACGTCATGGTCTGCAATGCCGGCGGTTTCGGCTTCGGCACCCTCACGGAAACCGGCGAGGAGGACTGGAGCAATGCCGTTCAGGCCAATCTGACCACCGCCTACGCCTCCGCCCGCGCGGCCCTCCCGGCCCTGACGGAACGGCGCGGCAACGTTCTGATGATGGCCTCCATCGCGGGGCTCGCCGCCGGCCCCGAGGCCTGCGGCTATGTCACGATGAAACACGGGCTTCTCGGCCTGGCCAAGTCCATCGCCCGCGATTTCGGCCCGCAGGGCGTGCGCTGCAACGCCATCTGCCCCGGCTGGGTGCGCACCGAGATGGCGGATATGGAAATGGCGGAGCTCATGGAGCGCAAGGGCCTGGCCACGGTGGACGAGGCCTATGCGCTGGTCACGCGCGACGTGCCGCTCCGACAGCCCGCCGACGGCGCGGACGTGGCCGCCGCCGCGGCGTTCCTGTGCTCGGACGAGGCCAGGATGATCACCGGCAGTATCCTGACCGTGGATGGCGGGGCGATCATCGTGGACGTCCCGACGCTGGCGTTCTGAAACGCAGGGCCGGTCGCGCAACGTATCGCGTGACGCGCGGTCTATGGCGGGTGTGCGGCGGGTGCACCGCCCCTCCGCGATCCTCTCCCGTGTCGACGGCGCGCCGACGCGGCCGCAACCTTTGCGGGTGTCGCCGCGCGCGACTCAGCGGTGTGGTACGGGCCACGTCGTTTTCGCCACCTTCTAAAGCAGCAGAAACAGCAGCCCGACTGCCGCCACGATCACGACCAGAACCTCTCCGCGCATGAAGGCGGGTTTTCTGGTAAAGCAGTTCCCACATGCGGCGCCGAAGAAGCGCATTCTATGTCCGCAATCCGAGCATCTGAAAAGCCGCAACGCCATGAGCGTCCCTCAAAAATGTGAAGTCGGTTAAGCTATACGCCAACACTATGTCACCTCCTAGCTCATAAGTTAAGAAATCGCGCCGCGAAAGACCGACTCTGCGCGCCGTTCTGCCGAGCGGTGCCGGCCAGCGACTCCCGCATGCCGCGAATTGCGGCAAACTGTTTCCCGTCGGCCGACGCCGGGCTGTCCCGATCGGCTGAGGGTATACAAAATCCCCGGAAATCCGCACAGATCGCCAGCTGCGATATCATTTGACGAAAAACTGTATACAGAATATCTTCAGGCGGCAGATGGAGGAGCCATGTCCACGACCGATCGGCCGTCGCAATACGAAAAAGCGCTGCGCGGGTTGCGCACCCTGATTCTGAACGGCCAGTTCGAGGCCAACACGCGGCTGGCCGAGACCGCGCTGGCCGAGCGCCTGGGAATATCGCGCACGCCGCTGCGGCAGGCGATGGACCGGCTTGTCGAAGAAGGGTTGCTGGAGCGGGCCGAGACCGGGCGCTGCAGCGTCGCCAGCTTCACCATGGACGACATTATCGACGCGGTCGAACTGCGCGGCGTGATCGAGGGCACGGCCGCCCGGCTGGCCGCCGAGCGGGGGGTAGAGCCCGCGCTCATCGAGGAATGCCGCGAGGTGCTGGCCAAGCTCGACCGGGCAACCGCCCACGCGGGTGCAATCGATTTCCGCGCCTATGTGCCGCTCAACCTCCGGTTTCACGCGCTGATCGCCGAGATGTGCGCCTCGCGCATCGTGCAGCGCGAGATCGAGCGCGCCAACCGCCTGCCGCTCGCCTCGCCCAGCGCCTTCCTGCAGGGCCAGGAGGTGGCGCAGGACTTCCTCGACACGCTGCCGCGCGCGCAGGAACAGCATCGCAGCCTGCTCGACGCCATCGTCGCCCGCGAGGGCGCCCGGGCCGAGGCGCTCGCCCGCGAACACGCGCGTCTCGCACGCCACAACCTCGCCCTTGCGCTGGAGGCCGGCCCGCGGCTGGCCGACCGGGTGCCGGGGCTGCAACTCGTCTCGAACCATTAACCCTTTGGGAGGAACCTGAAAAATGCCAAGCCTGTCCGACGTGATCGCGCAACACAAGAACCCGGTGGAGATGCTGCGCAACTCCAAGATCGGGATGTATGTCTACCCGGTCGTCGCGCCGGAATTCAGCAACTGGCGCGACGAACAGCGCGCCTGGCGCGAAAGCGCCGTGCTGTTCGACCAGTCGCACCACATGGACGAGTTGATCGTCGAGGGCCCGGACGCCGAGGCGTTCCTGGCGCATGTCGGCATCAACGGCTTTTCCAACTTCGACCTGAACCGCGCCAAGCACTTCGTGCCGGTCACCCCGGCGGGCCATGTCATCGGCGACATGATCATCTTCCGCGAGCGCGCGGACAAGTTCATCCTCGTCGGCCGCGCGCCCACCGCCAACTGGACGAAGTTCCAGGCCGCCATCGGCAAATGGAAGGTCCGGCTGATCCACGACCCGCGCTCGCCCTCGCGCCCCGACGGCGAGCGGGTGCTGCGCACGCATTACCGCTTCCAGATCCAGGGGCCCGATGCGCCCAAGATCTTCGAGGTGATGAACGGCGGCCCGGTGCCGGACATCAAGTTCTTCCACGTCGACTGGATCAAGATCGGGTCGAAGGACGTGCAGGCGCTGCGCCACGGCATGTCCGGCGCGCCGGGGCTGGAGGTCTGGGGCCCCTATGCCGACAAGCACTACGTGCAGTCGGTCATCCTGGAATCCGCGAAGAAGGCCGGCGTCGACCTCGTGCAGTGCGGGGCGCGGGCCTATTCGACCAACACGCTGGAATCCGGCTGGATTCCCAGCCCGCTGCCCGGCATCTACACCGGCGACGGGATGATGCAGGAATACCGCGACTACCTGGGCGCCGACAGCTACGAGGCGGTCGGCTCGATCGGCGGCAGCTATGTCAGCGACAACATCGAGGACTACTACGTCAACCCGTTCGAGCTGGGCTACGGCTTCTATATCGGCTGGAAGAAGGACGACTTCGTCGGCAAGGACGCGCTGACCAGGCTGAAGGACGCCAAGAACCGCAAGAAGGTCACCTTCGAGTGGAACAAGGACGACGTGCTGAAGGTCATCGCCAGCGGCTTCGAGGACGGCACACCCTATAAGTGGATCGACTTCCCGCAGCCGAACTATGCCAGCAGCAGCGCCGACATGGTGATGCAGGGCGACAAGATGGTCGGCATGTCGATGTTCAACGGCTTTTCCTTCAACGAGCGCTGCATGCTGTCGCTCGGCGTGGTCGACGACAGCGTCGAGGTCGGCGACGTGCTGACCCTGAAATGGGGCGAGCCCGACGACACCGGCAAGACCTCGACCGAGACCCACAAGCAGGCCGAGATCCGCGTGCGCGTGTCGCCGACGCCGTATTCCCGCGAAGCCCGCGAAAGCTACGCGGCCGACAGCTGGCGGACCAAGGCGGCCGAGTAACATCGAAATCAGTTGGAGCGGGGCGCAGCCGCGGCTAGGCTGAGTCCCGTGACGTCGAAGGCCCGGAAAAGGGCGGACATAACGGGAGGATAACGGATGAAGATCGACAAGTTCATTACCGCTGCGGCCACGGCCGCGACGCTGGCGGCGGCGCCCGTGACGGCGCAGGAGCTGAAGTTCGCGAACTTCACGCCGCCGTTCCACACGGTGAACGAAAGCGTGATCCAGAAGCTCGACGCCGAGCTGTCGGCCGCCACCGACGGCGAGCTGACCGTGCGCGGCTATCACGGCGGCGAACTGGGCGCCGGCCCGGTCGAGCAGTACGTGCGCGCCGTGCAGGGCGCGGCGGACATCACCTGGGGCCTGCCGGGCTATACCTCGTCGCAGTTCAAGAAGACGATGATCGCCGAGCTGCCGGGCGCCATCCCCGACGAGAAGCGGGGCTACGAGGCGCTCTGGGCCGCTTTCGACAGCGACCTGTCCGACGAGTTCCCGGGCACCAAGACGCTGGCGCTCTGGACGTCGGAGCCCAACGTCATGATCATGAATGACGCGGAAATTCGCACGCCCGAGGATCTGGAGGGGCTGAAGGTTCGCGTCGCCGGCGCCACCGCCGCCGACGTCGCCACCGCGCTGGGCGCGACGCCGGTGCAGATGCCGATCACCGAGGTCTACAACGCGATGCAGACCGGCCTGATCGACGGCGTCATCACCGGGGCCTCGACCCTGTCGGACTTCAAGCTGAACGAGGTGGCGACCCACATCACCACCGGCGCGCCGCTGGGCCGGCTGACCTTCTATGCGGTGATGAACCAGGGGGTGTATGACGGGCTCGACGCCGAGAAGAAGGCCGCGGTGGACGAGGCCATCGGCGTCCCGCTGTCGAAGAGCGCCGAGGACGCCTGGTACGCCGCCGCCGGCAAGGCGCTGGACGCCGCACGCGAGAACCCGGATATCGAGGTGATCGACCTGTCCGAAGACGAGGCGCAGGCCTTCGCCGACGCCGTGTCCGAGGTGGTGAACACCTATGTCGAGAACGTCGGCGGCGAGGACGCCCTCGCCGCGATGCGCGAGTAGGCGTTCATGCACCTGATGCGAAAGCTGGCGGACGGGCTGATCAGCCTGTCCGCCTTTCTGGGCACGCTGGGGCTTCTGACGGAGCTCGTGATCATCCTGGTCGACGTGATCGGCCGGGCCTTCGGCGCGCCCCTCTACGGGTCGCAGGACATCACCACGATGGCGATGGTGATCCTTGTCTTCGGCGCGATGGCGCTGTGTGACCGGCGCGGCGGGCATATCTCCGTCGACCTGCTGGAGAACCGGTTTCCAGGCGTCCTGAACCGCATCATCGACGTCACGGCCGCGCTGATCGGCGCCGTGATCTTCTTCGGCCTCGCCTGGGCGGTGAACGAGAGCGCCAAGATCTCGGTGATGCTGAACCTCTCGACCAACCTGATCGAGCTGCCGAAGGCGTGGTTCCAGTACGCGCTGTCGGTCTTCGCCGTGATCACCGGGCTGGCCATGGTGCTGCGCGCGGCCGAGCTGACCGTATCGGGCCGCGACGTCCGCAAGGAAGGACCCTCCGACGCATGAGCGCCGCCGCAACCGGTTTCCTGGGCATCCTCGCCCTGTTCGTCCTGCTCGCGCTGCGTATCCCCGTGGCCTTCGCCATGTTCGTCGTGGGGTTCCTGGGGATTGCCGCGCTGAACGGGATGAAGGCGGCCACCTCGCTTTTGGCCTCCGAGGCGTTCACGCTGGGCTCGTCCTACGAGCTGGTGGTGATCCCGCTGTTCATCCTGATGGGGAACATCGCGTCGGTCACCGGCATGAGCCGCCAGCTCTACGATGCGGCCTATGCCGTGATCGGGCAGTTCCGCGGCGGGCTGGCCTCGGCGACCGTCATCGGCTGCGGCGGCTTCGCGGCGCTGTCGGGGTCGTCGGTGGCCTCGGCGCTCACGATGGGCCGGGTCTCGCTGGCGCAGATGGACCGGTTCGACTATGACACCCGGCTGTCCACCGGCGTCGTCGCGGCCGGCGGCACGCTGGGCATCCTGATCCCGCCGTCGACCGGTTTCGTCATCTACGCCATCCTGACCGAACAGAGCATCGGCCGTCTGTTCCTGGCCGGCGTGCTGCCGGGCCTCGTGCTGTTGTCGCTTTTTCTGTTCACCGTCGCGCTGATCTGCTGGCTGCGCCCGTCCCGCGGCCCGGCCGGGCCGAAGACGACGCTGGCGGAGAAGACCCGCGCCATGGCCGGGGCGCTGCCGATCCTGGCGGTCATCGTGCTGACCATCGGCGGCATCTACGGCGGCCTATTCTCGCCCACCGAGGCGGCGGCCGTGGGCGCCGGCGCCGTCATTCTGATCGGCTTTGCCATGCGCGCGCTGCCGCTGTCGGCGCTGTGGAAGGCCAGCCGCGACTCGATCTCGACCACCGCGACGGTCATGCTGATCCTGATCGCGGCGCATATGATCAACCCGTTCCTCGCGCTCAGCCATATCCCCTCGGCCGTGGGCGATTTCCTGCAGGCGCTGAACCTGCCGGTGCTGGGCGTTCTGGCGATCATCCTTCTCGTTTACCTGATCTTGGGATGTTTCCTCGAAGGCTTCGCCATGCTGGTGCTGACGCTGCCGATCTTCTTCCCGGTCGTGACCGAGCTGGGCGTCGACCCGATCTGGTTCGGCGTGCTGGTCGTGCTGACGCTGGAGATGGGGCTGATCTCGCCGCCCGTCGGGATCAATGTGTTCATCGTGAAATCGGTGGCGCCCAACGCCTCGCTGGCGACGATCTTCCGCGGCGTGCTGCCGTTCTGGCTGGCGATGCTGGCGACGCTGGCGATCCTCGTGGCGTTCCCGCAGATCACCCTATTTCTCCCCGAGACGATGATCGACTGACCGAGAAGGAGACCCGCATGTCCATCCTGAAATTCGGCAAGACCGGCGGCGACCTGTCCACGTTGCTCGACGGGTTCTCGATCGAGGTGATGCCGCGCACGGCGGCCAAGGTCGGCAGTTTCCGGGATATCCTGCCCGCCGGCACACGTGTCTACATCGCCCATATCGACGGCACTCCGATCGACGACATGGTGGCCACCGCCGCGCGGCTTCGGGCCGAGGGGTTCGATCCGATGCCGCATCTGCCGGCCCGGATCATCCGCGACCGGGCGATGCTGGAGGACTGGATCGCGCGCTATGCGGGCGAGGCCGGGGTCGACCAGGCGCTGGTGCTGGCCGGCGGGGTGACCGAGCCGGCGGGCGACTATCACAGCTCGATGCAGCTCTTGGAGACGGGGCTGTTCGACAAGGCCGGCTTCACCCGGCTGCACGTGGCGGGGCATCCCGAGGGGAACCGCGACATCGACCCCGACGGCTCCACCCGGCTGGTCGACGAGGCGGCGGCGTGGAAGCAGGCTTTCGCGGAACGGACGGATGCGCGGATGGCGATGGTCACCCAGTTCGCCTTCGAGGCGCGGCCGATCCTCGACTGGGCGGCGCGGCTGGAGACCGCGGGCGTGCACCTGCCGATCCATCTCGGCATCGCGGGGCCGGCGAAGCTGCAGACGATGATCCGGTTCGCGGTGGCCTGCGGCGTGGGCCCGTCGATCCGGGTGCTGCAGCGGCGGGCGAAGGACGTGACCAAGCTGTTGAAGCCCTACGAGCCGACTGAGCTGCTGCGCGAGCTGGCCGAGCACAAGCGGATGCATCCGGGCGGGCCGATCGAGGCGATCCATGTCTTCCCGCTGGGTGGCATTCAGGCGTCGGCGGAGTATCTTGAGCGGCACATGGGTCAGCCGAACGGAGGGGCGGTCTCGGCCCGGACCTGAGAGAGGGAGGGGCGGCATGGCCGACGAATTGCGAAAAATCCAGGCGCAGGGGGTCCATCACATCACGCTGATGGGGGCCGACCGGCAGACCAGCATCGACTTCTGGGAGGGGGTGCTGGGGATGCCCTTCATCTTCGACCAGCCGAACCTGGACGACCCGAACCAGGGGCATCTCTATTTCGACCCGGGCGACGGGCGGCTGATCACGATCTTCACCAGCGAGGACCGCAAGCCCGACCCGGCGCGGACGCCGACGGATGTGGGCTGCGTCCATCACATCGCCTTCAATGTCAGCATGGCGAGCTTCCGGCAGGTCGAAAAGCGGCTGGAGGCGCGGGGGATCGCGCATAGCGGGCCGAAGGATCGCGGCTTCATGGATTCGATCTATTTCAAGGATCCGCTGGGGCTGTTGATCGAGCTGGCCTGCTACCGCTTCGAGCCGCCGGAAGGGTGCCGGCATGCCGACGTGATGATCGAGGCGCATCGGATCCGGGTGGCGCGGGGCGACTACAATATCCAGGAGGAACACCTGGCGGACGCGATCGAGCTTCTGGTGGCGCGGGGGCAGCAGTCGCTGTCGGAGGATCGCGGGGCGCGGAACCCGTATTGAGGAAGTGTCCGAGGTTGGACAGGGGTGCAAGGTATTGATGTTGTTGTAGTTAGCGGTAACTGCTTGGGCTCGGACAGGGGCTCGGACAGGGGCTCTGGACGGTTGTTTCGGACCGCTGCGCGGTCCGATCCG
>NZ_JARGYC010000071.1 GCF_029168335.1 Psychromarinibacter sediminicola
TCCTCCAGGTTCAGCGTCATCGCCGACAGCTCGGCATCGGCATCCGCCAGCCGCTCGCGCAGCGCCTCCGCCGCCGCCGCTTCGGCCAGCCGCGCCTCCTCTTCGGCCGACAGCTCGCTTTCCAGCCCGTCGAGCCGCTCACGCAGCCGGTCCGCCGCAGCCGCCTCGGCCAGCCGCGCCGCCTCCTCGTCGCTCAGGTCGGTCTCCAGCTCCGACACCCGCGCGCGCAGTTCCTCGACCGCCGCCGCCTCCGCCAGCCGCGCCGCCTCGGCCTCGTCCAGTTCGGTCTGCGCCGCCTCCAGCTCGCGCCGCAGCTCCTCCAGCGCCGCCTGCTGGGCCAGCCGCTCCGCGTCGGTCTTGCTCAACTCGTCGACCATGTCCTGCATCGACCGGCGCAGCTCCTCCGCCGCGGCCAGCTGCGCCAGCCGCTCGCGCTCGGTCTCGTTCAGCGTCGTCTCCAGCTGCGACAGCCGGGTACGCAGCGTCTCCGCCGCCGCCTCCTCGGCCAGCCGCGCGGCCTCTTCCTCGGACAGCGCGGTCTCCAGCTCCGCCACCCGGGATCTCAGCGCCTCGGCCGCCGCCGCCTGTGCCAGCCGGGCCTGTTCCTCTTCGGACAGGCTGGTCTCGACCTCCGCCAGCCGCTGCTGCAGCGCCGCGACCGTCGCCGCGTCGGCCACCCGCGCCGTCTCTTCCTCGGACAGCGCGATCTCCATCTCGTCGAGCCGCGCCTGAAGCGCCGCCGCGGCCGCCTGCTCGGCCGTCAACTCGGCATTCACCGCCTGCAATTCCTCGCGCAGCGTCTGCGCCGCCTCCAGCGCCTCGATCCGGGTCTCCTTCTCCTCCAGGAATTCCGCCTGAAGCGCCAGCAGCCGCGCCGTCAGATCCTCCCGCTCGCCGGCCGCCTCCGCCTCGGCCGCCTCGGCCTCGCTCCGCGCCGCCCGGGCCTGCGACAGATCCGTCCGCGCCTGCGACAGCTCCGCCTGGAGCACCGCCAGACGCTCGTTCAGATCCGCCGTCTCCGCCGTGCTCTCCGCGTCCATCGCGGCCAGCTCCGCCTGCAGCCGCTCGATCCGCGCCGCCAGATCCTCCGCCTCGCTCTCCCGCTCGGCCAGCGCCGCGTCGCGCTCCGACAGCGCCGACTCCAGCCGGGCGATCCGCGCGGCCAATGTCTCGTTCTGCTCCGCCGCCGCCGCCACCGCCTCTTCCTCGGCGGCCAGCCGGTCGCGCAGCTCGGCCAGCAGCGCCAGCGTGTCCTGCTGCTCGTCTTCCGCCTCGGTCAGGCTCTCGCGCAGCGACAGGATCTGCTCTTCCAGGCTCGCCGCCTCGTCCCGCGCCGAGGCCAGCGTCGCCCGCTCCTGGTTCAGCGCCGACTGCAACAACGCCAGCCGGTCGTTCAGGTCGGCATTCTCGTCCTCGACGCCTTCCAGCTGGGCCAGCGCGTTGGCCAGCGACTCGTCGCGCTCGGACACCCGGCGCCGCAGGTCCTCGACCAGCGCGTCCAGCGCCTCGCGCCGCGCCGCCGCCAGCCGCGCCGCCTCGGCCTGTTCGTCGATCTCCTCGCGCGCCTGCGCCAGCGCCAGCTGCAACGCCTCGCGCTCGTCGATCAGCTCCGCCTGCGCGTCCTCCAGATCGGCCAGGTCGGCGGCCAGCGCCGCGCCCTCGGCCCGCGCCGCGTCGCGCTCGGCCAGAAGCGAGGCGACCTGGTCCTCGAAACTGGCAATGCGGGCCGCCCGCGCTGCCAGTTCCTCCTGCTGCCCGGCGGTTTCCTCTTCCAGCGCCGCGATGGTTTCGGCGCGGGCGGCGAGCTCTTCCTGCTGGCCGGCCGTCTCCGTCTCCAGCGCCGAGATCGTCGCCGCCCGCGCGGCCAGCTCCTCCTCCTGCTGCGCCGTCTCGGCCTGCAGCGCCGCGATCAGCGAGGCCTGGCGGTCGCTTTCCGCGCGCGCCGCGGCCAGGCTGGAATCGAGCGAACTGACCTCCTCCTCCAGCGCGGCATTCTCCTCCTGCGCCAGCCCCAGCGCGCGGGCGAGCGTGTTGACCTCCTCGGACAGCTCGTCCAGCTCGCTCTCCTGCCCGGTGATCGTCTCCTGCAGGACGAACTGCACGATCATGAAGATCGTCAGCACGAACATCAGCACCAGCAGCAGGCCGGTCATCGCGTCGACGAAGCCGGGCCAGATATTGCCCGACACGCGGTTGACCGATCTGCGGGTCAGTGCCATCGCCTCAGCCCCGCTGCTCCGCCGCCTCGGCCTCGGCGGTCAGATCGCGCACCGCCTGGGTCAGCACGGCCAGGTCCTGGCGCAGGTTCACCGTGCTCTCCTGCCGGCCGGCGGACATCTCTTCGAGGATGCGCAGAAGCTGCACGTCGATCGAGCGCAGCCGCATCCGGCTTTCGGCATCCACGTGGCTGCCGCCCTGCGCCGCCTGGTTCTCCAGCACCTCGATCAGCCGCTGCTGGCTGTCGGCGATCTGCGACAAAACCGCCGTGCTGGCATCCTCGCGGTCGAGCCGCGTCACCATCCGGTCGATCGACTCCGACAGCGAGCCAAGACGCTCGTCCACCATCGCCCGGCTGACGTCGGACTGCACGAACATCTCGCGCATGCCCTCCATCTGCCGGTCCATGTGCTCCAGCACCGCGACCACCGCGTCCTGCTCGGTCGTCGCCCCGTCGTCGCCCGAGGAAAAGCCCAGCCGCGTGATCGTGGACAGCCATTCCTCCAGCTCGCGGTAGAACCGGTTCTGCCCGTGGCTCGCGAACAGCTCCAGAAGCCCCACCACCAGCGACCCCGCCAGGCCCAGCAGCGACGAGGCAAAGGCCACGCCCATCCCGCCCAGCTGCGCCTCCAGCCCCGTCATCAGGCGGTTGAACACCTCGATCCCGCTCTCGCCGCCCTGCGGCGCCAGCGAGCGGATGGTGTCCACCACCGCCGGAACGGTCGTGGCCAAGCCGTAGAACGTACCCAGAAGACCCAGGAAAATCAACAGGTTGGTGATATAGCGCGTGATGTCGCGCAATTCGTCGATGCGGGTGGCGACCGAGTCCAGGATCGACCGCGACGAGGCCGCGCTGATCTGCATCCGCCGGTCGCGGCCCTTCAGCAGCGCGGCCAGCGGCGCCAGGATGCGCGGCGCGTGGCTGCGCCGGACCTCCGGGTCGCCGCCGGCGAAGCCCACGATCCAGTTCACCGCGCGCACCAGCGTGATCGCCTGCCAGAAACAGGCGAGGATGCCGAAGACGAAGACCGCCAGGATGAAGCCGTTCAGCCACGGGTTGGCCAGGAAGACGGGCGCCACGCGGGGATAGGCGATATAGGCCCCGAATCCGACGAGCCCGAGAACCACGATCATCAGAACGATCTGGCGCACGGGCTGTGAGAAATACGGTTCGGCCTCGCGATCCGCTTGATCCATATGGGCCTTTCGGGGCTTTAGCTATGACGGCCGGAGAATAGGTGCGTTTGCTGCAAGTGCCAACACCCGCCGGTTCACATCCCCGAATCGCTCAGCGACCGTACCCTTTGCGCCAGCCAGCGCAGGTCGGCATCCTCGATGCCCAGCTCGTCCAGGTGGGCCTGGGTGTTGTAGAGATACTCGGTATTCGGCCCGCGCCCGCCGGTGGCGCCGGCGATGACCTGCGCCTGCCGCTCCAGTTCCAGCGCGCCGGTATACTGCACGTGGTCGGTGTCGACGACATAGACCACCGCCTCGACCTCGCGGCCGTCGGCCAACTTCAGCGGCAGGAATTTCTCGACATAGGCCGACGAGATCAGCTCGCGCTCGCGCAGGTAGTCCAGCACCTGCAGCTTCAGCGCCGGGCGCACCGAGAAGCCCAGCCCGTGGCATTCCTCGTCCTCGTGCGGGTCCAGCGCCAGCACCAGCCCCGGTTTCTCCGGCGTGCCGCGGTGGTGGATCGACCACATGCAGAAGGTGCGCGCATAGCCCGGCAGCGTGGCCAGCACCCGTTCCTCGTAGTCGAAGCCCGGGTTCCACATCAGCGAGCCGTAGCCGAACACCCAGAGCGGCGAATTTTCCATATCCCTGGCCCCTTTCCCGATCGCGCCCTATAAACACCGGTCTGACACGAGGGTCAAAGGGGCCAGCCGATGCGCCTGCTGATTGGAGCACTCCTTGTCGCCGCCGCCGCCTGGTCGGGCTGGTGGTGGATCGGCTCGGGCCGCGAGGTCGCCGCCATCCGCGACTGGATCGGCCGGACCGACGGCGCGCGGGCCGACGCGGTCTCGATCGCGGGGTTTCCCAACCGCTTCGACACGCGCATCGCCGCGCCCGAGCTCCGCATCGGTAACGTCACCTGGTCGGCACCGGTCCTGGAACTCATGCGGCTCAGCTACCGGCCCGGCCACTACATCGTCGCCGTGGCGGACAGCCAGACCCTGGCGACGCCCGCGCAGACCGTCGACATGGAGACCGAGCGCGCCCGCGCCAGCGTCGTCTACACCGACGGCGCGCCGGACCGCCTGTCCGTCGTCATCGACGCGCTGCGCCTGTCCTCCAGCGCCGGCTGGTCGGCCCGCGCCGAAACCCTGCTCATCGCGGCGCGCGGCAGCGGGGCGGAGGGCACCGAACTCGGCCTCGACGTCACTGCGCTGCGCGGCCCCGACGGCCCGGCGATCGCGCTCCATGCCGAGGGGGTGCTGACGCCCGACGCAAGCGGCCGCCCCGCGGGCACGCTGCGGCTG
The DNA here is from genome assembly GCF_029168335.1 of Psychromarinibacter sediminicola. Classification (GTDB taxonomy): domain Bacteria; phylum Pseudomonadota; class Alphaproteobacteria; order Rhodobacterales; family Rhodobacteraceae; genus Psychromarinibacter; species Psychromarinibacter sediminicola. Next base: position 4,701 of record NZ_JARGYC010000071.1, read on the forward strand.
CATTCCACCGACTGGCCCGCGACGCTCGACCTTTTGTCCCGCACCGGGCTGATCCCGCCCCGGACCGCCGACGCGCTGGCCCCGCTGGCGCAGCCGGACGACCCGCTAACCCTGACACTCACCGGCGGCCGCATCACCGTCGCGGACGAGGACATGGGCCCCCTCCCCCTCTTCGCGCTGCCCCGATGACGTCTTCTCGTTGCAAATACGCAAACCCCGGCCCGGCCGCCCGCGCACCGCTCGCCCATGGCCGCGACCGCCAACAGGCCCCGTAGCCGCACGGCACCACGTCCACGCCGCCCCACCGGCTTCTTCTCGTTGCAAATACGCAAACCCCGGCACAACCGCCCGCGCACCGCTCGCCCATGGCCGCGACCGCCAACAGGCCCCGTAGCCGCGCCACACCACGTCCACGCCGCCCCACCGGCTTCTTCTCGTTCCAAATACGCAAACCCCGGCCCGACCGTCCGCGCACCGCTCGAACAAGAGCGCTACCGGCAATAGGGCCCGTAGCCGTGCGACGCCACGTCCAGGTGGAAGTGATCCTGGTGATGCCGGTCCGCATGCGGCCCCAGCACCGTACCGAAGGTTCCGCAGGCCTTGGCGTGCATCGCCTTCAGCATCGGCCCCTGCACCCGGTGGCGCCAGCCGTTCAGCACGGTGATCAGGCCGCCGTCCTTCAGCACGAAGCCCGAGATGTCGATCGCCTTGCCGCGCCCGTGCTCGGAGATCTTCGCGCCGGGGATGTTGTTGCGCGTCCGGCAGGAATAGCTCGCCGCCACCCGCAGCGCCGCCAGCCCGCCGCCGGTGCGGCCGACCACCGGCTTGACCACGCCGGAGACCCAGCGGCGCAGCGCGCCGGCGGTTTCGCAGCTGATCGTCGCGGGCGTCGTCAGCGCAACCCCGTCCACCGCCGTCACCCGCACGGGGTTCTCCAATCCGCAGCCCCGCAGCCGGGCGGCGATCGGCGGCAGCGTCTGCCCCCGGATTGCCGGGTCGCCGCAGACCGAGCCTTCGCGCGGGTATTTCGACGGCTTGTCCGGCGCCCGGAAGATCGCCGCCAGCAGCCCGCGCGGCCGGGCCTTCGGCTTCGGCGGCGCCGGCGAGACCACGCCGGACGAGGCCGCCACCAGCCGCTCCGGCCCGTCCTGCGCCGGCGGCGTCGTCCGTGTCCGCACCACCACCCGCGGCCGCGGCACCGGCAGCGGCGAGCGCGCCAGCCCCGCGGCCTCCGCCGCGGGCGCATCCGCCACGTCCTCCTCGGCGATCACGGCGACCTCCGGCCGCGGCAGCGGCATGGGCGACATCACCAGCCCCCGGCTGACCGCGACCCCCGTTTCGGTTTCGGCTTCGGGCTCGGCCTCCGCAGCCGCCGCCTCGGCGATCAGCTCGGCCTGCTCCGGGTCGGCGTCGCCCTCGGCGATCACCGGGGTCTCGGGGGTCTCGGGGGTCTCTGTGGCCTCCGGCGGATTGTCGCTCACCTCCGCCGCCAGGTCCTCCGGCCGCGGTGCGGGGCGCGCGTCGGGCACCGGCGCGACCGCCTCCGCCGATCCGTCCGGCCGCACCTCGGGCAGCATCGACATCTCGGGCGCCGACGCCCAGGCGGCGCCGCCCGACAGCCCGAGCAGCACAGCCAACAGCTTGAATCGCAAGATCATTTCTGTTTCGTCCCCCGACCGAAGTCCGGCGCCTCGGTGTCCTGGCCGGCCTCGATGATGCCCCGTCGTATCGCGCGGGTGTGGGTAAAGTAATCGAACAGCTGGTCGCCGTCACCCGTGCGAATCGCCCGCTGCAGCGCGAACAGCTCCTCGGTGAAGCGGCCCAGGATTTCCAGCGTCGCCTCCTTGTTCGTCAGGAACACGTCGCGCCACATCGTCGGGTCCGACGCCGCGATCCGCGTGAAGTCGCGGAAGCCGGCGGCCGAGAACTTGATGACCTCCTGGTCCGAGACGCGCCGCAGGTCGTCGGCCACGCCCACCATCGTGTAGGCGATCAGGTGCGGAATGTGGCTGACCACCGCGCAAACCAGATCGTGATGCTCCACGTCCATCCGCTCGGTATGCGCACCCAGGGCTTGCCAGAACCTTTCCAGCCGGGCGATTTCCGTCTCGTCCGCGCCCTCGGGCGGCACGATCAGGCACCAGCGGTTCTGAAACAGCTCGGCGAAGCCGGCATGCGGGCCGGAATGCTCGGTCCCCGCCATCGGGTGGGTCGGCACGAAATGCACGCCCTCCGGCAGGTGCGGCCCGACGCCCTCCAGCACGGCCCGTTTCACCGACCCCACGTCGGTCACCACGGCGCCCCGCTTCAGATGCGGCGCGATCTCCTGCGCCACGCGGCCCATCGCGCCCACCGGCACCGCCAGCACCACGAGGTCCGCGCCCTCGACCGCCTCGGCCGCCGTCTCCGTCACCCGGTCGCACAGGCCCAGCTCCACCGCCACGTCCCGCGTCTCCGCCGAGCGCGCCGTGCCGACGATCTCGCGCGCCAGCCCGTCGCGGCGCATCGCCAACCCCATGGAGCCGGCGATCAGCCCCAGCCCGATCAGCGCGACGCGGTCGTAGATCACGCTCATCCGCGCGCCTCCCTGAACTGTCCGATGGCATGCGCGACCCGGCGGCAGGCGGATTCGTCGCCCACCGTGATCCGCAGGCAGTGCGGCAGGCCGTAGCCGCCGACGCGCCGCACGATGATCCCGGCCTCCTTCAGCCAGGCGTCGCAGGCCTCGGCCTCCTTCGCATCGGCAAAGCGCGCCAGCACGAAATTCGCGCTCGACGGGTCCGAGGGCACGCCGCGGGCCGCCAGCGCCTCGGCCAGCCAGGCCCGCATCCGCGCGTTCTCGGCCAGGCATTTCGCAACGAACGCCCGGTCGCGCACCGCCGCCTCCGCCGCCGCCAGCGCCGGGCCCGACAGGTTGAACGGCCCGCGGATCCGGGTCAGCACATCGACGATCGCCCGCGGCCCGTAGCCCCAGCCCACGCGCATCCCGCCCAGCCCGTAGAGCTTGGAGAAGGTGCGCAGCATCACCACGTTCTCGCGCCCCTCGGCCAGCGCCGCGCCGCCGTCATAACCGTCCGCGAACTCGGCATAGGCCCCGTCCAGCACCAGGATCGCGCCCTCCGGCACCCCGTCGGCCAGCCGCGCCAGCGCGTCGCCGCCGATCATCGTGCCCGTCGGATTCGCCGGGTTGGCGATGAACACCAGCTTCGTGCGCGCGGTGCAGGCCGCCAGCAGCGCGTCGACGTCGACCGCCCGCTCCCGCTCCGGCGCGACGACCGGCGTCGCGCCCGCCGCCAGCGCCGAGATCCGGTACATGGAAAAGCCGTGCTCGGTGTAGACCACCTCGTCCCCCGGCCCGGCATAGCCCTGGCACAGGAAATGGATGATCTCGTCCGAGCCCACGCCGCAGACGATCCGGTCGGGGTCCAGCCCGTGGACCTCGCCGATCGCCGCGCGCAGCGCGCCGTGATCGGTCGAGGGATAGCGATGCAGCTCGTGCGCCGACCGGCGCAGCGCCTCCACCGCCTTCGGGCTGGGGCCGAATGGGTTCTCGTTCGAGGACAGCTTCAGCGCGTCCTCCCGCCCGGCGATGCTGGACTGGCCGCTGACATACAGCTCGATGTCCAGAATCCCGGGTTGCGGTGTGATGCCGGTCATGGCGCGGGCTCTCCTTGGTCCGCGCCCTCATATCCGCCGCGCCCCGCCAACGCCACCCGCGAACGTCACCGGTCAGTCGCCGTCGGAGTATCGAAGTCATTTCGAGACCCGGTGAGACACCCGCGCCCGGCCCCTGGCTTCTTCTCGTTCCAAATACGCACATCCCGCCGCCGCCGCCCGCAAGGCCGCCGGATCGGCGCGCGGAGGTTCCGGCCGCCACTCGCGCCCGGGGCAGATGTTTCGCGCGCGAAACATTTTGCGTTTCATAACAAAGTGTTAACCCACCGCTCGCGCGACGGGGCATCGCCCGGTCCCGGCGCGGCGGCTCCGCGTCGCGGGGCGGCCCATGTCGCCGGGGGCACGAACGAAAAAGGGCCGCGCCCACAGGCGCGGCCCCTTCGATCCGGATCGGCGCAGACGATCAGTTCTGCGCGTAGAATTCGATGACGAGGTGCGGTTCCATCTGCACGGCATAGGGCACGTCGCCCAGCGCCGGGGTCCGCACGAAGGTGGCGGTCATCTTGGAATGGTCGGCCTCGATATAGTCCGGCACGTCGCGCTCGGGCAGCTGCACCGATTCCAGCACGATGGCCAGCTGCTTGGACTTCTCGCGGACCTCGATGACGTCGCCTTCCTTGACGCGGTAGCTGGGGATGTTCACCCGCTTGCCGTTCACCAGGATATGGCCGTGGTTCACGAACTGCCGCGCGGCAAAGACGGTCGGCACGAACTTGGCGCGGTAGACGACGGCGTCGAGCCGGCGCTCCAGAAGGCCGATCAGAAGCTCGCCGGTGTCGCCGCGGACCCGCTCGGCCTCGGCGTAGATGCGGCGGAACTGCTTTTCGGTCAGGTCGCCGTAATGGCCCTTCAGCTTCTGCTTGGCGCGCAGCTGCAGGCCGAAGTCGGACATCTTGCCCTTGCGGCGCTGGCCGTGCTGGCCGGGGCCGTATTCGCGGCGGTTGACCGGGGATTTCGGACGACCCCAGATGTTTTCGCCCATCCGGCGGTCGAGCTTGTACTTGGCAGAGGTGCGTTTGCTCACCGTCTGATCTCCTTCTTGCGTGTCGAAGGGCGTTGTCCTCTCCCTTGCGGGCGACAGGCATCCCCTTGCGGGGGCCACCAACACCAATGATGATCCCGGCCGTCTCCGGTCCGGGAAGCCGCGCTTATACCCGCCCCGGCCGGGGTGTCAATGCCCCCGGCGGGCAGCGTATTGCAGGATCGCCGCCTCGGACGGGTCCAGCATCCGCCGCGCGAACCCGCCATAGAGGCACGGGTTCCGGTCGATCCCCGGCACCCGCTCGGCCAGCTCGGCGACCTGCCCCGGATCCATCGCGTCGAGCGCCATCGACGCCGGGTGGAAGCTTTCGGTCTCCAGCCCGTTGGCGAAGACGACCGAATGCCGGTCCAGCAGCAGATGCACGTAGGTCACCTCGCGCAGCCGCCGGTCGACATGGATCGAGGCGTCGTTCAGCAGGTCGCGCGCCGCGACCAGCACCTCCGCCTCGCCGTAGAGCGTCTGCGCCATCGGCCCTTTCACCAGCATCCGGTGCTGCGGCGAGACCAGCAGGTCGTCGTCCGGCACCTCCATGCCGACGGCGCCGGCGCGGATGCGGATCGGCCGCAGTTCCGGCATGGTGTAGAGCCGCGCGCCGCTCATCCGGCGCCGGCCGATCCAGCGGATCGCCTGCGGTCCGTCGTCCTTGGTCAGAACCCGGTCGCCCTCGGCCAGATCGCGCACCGGAACCGCGCCGTGCTCGGTCGCGATGCGCGTGTCGGGGGTGAAGCAGATCACCTGCGGCGTCAGGTCGCCGGTGCGGTGCGGGTGCGACGTGCCGCTCGTCACATGCGTGATCCACAGCTCCTGGCCCTTCGGCGGCAGGCTGTCGAGGAACATGCACAGGGGCGGCTTGCCCGCCCGCTCCACGAGCGTCGCGGTGTAGCGGTGCAGCCCGTCGGTCACCGAGAACCCGCTGTCCAGCACCGGATCGTCCGGCTCGGGCAGCGCCTGCCCGGTCTCCGGCTCGCCCATCAGGCGGCGCGCCGCCTTGGAGGCATGTCTGCGAAGGTTCGTCACCTCTTCGGCGTCGCCCAGCACCAGAACGTCGCCCGGTCCGTCGATCCGCGCGGGGTCTCCGCGCCATTGCCAGCTGGCGCCGACCGCCAGCAGTTGCACCGGAGCGCCCGTCAGACCGTCCAGCTCGGTCTGCGCCCAAGAGAGGACGAACGTGCCACGAAAGCCCGTCGTCATTGCCTGTCTGCCTGCCATTCGTTCTTTTTGTGACAGGCAGCCTGCCAGAGGCCCGTTGCATTGTTAAGATGCTGTAAACAGTCGGGTTCAGAAAGCGATGTCGAGTCGCACAGATCCCACAATCTGCCCCGATCCCTGCGCCTCGAACGCGGGGCCGAGCCAGGTCGCGCCGTAGAACACGGCCGCCCGCTCGCCCTGCCAGTGCGCCGAGCACCCCGGCGCCCCCGTCTCGCCCCCGATCGTCACGCGATAGCGGTGCCGCGACCGCCGGGCCACAGCGTCAGAGCGCCGGGCCGGGGCGGATCCGGGTGCCGTCGGTGAAGCGCGACAGGCGGAACCGCGCCACCTCGTGCCCTGCCGCGTTGCCGGCGATCATGTCGGCCAGCACCCGGCCCACGCCCGGCCCGATGCCGAAGCCGTGCCCGCTGAGCCCGGTGCCGATCCACAGGCCCGGCACGGCCTCGGCCGGCCCCAGCACCGGCACCACGTCGGGCATCATGTCGATCATCCCCGCCCAGAGCGCGCGCAGCCGGATCTCGCCGAACTCCGGAAACAGCGCGGCGAAGCGGGCGGTGAACTTGCGGGCCAGCGCCCGGCTCGGCGCCGGGTTCAGCACGCGGATGCGCTCGAAGGGCGAGACCTCGTCCGCGGCCCAGCGGCGCGGAGTGCCCCAGGCATCGGGATAGCCCTTCGGCGCGGCGACATGATAGCGGGTCTTGAACGGATGCTCGCCCAGCACGGGCAGATACCGGATCAGGTTGCGGAAGGCGTCCGGCCCGATGAACAGGTCGTGGTAGCCGCCCGCGGCCAGGGTATAGCCGCCGTCCTGCCGCCGCCGGAACGCGACGCCGTCCTCGGCGGCGCCGCCCTCGTGGACCTGTGGCAGCCGCTCCGTCGCCGCCGCGGTGGCGCGCACGCTGAGCTGCGGGAGCGCCACGCCATGCGCCCTGAGGAACAGCGACGACCAGGCGCCGCCGGTCACCAGAACCTGGTCCGCCCGCACCGTGCCCTGCTCGGTCACAACGCCGGCCACGCGCCCCGCGCTGATCTCCAGCGCCCGCGCCGCGCAGGTCTCGACGACGGTCACGCCCTCGCGCGCCGCCAGCCGTGCCAGCGCCGGGACGGCCAGCCACGGCTCGGCGCGCATGTCCGAGGGCGTGCGCAGCGCCCCGTGATAGCCCTTGGCCATCTCGGGGATCATCCGGCGCACCTCCTCGGGCGACATCAGGTGCGAGTCGACGTCGTTGGCCCGCGCATGGGGCAGCCACGCCTCGAAATCGGCCATGTCCTTGGCGCTTTCGGCGAGGTAGGTGACGCCGCCCTCGACCAGCCCAAAATCCTCGCCCGACTGCTGCGCCAGCTCCTGCCACAGCCGCCGCGCCTCGACCATGATCGGCAGCTCGTCGGGGTCGCGCCCCTGTTGCCGGATCCAGCCCCAGTTGCGCGACGACTGCTCGCCCGCGAGGCGGCCCTTCTCGACCAGCACGACCCGCAAGCCCTGCCGCGCCAGGAACAGCGCGCTGCACACGCCCGCCACGCCGGCGCCGACGACCACCACGTCGGCGGCCTCCGGCAGCGGGCCGGGGTGTTCGACGGGGCTGGTCTCGCCGATCGGGAAGGGGATCATGGGCGTGGTCCTGTGTTTTGCCCGAACCTAGACCACGAACCCGCGGCGGGCGAAAGGTCGTCCGTGCCGCGTCAGGCCGCCTGCCTGTACCAGTTCACGACGCCCCCGGCGCGCACGATCTCGGCCTCCCGGGCGCCGAGCGCGGGCTGCAGGGTCAGGCGATGGCCCGAGCCGGTCTCGGCCGTGACCGGCGTCCGCGCGGCGAGCGCGTCGTGCAGGCCGGTCAGCCGCAGGGTATCGCCCTGCTCGGGCGGTGCGGCGTCGCTGTCGTAGGTCAAAGGCAGCACGCCGAAATTCACCAGGTTCTGCCGGTGGATGCGCGCGAAGGAGCGGGCCAGGACGGCGCGCAGGCCCAGATAGCGCGGGGCGATGGCCGCATGCTCGCGGCTGGAGCCCTGGCCGTAATTCTCGCCGGCGACGATGACGTGGCCGCCGTCGTCGCGGACCTCCTCCGCGCGCGCCGGATAGCTGTCGTCGACGACGCGAAAGGCGAAACGGGAGATTTCCGGGATGTTGCTGCGATAGGGCAGGATCTCGGCGCCGGCGGGCAGGATCTCGTCGGTGGAGATGTCGTCGCCCAGCGCCAGCAGCACCGCCGGCTCCAGCCGGTCGGGCAGCTCGTCGAATTTCGGAATGGCGGCGATATGCGGCGCCTTGGCGATCTCGATCTCCCGGGCGTCCTGAGCGTCGGGCGGCGCGTGGAACTGGTCGCGCTGGGCGGTCGGCGTCGGGCGCGGCGCGATGGCGGGGCAGTCGCGGTCCAGATCGCGCGGATCGGTGATGCGACCGGTCAGGGCCGAGGCGGCGGCGGTCTCGGGGCTGCAGAGGAACACGCTGTCGTCGGGCGTGCCCGAGCGGTCGGGGAAGTTGCGCGGGACGGTCCGCAGGCTGTTGCGGCCCACGGCCGGGGCCTGGCCCATGCCGATGCAGCCGTTGCAGCCCGCCTGGTGCAGCCGCGCCCCCGCGCCCAGCAGCGCGGCGAGCTGGCCGCCGGCGGACAGGTCGCGCAGGTCGTCCCGCGAGGTCGGGTTGATGTCGAGCGACACGCCGGGCGCGACGGTCCTGTCGCGAAGGATCTCGGCGACGACGGCGAAATCGCGGAACCCCGGATTGGCCGACGAGCCGACATAGGACTGCGCGATGGGCTCGCCCGCCACCTCGCGCACCGGCACCACGTTGCCCGGGCTGGAGGGGGTGGCGATCAGCGGCTCCAGCGTGGACAGGTCGATCTCCTCTTCCACGTCGTAGGTGGCGTCGGCATCGGCCCCGATCTCGGCCCAGTCGTCGCCGCGGCCGCGGGCGGCCAGGAATTCGCGCACGGTTTCGTCGGAGGGAAAGACCGTGGTTGTGGCGCCCAGCTCGGTGCCCATGTTGGCGATGACGTGGCGGTCCATCGCGGTCAGGCCGTCGAGGCCGGGGCCGTGATACTCGATGACCCGGCCCAGCCCGCCGCGCACGCCGTGCCGGCGTAGCATCTCCAGCACCACGTCCTTGGCGCTGACCCAGTCGGGCAGCGCGCCGGTCAGCCGCACGCCCCAGACCTCGGGCATCTTCAGGCGCACCGGCTCGCCCAGCATGGCCAGCGCCACGTCGATACCGCCCGCGCCCATCGCCAGCATGCCCAGGGCGCCGGAGGCCGGCGTGTGGCTGTCGGAGCCCAGAAGCGTCGCGCCGGGGCGGCCGAAATGGGTCATGTGCAGCGGGTGGCTGACGCCGTTGCCGGGCGGGCTGAACCACAGGCCATAGCGCTGGCAGGCGGTGCGCAGGAAGCGGTGGTCGCCGGCGTTGCGCTCGTCGGCCTGCAACAGGTTGTGGTCGACATATTGCACCGACACCTCGGTCGCGACGCGCTCGGGGTCGAACGCTTCCAGCGCCAGCATGACGAGCGTGCCGGTCGCGTCCTGGGTCAGGGTCTGGTCGATGGTCAGCGCGATCTGCTCGCCCGGGGCGGGCAGGTCCTCCGGCTCGGCCAGATGCGCGGCGATCAGTTTCTGCGTCACGTTCGGCATGGTCGCGGCCCCCCTTTGCTCCACGTACTATCCCAACGATCCCGGCGCGGCGGTGTTCCGGCGGAACGCAAGCGCCCCGCGCGGCGTTAGGCCAGTAAGGAGCAAGGAGCACATGGGCGACTTCAGAAAGCGGCGGGTCACCCGGCCGATCCATCGCTGGGCGCGAAAGGCGCTGCCGGGCCTGTCCGAGACCGAGGCCGCGGCGATCGACGCCGGCGAGGTGTGGTGGGAGGCCGAGCTGTTCACCGGCACCCCCGACTGGGACAAGCTGGGCGCCGTGGCGAAGCCCGCGCTGACCGAGGCGGAGCAGGCCTTCATCGACGGGCCGTGCCGCGAGCTGTGCGCGATGCTGGACGCCTGGGAGATCAACCGGTCGCTCGCCGGCCTGCCGCCCGAGGTCTGGGCGTTCTTGCGCAAGCACCGCTTTTTCGGCATGATCATCCCCGAGGCGCATGGCGGGCTGGGCTTTTCGGCCTATGCGCATTCCGAGGTGGTGCGGCTGATCTCCACCCGCTCCATCGTGGCCGCGGTGACGGTGATGGTGCCCAATTCGCTCGGCCCGGGCGAGCTGCTGTTGCAGTTCGGGACCGAGGCGCAGCAGGACCACTGGCTGCCGCGGCTGGCCGACGGGCGGGAACTGCCGGCCTTCGGCCTGACCAGCGAGGAGGCCGGGTCGGACGCCGCCGCGATGGTGGACGAGGGGGTCGTCTGCAAAGGCACGTGGCAGGGCGAGGAGGTCACCGGCATCCGGCTGAATTTCTCCAAGCGCTATATCAGCCTGGCGCCGGTCTGCACCGTGCTGGGGCTGGCGTTCCGGCTGCGCGATCCCGACGGATTGCTGGGGAGTACGAAGGACCACGGCATCACCTGCGCGCTGGTCCCCGCCGACCTGCCGGGGGTGGAACGCGGGCGGCGGCATATCCCGTCGGACACGATGTTCCAGAACGGGCCCGTCTCGGGCGAGGACGTGTTCATCCCGCTCGACAACATCATCGGCGGGCCGGAGAATGCCGGCCGCGGCTGGGAGATGCTGATGGCGGCGCTGGCCGCCGGGCGCGGCATCTCGCTGCCCTCGCTGTCGGCCGCCGCCACGGCGCTGTCGGCCCACACCACCGGCGCCTATGCCCGGATGCGCCAGCAGTTCGGCCTGCCCATCGGCAAGTTCGGCGGCGTGCAGGAGCCGATGGCCCGGCTCGCCGCAGCCGCCTACCGGCTGGACGCGGCGCGAACGCTGACCTGCGCCGGGCTGGACGAGGGGCGCAAGCTGGCGGTGATCTCGGCGATCATAAAGGCCAACGCGACTTATTCCATGCGCGACGCGCTGAACGACGCGATGGACGTGCATTCGGGCAAGGCGGTGATCGACGGGCCGCTGAACTACCTGTCGCCGCTCTACAAGGCGCTGCCCATCGGGATCACGGTGGAGGGGGCGAATATCCTCACCCGCTCGCTGATCATCTTCGGGCAGGGGGCGATCCGGGCGCATCCGCATCTGCTGGACGAGATACGGGCGCTGGAGAATGACGACGAGGCGGCGTCGCTCGACGCCTTCGACAAACACTTTTGGCGTCATGCCGGGCATGTGTTGAAGAATGCCGGCCGGGCGACTGTTCGGGCCTGGAGCGGCGCGCGGCTGGGCCCGGCGCCGGAGGCCGGCAAGGCCACGCCGATCTACCGCGCGGCGTCGCGCTGGGCGGCCGCCTTCGCGCTGACGGTCGAGGCGGCGTTCCTGTCGCTGGGCGGCGACCTGAAGCGGCGCGAGATGATCTCGGCCCGCCTGGGCGACGCGCTGTCCGAGCTGTATTTCCTGTCGGCCGTGCTGAAGCGCTGGCAGGACGACGGCCGGCCCGAGGCGGATTTCCCGCTGGTCGACTACAACGCGCGCCGCGCGTTCCACCGGATCGGGCGCAGCCTGGACGAGGTGGTCGCCAACCTGCCGGGATGGCTGATCCCCGGTGTGGTTCGCATTCTCGCCCGGCCGGGCGCCTATGGCCGCGCGCCGGACGACACGCTGACGGCGACCTGCGCCGAGCTGATCTACGACCCCTCCGAGACCCGCGACCGGATCACCGGTCGGATGTTCGAGGGCTGCGCCCGCGACGGGATCCGGCTGCTGAACGACACCTACGCGCTGGTCACCGAGGTCGAGCCGCTGCGCAAGAAACTGCGCGAGGCGGAGAAGACGCCGGACGAGGGCGTCGAGGCCGGCCTGATCACCGAGGCCGACCGCGCGCGGCTGGCCGAAGCCGACGCCGCCGTCGCAGAGGTCGTGCGGGTCGACGATTTCTCGCCCGAGGAGCTGACCGCCTATTACCGCCACGCCAACACCGCACCCGACGCCGCAAGGGAGGCTGCCGAATGACACGACCCGTCTACCTCGTCGACGGCGCGCGCACGCCGTTCATCAAGGCCCGCGGCAAGCCCGGGCCGTTCACTCCGGTGGATCTGGCCGTGCAGGCCGGGCGGCCCTTGCTGGCGCGGCAGCCGTTCGGGCCGGAGGATATCGACCTCGTCATCCTGGGCTGCGTCAACGTGATCGCCGACGAGATGAATCCCGCCCGCGTCGCCGCGCTGCGGCTGGGGATGGGCGACGATCAGGTCGCCTTCACCGTGCAGATCAATTGCGGCTCGGGGATGCAGTCGATCGACACCGCCTTCCGCTATATCCAGGACGGGCATCAGGAGATGGTGCTGGCCGGCGGCGCGGAGGCGCTGAGCCACTCGCCGCTGGTCCTGCGCGAGGAGGCCGCCGCCTGGATGGGCGAGATGGCGCAGGCCGGCGGGCTGGCGGAGCGGGCGAAGCTGCTGACGAAGATCCGGCCCGAATACCTGAAGCCCATCGTCGGGCTGGAACGCGGCCTGACCGACCCGATCAGCACGCTGAACATGGGCCAGACGGCCGAGGTGCTGGCCTATCGCTTCGGCATCGGCCGCGAGGCCGCCGACGCCTATGCGCTGGAAAGCCACAAGCGGCTCGACCGCGCGCGGCAGGAGGGCTGGCTGGACACCGAGGTGGAGCCGGCCTTCTCGCGCGACGGCGACGCCTATGACCGCGACGACGGGGTGCGGCCCGACAGCGACATGGAAACGCTGGCGGGGATCAAGCCGGCCTTCGAGCGGCCGCACGGCAAGGTGACGCCGGGCAACGCCTCGCAGATCACCGACGGCGCGTCCTGGGTGCTGCTGGCCTCCGAGGAGGCCGTGGAGAGACACGGGCTGACGCCCCTGGCGAAGATCACCGACAGCGAATGGTCGGCGCTGGACCCCGCCGTGATGGGCCTTGGCCCGGTGCTGTGCGTCACCGCGATGATGCAGCGGCTGGGGATGTCGCGCGACGAGATCGGGCTGTGGGAGATCAACGAAGCCTTCGCGGCGCAGGTGCTGGCCTGCCTCGAAGCCTGGCAGGACGAGGGGTTCTGCCGCGAGGTGCTGGGGCTCGACGGCGCCTTCGGCGAGGTGCCGCAGGACCGGCTGAACGTCGACGGCGGGGCCATCGCCGTGGGCCATCCGGTGGGCACCAGCGGCAACCGGATCGTGCTGCACCTGGCCAATGCGATGAAGCGCCGCGAGGCCGCGCGCGGGATCGCCACCGAATGCATCGGCGGCGGCCAGGGCGGCGCGATGATGCTGGAGGCGGTCTGATGGGGGACGTGCTGGACTATCTGGGAGAGACGCGGCTGGAGCTGGGCCCCGCGCAGGCGGCCGAGCGCAAGGGCAACTGGCGCATGGCGCGCGACGCGGACGGCATCGCCTGGCTGGTGCTGGACGTGCCGGAGACGGGCACCAACACCGTGTCCGAGGCGGTGCTGCGCGAACTGGACGACAGGCTCGCGGAGCTGGAGGCGGACAGGCCCAAAGCGCTGGTCATCCGCTCGGCCAAGCCCGGCGGCTTCTCGGCGGGCGCCGATATCGGGTCGCTGTCGGACATGGATCCCGGCGCGGCGGAAGACCTCCTGCGCCGGGGTCACGCGGTGCTGGACCGGCTGGAGGCGCTGGAGTGTCCGACCGTCGCCGTGGTGCACGGCGCCGCGCTGGGCGCGGGGTTCGAACTGGCGCTCGCCTGCGACCGGCGCCTCGCGCTGGACGGCGCCTCCTTCGGGTTCCCCGAGGTGCGGCTGGGCCTGCATCCCGGCCTCGGCGGCACGTTCCGGCTGACCGGCTTGATCGCGCCGGATGCGGCGATGACGCTGATGCTGACCGGCAAGACGGCACATACCAAGAAAGCGAAGAAACTGGGCATCGCCGACGAGGTGACCGAGGAACGGCATGTGCGCGCGGCCGTGCAGGCGATGGCCAAGAGCGAGGCGTCGCGCGACCGCGGGCTTCGCGGCATCGCGTTCGAGATCGGCACCGCCCGCAGCCTCGCCGCCCGGCGGATGCGGTCGCAGACCGAGGACAAGGCGCCGAAGGCGCATTACCCGGCGCCGCACCGCCTGATCGACATCTGGGAAGAGCATGGCGGCGACCGCAAGAAGATGCAGGAGGCCGAGATCGCCTCTTTCGCGAAGCTGCTGGAGACCGACGCGGCCCGCAACCTGATCCGCGCCTTCTTCCTGCGCCAGACGCTGAAGAAGGCCGGCGCGGGCGACAGCGGCATCGCGCGGGTCCACGTGGTGGGCGCCGGCGAGATGGGCGCCGAGATCGCCGCCTGGGCCGCCGTGCAGGGCAAGCGGGTGACGCTGGCGGACGTGTCGACCGAGGCGCTGGGCCGGGCCGTGCGCACCGCCGGGGAGGTCTGCAAGGGCGCGCATCTGAGTTCCGCCGAAACCCGCGACGCGCTGGACCGGATGATGCCGGACCCGAAGGGCTATGGCGCGGGCCGGGCCGATCTGGTGATCGAGGCGCTGCCGGAGGATGCGGAGCTGAAGCGCAAGGTCTATGCCGAACTGGCCGAGACGATGCGGGCGGATGCCATCCTGGCCAGCAACACCTCCAGCCTGTCGCTGTCGGATCTGGCGACGGGCGTGACGGGGCCGCAGCGCTTCGCCGCGCTGCATTTCTTCAACCCGGTCTCGAAGATGCAGCTGGTCGAGGTGGTGGGCCACGACGGTACGGATGGCGACACGCTCGACCGCCTCGCCGCCTTCTGCACCGAGATCGACCGGCTGCCCGCCCGTGTCGCCGACGCGCCGGGCTTCCTGGTGAACCGCGCGCTGGTGCCCTACCTGATGGAAGCGCTGGTGCTGATGGAAGAGGGCGTGCCGAAGGAGGTCATCGACCGCGCCGCGCTGCGCTTCGGCATGCCGATGGGGCCGGTGACGCTGGCCGATCAGGTGGGGCTGGATATCTGCCTGGACGTGGCCGAAAGCCTTCAGGGGCAACTGGACAAGCCGCTGCCGGAGATCCCCGCGCGCCTGCGCGAGATGGTCGAAAAGGGGAACACCGGCAAGAAGGCCGGGCAGGGCTTCTACGACTGGTCGGACGGGGCGCCCGACCCGGGCGACGGCGACGGGGACGGCCCCGAGGACCTGACCGACCGGCTGATCCTGCCGCTCTGCGACGCCTGCGTGACCTGCCTGCGCGCCGAGGTGGCCCGCAGCGCGGACGAGATCGACGGCGCGATGATCTTCGCCACCGGCTTCGCCCCGTTCCGCGGCGGGCCGTTGCACTATGCGCAGGACCGCGGCGCCGAGGCGGTGCGCGAGCGGCTGGAGGCGCTGGCGGAGACGCACGGCCCGCGGTTCCGCCCCGATGCGGGCTGGACGCGCCTGACCTGATCCATGGCCCCGCTGCGCAGCGACGACGCCGACCAGTTGGCCCGCGCCATCGTGGAGCGCGTGGGCCCCGAGATCCGGCTGGCCCTGCCCCTGGGCCTGGGCAAGCCGGTCACGCTGGTCAACGCGCTGACGCGGTTGGTGGCCGACGACCCGTCGCTGCACCTGACCATCTTCACCGCGCTCACGCTGGAGCCGCCGGAGCCGTCCGACCCGATGGCGCGCGCGCTGATGGAACCGGCGCGCGAACGGCTGTTCGGGGCCTATCCGCGGATCGACTATGCCCGCTGGCTGCATGACGGCACGCTGCCGGACAACATCGAGGTGGTCGAGTTCTTCCTGATGGCGGGCCGCTGGCTCGGCAATGCCTGGATGCAGCAGGCCTATGTCTCGGCCAACTACACCCACGCGCTGGACGTGCTGGCCGAGCGCCGCCCGAACCTGCTGGCGCAGCTCGTGGCGCCGCTGGAGGACGGGCTGAGTCTGTCCTGCAACACCGACATTTCCGCCGATCTCCTGGAGATGCGCCGCAACGGCGCGCAGGACTTCGTCGTCGCGGCCGAGCTGAACCCCGAACTGCCGCCGATGCGCGGCACCGCGCGGATGCCAACGGACGAGGCCGCCTTCCTGCTGGACCCGCCCGAGCCGTTCGAGCTGTTCTCGGCCGTCCGGATGCCCGTCAGCGATGCCGAGCACGCCATCGGCCTGCATGTCTCGCGCCTGGTGCCCGACGGCGGCACGCTGCAGATCGGCATCGGCTCGCTGGGCGACGCCGTGGCGCAGGCGCTGCTCCTGCGGTCGCGGGTCGAGATCGCCGACATCCAGGCCGCCTGTCCCTTCGCAACCGGCGAACGATTTGCCGAGGACGGGCCGTTCGAGACCGGCCTCTACGCCGTCACCGAGATGCTGGTCGAGGGCATCCTGCAGCTCTACGAGGCGGGCGTGATCCGCCGCGAGGTCGCGGGCGCGGCGATCCATGCCGGGTTCTTCGTCGAGACCCGCGACTTCTACCGCCGCCTGCGCGAGATGCCGGCCGAGCGCCGCGACCGGATCGCGATGGAGCCCGTCTCCTTCACCAATTCGCTCTACGGCGACGAGGCGGAGAAGCGCGCCGCCCGCCAGGGCGCCCGCTTCGTCAACACCGCGATGAAGGCGACGCTGCTGGGCGCGGCGGTTTCGGACGCCACCGAGGACGGGCAGGTCGTCAGCGGCGTGGGCGGGCAGTTCAACTTCGTCGAACAGGCCTTCGCGCTGAAGGACGCCCGCTCGATCATCGCGCTGCCGGCGACCCGCACGCGGCGCGGCAAGACCGAGAGCAACATCGTCTGGTCCTACGGCCATGTCACCGTGCCCCGCCACATGCGCGACATCGTGGTCACCGAGTACGGCATCGCCGATCTGCGCGGCAAGAGCGACGCCGAGGTGATCGCCGCGATGCTGGAGGTGGCGGATGCGCGGTTCCAGCCGGGCCTTCTGAAACAGGCGCAGGCGGCCGGCAAGATCGCCAAGGATTACGAGATCCCCGCCGCCGCGCGCACCAACACGCCCGCCGCCCTGCGCGGCTGGATCGCGCCGTTCCGCCCCCGCCTGCCCGCGTTTCCCTTCGGCACCGATTTCACCGACACCGAGGCCCGCCTGCTGCGCGCGCTGTCGCTGCTGAAGGAGGCCGGCGGCGCCAAGCGCGCGCTGGCGCCCTATGTGCTGGAAGGGCTGCGCCCGGCGTCGCCGGAGGAGACCGAGGCGCTGGCCCGGCTGGAGCTCGACGCGTCCGCGGGCTGGAAACAGAGGCTCCGGACCCTCGCCCTGCGCGGCGCGCTGCGCAAGACCCGGCGATGATCGACCTGACGGCCCTGTCCCTGCCGGTCAACCTCGGCGTCTTCGCCGTGGCCGCGGCGGTGATCTGGTGGGCCGGCACCACGCTGACCGAGGCGGCGGACGCGATCTCGGAGCGCACGGGCATCGGCTCGCTCTTCGCCGGCACGATCATCCTCGGCGGCATCACGTCGCTGCCCGAAGTAGCGGTGTCGGTCAGCGCCGGGCTCACCGGCGAGGCGGCGCTGGGGGTCAACAACCTCCTGGGCTCGATCGCGCTGCAGGTGGTGATCCTGGCCATCGGCGACTGGATCCTCGGCGGCCGGGCGCTGTCCTTCGTGACCGGCAAGCCCGTCGTGCTGCTGCAGGGCCTGTTCGGGGCGATCGTGCTGATCGGCGTGGCGGTGGCGGTGACGGTCGGCGACGTGGCGCTGTTGGGCGCCGGGGCCTGGACCTTCGGGCTGTTCGCGGGGGTCGCGGCGCTGTTATGGGTCGTCGTCGGCGAGGAACGCCGCGGCCATGCCGGCTGGCAACCCACCGACCTGCCCAGCCGTCGCGACGTGACCGGCGAAGCGGCCGAACCGATGCCGCTGGCCGCCGCGCTCTGGCGCACCGCGCTCTGCGCCGGGCTGATCCTCACGGCGGGCTACGCGCTGGCGCGCACCGGCGACGCGCTGGCGCAGCAGACCGGGCTGGGCACGTCCTTTCTGGGCGCGACGCTCCTGGGCTTCACCACCTCGCTGCCGGAGATCTCCGCGCTGACTGCCGCCGTTCGCCTGCGCCGCTTTGCCATGGCCTTCGGCGACATCTTCGGGACCAACATCCTAGAGCATTTCGGGGCAACCCTGAGTCGCGGGGGATTCCCTTGTGGGACTGTTTGTGATTCATCCTGTTCAGGAGGATGTTTCATGTCAGCAC
>NZ_JARGYC010000072.1 GCF_029168335.1 Psychromarinibacter sediminicola
CGCCGCGACCGCGCGCGCCTGGTTCCTGTGATGAACCGGGTTGTCATGGATCTCGCCCAGGATCACCACGTCGGCCGCCGGCAGGTCCGACAGGCCCGCGGGGCCGATCTCCTCGGCCACCGCACCCGAAACCGCAATCGAAACCGCAAAGCAAACGGCCGCCAGACCCCCGGCGGCCGCCCAGATCAGACGGGTGAGTCTCATGCGAAGAAGTGAAGCACTTCCTTCGATTCCGCTTCAAGCGACTTGCGCATCTTGCCGAAAGCGGCGGATTCCAGCTGCCGCACCCGCTCCTTCGACAGGCCCAGCTCGGTGCCCAGGCTCTCCAGCGTCCGCGGCTCCTCGCGCAGCTTGCGCTCCTTCACGATGAACCGCTCGCGGTCGTTCAGCGCGCCCAGCGCCGTGACCAGCCATTCGCGCAGCGTGTCGATGTCATGCGATTTCTCCACCGTCTCGGCGGCCTGGGAGCTTTCGTCCTCCAGCGTGTCGATCCACTCGCGCCCCTCGTCGTCGACCGACTGCGTGGCGTTCAGCGAAAAGTCCGACCCGGACAGCCGGCCCTCCATCATCTCCACATCCGCCAGCGGCACGCCCACCTCGGCGGCGATCAGGCGGCGCATCTCGTGGCGCTCGATCGTCTGGCCGGCCGCCGCCGCCTCGCGCTCCAGCCGGGCCTGCACCCGTCGCATGTTGAAAAACAGCGACTTCTGGCTGGAGGTCGAGCCGGTCCGCACCATCGACCAGTTGCGCATCACGTAGTCCTGGATCGACGCCTTGATCCACCACACGGCGTAGGTCGAGAACCGCACGCCTCGGTCGGGATCGAACTTGTCGGCCGCCTTCATCAGGCCCAGCGACGCCTCCTGCACCAGGTCGCCCATCGGCGCGCCGTAGCGCTTGAACTTGGCCGCCATCGAGATCGCCAGCCGCATATAGGCGGTGATCAGACGGTGCAGCGCCCGCTCGTCGCGCTGGTCGCGCCAGGCATAGGCCAGCTCCAGTTCGGTCTCCGCATCCAGCAACTCGGCCTGCATGGCGCGGCGCGGCAAGGAATTATCGTTGAATCCGTCCAATGGCATTCTATGTACCCCCATGTCAGCGGCCCCGGCGGGCGCTACTCTTTCGCGTTTGATGCTGTTACGGATCGGCGCAGGTGACAGATCAAACGGCGCAGTTTCATGGCTTTCCAACGCGCAGTGGTGCTGGGCGGTTCCCGCTCCGGTAAGTCTTTCTTCGCGGAACGGCTGGTCCGCGACCGGCCCGCGCCGTGGATCTACCTGGCCACGTCGCAGGCCCATGATACTGAAATGGAACAAAGAATCGCGGCGCACGCGGCGCGGCGCGGCCCCGGCTGGCAGACCGTCGAAGAGCCGAAAAAAATTTCCGACACGCTTGGAACCCTGCCGGAGGGCAGCACTGTCCTGCTGGAATGCGCGACGCTCTGGCTGTCGAACCACATGCTGGACGACAGCGACCTGGCGGCCGAGACCGACGCGCTCCTGGCCGCCATCGACGCTTTCCCGGGCCGGATCGTGACCGTCACCAGCGAGGTGGGCAGCGGGGTCGTCCCCGAAAGCGCGCTGGGCCGGCGGTTCCGCGACGCGCAGGGGCTTCTGAACCAGCGCCTGGCGGCGCAGGCCGACCTTGCCGTGCTGGTGGCGGCGGGGCTGCCGCTGGTGCTGAAGGGCCGGCTGCCGGAGGGCATCGCGTGACGCGGCTGTGGTGGGTGCGGCACGGGCCGACCCATGCCAAGGGGATGACCGGCTGGACGGACCTGCCGGCCGACCTGACGGATACCGCGCGGCTGGCGCGGCTGGCCGCGGCGTTGCCCGAGGCGCCGGTGATCTCCTCCGACCTCTGGCGCGCGGTGGCCACGGCCGACGCGGTCGCCGGCGACCGGCCGCGCCTGCCGCACGACCCGGACCTGCGCGAGATCAACTTCGGCGACTGGGAAAAGCGGCGGCCCGACGGGTTTACCGGCGAAGAGGCGCGCGCGCTGCGGGCCTTCTACGACAGGCCGGGGCCGGTGCGGGCGCCCGGCGGCGAGAGCTGGGACGCGCTGACCGCCCGCGTGAACCGCGCGGTCGACCGGCTGCTGGCCACCGGGGCGCGGGACGTGATCGTCGTGGCGCATATGGGCCCGGTCCTGAGCCAGGTACAGCGGGCGCTGGGCCTGTCGGCCTACGACGCCTTCGCGCGCAAGGTCGACACGCTGTCGGTGACGCGCATCGCCTACGGGCCGGGCTGCCGCCTGGAAAGGCTCAATCACCGTCCGTGATGGGCGGCAACCTGGCCAACCCCGACGCCTGGCCGCGCCCTTCGGCCATGGTCACGGCCGGACAATCCGCCAAAAAACCCCGACCGGCGTTTACCTTTCATAAACCCTCGCGCCGCTACGGTTAACGAGTGTTAAGGAGTCGGCTCCAATGGTAGCGCGCGCGTACACGGTCGCGTTCGAGGGGGTGGAGGCGCGCATCGTCGAGGTGCAATGCGCCGTCGCCCCCGGCGTTCCGTCCTTCCAGCTTGTCGGCCTGCCGGACAAGGCGGTCAGCGAGGCGAAGGAGCGGGTGCGCGCGGCGCTGACGGCGATGTCCATCGCGCTGCCGTCGAAGCGGATCACGGTGAACCTGTCGCCCGCCGACCTGCCCAAGGAGGGATCGCATTTCGACCTGCCGATCGCGCTGTCGCTGCTGGCGGCGCTGGAGATCCTGCCGGCCGACGAGATCGAGCAGACCGTCGCGCTGGGCGAGTTGTCGCTCGACGGCTCTCTGGTGCCGGTGATCGGCGCCCTGCCCGCCGCCATGGCCGCAGCGGAGGAGGAGCGCAGCCTGCTCTGCCCCCGCGCCTGCGGCGCCGAGGCCGCCTGGGTCGGCGCGACCACCGTCTACGCCCCGGCGTCGCTGGGCGAGGCGGTGCAGCACTATACCGGCCAGCGCCTCCTGACCCCGGCGGATCCCGGCGAGGTGACCGAGGCGGCGGGCGGCCGCGACCTGCGCGACGTGAAGGGCCAGGAGCGCGCCAAGCGCGCGCTCGAGATCGCGGCGGCCGGCCGGCATCACCTGCTGATGGTGGGCACGCCCGGCTCGGGCAAGTCGATGCTGGCCCCCCGCCTGCCCGGCATCCTGCCGCCGCTGACCCCGGCCGAGGCGCTGGAGACCTCGATGATCCACTCGCTGGCCGGCCTGCTGGACGAGGGCGGCATCTCGCGCGCGCGGCCGTTCCGCGAGCCGCACCACACCGCCTCGATGGCCGCCATCGTCGGCGGCGGGCGCGGCGCGAAGCCGGGCGAGATCTCGCTGGCCCATAACGGCGTGCTGTTCATGGACGAGTTCCCCGAATATCCCCGCGCCGTTCTGGAAACCCTGCGCCAGCCCATCGAGACCGGCGAGGTCGTGGTGGCGCGGGCCAACGCCCATGTCCGCTATCCCTGCCGCTTCATGTTGGTCGCCGCCGCCAATCCCTGCAAATGCGGCTATCTCTCCGACCCCGCCCGCGCCTGCGCCCGGGTGCCGCAATGCGGCGAGGACTATATCGGCCGCATCTCGGGGCCGTTGATGGACCGGTTCGACCTGCGCATCGACGTGCCGCCGGTGGCCTATACCGACCTCGACCTGCCCGAGTCCGGCGACAGCTCCGCCACCGTGGCCGCCCGCGTCGCACAGGCCCGGCAGATGCAGGCCGACCGCTTCGCCGACGCCCCCGCCACGCGGGTGAACGCCGACGCCGAAGGCGCCGTCCTCGAAAGCTTCGCCACGCCCGATTCCGACGGCCGCGCGCTGCTGACCCGCGTCGCCGACCGCTTCGGCCTGTCGGCGCGCGGCTATCACCGGGTGCTGCGGGTGGCGCGCACCGTCGCCGATCTCGACGGCGCCGGCACCGTGCAGGCGCATCACGTGGCCGAGGCCGTCAGCTACCGGCTGGCCGAGGCGAAGGAAGCGCTCGCAGAATGAAGGCGGCGGTCTTGTTCAGCGAGGCGTTGGCCTCGGGCACGATGCCGTGGAACAGCTGCCAGACATGCGGCGCGTCGGGCAGCACATCTTCTTCGACCTGCGCGCCATAGCCGCGCAGATGCGCCGCCATCCGCGCCGAGTCGTCGCGCAGGATCTCCGACTGCGACCAGGCCAGCAGGACCGGCGGACAGTCCGGAAAGGCCGCGAAGAGCGGCGACAGGCGCGGGTCGTCCGGCGCCAGCGCGCCGCGGACGAGATCGCGCACCTCCGCGATCCGCGCCACCGGCAGCAGCACGTCGCGCCCTGCATTCTCCCGGAGCGACGCGCCCGACAGCGTCAGGTCGGTCCAGGGCGAGAAGGCGAAACAGCCCGCCGGCCGCTGCCCGCGCGACAGCACCTCCGCCAGCAGCGCCAGCGCCAGCCCGCCGCCCGCGCTGTCGCCGCCGATCACGATCTCGCCCGGCCGGTAGCCCTCGCCCAGCAGCGCCTCCCACGCGGCGACGGCGGCATGAAAGGCCGCCGGGGCCGGATGTTCCGGCGCGAGCGGGTAGTCCGGCAGGTACAGCCGCCGCCCGGTCTGCCGCGCCAGGCGCCCGGCGAGGTCCCGGTAGGCGGCCGGGCTGCCCACGATATAGGCGCCGCCGTGCAGATACAGGATCACCCCGGGCGCCGGCGGCTCGCGGCCGGTGACGAACGCGCCCGGCGCCAGCGGCCCCTCGGCCGGCCGGCAGCGCGTGCCGCGGACCCGACGAAAGGCGAGCCGGGCGGAGACGCGGAACACGGCGCGCGCCCGGGTCCAGTTCGTCAGCCGCGCCACCACGGGACGCGCCGTCCAGCGCATCGCCCGCCGGAGCGCCGCGAGCTGCCAGCTCATCGCGCCGTCAGCCGCGCCTCGATCGCCTCCCAGATCGCCCCGGCGGCGTTGATGCCGTCGAACCGCTCCAGCTCCTGCAGCCCGGTGGGCGAGGTCACGTTGATCTCGGTCAGCCAGTCGCCGATCACGTCGATGCCGACGAAGACCTGGCCGTATTCCTTCAGCCGCGGGCCGATGGCGGCGCAGATCTCGCGGTCGCGCCCGGTCATCTCGACCTTCTCGGCGCGGCCGCCCACATGCATGTTCGACCGGGTCTCGCCCGGCTGCGGCACGCGGTTGATCGCGCCGATCGGGTCGCCGTCGACCAGGATGATCCGCTTGTCGCCCTTCTCGACCGAGGGCAGGAACTTCTGCGCGATCAGCGGCTCGCGGCTGAGGCCGGTGAACAGCTCGTGCAGCGACGAGAGGTTGCGGTCGTTCGGGTCCAGCCGGAACACGCCGGCGCCGCCATTGCCGTAAAGCGGCTTCAGGATCATGTCGCCATGCCGGTCCTTGAAGTCGCGCAGCACGCTCAGGTCGCGGGCGATGGTCGTGGGCGGGATCAGCTCGGGGAACTGCAGGACCAGGAGCTTCTCGGGGCAGTTGCGCACCCAGAACGGGTCGTTGACCACCAGCGTGCCGGGAGACAGAAGCTCCAGCAGATGGGTCGTCGTGATATAGCCCATGTCGAACGGCGGGTCCTGCCTGAGCCAGACCACGTCGAACTCCGCCAGGTCGACCTTCGTCCGGTCGCCCAGCGCGGCATGGTCGCCCTTGACCCGCCGCACGGTCAGCGGATGGCCGATGGCGGTCACCCGGCCCTCCTGCCAGGCCAGGTGCTCGGGCAGGTAGTAGAACAGCTCGTGCCCCCGCGCCTGCGCCTCCTCGGCGATCCGGAAGGTGCTGTCCGCGTCGATATCGACGGGACCGATCGGATCCATCTGGATGGCGACTTTCAGGGACATGTTCGGTGCTCCAAAACGGCGGTGTCAGCCCATTACATGACCCAGCCGCCCGGCAACGGCAAGCCGTCCGTGCAGACGGCGCTGATGGCACCGTCAGCCGCGCAAGGCGCGTCTAAGCGCCTTGGGCAAGGGCCTTGCAAGGCCCTTATCAAGCGGTTTCCAAACCGCTTGCCGCAAGCCGCTTCGAAGCGGCTTGCCCGGCCCCCGCCGCGCGCCGCCGGCGCCGGCCAGCGCAAGGCCGACGCCCGGCGGCCCCGGCCGCTTCCCGTGCGGCGCCGCGTGTGCCTAGCGTGCCGTGCCGCCTGCGCCTCACGTGCCGTGCCCCGGCAACATCCAGTGCTGCGCCGCCTGCATTCACGCCGAGCGACGCCGGCCGGCCATACCTCCGCTGCAACGGCCGCGCCACAGGCTGGCGCCCACGCGCCTCGCCGAGCCGTGCCCTCCCCGGCCCTATCGCGCGGCGCGGCGGGACCGCTCAGACCCCAAAGGCGTTCTCGACGACCTCGACCGCCCCCGCGCCATTCACATAGGCCGCATCGAACCGCGTCTCCGTGTCCTGCCCGGTCGGCATGACGGCGAGATAGCAGCTGGCCGAGGTGAAAATCCGCTCGATCTGCCGCGCCGTGATCCGCGCCGCCGCCGTGGCGAAGTCGCGCGCCTTCTTCACCTCGACGAAGACCAGCGCGCCGGCCTTCTCGAAGATCAGGTCGATCTCTCCGCCCGGCCCGCGCCAGCGGCGTTCCCGCAGGGCAAACCCGCGCCGCGCGTAATCCGAGGCCACGATATCCTCGGCCGCAAGGCTCGAATGATAGGAAACCGATCCACTCATGTCATCCACTCCATCTCCGGTGCCACCGGGCACTCTCCGCAACCCGATCCACGCATCGCGCCCGCACCATCTCCGGCGCCCGCCGGCGCCGCCATGGACGAGGCGCCCGCCGCCGGCACAGCGCCCCCGTCGCCCGGACGAAACCTGAACCGCTCATCGCGCCCCCGCCATCCCCGGTGCCAGCTGGTGCCGCAATCGACCCGACGCGCCCGCTACCGGCGTCACGGCGCGACCGCACCGCGATCCACTCACCAGGCCTCTGCCATCCCCAGCGCCCGCCGACGCCGCCGCAGCCCCGCCGCGCCCGCTCCCGCTGCGCCGCCCGGCCGCAACCCGAACCGCTCATCGCGTCTTTTCCATCTCCAGCGCCGCCTGGTAGACCTGCCGCTTCGGCAGGCCCAGCGCCCCCGCGACGGCCGCCGCCGCGTCCTTCACCGACATCTCCTGCAACGCCTCGCGCAATGCCGTCTCCATGTCCTGGGCCGAGGCGACCGCCTGCCCCCGCGCGACCACCAGCACGATTTCGCCCTTGAGCCTCCGCTCCGCCGTCAGCGCGGCAAGCTCGCCGAGCGACCCGCGCAGGGTCTCCTCGAACCGCTTCGTCAGTTCCCGGCAGATCGCCGCCTGCCTTTCCCTGCCCGCTATCTCGCACAATTCATCTAACGTTCGGTGAACGCGCTTCGGAGATTCGTACATCACCAGCGTCGCCGGGACGGTCGCGATCTCTTCCATCCAGCTGCGGCGCGCGCCCTTCGCCGCCGGCGGGAAGCCCGCGAACAGGAACCGGTCGGTGGGCAGCCCGGCGACGGTCAGCGCCGCCATCACCGCCGAGGGCCCCGGCACCGGCACCACCGGCAGCCCCTCCGCGACGGCGGCGCGGGCCAGCGGAAAGCCCGGGTCGGCGACCAGCGGCGTGCCGGCCTCGGAGGCGTAGGCCACCGACTTGCCCTCCGCCAGCGCCCGAATCAGCCGCGGGCGGACCTCGGCGCCGTTGTGGTCGTGATAGGCGACGACCGGCCGATCGCCGAGCGCGATGCCGTGCAGCTGCATCAGGTGCTTCAGCGTCCGGGTGTCCTCGGCCGCCAGCACGTCGGCCGAGGCCAGCACGTCCAGCGCGCGCAGGGTGATGTCGCGCGCCGCGCCCAGCGGCGTGGCCACGAAGTAGAGGCCGGCGGCGAGCGGCGTGATCTCGGCGGGCATGGTCCCCTCGGGTCTGGCAGACGTTTACCTTTCCCGTTGTAGCGCATAGTCTGGCCGGGTCCGCAAGCGCAGCACCGGAGCTGAGGATTAACGCATGACCTCCACCTTCCGCAGGGCCCGCCGGAGCGCGGTGCGGCTCGTTCTCTTCGCCTCGGCCCTCTGGCTGTCCGCCTGCGGCGGCGGCCTGCCCGTGGTCAACAGCGACGGCCCCCGCATCGACGCGACGCAGCCCGTGCCGGTGGCGCTGCTGGTCCCCGCCGGTTCCGGCCAGTCGAGCGACACCGACCTCGCCGTGTCGCTGGAGAACGCGGCGCGGCTGGCAATGGCGGATCTCGACGGGGCGCAGATCGACCTGCGGGTCTATCGCACCGCCGGCGACGCGCAGACCGCCGCGACCGTCGCCGCCCAGGCGGTCGACGAGGGCGCCAAGATCATCCTGGGGCCGGTCTATGCCGCCTCGGCCAACGCGGTGGGCTCCGCCGTGGCGGGCCGCGGGGTCAACGTGCTGAGCTTTTCCAACAACACCGGCATCGCCGGCGGCAACGTCTTCGTGCTGGGCCACACCTTCGAGACCTCGGCCGACCGCCTGGTCCGCTACGCCGCCGGCCAGGGCAAGGGCAACATCATGATCGCCCACGGCCAGGACACCGCCGAACGCGCCGGCCGCGACGCCATCGCCGCCGCCATCGCCCGCCACGGCGCCACCCTGGTCGGCGAATCCGCGTTCGAGCTGTCGCAGAACGGCGTGATCCAGGCCGTCGACCAGGTGACCGAGACCGCCCGCAACTCCAACGCCAACGCGATCTTCTTCACCTCCGGCACCGCCGGCGCGCTGCCGATCCTGACCCAGCTGATCACCGAGAACGGCATCGACCCGACCGAGACCCAGTTCATCGGCCTGCAGCGCTGGGACATCCCGCCCAGCGCGCTGGAGCTGCCGGGCCTGCAGGGCGGCTGGTTCGCCCTGCCCTCGCCCGGCCTGACCGAGCAGTTCCAGGCCCGCTACAACGAGGCCTATGGCGAGCCGCCGCACCCGATCGCGGGGCTGGCCTATGACGGGATCGCCGCCATCGGCGCGCTGGTCAGCGCCGGCGACGCGGGCGCGCTGACCCGGGCGGCGCTGACCCAGCCCACCGGCTTCATCGGCGTCAACGGCATCTTCCGGCTGAAGCCGGACGGCACCAACGAACGCGGGCTGGCCGTTGCCACCATCATCGACAAGCAGGTGAGTGTCATTGACCCCGCCCCCAGAAGCTTCCCTGGCGCGGGTCTCTGACCCCGCGCCGGCCCCCGGCCTCACCGCTGACAAGCTGATCCGCCCGGCGTCCGAGATCTTCGACGCCGCGGCCGTGCGCGCCGCCCTCGACGCCGCCTGCGCCACGGCGGAGGACGGCCGCGCCGTCCGCGCCGCCACCGTCGAGATCCTGCACGACGCCCTGGCGACCGGCCGCGCCACCATCGCCCGCGCCTTCACCGCCGATCCGCGCAACGCCTGGCCCACCGTCCGCGCCTATGCCTGGCTGACCGACGGCATCGTGACCGAGGTCTTCCGGATCGCCACGACCTACCTCCACCCGCTGCACACGCCCACCGAATCCGAACGCCTCGCCGTGCTGGCCGTCGGCGGCTACGGCCGGGCCGAGATGGCGCCCTTCTCCGACGTCGACCTGCTGTTCCTGACCCCCTACAAGATCACCGCCTGGGCCGAGAGCGTGATCGAATCCATGCTCTACATCTTCTGGGATCTGCACCTGAAGGTGGGCCATGCCAGCCGCACCGTCCGCGACTGCCTGCGCCTGGCCAAGGACGACTACACGATCCGCACCTCGCTGCTGGAACACCGCTTCATCGACGGCCACGAACCGCTGGAACAGGACCTGAAGGCCCGCCTCTGGTCCGACCTGTTCTCGGCCACCGCCGCCGACTTCATCGAGGCCAAGCTCGAGGAGCGCGCCACCCGGCACCGCAAGCAGGGCGGCCAGCGCTATGTGGTCGAGCCCAACGTCAAGGAGGGCAAGGGCGGCCTCAGGGATCTGCAGTCGCTCTACTGGATCGACAAATACGTCCACGGCGTCGAAAGCATGGCCGACCTCGTCGAGATGGGCGTGTTCCGCAAAGAGGAATACGACGCCTTTCTCGCCGCCGAGAACTTCCTGATGGCGGTGCGCTGCCACCTGCACCTGATCTCCGGCCGCGCCGTCGACCAGCTGACCTTCGACATGCAGGTCGAGGTGGCCGAGCGCATGGGCTATGTCGACCGCGGCGGCCGCCGCGCGGTGGAACACTTCATGCAGGACTATTTCCTGCACGCCACCCGGGTGGGCGAGCTGACCCGCATCTTCCTGTCGGCGCTGGAGGCGCGGCACGTCAAGAAGGAACCCCGCCTGGTCGGCTTCTTCAAGCGCCGCAAGAAGGTGCGCGCCGGCTATGCAATCGTCCACAACCGGCTGGCCATCCGGGACGATCGCGCCTTTCTCTCGGACAAGCTGAACCTCCTGCGGATCTTCGAGGAGGGGCTGCGCACCGGCCTTCTGATCCACCCCGACGCGATGCGGCTGATCACCGCGAACCTCAACCTGATCGACGACGAGATGCGCCGCACCCCGGAAGCCACGCGCATCTTCCGCGACCTGCTCCTGAAGCACGGCAATCCCGAACGCGCGCTCCGGCGGATGAACGAGCTGGGCGTGCTGGGCGCCTTCATCCCCGAATTCAAGCCGATCGTCGCGATGATGCAGTTCAACATGTATCACAGCTACACGGTGGACGAGCACACCATCCAGTGCATCTCGATCCTGTCGCAGATCGAGCGCGGCGAACTGGTCGAGGAACTGCCGGTCGCCAGCCAGATCCTGAAAGAGGGCGTGAACCGCCGGGTGCTCTACGTGGCGCTCCTGTGCCACGACATCGGCAAGGGCCGCGACGAGGATCACTCGGTGCTGGGCGCGCGGCTGGCGCGCACCATCGCGCCGCGCCTGGGGCTGAAGCCCGGCGAATGCGTCACCGTGGAATGGCTGGTGCGCTATCACCTGCTGATGTCGGACATGGCGCAGAAGCGCGACATCGCCGACCCGCGCACGGTGCGCGACTTCGCCAAGGCGGTGCAGACGAAGGACCGGCTCGACCTGCTGACCGTGCTGACGGTCTGCGACATCATGGGCGTCGGGCCCGACACCTGGAACAACTGGAAGGCGGCGCTGCTGCGCGCGCTCTACCGCCAGACCGCCCGCGCGATGGAGGACGGGCTGGAGGCGCTCAACCGCACCAACCGCGGCGCCGAGGCCAAGCGCAACCTGCGCGCCGCCCTGTCGGACTGGCCCGCGCGCGAGGTCAAGGCGGAACTCGCCCGGCATTACGAACCCTACTGGCAGGGGCTTCACGTCACCGCGCATGTCGATTTCGCCGAGCTTCTGCGCGGCATCGACAACGGCGAAATCCGGCTGACGCTGACCCCGGACGAGGACCGCGACGCCACCCGCGTCTGCTTTGCCATGGCCGACCATCCCGGCATCTTCTCGCGGATGTGCGGCGCGCTGGCGCTGGTGGGCGCGAACATCAAGGACGCGCGCACCTTCACCACCAAGGACGGCTGGGCGACGGCCGCCTTCTGGATCCAGGACCACGAGGGCGCGCCCTACGAGGCCGACCGCCTGCCGCGGCTGCGCGACATGATCCACAAAACCCTGGGCGGCGAGATCAAGGCGTCCGAGGCGATGCGCCGCCGCGACAAGCTGAAAAAGCGCGAGAAGGCGTTCCGCGTGCCCACCTCCATCGCCTTCGACAACGAGGGCTCCGAGATCTACACGATCATCGAGGTCGACTCCCGCGACCGCCCCGGCCTGCTCTACGACCTGACGCGCACGCTGGCCGACAACAACGTACAGATCGCCAGCGCGGTCATCGCGACCTATGGCGAGCAGGTGGTCGACAGCTTCTACGTCAAGGACATGTTCGGGCTGAAGCTCTATTCCGAAAGCCGGCAGCGGACGCTGGAGAAGAAGCTGCGCGAGGCCATCGACCGCGGCGCGATCCGGGCGCGGGAAGAGGAATGATCGCCGCCAAGGCCTCGCGACCCACCCCCGCCGGACGTAGGGGGGGTGGGTCCGCGCCCCCCGGCGCGGGTTCACCCACCACGCCGCGCAAGACACCCGCCGCGACACAGCCGGGCCCGCCGGCCCGCGCCGCGCAGCCGGCCCCGCGGCGCAAGGCGTTTCGAAACGCCTTGCCAAGCGCCTTCGAAGGCGCTTGGCACGCGATTTCGAAATCGCGTGCCAAGGATTTTCGAAAATCCTTGCCCGCGCGGACCCATACGCCGCGACACCGCATCGGCCCTGGGCCATTTCCACCTGCCCCGCGCGGCGGACCGCCGTGCCGCGCCGACCGTTCGGCAGGCTTTCGCGGCACCATTGGCGCCACGGTCCTGCCTCAGCCCCGAGGCGGCGCTTCTGGCGAGGACGGTGCCAAGTGCCCGGCCTACATGCTTATGTCTCCATCATCGCAAAGCTCGACCGCGCCCCGGCGGCTCGGCGCCACACGGCGTTCCGCTCGACCGGAACCGCTCACCGGCACAGCCGAAGACGTCGTGTCCTGTCGCGTGACGCGACGCCCGTCCGTTACCGCTACCGATAAAAAAATCAACGACTTGACCATGCGTCCAACCTCGGACACCCCCCGGACGGGGCGCCGCCCATGAAGCCGATCCGCCTGATGGCGGCCTTCTTCACCGTCGGCGTCTGGACCATGGCCAGCCGCATCTTCGGCTTCGCCCGCGACATCATGATCGCCGCCTTCCTCGGCGCCGGCCCGGTCGCCGAGGCCTTCCTGATCGCCTTCTCGCTGCCCAACATGTTCCGCCGCTTCTTCGGCGAGGGCGCCTTCAACATGGCCTTCGTGCCGATGTTCTCGAAGCGGGTCGAGACCGGCGACAACCCCCTCGGCTTCGCCCGCGACGCCTTCTCGGGCCTGGCGGCGGTCCTCGTCGTCTTCTCCGCCCTCGCCACGGCCGCGATGCCCTGGCTGGTCCTCGCCATGGCCAGCGGCTTTCTCGAGGACGAACGCTTCCCGCTGGCGGTCCTCTACGGCCGCATCGCCTTTCCCTACATCCTCTTCATCTCGCTCGCCGCCCTCCTCTCCGGCCTCCTCAACGCCGCCGGCCGCTTCGCCGCGGCGGCCGCCGCGCCGGTCCTGCTGAACGTCCTCTTCATCGCCGCCATGACGGCGGCCCAAGCCCTCGGCTGGGACATGGGCCTGACCCTGGCCTGGACGGTCCCCGTGGCCGGCATCGCCCAGCTCGCGCTGGTCTGGATCGCCGCGGCCAGGGCCGGCTTCCCGCTGAAGCCGCGCCGCCCCCGCCTGACGCCGGAGATGAAGCGCCTCGCCGTCGTCGCGGCCCCGGCGGCGCTGGCCGGGGGCGTCATGCAGGTGAACCTGCTGATCGGCCGGCAGGTGGCCAGCTTCTTCGACGGCGCCGTCGCCTGGCTGAACTATGCCGACCGGCTCTACCAGCTGCCCCTCGGGGTGGTCGGCATCGCCATCGGCGTGGTCCTCCTGCCCGACCTGTCCCGCCGGCTCGGCGCCGAGGATACCGAGGGCGGGCGGCACGCCTTCAACCGGGCGGCCGAGATCAGCCTGGCCCTGACCGTGCCGGCGGCGGTGGCGCTGGTGGTGATCCCGATGCCGCTGATCGGCGTGCTGTTCCAGCGCGGCGCCTTCGGGGCGGACGATACCGCGGCGACGGCGCTGGCGGCGGCGGTCTACGGGCTGGGGCTGCCGGCCTTCGTGCTGCAGAAGGTGCTTCAGCCGCTCTATTTCGCCCGCGAGGACACGAAGACCCCGTTCTACTACGCCTTGGCCGCGATGGTGGTGAACGCGGTCGTGGCGGTGGGGCTGGCGCCGGTCATCGGCTATATCGCGGCGGCCTTCGGGACGACGCTGGCGGGCTGGGCGATGGTGGTGCAGCTCTGGCTGGGGTCGCGGGGCATGGGAGAGGCCGCGGTGCTGGACGCGCGGTTCAAGCGGAGGATCTGGCGGATCCTGACGGCGGCGGTGCTGATGGGGCTGGTGCTGTGGCTGGCCAATCTCGGGCTCGGGCCGCTCTTCGGGATGGGACGGCTGCGCTATCTGGCGCTGGCGATCCTGGTGGCGCTGGGGATCGGGAGCTATTTCGGGCTGGCCCACGCGATGGGCGGGCTGCCGATCGGGGATATCCGGCGGAGCCTGCGGCGGTAGTGTCCGAGGTTGGACAGGGGTTCAAGTATCTGATCTTATTGATGGCAGCGCTAACTGAACAGCGTGTCCACGGCGTCTCGGCTCCCTTGGCGCGCGATTTCGAAACGCCTTGCCCCGCGGGCCGGTCAGCGCTGGCGCAGCTTGGCCATGACGCGGGACCAGCCGCCGGGGCTGACGACGAAGGACAGAAGGAACCCGGTGGCGAAGCCCGCGATGTCGGCCACCCAGTCGAGCCCGCCGCCGAACAGCAGGCCGAAGATCAGCTGGATGCCCATCAGAAAGCCGATCAGGTAGAACGCCCGCGCCTGCGGCCCGCCCGTCGCGGCGAGCTGCACCCAGAGCAGGAAGGTGAAGGCGCCGATCAGCCCGTAGGCCCCGGGATAGCCGCCGAATAGAATGGCGCGTCCGTCAATCAACGTTCCGAAGATCACGCCACCCATCACCGCGGAACCGAAGAAGACTGCTAGCACTGCCCAAGAGGCAAAGATTTCGCCTACCATCTTGCCCAGCGCCAGCACGAAGATCACCACGAACAGCATGTGCGTAAAGCTGGCATGGACGAAGGAATAGCCAAACAGACGTAGCAGTACATCGGAGAGCGGGAGACGGTAAGAGAGGAAGAGGTCGAACACGTCCGGCGTGACGGCCAGCCTTTGGGCCCACATGGTTCGCCAGCCCACCGCCTCGGGCCCGCCGACCAGCCCGCGCTCGCCGAGCTGCAGCACCGCTTCGACCCCGAAGAGGGCGAGGGCCAGCGCCACGACGACGGCGGGCAGGGCGTTGAACGGCGATTCCATGTGGGGCGGCGGCGTGCTGCTCATATCCGGGCTTCCTTGACGGCCATTGGGCCTTGCGGTACCCGAGCGCGGCGCAGAAATCCAGACGGAGCATCCCTGAAATGGCCGAGTTCACCCCCCGCGTTTTCTCGGGCATCCAGCCTTCGGGCAATCTTCACCTGGGCAATTACCTGGGCGCGCTGAAGCGTTTCGTCGAGTGGCAGGAGCGCGACATCGAGTCGATCTTCTGCATGGTCGACATGCACGCGATCACCGTCTGGCAGGAGCCGGCCGACCTGACGAAGGCCACGCGCGAGCTCTGCGCCGGCTTCATCGCCTCGGGCATCGACCCGGAGCGGTCGATCCTGTTCAACCAGAGCGCCGTGCCGGCGCATGCGCAGCTGGCCTGGATCTTCAACTGCGTCGCCCGCATGGGCTGGATGCAGCGGATGACCCAATGGAAGGACAAGGCCGGCAAGAACCAGCAGAACGCCTCGCTGGGGCTGTTCGCCTATCCGGCGCTGATGGCGGCGGACATTCTCGTCTATCACGCGACGCATGTGCCGGTGGGCGAGGACCAGAAGCAGCACCTGGAGCTGACGCGCGACATCGCGATCAAGTTCAACAACGACTACGAGGTCGACTTCTTCCCCGAGACCGAGCCGGTGATCGAGGGCGCCGCGACGCGGGTGATGAGCCTGCGCGACGGGTCGAGGAAGATGTCGAAGTCCGACCCCTCGGACATGACGCGGATCAACCTGACCGACGATGCCGACACCATCGCCAACAAGATCCGCAAGGCGCGCACCGACCCGGAGCCGCTGCCGCACGATCTCGACGGGCTGGAGGACCGGCCCGAGGCGCGGAACCTCGTCAACATCTATGCCGGGCTGGCCGATCACAGCCCCGCGCAGGTGATCCGCGAGCATGGCGGGCAGCAGTTCTCCACCTTCAAGCCGTCGCTCGCCGACCTGGCGGTGGCCAAGCTGTCCCCGATCACCGAGGAGATGTCGCGGCTGATGCGCGACCCCGCCGAGATCGACCGCATCCTCGCGCGCGGGGCCGAGCGGGCGAACGGGATCGCCGCGCCGATCGTCAAGCGGACCTACGAGGTCGTGGGGATGGTCGGGGCCTGAGCGCCGGCGCGCGCGCCCTGTGCCTCTTGCCGGCGCGCACCCGGGCGCGGTAGCGCTTGACGATCCGGCGACGGGGCCGGGATAGGCGCCGATACCGCAACGGGGAGAGGTGGAATGCGCGACCGTCTGGTGTTTCTGCTGGCGGGGCTCGCCCTGGGGGCCGCGGCGCTGTTCTGGTACGAGGCCAGCACCGCGCCGCCGCCCGAGCCGCGCACGATCACCCCGCGCGGCGAGCTGAGCCCCAGCGAGGAGACCGTCATCGCGCTGTTCGAGGCGACGCAGGGCTCTGTCGTGTCGATCACCACGCGCGCGGAGATGTTCGACCCGTTCTCGCGGCGGCGGCAGGTGGTGCCGCGGGGCTCCGGCTCGGGCTTTCTGTGGGACGATGCGGGGCATGTCGTCACCAACAATCACGTGATCGAGGGCGCGAGCGGGGCGCAGGTGCGGCTGGCCGACGGGCAGGTCGTGCCGGCGCGGCTGGTGGGCCGCGATCCGTCGCACGATCTGGCGGTGCTGCGGATCGACCCGGACGGCCCGCTGCCGCCGCCGATCCCGCTGGGCGAGAGCGCCGGGATCCGCGTGGGGCAGACGGTGCTGGCGATCGGCAACCCGTTCGGGCTGGACTGGACGCTGACCACCGGCGTCGTCTCGGCGCTGGACCGCGAGATCGACGGGCAGAACGGGCAGACGATCACCGGGCTGATCCAGACCGACGCGGCGATCAACCCCGGCAATTCCGGCGGCCCACTGATCGACAGCGCCGGGCGGCTGATCGGGGTGAACACGGCAATCCTGAGCCCCTCGGGGAGTTCCGCCGGGATCGGGCTGGCGGTGCCGGTGGACGTGGTGAACCGGGTGGTGCCGCAGCTGATCGCGACCGGGCGCTACCGGCCGCCGGTGCTGGGCGTGGTGCATGACGAGCGGGTCAATGCGCTGGCCCGGCGGCAGGGAATCGAGGGCGTGCTGGTCCTGGGCGTGGAGCCGGGGACGCCGGCCTCGACCGCGGGGCTGCGGCCGGCGACGGCGGACCGGGCGGGGCGGATCACGCCCGGCGACGTGATCGTCGGGCTCGACGACCGCGCCATCGGCGGCTCGGCCGACCTGGCGCAGGCATTGGACCGGCACCGCCCCGGCGACACGGTGAAGCTGCGCGTGCGGCGGAACGGCGCGGAGCGGGTGGTGGAGATCACGCTGGCGTCGGGATAGGATGCGCGTGGCCGGTTTAGAACGGTTCCAAACCTTGACTATCGGCCGCTGCCTGCGCATATCGGGACCGACAGAAGGAAGCGCGCCATGTTCATCCAGACCGAATCCACCCCGAACCCCGCAACGCTGAAATTCCTGCCCGGCCAGGCCGTGCTGGAGGCCGGAACGGCGGATTTCCCCAGCGCCGATACCGCCGGCAAGTCGCCTCTGGCGCGTCGGGTCTTCGATGTCGAGGGCGTGACGGGCGTGTTCCTGGGGTCCGACTTCGTCACCGTGACCAAGGACGAGGGCGTCGCATGGGAGCATGTGAAGCCCGCCATCCTGGGCGCGATCATGGAGCATTTCCAGTCCGGCGCGCCGGTGCTGGAGGGCGAGAACGACGCCCCGGCCCATGCCGCGCATGACGGGCCCGACGGCGAGATCGTGGGCCAGATCAAGGAGCTTCTGGACACCCGCGTGCGCCCGGCCGTGGCGCAGGACGGCGGCGACATCACGTTCCACGGGTTCGAGCGCGGCGTGGTCTATCTGCACATGCAGGGCGCCTGCGCGGGCTGCCCCTCGTCGACGCTGACGCTGAAGATGGGGATCGAGAACCTGCTGCGCCACTACATCCCGGAAGTGACCGAGGTGCGGCCGATTGCCTGACGACGGGCTGGTCCTGGGCTTCGACACGTCGGCCGCGCATTGCGCGGCCGCTTTGCTTTGCGGCGAGACGGTGCTTCTGTCGCGGGCCGAGGAGATGGCGAAGGGCCAGGCCGAGCGGCTGATGCCGCTGCTGGAGGAGATGCTGGTGGAGGCCGGCATCGGCTGGCCCGACCTGCGGCGCATCGGCGTGGGGATCGGGCCGGGCAACTTCACGGGGCTGAGGATTTCGGTGGCCGCCGCGCGCGGGCTGGCGCTGGCGCTGGGCGTGCCGGCCGTGGGCGTCTCGGGGTTCGAGGCGGCGGCGCTCGGCCGCGAGCGGCCGCTGACGGTCACCCTCCCGGCGCCGCGCGGGCAGGTCTATCTGCAGCGCTTCGGCGCGCAGGCCGCGGAGGCGCCGGAGCTGTGCCCGGCGGACCTCGCATTGACGGAGACGGCCGTGCATCCCGGCCTGCCGGCCGAGCCGCTCGCGGTGGCCATCGCGCGGATCGCCGCGCGCCGGAGCGAGGGGATCGCGGAGCGCCCTGCCCCGCTCTATATCCGCCCGGCCGACGCCGCGCCGCCGCGCGAGGCCCCGCCGCCGATCCTGCCGTGACGCCGGCCGCGCTGGCGGCGCTGCACGCGCGCTGTTTCACCACGCCCGAGCCATTCTCCGAGGCCGCCTTTGCCGCGTTCCTGGGCGACGCGAGCTGTTTCCTTTGCGCGCAGGACGGGGGAGTCGTCCTGGGCCGCGCGGTGGCGGGCGAGGCGGAGCTTCTGACGCTGGCCGTCGATCCGGCGCGGCGGCGGCAGGGGATCGGGCAGAAACTGCTGGCGCGGTTCGAGGCGGAGACGGCCCGGCGCGGGGCCGGCGACGCCTTTCTCGAAGTGGCCGCCGACAACCGGGCCGCGCTGGCGCTCTATCGCGGCGCCGGCTGGGCCGAGGCCGGGCGGCGCCCCGGATATTACCGCGCCCCGGACGGCGCCCGGACCGACGCGGTGATCCTGAAAAAGGCGCTGCGCGGCGCCTGACTTGGCGTCATGCCCGGCAACGCCCGTAAGACCGCGGCGATTCATGACCGTTCGGTAAAATAGCGGTTGACCGTCCCGAAAGCCTTGGTCCTAAATTCGCCCCATGGCGGGAGCCAATTCCGCAATTCTGGGAACCTATCAATGGGACAGGTTTCCAAGACCAACTGGGAGAATTCTATGACCCTGACGAAGACATTTCTGGGGGCCGGTGCCGCGCTTGCCGTATCGGCCGTCGCGGCGCTGGCCGAGCCCGGCCTGATCATCGACCTTGGCGGCAAGTTCGACAAGTCGTTCAACGAGAGCGCCTATACCGGCGCCGAGCGCTGGGCCGAGGAAACCGGCGGCGACTATCTCGAAACCGAGCTGCAGTCCGAGGCGCAGCGCGAACAGAACATGCGCAAGATGGCCGAGCGCGGCGCGAACCCGATCGTGGTTCTGGGCTTTGCCAACCAGTCGACCCTGGCCCAGGTGGCGCCGGACTATCCGGACACCAACTTCGCCATCGTCGATGCGGTCGTGGACGAGCCGAACGTGAAGTCCATCGTGTTCTCCGAGCACGAGGGCAGCTATCTGGTCGGCATGATCGCGGCGATGAAGTCGGAGAGCGACACCGTGGGCTTCATCGGCGGCATGGACGTGCCGCTGATCCGCAAGTTCGCCTGCGGCTATGCGCAGGGCGTGAAGGCGGTGAACCCCGACGCCGAGGTGATCGCCAACATGACCGGCACCACCCCGGCGGCGTGGAACGACCCCGTCAAGGGCGGCGAGCTGGCCAAGAGCCAGGTCAGCCAGGGCGCCGACGTGATCTATGCCGCCGCCGGCGGCACCGGCGTGGGCGTGCTGCAGGCCGCGGCCGACGAGGGCGTGTTCTCGATCGGCGTGGACAGCAACCAGAACTATCTGCATCCCGGCTCGGTCCTGACCTCGATGGTCAAGCGCGTCGACAACGCGGTCTACGAGGTGTTCTCGGAAGGCGCCGAGGGCTTCGAGGCCGGCGTCGAGGTGCTGGGCCTGGAAGCCGAGGGCGTGGGCTATGCCGTGGACGAGCACAACGAGGACCTGATCACCGACGAGATCGAGACCGCCGTGGAAGAGGCCAAGGCGGGCATCATCTCGGGCGAGATCGAGGTGCATGACTACACCTCGGACGACAGCTGCCCCGTCCTCGATTTCTGAGCATGGCGGCGGACGAGAATACGGGGCGGCCTGACCGGGCCGCCCCTGCCATTGAGCTTGTCGGCATCTCGAAATCCTTCGGGCCGGTGCAGGCGAACAAGGACATTTCGATCCGGGTCATGCCCGGCACGATCCACGGCATCATCGGCGAGAACGGCGCGGGAAAATCCACGCTGATGTCGATCCTGTACGGCTTTTACAAGGCCGATGCCGGGGAGATTTTCATCAACGGCAAGAAGACCGAGATCCCCGACAGCCAGGCGGCGATCCGCGCGGGGATCGGCATGGTGTTCCAGCATTTCAAGCTGGTGCAGAATTTCACGGTGCTGGAGAACGTGATCCTCGGCGCCGAGGACAGCGCGCTTCTGCGGTCATCGAAGGCCCGGGCGCGCGGCGAGCTGAAGCGGCTGGCCGAGGAATACGAGCTGCAGGTCGACCCGGACGCCACGATCGAGGAGATCGGCGTGGGGATGCAGCAGCGGGTGGAGATCCTGAAGGCGCTGTACCGGCAGGCCGACATCCTGATCCTGGACGAGCCCACCGGGGTTCTGACCCCGGCCGAGGCCGACCACCTGTTCCGCATCCTGGTGGGGCTGCGCGACCAGGGCAAGACGATCGTCTTCATCACCCACAAGCTGCGCGAGATCATGGAGATCACCGACACGGTCAGCGTGATGCGCCGCGGCGAGATGACGGCGACGGTGCAGACGTCCGAGACCGACCCCGAGCACCTGGCCGAGCTGATGGTGGGCCGCAAGGTGCTGCTGCGGGTGGACAAGACGCCCGCCGCGCCGAAGGACACGGTGCTGGAGGTCGAAAACCTGCGCGTGGTGGACGACGACGGGGTGGAGCGGCTGCGCGGCATCGACCTGAACGTGCGGGCGGGGGAGATCCTGGGCGTCGCCGGCGTTGCCGGGAACGGGCAGTCGGAGCTTCTGGAGGTGCTGGGCGGGATCACGCGGGCGACGGGAACGATCCGGGTGAACGGCCAGGCGCTCGACCTGACCGGCGCCCATTCCGACGGCCAGTCGCGCCGCGCGCGCGGCATCGCGCATGTGCCGGAGGACCGCCAGCACCTGGGCCTGATCATGGAGTTCTTCGCCTGGGAGAACATGGTGTTCGGCTATCACCACGACCCCGCCTACCAGTCGAACCGGCTGCTGATGGACAATGCCGGCATCCGGACCGAGACGCAGGCGAAGATGGAACGCTTCGACGTGCGGCCGCCGAACCCGACCCTGACGGCGCGGAGCTTTTCCGGCGGCAACCAGCAGAAGATCGTGCTGGCCCGCGAGATGGAGCGCGACCCGCAGCTGTTGCTGGTGGGGCAGCCGACGCGGGGGGTCGATATCGGCGCCATCGAGTTCATTCACCAGCAGCTGATCGACCTGCGCGACCAGGGCACGGCGGTTCTGCTGGTGTC
This sequence comes from Psychromarinibacter sediminicola, assembly GCF_029168335.1. Classification (GTDB taxonomy): domain Bacteria; phylum Pseudomonadota; class Alphaproteobacteria; order Rhodobacterales; family Rhodobacteraceae; genus Psychromarinibacter; species Psychromarinibacter sediminicola. Next base: position 21,396 of record NZ_JARGYC010000072.1, read on the forward strand.
GGTGGAACTGGACGAGATCCTGTCGCTATCCGACCGGATCGCGGTGATGTTCGACGGCAAGGTCATGGGCGAACGGCTGCCTTCGGAGACCGACGAGCGCGAGCTGGGGCTGCTGATGGCCGGGATCACCGATACCGAGGCGCCGCATTCGGTGGAGGAAGTGGAGGCCAACCTGGCGCAGACGCAGGGGAAGGTGGGGTGATGGCCGCCATTTGCACGCGACACGACACGACTTCCTCGGCTTTGCCAGATAGCGGCCCCGGTCGAACGGAGCGCCGTGCAGCGCCGACCCGCCGGGGCGCGGTCGAGCTTTGCGATGCCGGAGACATAAGCATGGACATCCGACACTTGGCACTGTCCTCGCCAGAAGCGCCGCCCCGGGGGGGCGGGTCTCTCGGGCATTTCGAAACGAAATGCCCTGCCGACAGGCGATTGCAGAGCAATCGCCGAGAGGCGGCGCTGCACGGCGTTCCGC
>NZ_JARGYC010000073.1 GCF_029168335.1 Psychromarinibacter sediminicola
CCGTCGCCGCGCCCATGCGGAGGGGCCATGGTCGAGAGCTTTCTTGCCGGAATGCAGCTGGTGTTCACGCCGGGCACGCTCGGCTACCTGCTGCTCGGCGTGCTGTTCGGGCTGTGGCTCGGCGCGGTGCCCGGGCTCGGCGGGATCATCGGCGTGGTCATCATCCTGCCGTTCACCTTCTCGATGGACGCCGTGCCGGCGATGGCGCTGATCCTGGGGGTCTTTGCGGTCACCGCCACGAGCGACACGATCGCCTCGGTCATGCTCGGCATTCCCGGCACCGCCGCATCGCAGGCGACGGTGATGGACGGCTACCCGATGGCGCAGAACGGCCAGGCGGCGCGCGCCTTCGGGGCGGCGTTCACCGCCTCGGCCGTGGGCGGCGTGGCCGGCGGGATCGCCATGGCCGTCTCCCTGCCGATCGTGCGGCCGCTGATCCTGTCCTTCGGCACGCCGGAGTTCTTCCTGCTGGGCGCGCTCGGCCTGACGATGGTCGCGACCGTCTCCGGGGCCGCCGTGTCGAAGGGGCTGGCGGCGGCCTGCATCGGCCTGATGCTGTCCCAGATCGGCTTTCCCGTCGCCTCGGAAGAGCCGCGCTACTGGTTCGAGATCATGTATCTGATCGACGGCCTGCCGCTCGTGCCGCTGGTCCTGGGGCTTTTCGCCCTGCCCGAGATGCTGGATCTCGCCGTCCGGCACCGCTCGATCTCCCGGGTGCAGGACTCGGGCACCGAGACCATTCTCAGCGGCATTCGCGACGCGGTGCGCAACTGGTGGCTGGTGCTGCGCTGCTCGTTCATCGGCATCTATATCGGCATGCTGCCCGGTCTGGGCGGCATGATCGCGGACTGGGTCGCCTATGGCCACGCCTCGCAGAGCGTGAAGCAGGACGACGGCCCCGGCTTCGGCAACGGCGACGTGCGCGGCCTGATCGCGCCGGAGGCCGCCAATAACGCGGTGCTGGGCGGGGCGCTCATTCCGACCGTGGGGCTCGGGATTCCCGGCAGCGCCTCGATGGCGATCCTGCTCGGCGCCTTCACCATCCAGGGCCTCGCGCCGGGCCGCGCGATGCTGTCCGAGCAGCTCGACCTGACATTCTCGTTCGTCTGGATGCTGATCCTGGCGAATATCGTCGGCGCCGCGCTTCTGATGATGTGGAGCCGGCAGGTCGCGAAGCTGTCCTTCATCGACGGCAATCTGATCGTGCCGGGCGTCCTGGTGTTCGTGTTCATGGGCGCCTGGCTCGATTCGCCGGATCTGGCCAACTGGATCACGGTCTTCGCGCTCGGCGCGATCGGCTATGTGATGAAGCGCGGCGGCTGGCCGCGCCCGGCGTTGGTGCTGGGCTTCGTCCTGGGCCCGGTGATGGAGAGCGCGCTCGTCCTCGCCTCGCAGACCTTCTCGTGGACCGACATGCTCTCGCGGCCGCTGGCGCTGGTGCTGCTGGCGATCCTGGCGCTCGCCTTCGTCCTGGCGGTGCGCAGCACGCTGCGCGCCCGGCGCTTTGCCGCGCGCGTGCCGCACGACGACCGCTCGGCCGGCGACGCGCCGCTGTCGATGATCTTCGGGCTGGTCTGCCTGGGCCTGTTCCTGGCCGCGATCCCGATGGCGCTTCCCTGGTCCGGCTCGGCGCGGCTGTTCCCGCTCGCGATCGCGCCCTTCGGCGCCGCGATGCTGGCTCTGGCCATCCTGCGCGACATCGCCGGTGTCCGCGCGGCCGCCGCCGCCACCGGCGGCGTGCTGAAACCGTTCAAGGCGATCTTCGGAGAGCCCGAGGGCTGGCGCGCGCTGTTGTTCTTCCTGATGCTCGCCGGCGTGATCCTGATCACGCTCGGGGTCGGCCAGCTGATCGCTCTGACGGCGCTCGTCCTGTTCTACCTCCGGGTCTGGGCGGGCTATGGCATCTGGCCGACCCTGGCCTACGGCGCTGCGGCGGTCATCCTTCTGGAACTGGTCTACGGCCGCATCCTCTATGTCCGCTGGTTCGATCCGATCTGGCCCTTGGTCTGACGGCTTCCACGCGCCCCACGGGCGCGGCGAGCCGCCCCGGGCCGGTTCCTTCGAGGCTCAGAGACCGGCGGCCGCGCCCGCGTCGCCGAAGACACGGTCTCCGGCCCAGCCGGGACGCCCCGTGCGCGCGAGCTGCAAGAGCGCGTCGCTCATCTCCTGCCGCAGGGAGGCGTCGGCCGGACTGTCGGTCATCACCGGCACCGGCGTGTCGAACACGAAGGGCTCGTCGAAACCGTGGGAGGCCCCGAGCTCAGCATGCGCGCCGGCCGGCGCCCACTGGAAGCAATAGGTCGCGGCCTGACCGCCGCCCCGCCGCTGCGCCTCGGCGCTCTCGATAACGGGACGTCGGTAAATGACGTCGCTCAGGTAACGTTCTTCCAGGCGTCGGGGGCTGGCATCGGGATGGTGCGCCCGCAGCCTGTCGCGCGCCGCCTCCGCGCCGGCGCCCTCGAAGCGCCGGATCGTCTGCAAGAGGCGGGCCTCGTCGACCGCGCCCATGATCCCGGCGGCGTACCACATCCGCGCCTCCTGGGCGGTGCAGCCGAAGACGATCCCGACATCGCGCCCCGCCCCGTCCTGCAGCGCGTCGCGCGGGTGACGCGCCAGGCTTGCGCCGTCTTGAACGATGCCCAGCGTCCGGCCGCCGGGGGCGTTTCGCGCGCCGAGGTCGCTGGCGACGCTCGCCTCCTGCGCGGCGAGCACGGCCCCGACCGGCAGCCGCTCCAGGGCGCCGATGTCCCCCGCCGGCACGTCCGTTTCGTCCAGAAAGGCGCGGGTGACCGCGGCCGCGGTATCGGGCGCGACGATGCGGCTGGCGGGGCCGCTCATCAGCCAGGCGGCATGGAACAGGCCGCGGGCCTCGGGACAGCCGAACAGCGCCGTCGCGGTGAAAGCGCCCGAGGACAGGCCCGCCAGCGTGACGCGCCCGGGATCGCCGCCGAAGGCCGCGATATTGTCGCGCACCCAGGTGAGCGCGAGGATCAGGTCCAGCATCCCCCGGTTGGTCTGCGGCAGGCCGGGAAAGGCCTCGGCCAGGTGCAGAAAGCCCAGCGCGCCGGTCCGCATGTTCACCCTGACAAGGATACAGTCCCTGGTCGCCGCGAAACGGGCGCCGTCGATGCCCAGCCCGCCCGCGCTGCCCCCCTGGAACCCGCCGCCGAAGGCATGGACGATGACCGGGCGCGGCCCGCCGGAGCGCGCCGGGGCATAGATGTCCAGGTTCAGGCAGTCCTCTGCGTAGGGCTGGGCGCGGGTGCCGGGCGCCCAGGGCGGCAAGGGTCTGTGGATCTGCGGCGGCGCCGGGCCCGGGCGGGTCGCGTCGATCTCGATCCCGGGTGCCGCCGGCTCGGGCGGACGCCAGCGCAGGGCGCCGACGGGCGGGCGACCGTAGGGAATGCCGAGGAAGACGCGGCTGCCGCCCGCCGCGCGCCCGGTGATCCGGCCGGCCGGGGCCTCGACCACCGCGCTCATCGGTCCAGCAGGTGACAGGCCGCGGTCTGGCCGCCGCCCACATCCTGCATCCGCGGCGCCTCGATCTTGCAGCGGTCGAAGGCATGGGGACAGCGCGAGCGGAAGGCACAGCCGGTCGGGATCGCGTCCGCCGAGGGAATCTCGCCGGCGAGCTTCGCGCGCTTGCCGTCCTTGCGGGGGCTGCCGGGGGCGGAGGTCAGCAGCGCCTGCGTATAGGGATGCGCCGGCCGGTCGTAGACCCGGTCGCGGGGGCCGCGCTCGACGATCTCGCCCAGATACATCACCGCGATCTCGTCGCAGACGTAGCGCACGACGCGCAGGTCGTGGCTGATGAAGAGCATCGTGGTCTGGTGCTCGCGCTGCATGTCGCCCAGCAGGTTCAGGATCTGGGCCTGGACGCTGACATCGAGCGCGCTGACCGGCTCGTCGGCCACGATCAGCTCGGGATCGGTGGCGAGCGCCCGGGCGATGGCGATGCGCTGCCGCTGGCCGCCCGAGAACTCGTGCGGGAACCGGTCCATCGCGCTGTCGGGCAGGCCGACCTCGCGCAGCAGGCTGCGCGCCCGGTCGCGCCGGGCCCTGCCGCCGGTGCCGATGTCGTGGACCAGCTGCGGCTCGACGAGCGTTTCGCCCACGGTCATGCGCCCGTTGAGCGAGCCGTACGGATCCTGGAATATCATCTGCATCCGCCGCCGCCTGCGGCGCAGCGCCTCGCCGCCGAGACGGCGCAAATCCTCGTCCCCGAACCGGATGTCGCCCGACGTCGCCTCGATCAGCCGCAGGACCAGCCGGGCGACGGTGGACTTGCCCGAGCCGCTTTCGCCCACCAGGCCGAAGGTGCGGCCGCGCGGCAGGGCCAGGTCGACGGAGCGGACGGCCTGCACCTTGCCGAAGGTCTTGCACAGCGCTCTGGTCTCCAGAAGGGGGGCGGTCATGCGATCTCCTCCAGCGGGTGCCAGCAGCGCACGGCGGTCGGGTTCTCGGCGTCGAGCGGCGGATGGGTCCGGCATTTCGCGTCGGCCCGGGCGCAGCGCGGGGCGAAGCGGCAGCCCTCGGGCCAGGCCCCGATCTGCGGCACGCTGCCGGGGATCGGCACCAGCCGGTCGGTCGTCTCGCCGGGCACCGCCTCGATCAGCCCGCGGGTATAGGGATGCGCCGGCGCCCGGGTGACGCCGGCGGCCGAGCCGCGCTCGACCACGTCGCCCGAATACATCACCACCGCCCGGTCGCAGAAATCGCGGACCACCTCCAGGTCGTGGGTGATGAACAGCATGCCGAGGTCGAACTCCTTGCGCATCCGCTCCATCAGGTCGAGCACCTGGGCCTGGATGGTGACGTCGAGCGCCGTGGTGGGCTCGTCGGCGATCACCAGCGAGGGCTCGCAGGACAGCGCCAGGGCGATCATCACCCGCTGCCGCATGCCGCCCGAAAGCTGGTGAACGTAGCCCTGCAGGATCGCGCGCGGGCGCGGGATGCCGACGGTGTCGAGGATCTCCACCGCCCGCTCCGTCGCCGCGCGCCGGGACAGGCCGAGGTTGTGGCAGATCGTGTCCGTCATCTGCCGCCCGATCCGCAGGGTCGGGTGCAGCGCGGTCATCGGCTCCTGGAAGATGAAGCCGATCTCGTTGCCGCAGAGCTTGCGGCGCTGGCGCGGCGAGAGGCCCAGTACCTCGCGCCCGTTGACGATCAGCCGGCCCGTCACCTGCGCGCCGCGCGGCGGCAAGCCGATGATCGCGCTGGCCGTCATCGACTTGCCGCAGCCGGATTCGCCGACCAGCGCCACCGCCTCGCCGCGCGAGACGCCAAAGCTCACATCGGTCACCACCGGCACCATGCGCCCGTCTATCGGCAGCGCGACCGAGAGGCCCTCGGCCCGCATCACCTCCTGGCTCGCCGTGGCGGCCGGCATCGTCGTTTCCGGGTCGGTCATCTTCATTTGTAGCGTATCCGCGGGTCGAGGATCGCGTAGAGCACGTCGATCAGCAGGTTCAGGACGGCCAGCACCAGCGCGATGGTCAGGACGCCGCCCTCCACCACCGGATAGTCGCGTCGGGCCACCGCCTCCACCAGCAGGCGCCCGAGCCCGGGCAACGAGAAGATGATCTCGATCGCCACCACGCCGCCCAGCATGTAGCCGGCCGAAAGGCCCGCCACGGTCACCACCGGGATCGAGGCGGTGCGCATGGCGTAGCGGCCCAGCACCGTGCGCTCCGGCAGGCCCTGGGCGCGGGCGGTGGTGATGTAGGGCTCGTCGAGCACGTCGAGCATCGAGGAGCGCATCATCCGCGTCATCAGCGCCGATTGCCGGACCCCGAGCGCCAGGGCGGGCAGAAAGATCGTCGTGCCCCAGGCGATCAGCCCGGCCGAGGGCGGCGTGTAGCCCGAGACCGGGAACCACCGCAGCGTCACCGAGAACAGGAAGATCAGCAGCAGCGCGAACCAGAATTCGGGCACCGATATCCCGAGCACCGCGGTCGTCACCACGCCCCGGTCGATCGGGTTGTTGCGGTTCAGCGCCGAAATCACGCCCATGGCCACGCCGATCAGCACCGCCAGCGTCAGCGCCACGAGCGTCAGCAGGATGGTGACGCCGGCATAGCGCGGGATGATCTCCATCACCGGTTCGCGAAAGAAGATCGACTGGCCGAGGTCGAGCGTCACGATGCCCTTGAGCCAGATCAGGAACTGGACGTGCAGCGGGCGGTCGAGGCCGAGCTGCTCGCGCAGCGCCGCGATCTGGTCCGCCGTCGCCTGATCGCCCAGCATCATCCCGGCCGGGTCGCCGGGCGACAGGCGCAACAGCAGGAACACCATGATCAGCGGCACGAAGATCGTGGGCAGGATCAGCAGGAACCGTTTGCCGAGATACCGCAGCATGTCAGCGCCTCCGGGCCAGTCGGGGATCGAGGATGTCGCGCAGGCTGTCGCCCAGCAGGTTCAGCGCGAGGATGGTGATCATCAGCGCGAGGCCAGGGAAGATCACGATCCAGGGCGCGCGGCCGATATAGTCCCGCGCCTCGGTCAGCGCGTTGCCCCAGCTCAGGTCGGTCGGGCCGATGCCCACGCCGATGAAGCTCAGCGCCGCCTCCCCCAGGACCGCGGCGGAAAAGATGAACGAGGCCTGCACCAGGATCGGCGAGGTGACCGCCGGCAGCACGTAGCGGCGGAAGATCCGCAGGGTCGGCACGCCGGTGGCCCGCGCGGCCTCGATCATCTGCAGCTCGCGCACCACCAGCACCTGCCCGCGCACCACCCGCAGCGACGGCGCGATCAGCACGAAGGACAGCGCCAGGATCACCGTGGACACCGACGCCCCCAGATAGGCGGCCGCGGCCGTGGCCAGCACGATGCTGGGAAAGGCCATGATCCCGTCGACGAAGCGCATCAGCACGATGTCGACCTGATGAAAGAAGCCCGAGACCAGCCCCAGCACCGTGGCGATGGAGACCGACACGACCGTGACCACCAGCCCGACGAGAAGCGAGGTGCGGCCCCCGTGGACCACGATCCTGAAGACGTCGCGCCCCAGGTTGTCGGTGCCGAAGAAGTACTCGGCCCCGGGCGCCGTGAACCGCGCCACGGGGTTGACCCGCATCGGGTCTCCGGGCGCGATGACCGGGGCCAGGATCGTGACCAGCCCCAGCAGGACCAGCACCGCGGTGCTGGCCATGGCGGTGGGATGGCGCAGGAACCGCTCCAGCGCCGTGCGGTTCGGAGACGCGCCGAATCCCTCGCGCGCCTCCTCGGTCCCGGTGGTCTCGGCGGCCGTCATCTCACTCGGCCGGCGGCGCGAAGTTGTAGAACGTGTCGCCGCCCACCGCGGAGGTGGCATAGTTCTGCACGCCCTCGCGGACCCCGTACATGTTCGACTCCGTGCCGTATTTGATGAACGGGAAGGTGTCGTAGGCCAGCGCATGGACCTCCTCGAAGATCGCCTTGCGCTCTTCGGGGTCGATGGTCGTGGCCAGCCGGTCCATCAGCTCCATCTTCTTCGGCGCGGTCCAGAAGCCCGGGTAGGTCGGGGTCAGGTAGGCGATGGAGGTCGGGTCGACATAGGTCGGCAGGAACGAGCTGAAGGCGTCCATCGCCTCGGGATTGGCCCGGGTCTGGAGGTAGGTGGCGATGGGCTGCTCGATGATCTCGACGTTGATGCCGTATTCGGCCAGCTGCTGGGACGCCGTGATCGCCGTCAGGAAGTGCTTCTGGTACTGCTCGGTCGCCACGAGCCAGCGGATCGGCTCGCCGTCGTAGTCCGAGGCGGCCAGGTATTTCTCGACCAGCGCCGGGTCGGGCTGGCCGAACTCCTCGATCCCCGCGGTGGTGTACCAGAAAGAGTTGGGATCGGGGATCCAGCTGCCGTCGATGGTGTAGAATTCCGGGTTGCCGACGGAGGCGAGCATGATCGGCTCCATCTCCAGCGCGTGATAGACGGCCCGGCGCAGGTTGACGTCGGACATCACCCCCTGCTGGGTGTTGAACACCGCCGTCAGCGACTGGTTGTTCGCCACGGTCACGGCGCGCGTATTCGGATCGCTTTCGAGCTGTTCGTAGAAATCCGTGGGCAGGCTCATCGCCACGTCCAGCTCGCCGGTGATCAGGCTGTCGCGCCGCACCGAGGCCTCGGGCATCAGCCGGAACAGGATTTCGTCGGCATAGGCATGCTTGTGCCCCGCCTCCCCGTCGGCCGGCGCGTCGACGGGCTGATAGTCGTCCCAGCGCGTCATCGTCACGCCCTGGTCGGGGCAATAGTCGGTCAGGACATAGGGGCCGGTGCAGTCGAGCCCGGTCACGGCATCGGTCGCGGAATGCCCCTCGATGCTGCCGGCCGACATGATGACCGCCTGCCCCCCGGCCAGCAGGCCCGGGACGATGGGCGTCTGGGTCTTCAGGTTGATCCGGACGGTCAGGTCGTCGACCGCCTCGATGCTCTCGGTCACGCCGGCAAAGGAGGCGCCGATGCCCGCGGCGGTGCGGAACCGCTCCAGCGAGGCCACCACGTCGGCGGCCGTCAGCGGGGCGCCGGAATGGAAGCCCAGCCCCTCGCGCAGGGTCAGCGTCAGGGCCCGCCCGTCCTCGGAATAGGAATAGTCCTCGACCAGCATCGGCTGCGGCGTCCAGGATTCGTCGAGAACGAAGAGCCCCTCGCAGACATTCATCGCCGTCATCCAGTTGACGCCGAAGGTCGTCACCACCGGGTCCGGGGTCGGACCCATCTGGGTGATGCCCACGCGCAGGGTGCCGCCCTGCTCCTGGGCCGCCGCGGCCCCCGCGATCAGGGCCGTCCCGGCCAGAAGCGCGGCGCAGGCGCGATTTGCGTTAGCTCGTGTCATGTCTTGGTCTCCTCCACAATTGTGCTGTTTGCCCGGCCGGGGCCGAGAGCGGATGCACGATCCGGGTCCAGCCGGATCGGCAGGTCGAGCAACCGGAAGGACAGCGTCTTGCCGTGGGTATCGACGCAGAGCGCCGCGTTGACGCCGCCCTCCAGAACGTTCTCGATCACGATGTTCATGGCGCAGAGATGCGGCAGCAGATGGCGCCGGACCGCCGTCGCGCCCTTGTAGGCGAACCACTCCAGCACCCGCGCCTCGGTCACCTGCTGCACCAGCAGCGGCCAGTCCGCCGCGTCGTAGGCGATGACGCTCACGTTCAGGCGGTTGCCCTTGTCGCCGGAGCGGCCATGGGCCAGCCGGTAGAGTGGGACCGTGATATCGCCTGGCTTGCGCATCACTCGGCGGCCTCCCGGTCGGCCAGGAACTCCACGCGCGGCGTGACGCTGGCCCGGTCGATCATGCGCGATCGGGTGACGAACCGCGCACGGACGCTGGTGCGGACCCCGCCGCCCCCCGCCGGCCCGCAGCAATAGAGCGCGTTGACCTCCTGCGTCGCGGCCTGCACCGCCGCCTCGCTCCCGCCGAACGCGAAGCGGACGCGGTAGTCGCCCGCTTCCGGCCAGTCGGCGGCGCGGCGCAGGGCGCCGTCGTCGCTGTCGAAGCTGCTGACCGTGCCGAAGATGTCGGCCCGCATCCGCGGGGCGACGCCGCGGATGGCAAGGCGGTCCCGCATGACCGCAATGGCCAGCTCGGCCCGGCCGCGCGCATTGCCGCCGGCATAGGAGATCTCGGCCTCGCCGATCCATTCGCCGGGATAGCTGACCGTCGCCTTCAGCTTCTCCGGCCTGGCCTGTCCGCGCGCACCGCTCAGTGCCACCCGGTCGGGCCCGGTCTCCTCGACGGTGACGCCGGTCAGGTCCAGCGTGACGTCGGGCGTCAGATAGGCCGCGGGATCGTGGATTTCGTAGAGAAGCTGCTCGATCACCGTGCGCCGGTCGATCCGGCCGCCGGTGCCCCGGGGCTTGAACAGCTCGAAGCCGCCATCGGCCCGGACCTCGGCAAGCGGAAAGCCGATCCGTGCCATGTCGGCGACGTCCTTGACGCCCGGATCGGCGAAGTACCCGCCCGAGACCTGGCTGCCGCATTCCAGCAGGTGTCCGACCAGCGTTCCCGCGGCGACCAGATCGAGGTCGTCCCAGTCCCAGCCGAAATGGGCCGCCAGCGGCCCCAGCGCCAGCGCGGGGTCGGCGACCCGGCCGGTGACCACGATATCGGCCCCCGCCGTCAGCGCCTCGGCAATCGGCCTGGCGCCGAGGTAGACATTCACCGCGATCGGGTCGCCGGGCGGATCGGCCAGGGTGCCGTCGCCGTCCCAGCGGTCGGCGCCCCCGTCGCGCATCTCGGCCGTCAGGTCGTCGCCATGGACGACGGCGATCTGCGCGGCGAGGCCCTGCTCGGCACAAAGCCCGGCGATCAGCCGCGCGGCGGCATCGGGATTGGCCGCCCCGAAATTTCCGACGATGCGCACCCCGCCCGCGAGGGCCGGCGCCAGGATCGGCGCCATGTAGTCCCTCAGGAGCGGATCGTAGCCCGCCTCCGGATCCCGGACCCGCGCCACATGCCCCAGCGCCAGGGTGCGCTCGCCCAGCACCTCGAACATCAGCGTCCCGCCCTGGCCGCGCGCGGCGATCTCGGCAACGACGGCCTGGGCCGCGTCGATCCGGTCGCCCGAAAAGCCCGCGCCACTGCCGATGATATGCGTGCTGTCCCTCATGGCGCGACTCATCGCCATTATTATCGATAATGTCAACGATGATTGTATTGGCTTTGACGCGGGACTATGTTCCCGGGACGAATGGCAAGGACAGGCGATGGCTAGGGATACGGCTCGGACCGACTGGCAGGCGCTCGCGGACAGGCTGAGCGAAGAGATCATCCTCGGCCGCAGGATGCCGCGCGAACGGCTGATCGAGGACGACCTGATCGCCGAGTCCTCGGTGACCCGCCACGCCGTGCGCCGCGCCTTCGACGAACTGGAGCGGCGCGGCCTGGCCCACCGCCAGCCCAACCGGGGAGTCCGGGTCCGCGACTACTCCGCCCAGGAGGTGGAGCATCTCTACGTGATCCGTGACGCGCTCGAACGGCGCGCGGCCAGCTATTTCGACCGGCCCGCCCCGAAAGAGCTGGTGACCCGTCTGACCGACATCTGCGACCGGCACCGGGAAGCGTCCGAGGCCAAGGATCTGCCGCGCATCTTCGAGTTCAACAACCGGTTTCACGGCACGATCTACCAGTCGACCGGCAACCGGCATCTCGCCGAGGCGATCGCCTATTACACCGTCGCGACCAGCCCGATCCGGGTGCGCGCCTTCCCGATGGAAGAGCTGCGCCGCAAGGCGGTCGCCGAACATGCCGAGATGATCCGGCACATATCGGAAGGCAACGCCGACGCGCTGGCCGACACGATCAGCGCCCATATCGCCGGGCCCAAGGCGATCTACCTGGAACAACTGGGCGTTCCCGCGGCCGATGCCGACGGGTCTCTCTGACGCGGGCCGCCGGACGACCCCGACTTCCTCCGCCCAGCGGCAAGGCAGCCGCCCCCGGGCATGGCCGCCGCGGGCCGCAACAGGGGCTGCCCCAGACCCGGACGGAGGCGCAGCCTCGCCCGCCCACATCAACGGACGGGACGCGCCCGGCATGCTTGACGTTCGCGTCAGGAACGAAACGTGACCGCGGGAACATCGGTGGACGCCGCGAACAGCCGGCCCGGTGCCGTGGCCGGACACCGGCCGATGCGCCGCGCCATGCGCCAGGCCAGCGCGAGGTTCGAGGACAGGACCGGCACGCCCAGCTCCGCCTCCAGCGGCGCGATCACGTCGAGCGTGCGCAGGTTGGTGCAGGACAGGAACACCGCCTCCACCCCGGCCTGCCGGGCGACCGCCCGCGCCGCCTCGCGCGTGGAGGCGGGAGAGATACGGGCGACGCGGGATTCGACCTCCTCGCCGAAGGAGACCGCGGCGGCGACCTCGATCCCGGCGGCGGCGAAAGCATCCCGCATCGGCGCGGCGACCGAGGCGATATAGGGCGTGACCATCCCGATCCGGCGACACCCCAGGTGCCGCATCGCCGCGACCGCGGCCGAAAGCGGGTTGTCGACCGCGCCGCAGCCCCGCGCCCCCGCGACCAGCGCGGCCACGCGGTCGGGGCCGATCAGCGTCGTGCCCGAGGTGCAGGCATAGCCGATCGAGTCATAACGTACGCCGCCCGGCAGCAGCGCGGCCGCGGCGGGGAGCGCCATCTCCATCGACGCGATCGTCCCCGGCGTCAGCTCGGCGCCCGAGGGGATGCGGGTGACATGCAGCGCGACGGCGGGGTCCGCGAACAGGCGGCGGAAGTCGGATTCGATGGTCTCGTCCACCTGCAGGACGATCAGCCCCAGACGCCCGGCCAGCGCGGGCTCGGACAGGTCGTAGGAGACCTTCACGGCGCGATCTCCGGCAGCGCAGCCGGCGCGCGGGGCGACAGAAGCTCCGGCCCGTCGGCGCGCAGGACGATGTTCTCCTCGTGCACCAGGATGCGGCCCGGCGCGACCTGCACCCCCGGCTCGATCGCCAGGACCATGCCCGCGCGCAGCTCGGTCGCGTCCTTCGGCGTGAAGGAGGGCCATTCCGTCAGCGCCAGGCCCAGCCCGTGGCCGAGGCGCCCGCCGCCGGGCGTCGCGCCCTGCGCGCTGAGCGCCTCGGACAGGAGACGGTGGGCGTCGCGGGCCAGCATGCCGGGGCGCAGCTCGGCCAGCGCCGTCTCGGTCGCGGCATAGAGCGCGGCATGGGCGCGGCGCGCGGCGTCCGGGGCCGGGCCGATGGCGAAGTTGCGGTCGAAGTCGCAGAAATAGCCGCCGCGCACCGCGCCGGTGTCGAGCATCAGCACGTCGCCCGGCGCCAGCGGCTCGGGTCCGGCCGGCGAGATCACGTCGCCGTAGCCGCCCGGCCCCGCGCCGCCCGCGACATAGGAGACCCAGTCGGCGCCGGCCTCCAGCAGCGCGGCCTGAAAGCCGCGGAAGACCCGCTCCAGCGGCGTGCCGGCCCGCGCGATCTCGGGCACCCGGTCGAAGGCGGCGCCGGCGATGGCGCAGATCTCGCGGATCGCCGCGACCTCGACCTCCGACTTGATCTCGCGCACGCGCTGCACGGCGGCCGTGGCATCGGCGATCCGGCGCGGGGCGATGCGCTCGGCCAGACGCGCATAGTCGGCCAGCGGCATGCGCAGATGCGTCTCCGGCCCCATGGGCAGGCCCACCCGGCCCCGCGCGGGCACCAGGTCGCACAGCGTCCCGGACAGAAGGCCCACGCCGTCATCCTCGGGATCGGGCGCCTCCCAGATGCGGATATCGGACAGCCAGGTCCGGCGCATCAGCGCGGCGCCGATGGCCGGGATCACCGCCACCGGATCGCCCGAGGCGGGCAGCACCACGAACCACGGCCGCGCCGGGCTCTCCCAGAAGCGGGTGAGAAAGCCGGTGACGTAGAACACGTCCGGCGCCGTGGTCAGCAACAGCGCGTCGAGTCCCGCCGCCGCCATCTCCGCCTGCAGCGCGGCGGCACGGCGGCGGTATTCCGCGGCCCCGAAGACCGGCCCGCGCTCAGTCACCCTCCGGCCCCTCGCTGAGGATGGCGAGGACGCGCGCCTCCTCCCCGGCGCCGGGCAGGCCGGCGAGGAGCGCCGCCAGCCCCGCCGCGCCCGACGGCGTGGTGTCCAGCGTGAAGCCGGCCAGCACGGCGACGGCCTGCGCGGCCTCCTGCTCGGAGATCGTCGCGAACAGGTCGGCATCGCGGGACAGGCCGGCCAGCGCGATCATCGACGGCGTCTTGCAGTCGAGCCGCCCCATGGCCGAGACCGGACCCTCCGCCGTAACGATGCGCCCGGCCCGGAGGCTTGCGGCCAGCGCCGGGGCGGCCTCGGGCTCGACCACCACGATCTGCGGGCCGTCGCCCCACAGGCGGCGGGCATGCGCCGCGACCGCCGCCGCCAGGCCGCCGACCCCGGCCTGCAGCAGGATGTGGGTGGGCGGCGCGCTGATCTGCGCCTCGATCTCGGCGGACATCTGCAGATAGCCTTCCATGACGCGCCACGGCAACTCGGTGTAGCCCGGCCAGGAACTGTCCGACAGAAGCGTCCAGCCCTCCGCCGCGGCGTCGCGTTCGGCGGCGGCCATGCTCTCGGCATAGCTGTCGCCGGCGCGGACGACCTCGGCGCCCTTCGCGCGCAGCCGGCGGGCGAAGGCCTCGGGCACGGTGTCGGCCAGGTAGATCACGCTGCGCGCGCCGAACACCCGCGCCCCGGCGGCGACCGACAGGCCGTGGTTGCCGGCGCTGGCGGCGACATAGGTGCGGCCCGACAGCTTCTGGCCCCAGTCGCCGCCCTGCACGCGCTCGGCGTCCCGCGCGATGGCGTGGGCGGCGCCGAGCGCCTTGAAACTGCCCAGCCCCATCCGGCCCCGCTCGTCCTTCACGAACAGCTGTCCCACGCCGCATTGCGCCGCGAGCTCCGGCAGCCGCAAAAGCGGCGTGGCCGCGTGCAGCGGGCAGACCCGCAGAAGCTCGGTCACCGGCGTGGCATCGTCGGCCGGCATCACGTCGCTGACCGGCAGGCCGGTGCCGCGATGTGGATTGCTCAGAAAGTCAGGCACGTCGGACCTCTTGTCGCGGGATCATGGCCCGACGCTAACAGCGTTTCGCGGCGGATGCGCGGATTTCCTGCGCGGGGTCCGGCGCGGCCGAGGTGGGGGGCCAGCCCCCGCCGTCCATCGGGCTTGCACCGATGGCGCACGATGAACGGCCCCCCGGAGTATTTTGGGCCAGAAGAAATATGGGGCGGTGCGCCTGGGTTGTCGCCGGGCTCAATCATTGACCGACCGGACGGTTTATGCGTTGATGGTGGGGTCCGGCGTGTGGGACCGTCGGACGGGAGGAAAGGCGACTCCGGCCGCGCCGGGTGTTGCGGATTGGCCTGGGAGGAGCCGATGAACGACCTGACCCCGACGCCCGATATCCTCGACCCGATCGAGATCGCGAGCCGGGACGAAATCGCGGCGCTGCAGGAAAAGCGCATGGCCTGGTCGTTGCGCCATGCCTACGAGAACTCGCCGTTCTACCGGCAGCGCTTCGACGCGGCCGGGGCGCATCCGGATGACTTCAAGTCTCTGGCGGACCTGGCGAAATTCCCGTTCACCGTGAAGGCGGACCTGCGCGATACCTACCCGTTCGGCATGTTCGCCGTGCCGCAGGACAAGCTGGCGCGGGTGCATGCCTCGTCGGGCACGACCGGCAAGCCGACGGTGGTGGGTTATACCGCGCAGGACATCGACGTGTGGTCGGACATGGTCGCCCGCTCGATCCGGGCGAGCGGCGGGCGCAAGGGCGACATCTGCCACGTGGCCTATGGCTACGGGTTGTTCACCGGCGGGCTGGGGGCGCATTACGGCGCGGAGCGGCTGGGCTGCACCGTGGTGCCCGTCTCGGGCGGGATGACCGAGCGGCAGGTGACGCTGATGACCGACCTCCAGCCGCAGATCGTGATGGTCACGCCCTCCTACATGCTGTCGATCCTCGACGAGTTCCGCCGCCAGGGGCTGGACCCGCGGGCCTGTTCGCTGAAGGTGGGCATCTTCGGAGCCGAGCCCTGGACCAACGCGATGCGCGCCGAGATCGAGGAGGCGTTCGACATGCACGCCGTCGACATCTACGGCCTTTCCGAGATCATGGGGCCGGGCGTGGCGAACGAATGCGTCGAGACCAAGGACGGGCTGCATGTGTGGGAGGATCACTTCTATCCCGAGGTGATCGACCCGGCGACCGGCGAGGTGCTGCCCGACGGCGAGATAGGCGAGCTGGTCTTCACCACGCTCACCAAGGAGGCGCTGCCGATGATCCGCTACCGGACGCGGGACCTGACGCGCATCCGGCCCGGCACCGCGCGCAGCATGCGGCGGATCGAGAAGATCACCGGCCGGTCGGACGACATGATCATCCTGCGCGGCGTCAACATCTTCCCCACCCAGATCGAGGAGCAGATCCTGAAATGCGCCGGCCTCGCCCCGCATTTCCAGATCGAGCTGACCCGCGAGGGGCGGATGGACGCGATGGCGGTGCATGTGGAATGCACGCCCGAGCGGGCCTCGGCCGAGGCGCGGGCGGCCACGGCGGCGGAGCTGCGCCATCACGTGAAGTCGGTGTTGGGGGTCACCGCCCGGATCGAGGTTCACAACCCCGAGGCCGTCGCCCGATCGGAGGGCAAGGCGAAGCGCGTGGTGGACAACCGCCCGAAATAAGAGGCTCCGGATGGCCCGCACCCGCGCCAGCGACTTCGAGGAAAAGCGGCACAGCCTGCTGATGACGGCGGCGCATGTCTTCGCCTCCCAGGGCATGGACAAGGCGTCGATGGCGCAGATCGCGTCGGAGGCCGGCGTGTCGAAGTCCCTGCTCTATCACTACTACCCGTCGAAGGACGCGCTGATCTTCGCGATCATCCACACGCATCTGGAGACGATGGACCTGGCGCTGGTGCAGGCGGACGATGCCGCGCTGGCCCCGCGCGACCGGCTGCGCGCGCTGGTGCGGACCGTGCTGGAGGCGTATCGCGGCGCGGACGACGCGCACAAGGTCCAGCTCAACGCCGGGCCGGCGCTGTCGGACGACCAGAAGGCGCGGATCGTGGCGGTGGAGCGCCGGATCGTGCGCCGGTTCTCGTCGGTGCTGCGCGAGGTGCGGCCGGGGCTGGACCGGGCCGACCGCCCGCTGCTGATGCCGGTGACGATGTCGCTCTTCGGCATGCTGAACTGGGTCTACATGTGGTTCCGCGAGGGCGGGCCGGTCAGCCGCGAGGACTATGCCGAGCTGGCGACGACGCTGATCCTGCAGGGGGTCGACGGCGTGGCCTGAGGGGGCCGGACCGGCCGGGGGTGCCGGCCGGCCGATTGCATCTCCCGACCAGACGCGACATCCTTCCGGCATGTATGCCTCTCACGGATTTCTCCGCTCCGATATCGGCGATGTCGACGTTGTCTATCACGACGGCATGTACCACCTGTTCCACCTGGTGCTGCCGAACCACGACTTCATCGCCCACGCGATCAGCCGCGACGGCATGACCTGGCGCCGGGTGCAGAACGCGCTGTTCGTCGACGACCCCGGCGCCTGGGACGACGACATGCTGTGGACGATGCATGTCGGGCCGGACCCCGACCGCCCCGGCGCCTGGCGGATGTTCTATACCGGGCTCAGCCGGGCGGAATACGGCCGGGTGCAGCGCGTCGGCGTGGCCCGCTCGACCGACCTCTACAACTGGACCCGCGTGAACGACGACCTCTACCCGCTGGAGATCTCCGGCGACTGGTACGAATCGGGCGCGGAAGAGGGCCGGAAATGGGTCAGCTTCCGCGATCCGTTCTTCTATCACGACCCGGAGACCGGCGAGCGGATGCTGCTGGCGGCCGGGCGGGTCAAGCACGGGCCGGTCATCCGCCGCGGCTGTGTCAGCATGGCACGCGAGGTGGCGCCGGACCGCTGGGAATTCGGTCCGCCGCTG
Organism: Psychromarinibacter sediminicola; assembly: GCF_029168335.1. Lineage (GTDB taxonomy): Bacteria > Pseudomonadota > Alphaproteobacteria > Rhodobacterales > Rhodobacteraceae > Psychromarinibacter > Psychromarinibacter sediminicola. The sequence continues at coordinate 17,397 of NZ_JARGYC010000073.1, forward strand.
TATCATCCGGGGATTTACGACGACGTCGAGGTGCCCAACCTGTTCCGCCTGAACGGGCGGCACTACCTGATCGGCTCGATCCGCGAGGACGTGAAGATCCACTACTGGTACGCCGACGAGGCGACCGGCCCCTTCATGAACTTCAACGACAACGTGCTGCTGCCCGAGGGCAACTATGCCGCCCGGATCTGCAAGACGGGCGACCGCTATCTGCTGTTCAACTTCTTCCAGCGCAAGGAAATCCTCTATGGCCGCGAGACCGTCGCGCGGATGCTGCCGCCGCCGAAGGAGCTGATCACCGACCGCCGCGGGCGGCTGATGCTGAAATCCTTCTGGGGCTTCGACGCGCTGGCGCACACCCCGCTCACCGTGACCCGCTCGCACGAGCTGTCGCCGCTCTTCGGCAACCCGCATGCCAGCCGCACCGACGACGACGAGGGCATCCACGTCGCCTGCCCCAGCGGCTATGAGGCGTTCCTGCTGCCGGGCGAGCACGAGGATTTCCGCCTGCGCGCCCGGATCACGCTGGAGGGCCAGGGCAAATGCGGCCTGGTCATCCGGGTGAACGAGGAGGGCGACGGCTATTACCTCGCGCTCGATCTGGCGAAGGGCTATGCGCAGCTGCGCCGCTGGGGGGCCAACACCCATGCCGAGTTCGAATACGCCTTCCGGTACGAGACGCTGCAGGCCGGCAACTTCGTGCCGCTCTACCAGGGTCGCGACATCGACGTCGAGGTCGTCACCCACGGCATGTACATGGAGTTCTCGATCAACGGGCAGGTCACGCTCTGCGTCGTGGACGACGGCTATTGCGACGGGCGGGTCGGGTTCTACACCGAAAGCGCCAAGCTGAAGCTGGAGGCGCTGCAGGTGGAGCGCCTGCACCGCTCGATCGCCGAGGAAGAGCCGGTCTACACCGCCACGCGACTGCAGCCGGAGATGCCGCACCACGCTCACGAGGCGCCGCCGCCGGAATGAGCGCCGCCGCGACACGTCCCTGGCTGTGGGTCAGCGACATCGACGACACGCTGACCGGCGACGCCGCGGCGATGGAGGCGCTGGCCGCGGCGCTGGACCGCGACCGGGGCCGCGTCTGGTTCGCGGTGAATTCCAGCCGCCCGGCCGACAGCGTGCGCGAGACGCTGGCGCGGGAGTTTCCGCCGGACCTGGCCCCCGATTACCGGATCACCGCGCTCGGCACCGAGGTGTATCGGGGCGACACGCCCCTGCCCGGCTGGCAGGACCGCTTCGCCGGCTGGCCGCAGGCCGAGATCTATGCCGCGCTGCAGGTGCTGGGCCACCGGCCGCACGCCGCGGCCTACCAGACGCCCTACAAGGTCAGCTTCGCGGTGCCGAAATACGCGCAGGACGCGGCGCGGCAGGCCCTGTCCGAATTCCCCTGCCAGATCATCGCCTCGGGCACCGACGACTTCGACGTGATCCCGCCCGCGGCCGGCAAGGGCGCCGCGACACTTCATCTCGCAGAGCATCTGGGTCTGACCCCCCAAAACGTGGTAGTCTCGGGCGATAGCGGGAACGATCTTGCGATGTTCCGCGTTGCTCCGTCGGGGATCGCCGTGGGCAATGCCCGCCCGGAACTCATCCGTGCGCTCCCCGAGGGAACCTTCTATCACGCCCGCGCCGGACATGCGGGCGGCGTCCTGGAAGGGCTCCGGTATTACGGTGTCCTTCCGACCGGGGAGGAACCAGGATGACGCAGAGGAGAGACGCGCAGATGCCACGCGACGCCAGCCCCGACACGGTCGGATCCCTGTTGATGATATCGCTGCACGGCTACGTCGCCGGCTCGCCCGAGCTGGGCAAGCCCGACACCGGCGGCCAGGTGGTGTTCGTGATGGAGCTGGCCAAGCGCTTCGCCCGGCTGGGCTACAAGGTAGACGTGGTCACCCGCCGCTTCGAGGACCAGCCCGAGGAGGACCGCATCAACGACAACCTGCGGGTCTGGCGCATTCCCTTCGGCGGCCGCGACTTCATCCGCAAGGAGGACATGCACGACTGGTACGGCGATTTCGTGTCCAACCTGCTGGCCGCGATCCGGGCGCAGAACATCCGCTACGACGTGGTGAACTCGCATTACTGGGACGCCGGCGTTTCCGGCCAGAAGGTTGCCGAGGAGTTGCAGATTCCGCATGTCCACACGCCGCATTCGCTGGGCTGGTGGAAGCAGAAGGAGATGCAGAGCCTCGGCAAGGACGACGGCGAGGGCAACTATCGTTTCGAGGAGCGCATCCAGAAGGAATTCGTGATGTACCGCTCCTGCGACCACGTGATCGCCACCTCGGAACACCAGGCCGAGCTGATCGAGGACGCCTACGACCTGCCGGCCGAGCATATCAGCATGATCCCGCCGGGCATCGACGAGGCGCGGTTCACCGCCGTCACGCCGAACGAGCTGGAGCGCATCCGCGCGCGGCTGGAGATGACGCAAAACGACATCTACGTGGTCGGCCGCGCGGCGACCAACAAGGGCTACGACCTGATCCTGAAGGCGATGCCGTATCTGATCGAGATGCAGCCCGACGCGCGGCTGGTGCTGGCCGCCGGCGCCAATTCCGACAAGGACAAGGAGCTGCTGGAGTCCTGGCAGCAGCTGGCCGGCGAATTGGAGATCGGCGACCGCGTGGACTGGCGCGGCTATGTCGCCGACGAGGATCTCGCCGACTACTACCGCGCACCGGGCGTCTTCGCCCTGCCCTCGCGCTACGAGCCGTTCGGGATGACGGCGGTGGAGGCGATGGCCTGCGGCACGCCCACCGTGCTGACCACCCGCGGCGGCCTGTTCGAGCAGGTGACCTTCGGCGAGCACGCCCTGGTCGCCGACCCCACCCGCCCGTGCGAGTTCGCGGCGATGATCAACATGCCGATGCAGCACGACTGGCTGCGCCACAAGCTGGCGGTCGAGGGCGCACGCTTCGCCCGCCGCACCTTCGGCTGGACCGGCATCGCTCGGCGCAGCGCGGCGCTGTTCGAACAGTTCCGCGGCAAGTACCTGACCCCCGACATGGTCGACGCCGAGGTCTGAGGCCCCTGCGCCCACCGCCTCCCGAACACGTAGGGTGCGTGATTTCACGCACCATTTCGCAAGAAAATACCATGCACGGTGCGTGCAAGCACGCACCCTACGCCCGCACCACCGTGGCGGCCCCGTCCAGAACCGACATCGCATGCGCGGCGATGGCGGTGTCCTGCGCCCCGGTGCCGGTGAGGTCGCATATCGTGATGTCGTCGGGACGCTCACGGCCCGGCGCCGTCTTCGCGATGATCGCGCCAAGCTCGGACGGGTCGTCGGCGTTCCACAGGCCCGCCGCCCGGGCGCCTTCCAGCTCGCCCGACACTTCGCACTGGCAGACCCGGTCGCAGACATAGAGATGCGCCGCCGCCAGCGCCGCAGGCTCCACCTCCTGCTTGCCGGACCGGTCCGAGCCGACAGCCGTGATATGCAGCCCCGGATGCAACCACTCGGCCCGCACGATGGGCGAGCGGGTCGGCGTGGTGGTCACCACGAGCTGCGACTGCAGGACGACCTCCTGCGCGTCGGTGGACATCTCCACCTCCACCCCGAGCGTCGCGCCCAGTTCCGCCGCGCAGGCCGCCGCCTTGCCGGGATCGCGCCCCCAGACCAGCAGCCGCTTGAACGGCCGCACCAGATGCGCCGCCCGCATTTGCAGCCGCGCCTGCACGCCGGTGCCCAGGACACCCGCCGTCTCCACCGTCCGCGGCGCCAGGTGCCGCGCGGCCACCGCCCCCGCCGCCGCCGTGCGCAGCTCCGTCAGATAGCCGTTGTCGAGGAACACCGCCTGCACGGCCCCCGTCCGCGCGCTGCACAGGATCGTCACGCCGGACAGGCCCGGCCCGGCCGTGTCGACGGCGCCGGGGCTGACCCTGATCGCGACCCCGTCGACGCCGGGGATATAGGCCGTCTCCACATCCACCTCGCCACACGCCTCGGCCAGAGCCACCGACAGGATCGGCGGCATCACCACCTCGTCCGAGGCCAGCGCCGCGAAGGCCCGCTCGATCGCGTCCACCAGCCGGCCGTCGAGCCCGACCGCGCCGCGCAGGTCCGCCTCGGTCACGATCCGGATGTCATGCGCCATTTCGCCCGCCCTTCAGCCCCGTCTCTCCCAGCCTTATAGCCCGAATGGCCACGATCCGCCCGATTTTCTCCATCCCGTCGCTGCGCCCCGTCACGATGGTCACCACCGCTGTGGTCCCTGCCCCCTCGGGACGCCAGCGACCGGACTGTGGGCCGTGAAAAACGCCTCCCCGCCCTGTCTGTGCCTGAAGCGCGACTAAAATCAAGCCCTTAGGCCATTAGCAGGCTGCTGAAGAAGTCGGGTTGGAAGGACGTTATTCCTGTCGCCGGGGCTGGAAGGCGGGTCGCTCGCAGATGCGAACGTCGGGTCCA
>NZ_JARGYC010000074.1 GCF_029168335.1 Psychromarinibacter sediminicola
CGTCGCCCCTTGCCGGGCCGCGCTCTTCGGCTTATGTCCGGTCTCAGGCGGGCACTGCCCTTCCCGTGCAGAGGTCATATTCCGGTGGCCTTTAAATCATTCCGAGGGAGCTGGCTCTGACGGGGTCGTGGCCTCGTTACCTGGCGCCCACCTGTGCAAGCAGGTCCTCGGGAATATCAATCCCTCCACGGTTGCTGGTGGTCCCGCCGCACAGTACCCTCGCCCACGATAGTGAAATGCGAGAATGCCATGTTCTCACGATCCCAGATGGGCTACCGCCCGGTCCCGCTGCCCGACCGGGCCGAACTGACCGACGCCGAGGCGCTGGCCGAGGCCGAAGCGTTCCGCGACCGGATGCGCCAGCGCCATACGGTGCGCGACTACGACACCCGGCCCGTGCCCCGCGCCGTCATCGAGGCCTGCATCGCCGCCGCGGGCACCGCGCCCTCCGGCGCCAACCACCAGCCCTGGCATTTCGCCGCCATCGCCGAGCCGGCGCTGAAGGCGCGCATCCGCCACGAGGCCGAGGCGGAGGAGCGCCGCTTCTACGACGGCGGCGCCGGCGACGAATGGCTCTCGGCGCTGGAGCCCATCGGCACCGACGCCGCCAAGCCGCATCTGCAGGACGCGCCCTGGCTGATCGCCGTCTTCGCCCAGCGCTGGGGCGCGTTCGACGACGGCACGCGGTTCAAGAACTACTACGTGCCCGAAAGCGTCGGCATCGCCACCGGCTTCCTGATCGCGGCGCTGCACCATGCGGGGCTGGTCTGCCTGACCCACACGCCGAACCCGATGAAATTCCTCAACGAGGCCTGCGGCCGCCCCGAGTCGGAAAAGCCGGTGATGATCCTGGCGGTCGGGCACCCGGCGCCGGACGCCACGGTGCCGGCGGTCGCGAAGATCAAGAAGCCGCTGGAGGACATCCTGACCGTCTTCGAGTGACGGGCTTCGAGGGGCGGCGCGCTTGCCCGCGGGCTTGCGGGGCGGGATCCGCCGGGCCTGCGAGGGGCCGGCCCCTCGCGCTCCCCGGAGTATTTCACCCAGGATGAAGGATCAGCGGCGGTCGTCGCGGTGAACCGGGATCGGTACCAGCGCCTCGGCCCGTTCGGGGCTGCGCGTACCGCGGTCGTCGTCGTCCTTTTCCGCCAGGCGCATGATCGAGATGCCGAACTGGACGCCGGAGAAGACGATCCCGTGGAACATCACCAGCAGGAAGGTGGCCAGCAGGCCCACGTCGGAATGGGTCACGAGGTGCCAGAGGTTCGCCACGTTGAACCACAACAGCGCCGCCACGAAGGCGGCGGCGATCAGGAAGCCGATGATCGTGTGACGAATGTAGAAGCGGACGAGCTTGGGCATGGCGATCTCCTATTCGTTACTTCTAAGCTGCGCTTCGGTGCGCAATCGTCAACGCGCAAGATCGCCGCACCGGGCGCCGACGGCGGGGCGTGCCAAATGCGTCACGCCCTCTATACTGGGGCGGAGGGAGAGACCGCATGACCGACAAGACCACGCCGCTGACCCCGTCCGAGGCCCATGGGCTGCGCTATGCGCAGGAGCTGGAGGGGCATCTGACCTGGCTCGACAGCTTCACTTCCGCCGCGCTGGCGGTGCTGGCCGTGGCGTCGGGCATCTATACCTATCTGGGGGTCTCGTCGCTTCTGGACGACAACGGCGCGTTGTCGTTCTTCGCCGCCATGGCCTATTCGATCGCCGTGTCGGTCGGCATCTTCGTGTTCTGGTCCTACATGATGCGGCTTCTGCCGGCGGTGCGGTCCGCGGCGGCGCGGATGGGGCTGTTTCTGTCGATGATGCTGGGCTCGGCCGCCATCGTCGCCATGTCGTCCTGGCTGAATGCCGCGGCGCTGGCGGGGGCGGCTGCGGTGGAGCAGCATCTCGCCAACACCGTCCAACAATACCAGACGTCGCTGGAGCGCGCCCATTCCATCGCCATCTCGGCGCAGGGGCTGGAGCGCGACGTCGCCCGCGTGCGGCAGAGCTTCGAGGACCTGTCGGAGCAGGAGGCGTCGGGGCAGCTCTCGGGCCTTGCCGGGCGCGGCGCGGTGTTCCGGGTGCTGCGGCAGAAGTCCGAGGAGCTGGCCGCGCTCGAGGCGCAGATCCAGGCGCAGGCGCCGGCGGTCGAGGCCGCCTTCGCCGAGGGCAACGCGATCCTGAAGCGGATGCGCGCGCTGACGGTCGAGCCGGGGCCGGTGGAGCAGCGCTCGGTGTCCTTCTCGGAGGAGGCGGTGCGGCTGGCCGGCGTGATCACCACGCTCAGGCAGCTTTCTGTGGCGCCGCTGGTGGTGCGCTCGGCCAACGACCTGTCGGCCTCGGTCGTGCTGCCGGAGGTCAGCGAGATCAGCGGCGAGCAGTCCTCGACCATCGACTCGGTGCTGACCGTGCTGTCGCAGCGGGCGGAAACGCTGCGGCAGGCGGCCGAGGCGGTCATCGCCCTGCCCGCGCCGGCCGACATCACCTATACGCCGATCTCGGCGGCGGACGCGGTCATCATGTATGCCGGGAACTTCGTACCCTCCTGGGCCGGGGCGATCGCCATCGACCTGTTGCCGGCGGTGCTGGTCTTCATCGTGATGGTCACGCAGGCGGCGATCCGGCAGGGCCGCGGGCGTGCCGGGGTGGAGGACACGCTGACGCTGGCCGAGTTCCGCGCCGCGCTGGGGGCGGTGCGCGAGGTGGAACTGGCGCTGGACCGGACGTCGGAGCGGCGGGCGGACTCCGCGGCAGAGGCGAAGGACAAGCCGGACGACGCGAAGGTGCAGCGGTTCAAGGCGGCAGGCGATGAGTAGGATCGGCGCGGCGCGGGCGATCAAGGCGATCCTCGCGCTGCAGATCGGCATCGCCGTTATCCTGTTCGGCCGCGACATCGCGCGCGTGCTGCCGCAGCTGGGCTTCGCCCCCGCGGCGCCCGCGCTGGACGAGCCAGTGGCGCCGGGCGACCAGACGCGGCGCTACGACCCTTCGACGCTGCCCACGCGCCCGTCGCGCCCCGGCACGGACCTGCCGGCCACCGGCGACATGCCCGCGCGGCTGCAGTTCGACCGGGTGGCGGGCACGCCGGGGCTGATGCGGCTGACCGGCACCATCGCACCGGGCGATGCCGAGCGCTTCGCCGACTGGCTGGAAACCACCGGCTTCGTGCCGGAGCGGGTGCAGCTTCACAGCCCCGGCGGCTCCGTCACCGACGCGCTGGAGATCGGGCGCAGCCTCAGGGCGCTCGAGGCGGAGACCGAGGTCGCCTCTGACCGCATCTGCCTCTCCGCCTGCCCCTACGTACTGGCGGCCGGGGTCGCGCGGGTCGTGGGCGAGGACGGCTATGTCGGCGTGCATCAGCACTATTTCGACAAGAATGTCGCGCTGCCCGCCTTCCTGGCCGTCGAGGACATCCAGCGCGGCCAGGGGCTGGTGCTGGAATACCTGGTGGAAATGGGGATCGACCCGCTGGTGATGACCCACGCGCTGGGGACGCCGCCGGGCGAGATCTACATACTGGTCCGCGAGGAACTGGAGGCCTATCGGATGGTCTCCGACGGGGCGGACGCCGATACCGGCTGACGCCTCGGGCGCCCGGTGCCGGCAGGGGCCGTCAGGCCGACCAGGTCGGCCGTCAGGCCGACCATGTGAGCGCCAGGAGCGATGCGCCGGAGGTGATGAAATGCACCCCCACCAGCAGCCCCAGCGCCCAGACGGCCGTGCCCGGCAGGCCGAACATCAGGACGACGCCGAGGACGACCGACAACACGCCGGAGGCGATCATCCAGCCCCAGCCGCGGCGGTCGCGGTTCTGGAGGGCCATCATTACCTCGAAGACGCCCTGCACGGCGAAGACCGCGCCGAGGAACAGGGTCAGGCCGATCAGCCCGGCCAGCGGGAAGAAGGCCAGGTAGACGCCCGCCGCCAGCGACAAGAGGCCGATCAGCGCGTTCCAGAGCGTCGAACTCCAGTCGCGCGTCTGGAAGGCGTGCCACAGGGTGACCGCGCCCGCGATCAGCATCAGCCAGCCGATCACCACTTTCGCCGCGACGCTCGCCACGAAGGGGAACAGAAGCGCGGCCGTGCCGGCGACCAACAGCGCGATGCCGAGGGCGACGAACCAGCCGCGGCGTTCGCGGATCGCGTCCATCACTTCCGGCGAGGCGGCCAGGCCGGTCATGCCGCCGTCGTCGCCGGACGGGCGAGAGCCGTGGGAGCCTTCATCCTGAGGGCGCTCGCCGCTGCCGGGGCTCGCGCCGACCGTTTCGGGACGGGCGGGTTCGTGCCGCGAGGCTTCGGTACGGGTGACGTCCGTCTCGGCCGCCTCGGGGCGGGCCGGTCCGGTCGGGTGCATGTCGGACTTGTGTCCGTCGTCGTCCTGTCGCCTGTCTGCCATGTCGTCCTCCGTGGATTTAAACGGAGAACGCGCGGGCCCGGCCGCCGGTTCCGCGAGACGCGTGGCCGACGCGGCGGTCGTGCTTTGCTAGGGATCAGAGCGGAAGAGACCGAATTGTTCGATAAGTGCTATATTCGCGCAAATTCATCGCAAAAGTAATGCGTGAATATTGATATTGTGAGCGCCCTTACCGAATCTCAGAACGCCTCCGGCTTCGCCTCGCGCGCCATGTGGTCCAGCACCGCGTTCACGAATTTCGGCTCGCGCCCCTCAGGGAAGAACGCCTTCGCCACGTCCACATACTCGGTGATCACCACCCGCGGCGGCGTGTCCGGCGCCATGAACTCGGCGCCGGCGGCGCGGAACAGCGCCCGGAGCGTCGGGTCGATCCGCGCGATGGGCCACTTGGCCACCAGCGCCCGGTCGGTCATCTGGTCAATCCGCGCCTGGTTGTTCACCGCCCGCTCGGTCACGTCGCGGAACAGGTCGGCATCGCCCTCGACCATCTCCTCGCCCGCGACCACCTCGGTGCCGAAGCGATAGTCCTCGAACTCCTTGCGCACCTTCTCGACGCTCTGGCCGGACGCCTCCATCTGGAACAGCGCCTGCACCGCGTAAAGCCGCGCGGCGGATTTCATCTGCCGTCTGCTGGGGGGCTTGGTCATGCCGTGGCCGGCCCCTCGCCGCCGCCGGCGACCCGGTACTCCTCGCTGGCCGGCTTGAAGCCCAGCCCGGATTTCGGCGTCCCCCATTTCCGCGCCAGCGCGATCAGGTGCAGCGCCGCCGCTGCCGCGCCGCCGCCCTTGTTCTGATCCTCGGGATCGGCGCGCACCTCGGCCTGCTTGCGGTTCTCCACCGTCAGGATGCCGTTGCCCACGGCACAGCCCTGCAGGCCCAAAAGCATCAGCCCGCGCGAGGAATCGTTGCACACCGTCTCGTAATGTGTCGTCTCGCCCCGGATCACGCAGCCCAGGCAGACATAGCCGTCGAAATTCGACAGCCGGTGCGCCAGCGCCACCGCGCCCGGCACCTCCAGAGCACCCGGCACCTCGACCAGCTCGTGCTCGGCGCCGACCTTATCCAGCACGGCGCGCGCGCCCGCCACCAGGTCGTCGGCGATGTCGCGGTAGAACGGCGCCACGACGATCAGAAGCTTCACCGGATCCTCGAAGGACGGCAGCGGCAGCTCGTAATGGGTCTCGGATCCGGCCATGCTCACTCCTCGGGGATCGGTCGGGTGTCGACGATGGACAGCCCGTAGCCGTCCAGCCCCACCACCTTCGGCAGGGGCGAATTGGTCAGAAGGATCAGCTCGGACAGGCCCAGCGCCGAGAGGATCTGCGCGCCCAGTCCGTATTGCCGCAGGATCTGCGGGCTGACCTGCCCGTCCGTCACCAGCTTCATCGACGGGTCGCGCAGCATCACCAGCACGCCCCGCCCCTCGCGCGCGATCTCTTGCATCGCGTTGCGCAATTCGTTGGCGGGGTGCGGGCCCAGGCCCAGCGCGTCCTCCAGCGGGTTAAGCGCGTGCATCCGCACCAGCACCGGGTTGCCGTCGGCGATCTCGCCCTTGGACAGCACGATATGCTCGGCGCCCTGCGTCTCGTCGGTGAAGACGCGCATCATCCACTCGCCGCCGAACTCCGAGGTCACGGCCTTCACCGCGCTCTCGTTCACCAGGTTGTCGTGCCGGTGGCGATAGGCGATCAGGTCCGAGATCGTGCCCACCTTCAGCCCGTGCTTCTGCGCGAAGGAGACGAGTTCCGGCAGCCGCGCCATCGAGCCGTCCTCGTTCATGATCTCGCAGATCACCCCCGAGGGGTTCAGCCCGGCCAGCCGCGCGATGTCCACCGCCGCCTCGGTATGGCCCGCGCGCACCAGCACGCCGCCCTCGCGCGCGCGCAGCGGGAACACGTGCCCCGGCGTCGCGATGTCCTGCGCGCCCGTCATCGGGTCGATCGCCACCGAGACCGTGCGCGCCCGGTCATGCGCCGAGATGCCGGTGGTCACGCCCTCGCGCGCCTCGATCGACACGGTGAACGCCGTCTCGTGGCGCGAGGAATTCTGCGAGGCCATCAGCGGCAGGCCCAGCTCCTCGATCCGCGACGACGGCAGCGCCAGGCAGATCAGCCCGCGGCCGTGCATCGCCATGAAGTTGATCGCCTCGGGCGTGGCCATCTGCGCCGGGATCACCAGGTCGCCCTCGTTCTCGCGGTCCTCGTGGTCGACCAGGATGACCATCCGGCCGTTGCGCGCGTCCTCGATGATCTCCTCGACGCCCGAAATCGCGTCGGACCAGTCCCGTTCCACCGGGCCGGGGCTGTCGTATGTCTTGGTCATCGGCCGTCCTGCTGTGAGTCTGCGGCGCCAGATAGCCCATGCGCCCGCGCTTGGCCAGAGAGCGCGGCTATTCGCGGACCGCCCCGCGCCGTGCGACATGGATGAAGGGCGCCGGCGCCGCGACCGGGCCGAAACCGGCCGGGACGGCGGCCGTGTTCAGACCGGCGCGGCCTCTGCGCCGAAGAACCGCTCGGCCGGGACGATCCCGGCGAGCTTCCCCGCCGCGCACCATTCGCGCTCCACCCCGGTGGCCGAGACCAGGACGACGCCGTCGGGCGCCAGCGACCGCGCCCGCAGCGCGGCGCCGATCCGCTCGCGCATCTGCCGCCACGTGCCGGTGAAGCCCGGCGCCGGGCCGACATGTTCGAACAGGTCGGGATTGGCCGCGGTCACGGCTTCGGGAGCCACCGGCGCGTAGACCGCCGCGAGCCGGTCCGCCGCGCCGTCCAGCTCCGTCAGCCGCGCGACCACGGCCGCCGGCACCGTCACCCGCCGCGGCGTCAGTTCCAGCGCGTTGCCCGAGAACAGAAACGCCACCACGTCGTGTCCCGAGGCGGCGCGGATCGAGGCATAGGTGCGGTAGTCCAGCCCCAGCGCCTGCGCCCGCTTCACCCGCAGCCGCACGATCTCCAGCGGCACGGTGTTCGGCATCAGCGCCTTGCGCGCCCGGCCCCAGGCGTGCCGGCGCCAGCCATGGCCGGGCTCCATCGTCGGGCCGCCGTTATGTCCGATCCCGGTCATTCGTACTCCCTCAGCCGCGCGACGTAGCGTGCCATCGTGTCCACTTCCAGGTTCACCGCGTCGCCCGGCGCGATGTCGCCCCAGGTCGTGACCTCCTGCGTGTGCGGGATCAGGTTCACCCCGAAGTCGCGGCCGTCGACCTCGTTCACCGTCAGCGAGGTGCCGTTCAGCGCGATCGAGCCCTTGGGCGCGATGAACCGCGCCAGCGCCTCGGGCGCGCGGAACAGGATGCGGGTGGAGTCGCCCTCGGGCGTGACCGACAGCACCTCGGCCACCCCGTCGACATGGCCCGACACGATATGCCCGCCCAGCTCGTCGCCCACCTTCAGCGCGCGTTCCAGGTTGATCCGCTTGCCCGCCGTCCAGCCGTTGCGGCCGATATTGGTCTTCGACACCGTCTCGGCGCTGATCTCCACGTCGAACCAGCCGCGCGGCGTTTTGCCGGTGGCGATGGCCGTCAGGCAGACCCCGTCGCAAGCGATGGAGGCTCCGATCTCGATGGTCTCGACGTCATAGGCCGTCGTGATCCGGGCCCGCAGGTCGCCGCGCTGCTCGACCTCCAGCACCTCTCCGACATCCGTGACGATCCCCGTGAACATGCGCGCTCCTCTGCCCGACTCCGGCGCCGACCTTGCCGCCGAGCGCCCGAAAGGGCAATAGCCGGGGGCGACGGCCGGAACTGTCTCCGGCACCGAAACGCTGCAGGCCGGACACATCCATGCCCGAAACACCCGTGATATTATCCCTTTATCAACCGGGCGCGCGCATAACCGGGACGGTGACGGAGAGTGAAGGCATGACATCCGGCGAGAACCGGACATTTCTGTTCCTGCAGGGGCCGCACGGGCCCTTCTTCCACCAACTCGGCCGGATGCTGCGCGCCGCGGGGGCCGAGGTCTGGCGCGTGGGGTTTAACGCGGGCGACGAATTCTTCTGGCGCGACCGGCGAAGCTATATTCCCTTCCAGGACACGGCCGAGGCCTGGCCCGACAGGTTCCGCCGCATCGTGGCCGAGCACGGCGTGACCGACATCGTGCTCTACGGCGACGTGCGCCCGACCCATGCGCAGGCCGTCGAGATCGCGACGTCGCTGCAGCTGACCGTGCATGTGTTCGAGGAAGGCTACCTGCGCCCCTACTGGGTCACCTACGAGCGCGGCGGCGCCAACGGCAACTCGGCGCTGATGGGGCTGAGCGTTCCGGACATGCAGCGCGCGCTCGCCCAGGCCGAGCTCGACATCCCCGAGGCCCCGGCGCATTGGGGCGACATGCGCCACCACGTGTTCTACGGCGCCGCCTATCACGGCCTGCTGATGCTGGCCAACCGCCGCTACGGCGGTTTCCAGGCCCATCGCGAGATGACCGTCGTCCAGGAATTCCGCCTCTATCTCAAGCGGTTGCTGCTGATGCCCTGGCTCTGGGCCGACCGAGTGCAGGCCACCTGGCGGGTCAAGACCGGCGGCTTCCCCTATCACCTGGCGCTGCTGCAGCTGGCCCACGATTCAAGCTTCCGCGCCCACAGCCGCTTTGACAGCATGGCCGAATTCCTCGACCTGGTGATCGAGGGCTTCGCCGCCGGGGCGCCCGCCCACCACCACCTGGTGTTCAAGGCCCATCCGCTGGAGGATGGCCGCACGCCGATCCGCGACGACGTGAAACGCCTGGCCCGGACCTATGGCGTGGCCGACCGGGTGCATTTCGTCCGCGGCGGCAAGCTCGCCCAGCTGCTCGACCACGCCCGCAGCGCCGTGACCGTCAATTCCACCGCCGCGCAGCAGGTGCTCTGGCGCGGCCTGCCGATCCGCGTCTTCGGCCGCGCCGTCTATGCCAAGCCGGAATTCGTCTCGACCCAGCGGCTGCCGGAGTTCTTCGCGCATCCCACCCGCCCCGACAACCGCGCCTACCGCGACTATCGCCACTTCCTGCTGGAGACATCGCAGGTCGCCGGCGGCTTCTACTCGGCCCGCGGCCGGCGGCAACTCCTGCGCCAGGTGGTCGACATGATGCTCGCGCAGGAAGACCCCTACGACGCGCTGGAAAAGGGAACAGCGGCACCAAGGCAACAGTTGCGGGTCGTCAAATAGCCCCCTGAACCAAACACGTCTGGCAAATACGGCCTGTTTCCGATACCTTGGCTCAAAAAGCTGAGGCAGAATTACACAGGTCGAGGAGACCGGGCAGTGAAAATCAAGGCATCCCGCTGGGCGCGTGCGGCCGCCCTTTTGGTGTTGGTGGGCTTTACCGCGAGCTGCGGCCTCCCGCGAGTCGGGCCCAACAAGCGTGAAATCTACTCCGGATCGGTCCAGCGCGAGGGCGACGCCTTCATCGTCTCGGTCAACGACCGCGTGACCCGGGCCACCGCGGTGGTCCCGGCCCTGGGCTTCTCGGCGGCGTTCCGCAATGCCGGCATCGTCGGCTCCGACACGATCCGCCCCGGCGATACGCTCGGCCTGACCATCTACGAGAACGTCGACGACGGCCTGCTGGCCGGCCAGGGGCTGAACGCCACGATGCTGGAAGAGGTGCAGGTCGACGGCGCGGGCTTCATCTTCGTGCCCTATGCCGGCCGCATCCGCGCCGCGGGCAACACGCCCGAGGCGATCCGCCGGCTGATCACCGAACGCCTCGCCGACCAGACCCCGGACCCGCAGGTGATGGTCCGCCGCGTCGCCGGCGACGGCGCCACCGTCACCGTGACGGGCGCCGTGACCCAGCAGGGCGTGTTCGCCATCGAACGGCCCACGCGCACCCTCTCGGCCATGCTGGCCCGCGCCGGCGGCGTCGCGGTGGAGCCCGAGACCGCCCGCGTCAAGGTGATCCGCAACGGCCATACCGGCGAGGTCTGGTTCGAGGAGCTGTTCGAGGATCCGCAGGCCGACATCGCCCTGCGCGGCGGCGACCGCGTGCTGGTCGAGGCCGACACCCGCAGCTTCACCGCGCTCGGCGCAACCGGCAACCAGACCCGCGTGCGCTTCGAGACCCAGACGATCAGCGCGATCGAGGCGATCGCCCAGGTCGGCGGCCTGTCGCCCACCACCGGCGACCCCACCGGCGTCTTCATCTTCCGCAACGAGCCCGAAGAGATCGCCAAGCAGGTCCTGGGCCGCACCGACCTGATCGGCGCCCAGCGCCTGGTCTACGTGCTCGACCTGACCGAGCCCAACGGGTTGTTCCTGGCCCGCGACTTCGTGATCCGCGACGGCGACACCGTCTACGTGACCGAGGCGCCCTTCGCGCAATGGTCCAAGGCCCTGTCGGCCGTGTCCGGCACGCTGGGTCTGGCCTCCAGCCTCGCGAGCATCGCGGACAACCTGAACAATAACTAGGGTGGCCGACGGCCGCGAAGACCACAGGGCCGCCGGGACGGAAACGTCCCGGCGGCTTTTCGTTTACAACGGCGGCTTCCTGAAGAACCGCCGCATCCGCCGCATCCTGGCACTGGCCGGCTGGCAGCTGCGCCTCGGCCGCCCCGGCCCCGGCGACTGGGTCGGCGTCTGGGGCCACAGCCCCACCGCCCCGCGCGGCGAGGCCGTGGCCGCCCGCACGGGCGCCCCCCTCCTGCGGGTCGAGGACGCGCTCCTGCGCTCGCTCCATCCCGGCCGCGCCGGCCGCAGCCCGCCCATCGGCCTGCATCTCGACCGGACCGGCGTGCATTTCGATGCGTCGCAGCCCTGCGACCTCGAAACCCTGCTCGCCACGCATCCGCTGGACGACACCCCGCTTCTGGACCGCGCCCGCGCCGCGTCGGAGTGGCTGCGCGAGTCCCATCTGTCGAAATACAACGCCTTCGACCCCGCCCTGCCGGTCCCCAAGGCGCCCTATGTGCTGGTCATCGACCAGACCCGCGGCGACGCCTCGATCACCCATGGCGGCGCGACACCGGCCACCTTCCGCGAGATGCTGGTGGCGGCGCTGGAGGAAAGCCCCGGCGCCCGCATCGTCGTCAAGAGCCACCCCGAAACCCGCGCCGGCCACCGCCCCGGCCATTTCGGGCCGGAGGATGCGACCGACCGCGTCACGCTGCTCACCGACCCGGTCAGCCCCTGGACCCTGATGGAGGGCGCGGTGGCGGTCTATACCGTGTCGTCCGGGCTCGGGGCCGAGGCGATCCATGCCGGCCACCGCCCCCGCGTCTTCGGCCAGCCCTTCTATGCCGGCTGGGGCCTGACGCAGGACGAGGCGGCCTTCCCCCGGCGCGGCCGCAACCTGACCCGCGCCCAGCTCTTCGCCGCGGCGATGATCCTCTATCCCACCTGGTACGACCCGTTCCGCGACCGGCTCTGCACGCTGGAAGAGGCGATCGCCGCGCTGGAGGCCGAGGCCCATGCCTGGCGCGCCGACCGCCACGGCTATGTCGCCGTCGGCATGCGCCTGTGGAAGCGGCGCCCGCTGCAGCAGGTCTTCGGCGGCACGCGCCGGATGCGCTTTGCCGACGATCCCGCCCGCGCCGCCGCATTGGCCGCGCGCGACGGCCGCCGCCTGATGGTCTGGGCCGGCCGCGAGACGCCGGAGCTCGCCCGGGCCGCCAGCGAGGAGGGCCTGCAAGGGACCGACGAGCGCTCTGACGGGCGCCCTGGCCTGCTGCGCGTCGAGGACGGTTTCCTGCGCTCCCGCGGCCTCGGCGCCGAGCTGGTGCCGCCGCTATCGCTCGTTCTCGACGACACCGGCATCTACTACGACCCGACCCGCCCCAGCCGGCTGGAGCGCTGCGTGGCCGAGGCCGCGCGGCTCTCCCCCACCCGCCTGCATCGCGCCGAGCGCCTGATCGCCCGCCTCACCGCCGCACGCCTGTCGAAATACAACCTCGCGTCCGCGACGCTCCCCGACCTCCCCGCCGGGCATCGCATCCTGGTGCCGGGCCAGGTCGAGGACGACGCCTCGATCCTCAAGGGCACCGGCGACGTCTCTACCAACCGCGCCCTGCTGGAGGCCGCCCGCGCGGCCCATCCCGACGCCGTCCTTCTCTACAAGCCGCACCCGGACGTCGAGGCCGGCCTGCGCCCCGGCGCCCTGCCGCCCGAGGCCACGGCCGCGGCCGACATGGTCCTCTCCCACGCCGACCCGGTCGCGCTGATCGAGGCGGTGGACGAGATCTGGACCATGACCTCGCTTCTGGGCTTCGAGGCGCTCTTACGCGGCCGCCCGGTCACCTGCCTCGGCGCACCGTTCTACGCCGGCTGGGGCCTGACCACCGATCTCGGCCCCGTCCCGGCCCGCCGCCAGGCCCGCCCGACGCGCCCGGCGCTGGCCCACGCCGCGCTCATCGCCTATCCGCGTTACCACGACCCCGTCACCGGCCGCTCCTGCCCGGCCGAAGTGGTGGTCGACCGCCTTGAAGCGGGTATCCCGGCCCGCCGCGGCCCGCTGAACCGCGGGCTGTCGAAGCTGCAGGGGCTCTTCGCCTCGATGGCCTGGCTTTGGCGGTGACCGTCTGAGAAATGAGCGCCTGCGGCGCACGCTTATGCGTTCGTTGGGGGGCCAGCCCCCCAACCCCCCCGGGATATTTCCGACCAGAAGAAGTCCTGTTAGCGCTATATATAATGGAATCAGGGTGTTAATAGGGCGTCCAACCTCGGACACTAGCTGGTGCGCCGGATCCTCCGGCTCACCCAGCCGACCATCACCACGGCGAACATGATCCGCGCCAGGTGATGCGCCGTCACGATCACCGGGCTGGCATCGAGGCTCAGCGCGATCAGCGCCATCTCGGTCATGCCCCCCGGTGCGAAGCTCACGAACAGGGGCTCGAACCCCTCGGGCGTGGCCCGCGTCAGCCCCGCCGCCACGCCCGCGCCGATCACCAGCATCCCGGCCACCGAGACGAGCCCCAGCCCGAAGGCCTTGCCGAGCACCCGGCCGCTGGCCCCCGCGAACTGCGCGCCCAGCCCGGCGCCCACCACGAGCTGCGCCGTCCATAACAGCCAGGGCGGCGGGTGCAGCGCCACCGCCCCCGCCAGCTGCAGCCCCCCGCAGACCACCAGCGGCCCCATCAGCTGCCCTGCCGGCAGGTGCAGCCGCCGCCCGACCCAAAGCCCCGCCGGCGCCAGCACCGCGATCAGCACCAGGTCGGTCCAGGCCGAGGGCCCATTGTCCAGCGCCTGGCCCGCCGAGCTTCCCACCGCCTCGCCGCCCAGCCACAGAAACAGCATCGGCACCGTCACCACCACCAGGATGATCCGCGCGAAGTGCTGGACCGTCAGCACCTTCACGTCGGCGCCGGCCTTCTCGCCCATGGTGATCGCCTCGATCAGCCCGCCCGGCATCGCGCCATAGGTCGCCGTCGTCCGGTCGTACCGCCCCAGCCCGCGCAGCACGAAATAGCCGTAGGCGTGGGAAACGACGACGAACCCCGTCACCGCAAGAAAGGACGGCCAGAGCACCGGGAAGAGCGGCAGCAGGTCCGGCGTGAACCGGCTGCCGATCATCACCCCGATCACGCCGACGAAGAAGAACCGCAGCGGCCGGGGAAAGGCCACCTCGCGTCCGAGCTGCCCCCAGGCGATCGTGTAGGCCGCGCTGAACGTCAGGCTGCCGATCATGTAGGGCATCGGCACCCCGATCCAGGCCGCGAGCGTACCCCCCGCGGCGCCCAGCAGCAGCAGGACGCCGGTATCGATCCAGTCCGTGCGTGTCATGCGGCCATATCGCCCGGAACCGCGCGGGGATACCAGCGGATTCAGGCGTAGCCCACGCCCTGCACCTTCACGAAGAGCGAATAGAGCGACTTCGCCGCGGCCATGAACAGCCGCGTCCGGTGCGGCCCGCCGAAGCACAGGTTGGCGCAGCGCTCTGGCAGGTGGATATGGCCGATCGCCGTGCCGTCCGGCGCGAAGACCCGCACGCCGTCCAGGCCCTCGCCCAGGCCCCAGCCGGCCCAGAGGTTGCCCTGCACGTCGCAGCGGAACCCGTCCGGCGTGCCGTTGCCGCCGGCATCCACGAAGACCCGCCCGTTCTCGGCCCCGCGCCCGTCGGCCGTGACGTCGAAGACATGGATGCGCCGCGGCTGCGCGCCGGATTCCACCAGGTACAACCGGTCCTCGCCGGGCGAGAAGCACAGCCCGTTCGGCTGGACGATCCCCTCGATCACCACGGTCATCTCGCCGGTCTCGCCGTCGATGCGGTAGACGTTGGTGGGCAGTTCCGGCTCGGCCACGCCGCCCTCGTAATGGCTGAGGATGCCGAAGGTCGGGTCGGAGAACCAGACCGAGCCGTCGGACTTCACCACCACGTCGTTCGGCGCGTTCAGCCGCTTGCCCTCGAAGCTGTCGGCCAGCACCGTCCGCGTCCCGTCGATCTCGGTGCGCACCACCGCCCGCGCCGCGTGCTGGCAGGAGATCAGCCGCCCCTGCCGGTCGCGCGTGTTGCCGTTGGTATGCCCGCCCCTGCGATAGACGGACACCGCGCCGGTCTCCTCCTCCCAGCGCAGCATCCGGTCGTTCGGGATGTCCGACCACAGAAGGCAGCGCTGGTCGCCGAACCACACCGGCCCCTCGCCCCAGCGGGTGCCCTCGTAGAGCCGCTCGACCCGGGCATGCCACAGGATCAGGCCGCGGAAGCGTTCGTCGAGCACTTCGACGGACGGGTCGGGATAGCGTTCCGACGGGGTCCACATGGGCGATACCTCCTCCATGCCGGCACGCTAGAGCAAGGCGGGCCGGGGATAAACCGGGCCCGGACCGACGCGCGACCGCGCGGCGAAACCGCTTAGAACGGCAGCCCGACGTAGTTCTCCGCCAGCGACCCCAGCGCCTTGTCCGACGAGAACAGGTAGTCCAGGTCGGTCTGCTGCAGCCGCTGGTCGTAGGAGATCGCGTCCGGGAAGCTGTGCATCAGCATGGTCATCCACCAGGAGAACCGCTGCGCCTTCCACACCCGCGCCAGCGCCTTCTGCGAATAGGTCTCCAGCCCCGTATCGTCGCCGTTCAGGTAGTGGTCCACCATCGCGTGATAGAGATAGTAGATATCGGAAGCCGCCGAGTTCAGCCCGCGCGCCCCGGTCGGCGGCACGATATGCGCCGCATCGCCGGCCAGGAACAGGTTGCCATAGCGCATCGGCTCGGCCACGAAGCTGCGCAGCGGCGCGATGGACTTCTCGATCGACGGGCCGGTCTCCATCCGGTCGGCGACCTCCTGCGGCAGCCGCGCCTTCAGTTCGGCCCAGAACGCCGCGTCCGGCCAGTCCTCGACGCTGTCGGTCAGCGGCACCTGGATGTAATAGCGCGACAGCACCTGGCTGCGCAGCGAACACAGGGCGAAGCCGCGGGGATGCTTGGCATAGATCAGCTCGGGGCTGACCGGCTTGGTGCGGCTCAGCACGCCCAGCCAGCCGAACGGATAGACCTTCTCGTGCTCTTTCAGGACGGACCGGGGGATCGCCTTGCGCGACGGCCCGTGGAACCCGTCGGCGCCGATGATGTAGTCGCAGTCGATGCGGACGATCTCGTCGCCGTCGCGATAGGTGACGTAAGGTGCCTTGCCGTCGATGTCGTGCAGCGCCACGTCCTCGACATTGTGGATCACCTTGCCCTGCATCCGGTCGCGCGCCTCGTAGAGATCGCGGGTCAGCTCGGTCTGGCCGTAGACCACCACCGAGGAGCCGCCGGAGTATTTCTTCAGGTCCACCCGGTCCAGCTGTCCGTCATGGGCGATGTAGAACCCGTCATGGATCTCGCCCTCGCGGTCCATCCGCTCGCCGCATTGCGCCTCGCGCATCAGCTCGGCGAAGCCGTGCTCCAGCACCCCGGCGCGGATGCGGCCCAGCACGTATTCGCGGCTGTGCTTTTCCAGCACGACCGTGTCGATGCCCTTCAGGTGCAGAAGCTGCGACAGCATCAGCCCCGACGGGCCGCCGCCGATGATGCAGACCTGGGTTTTCATGTGCGTTTCTCCTCCTTCGTGTCGCCGTCTGTCTAGCGCAGCGGGGGCCGTTTCCCCATGGACCGGACGGGCCAATACTTGTACGCATCGGACATGACAGCCCCCGATCCGATCCAGACCTACAACCTGTTCGGCGAATCTGCCGACCTGCCCGACGTGGTGCATTGCGAGACGATCCAGACCCGCTCGCGCCTGCACGACTGGGAATTCGCCCCGCATCGCCATGCGCGGCTGCACCAGGTGCTGTTCGTGGAGTCCGGCGGCGGCCGGGCGAGCCTCGACGGGGCGGCGCTGGCGCTGGTGCCGGGGGTCGTTCTGAACATCCCCGTCGGCATCGTGCATGGGTTCCGCTTCGACCCCGGGACACAGGGTCTGGTGGTCACGCTGGCGGCCGAGATCCTCGACGAGGCGCTGCAGCCCGGCGAGGGGCTGCGCCCGGTGCTGAACCGCGCCGCCCTGTTGCGCGCGCCCGCGGACGCGGTGGAGACGATGCGCGGGATCGCCGCCGAGTTCCCCGGCCGCGGCTTCGCCCGGGCGCAGGTGCTGCGGTCGTTGGCCGGCCTGCTACTTGGACAGATCGCACGCGCGCTCGCCGCGACCCGGCCGGACGGCGATGCGCCGGGCGCCCCGGACCTTCTGACACGCTTCGAGGCGCTCGTGGAGGCGCATTACACCGAGCACTGGCCCGTCGCCGACTATGCCGCCGCGCTGGCGGTCAGCCCGACGCATCTCAGCCGCGTGGCGCGCACGGCCACCGGCCGCCCCGCCAGCGCGCTGATCGAGGAGCGGCTGATCCGCGAGGCGCGGCGCAACCTCGTCTATACCAACCTGCCGGTCTCGACCGTCGCCTATGCGCTGGGCTTCGCGGACCCGGCCTATTTCAGCCGGGTGTTCTCGCGCGCGACCGGCCTCTCGCCGCGCGCCTTCCGCCGGCGCAGCCAGAGCAGCTGAACGCGCGAGAAAGCCCGCACGGGCTGCCGAGCGCTCAGCGCAGCCGGTGCCGGTTCAGCCAGTCCGCGATCGCCGCAGCCGTCTCGTCCGGCTTTTCCACCGGCAGGAAATGCCCGGCGCCAGCGACCTCCACCACCTTCGCCGGCCCCGCGACCAGGTCTGCGATCTCCTCGTGCTGTGCCCGCGGCGCCCAGCCGTCGGTCGCGCCCACCAGTAGCAGCACGGGACAGGTCACATCGCCCAGCGACGCGCCCGCGTCGGGCCGCCCGATCAGGGCGCGGATCTGCCGGGCGTGCTGGTCCGGCCCGGCGGCCAGGATCATCTCGCGCAGGTCGTCCATCAGCGCCGTATCGCCGTGCCGGCCGGGGTCCACCATCGGCGGCAGCCAGTCCGCGACCAGCGCCTCCATGTCGCGATGGCCGAGCGCGACCTTGGCCAGCCGCTTCTCCGCCTCCCCCGGCCCCAGCGGCCGATACCCGGTATCGGCCAGCACCAGCCCGCGCATCCGCTCCGGCGCGATCCGCGCCATCTCCATCGCGACGCGGCCGCCCATGGAATGGCCCACCGGGATCACCGATCCCGCGGCCTGCGCCAGGACGCCTTCGGCCATGTCGGTGATCCTCTCCGGCCCGGAGACGTCGGCGATCACGAAGGCGCCGCCGACCCGCTCCGCCACCGGCCGCCACACCCGCGCATCCGAGGCCAGCCCCGGCACGTAAACCAACGTCATCGCGTCGTCCCCAACAGAAAAAGCCCCGGCACGATGGCCGGGGCGTTCGGGGACTTCAAGCGCTCAGGCCGCGCATTCCAGCAGAAGCGTGCCCGCGGCGGTGTTGGAGATCGGAATGTGGTAGTTGCGGGTGATCTCGGTCACGTCGTCGCCCAGCGCGCCGCGCATCATCATCCACATCAGGAACTCGGTGCCCTGCGCGCCGGCCTTCTCGACGAGCTCCATCCGCGTCACCTTGGTCAGCTCTTCCGGGTTCGACACGATGTTCTCCAGACAGTACTGGTCGAACTCCTTGTTGATGAACCCGGCGCGCTGCCCGTCCAGCTGATGGCTCAGCCCGCCGGTCCCCAGGATCACGATCTTCGCGTCTTCCGGGAAGGACCGCAGCGCCTTGCCCAGCGCGCGGCCGAATTCCAGCGCGCGCGCCAGCGTCGGGATCGGGTGCTGCACCGTGTTGGCGCTGATCGGCACCGTCTTCGGCATGTCCGGGTTGTGCGGCGCGCCCGGCCAGAACAGCTGCATCGGCACCACGAAGCCGTGATCGACCGCCAGCTCCTGGCACGAGGTGATGTCGAAGTGATCGGCCACCATCGACTCGATGATGTGCCAGCTCAGCTCCGGCGCCCCCGGGAACGGGTCGAGCGACGGCAGCCCCCAGCCCTCGTCCTCGTTGCGGTACTCGTGCGCCGCGCCGATGGCGAAGGTCGGCATCCGGTCCAGGAAGAAGCCCAGCCCGTGGTCGTTGTAGATGTTGATGCAGTAGTCCGGCTTGTGCTCCTTGATCCAGGCATGGACCTTCGGATAGCCGTCGAAGAAGGGCTTCCAGTACGGATCGTCGTACAGTTCCTTCTGGATCGCATTGCCCACCGCGGGGATATGCGACGTGGTGATGCCGCCAAGTACAGTTGCCATTGCCGCCTCCCTTACGCCTGGCTCTTCAGGTAGTCCTGGAATTCCTCGGTGGTGCGCCCGGTCTGCAGCCCGCCCACGTCCTGCACGCTCAGCTTGAAGATGCCGGCGAGCTTGGCGAGGTAGTAGATGTTGCCGCCCTCCTCGATCATCTTCAGGATGTCGCGGTCGCGGATCGCCTGCTTCTGCCCCTCGTTCAGGCCGTATTTCTCCATCCAGCCTTCTTCGTCCGCCTTGAACCCTTCGCGGTTCTCGGCTCGGTTGAAGTCGTAGCACATCTTGTTCAGCGCATAGCCCTTCATCGCCTGCTTGCCGTCGAAGATCGTCGTGCCGGGGATGTCGATATGATAGTCGTAACCAGGTTGGTCCATCGTCTCCTCCTGCGGTTTTCACGTCCTTCGCATGGAATCCCGCTTGCCCGTTTGACCTGGATCAAGCGGCCCGGCCCGGCGGCGCGAATCGAATATAGGGAACGGAAAACTTATACCGCCGGGTGGCCCGCAAACCCTTTAACGCGCGAACAAAAAAGCCCTTCCCGACCGGCTGCCGGGAAGGGCGTGAATAACAGGGCCGTATGACCGGGCGCCGCCGCTAGCGCGCCCAGTAGAGCCGCATCGGGTTGTCCACCAGGAGCTTCTGCCGCAACTCTTCCGTCCGCGCGATCCGCGGGATGAAATCCACCAGCACCCCGTCGTCGGGCATGTGCGATTTCATGTTCGGATGCGGCCAGTCGGTGCCCGACAGCACCCGGTCCGGGAACCTCTCGACGATGGCCTGCGCATAAGGCACGACGTCGTCATA
Source organism: Psychromarinibacter sediminicola (assembly GCF_029168335.1). Classification (GTDB taxonomy): domain Bacteria; phylum Pseudomonadota; class Alphaproteobacteria; order Rhodobacterales; family Rhodobacteraceae; genus Psychromarinibacter; species Psychromarinibacter sediminicola. The sequence goes on from NZ_JARGYC010000074.1 coordinate 19,736, forward strand.
GGGCGGCCCCTGCTTGGTCAGCCGCTCGGGGCAGGTCACTTTCGACCACATCGTCTCGCACTCATCCAGCAAGTTGATGAAGCGCTGGAAATCCGGATGATCGACGCCCTTGTCCACCTCGGGCCGGGCCATGTGGTCGAAGACCAGCGGGGTCGGCAGCTGTTTCAGGAACGGGATCAGCTCTTCCAGATCCTGCGCCTCCAGGTAGACGACGATGTGCCAGTCCAGCTCCTTGATCTTGTCGGCGATGGTCAGGAAGGTCTCGCGCGGGGTCGAGTCCACCAGCCGCTTGACGAAGTTGAACCGCACGCCGCGCACGCCGGCCTCGTCCATCTCGGTCAGTTCGTCCATGGTGATGTCCGGCCCGACCGACGCGATCCCCCGCGCCCTGTCGCCGGCGGCGCGGCAGGCATCCACCATCGCGCGGTTGTCCTTGCCGTGGCAGGTCGCCTGCACGATCACGTTGCGCTCGAAGCCCAGGAAATCGCGCAATTCGAACAGCTTGTCCTTGCCGGCATCGCAGGGCGTGTACTTGCGCTCCGGCGCGAACGGGAATTCATCCTTCGGCCCGAAGACATGGCAATGCGCGTCCACCGCGCCGGCAGGCAGCTTGAAATCCGGTTTCTTCGGGTTGGGGTGAAACACCAGCCAGTCCGGATCCATCACCTGTTCCTCGCTCATGCGAACACCTCTCCATCCATCAGTTTCCGCGCCGTGCGCAGGATCGCCGCCGAGGCGACCTCGCCATTGTTGTCCAGCGTCGCCACCACGGTCATCTCGCCGGTCGGATGCTCTACAGACAGCGTCCGCGTCCCGCCCTCGCCCCGCTCCGCCAACTCGTAGGCGGGCGAGCCCTCGATCAGGCAGGCGGTGGCGACGGACACCGCCCCCAGCACCCCGATGGTCTTGTGACAGCGATGCGGAATGAAGGTCCGCGTCGCGATCGCGCCCCCGTCCCGCGGTGCACTCACCATGGTCATCTTCGGCACCGATTTCTCGGAAACATCGCCGAGGTTCATCATCGGGCCACAGGCCAGCCGGATCGCCTCCAGCTTCGCCCGCAGGTACTCGTTCGCCTCCAGCGCCTCCGGCGTCTCCTCGCCCGAGATCCCCATGTCCGAGGCGCGCATCACGACACAGGGCATCCCGTTGTCGATCATCGTCACCTCGACGCCCTCGACCACGTCGCACGCCTTCCCGGTCGGCAACAGCGCCCCGCAGGACGACCCGGCCGTGTCCTCGAACTCCACCGGCACCGGCGCCGCGCCGCCCGGCACGCCGTCGATCCGCGCGTCCCCCTCATACGACACCACGCCGCCCGGCGTCTGCACCGTCTCCACGGCCACCTGCCCGGTATTCTCCATGAAGATCGCCACGCGCGTCTCGCCCTCCTGCGCCGGCACCAGCCCGCGCTCGATGGCGAAGGGCCCCACGCCCGCCAGGATATTCCCGCAATTCTGCGCATCCGTCACGATGGGCCGGTCGACGAAGACCTGCAGGAACAGATAGTCCACGTCGACCCCGTCGCGCTCCGACCGCTTCACCACGGCCACCTTCGAGGTCAGCGGGTCCGCCCCGCCCATCCCGTCGATCTGTCGCACGTCCGGAGAGCCCATCACCCGCAGCAGAAACGCATCCCGGTCTTCGGGCAGGTCCCCGGCCAGGAAATACCCGCCCTTCGAGGTCCCGCCCCGCATCCACATGCAGCGTACACCCTCAGACATGGGCACTCCTCCCATCTTCTTCTCGTTGCAAATACGCCGGGGGGTCTGGGGGGCAGCGCCCC
>NZ_JARGYC010000075.1 GCF_029168335.1 Psychromarinibacter sediminicola
CGACGGGGCCAGTCGGGCCGACTTTGAGGCTGAGACTCGCGTGTCCGCCGCGCGGGGTGGCCTGGCAGCGCGTCAGGTCGTAGGCGCAGATGCTGGTCGCGTCAGTGCCATTGCACCACGGGACGACCCCGATCCCCTTTGCGCCGGGGGCGACCGGATGAGGGAGAGCAAAATTGATCCGCTTGCCTTCGCGCGTACCGCGCGCCACGACGATACGGTGGACGCGACCTTGGCTGATCGAGACGAGATGCACGCTCTCATGCTCCCCTTCCGCCGGATCAGCGAAAGCCACTCACCCTCTGACGGTCCTTGACGTTTTCTCGTGACCGCGGATCGCCAGGTAGATCGGCTTTTCGGCGGCCCCTTCTGCCGGGGCCAGTTCGCCGCGGCGCCCCGCGAATTCATACGGATGTATCGCCAGCTTCACATCACGGTCATGTGCCAATCCCAGTCTCCTGGCGTCTGATTTGCGGACCTACAGGGGGATCCCATGAAACGCACCATTCTGACCGCCGCCACTGCGGCACTTCTGGCCACCACCGCCCATGTCGCGCCGGTCGCGGCCGAGGACGTTACCGTCACGCTGTGGTCACGCGCCGACCGCTCCGGCCCGCTGCGCGCCGGCAACATCATGGACGCGGCCGAACAGCTGAACCGGATGTTCGAGGCCGCCGGCGCGGACACCCGGGTGACGGTCGAGCTGATCGAGACCAACGCCAAGGGCTTCGACGCCGACGCGCTCGACCTTCTGAAGGCGCATTCGGTGGGCGAGACGCCCGACATCGCGGTGGCCGCGCACGAGTGGATCGGGTCCTTCGTCGAGGCCGAGTTCGCCGCCAACCTCGAAGAGCATATCGCGGCCAACGAGACGATGTATGCCGACATCATCCCGTCGCTGTGGAACGCGGTGAAGTACAAGGGCGAGCGCTACGGCATCCCGCAGGACAGCGAGGTGCGAATGTTCTTCGTCAACAACGACATCCTGCGCGAGATGGGCAAGGACGAGGCGTTCATCTCGAACCTGCAGGGCCGCGTCGAGGCGGGCGAGTTCACCATGTACGACTGGTGCGACCTGGCCGCCGAGGCGGTGGATAGCGGCGCCGCCGAATACGGCTGGGTGCACCGCCCGAATGTGGGCCCCGACTTCCAGATGGCGATGGCCGCCTTCGGCATCGACATCTACAACGACGAGGAGGCCAGGCTGCAGATCACCCGCTCTGGCCTGCAGGACTATTACGAGTGGCTGGATTACTGCGTCGACAATGGCTCGCTGCCCGCCGACCTGACGACCTGGACTTGGGACTCGGTGCATGACGCCTTCCGCTCGGGCAAGGCGATGGGCAAGTTCCACGGCATCTGGAACGTGGGTGCGCAGATGGAGGCCTTCGACCTGTCGAACGCCGACGCGTACTTCGACAAGCTGACCTGGATCCACGCCCCGGCCGGCGAGGAAGGCGGCGAGCCGAAGAACCTTTCGCACCCGATCGTCTACGTGGTCGGCGACACCGAGAACAAGGACATCGCCGCGATGCTCGTCGCCATGGCGTCGCAGCACGTGCCGAACACCAAGCACGCGGTGACGACCAACCACACGCCGATCAACTACGGCCAGACCGCGATGCCCGAGTTCCAGGACAAGGGCTGGGCGCTGATCGCCGGCACGCCGATGCTGGACTATGCCGAGTTCATGCCGAACCACGCCAAGATCGGCCAGTACAACGCGATCACCTTCATGGGCGTACAGGCGGTCGAGACCGGCGAGATGAGCCCCGAGGACGCCACCGCCTTCGTCATCGAGGAGATGGAGATCGAGCTGGGTGACGACGTGATCATCCTCGACTGATCCACCGGGTGCGGGGCGGTTGCCCCCGTGCCCTTCCCCCTCTCCCCCGACCGGGGGAGGGGGACGCCCGCCCCGACACTTATCGTACCGACGAAGACCTGCCGCATGTCCAGTGCCACCCGCCAAGCCACCAATGCCCTGGTCTTCCTCGGGCCCGCCTGCCTGTTCCTGGTGGCCCTGCTGGTCATCCCGATCGGCGTCGACCTGGTGGTCGCGTTCACCGACATGAGCCAGACGCTGACGGTGGACGATCTGACCACCGAGCAGTTCCGCAAGATCGCCACGCCGTCGGACGAGGCGCTTCTCGGCTTCGAGCTGCGGTATTCCTTCTACAAGGCGCTGATGCTGACGGCGGTCTACGTGACCTGCACGCTGACGATCTTCAACGTGGGCTTCGCGCTGGTGCTGGCGCTGACCACCACCGCCCTGCCCGACTGGCTGGGCGGGATCTACCGGGCGATCTGGCTTCTGCCGCGGATGTCGCCGTCGGTGGTCTACGCGCTGCTGTGGCTGTGGTCGGTGGACCCGACCGAGCGGGGGCTGCTGAACCAGGTGCTGGGCGTGTTCGGGATCGCGCCGATCAACATGAAGCTGGACGCGCCGATGGTGCTGATCGTCTTCGCCAACGGGTTCATCGGCGCGTCCATCGGGATGCTGATCCTGACCAGCGCGATCCGGTCGATCCCCGAGCACCTGTTCCACGCCGCCCGCGCAGACGGGGCCGGGTCACTGTCCGTCGTGCGGCACATCGTTCTGCCGCACCTGCGCTGGCCCCTGTCCTACATCACGGTGTTCCAGGCGCTCGCCCTGCTGGTGTCGTTCGAGTACATATTCCTGATCATGGGGCCGGCGCGGTCGACCATGACGATGGCGATGCTGGCCTATACCAAGACGCTGGCGCCCGACATCGGATCGGGCCAGTACGCCTACGGCGCCGCCATCACCCTGATCCTGATCGTAGTGGGGGTCGCGGTGGCGCTGATCCTTTACCGGCTGGCGAACATGAAGGCGCTGCTGGCGCGGCCGCGGATTGAGGTGCACTGAATGGCGCAGAGCGAGATCACCGCCGGCGCCCCCGGCACGCCGATCCGCGTGGAGGCGCCCGCGCGGCCCGACTGGGAGATGCTGGCGCGGCAGTCCCGGCGCGCGCGGCTGTGGAAGAACGGCCTGCTGATCGCCTTCCTGACGCTGGTGTCAGTGCCGATCGTGCTGCCGTTCTTCTGGATGTTCGTGATCTCGGTTTCCGCCCGCACCGGCGGCGTCGAGTCGGACGTGCTGTGGCGGGCCTGCGCGGTTCTTGTGCCGGCGACCTTCGCCTACGGCGCGGCGCATGTGGCGCTGCCCAGGCGGAAACAGCGATGGATCGCGGGCGGCGCGCTGCTGGCGGCGGCGGCGCTGGGGCTCTACCTGATGGTGGGCGAGGCGCTGCACCTGAACAACTACCGCTTCCTGGTGAACCCCAACCTGATCGAGGACATCCGCGGCGCGGCGACGGCGGGCGGTCAGTTCCCATGGGTCTGGACCGCCTTTGCCAACTCCTTCTACGTCGCGACGACCTCGATGCTGTTGAAGGTGATCGTGGCCACGCTCGCGGGCTACTACCTGTCGCGCTTCGCCTTCCGGGGGCGCAGCGGCTTCCTGCAGGGCCTCCTGATCCTCGAGGTGTTCCATCCCTGGATGCTGACCATCCCGATCTTCCTGGTGATCTTCTGGGTGGGACTGCTGAACACCCTGTCCGGCCCGATCCTGGTGCTGACGGCCATCGACCTGCCGTTCTTCATCTTCATCATGAAGGGCTTCTTCGACGCCGTGCCCTGGGACATCGAGATGTCGGCCATGACCGACGGCGCCAGCCGCCGCCAGGCGTTCCGGATGGTCGTCCTTCCGCAGGTCCGTGCCGGGCTGATCGCCATCGCGGTGCTGGGCTTCATCAAGGGGTGGGAAGAGTACGTCTTCGTCACCGCGCTCAGGACCGGCAACTCCTTCTGGGTGATGTCGACCTACCTCTACTACGTGGCCGAGGACGTGATGGGCGTCGACTACGGCCTCGTGGCGGCGGTGAGCGTGTTCTACATCCTTCCGTCGCTGGTGCTGTACCTGTTCTGCCAGAAATACCTGACGCAGATGACGCTGGGGGGCGTGAAGGGATGAGACCCGCGCGTTTCCGCCGCGCCCGCCGGCACGGCTTCATCTTGGCGGAAATACTCCGGGGGAGTCGCGCAGCGACGGGGGCAGCGCCCCCTCTCGCCCTCCGCCCGCAGATCGACACCGCGAACGGAAAGACCCGCACATGGCCCGCGTAGAACTTCGCAACCTCACCAAGTCCTGGGATGCCGCCACGGCCGTGGCGGACATGAGCCTGTCGATCGCCGACGGCGAGTTCACCGCGATCCTGGGCCCCTCGGGCTGCGGCAAATCCACGACGCTGTTCATGCTGGCGGGCGTCTACCGGCCCACCGCCGGCGACATCTTCTTCGACGGCGCCCGCGTCAACGATGTCGAGGCGCGCAGCCGCAACGTGGGCATCGTGTTTCAGTCCTACGCGCTCTATCCAAACATGAGCGTGCTACAGAACATCCTGTTCCCGCTGCGGTTCCAGAAGGTGCCGGATGCGGACAGGCGCGCCCGCGAGATGGCGGAGTTGGTGCAGGTGGGCGAGCTGCTGGACCGGCGGCCGAGCCAGCTTTCGGGCGGGCAGCAGCAGCGCGTGGCACTGGCCCGCGCACTGGTGAAGCGGCCGAACCTGTTGCTGCTGGACGAGCCGCTGTCGAACCTCGACGCGACTTTGCGCCTGTCGATGCGCGCCGAGATCCGGCGGATCACGCGGGAGCTGGGCGTGACCACGATCCTCGTCACCCACGACCAGATCGAGGCGACAACGATGGCCGACCGGGTGGTCTGCATGGCGAACGGACGGGTGGAGCAGGTGGGCACCGCCGACGATCTCTACCTGCGACCCGACACGCGGTTCGTCGCGGGGTTCATCGGGTCGCCGCCGATGAACCTGATCGAGGCGACGGTGCATGAGGGCGCGATCCGCGCGGGCGCGGCGCGGATCGCCGTGACGGGCGCCGAGGGGACGGTGACGCTGGGCCTGCGCCCCGAGATGCTGCACCCCGCCGAGCGGGGGCTGCAGGCGCGCGTGGCCCATGTGGAACCCATGGGACGCGAGCGGATGACCACCGCCTACACCGATTTCGGCACGATCCGGTTCATCGAGCCGATCGCGGCCCCGGCACGAGATGAGGGCGAGTTGATGCACCTGCAGTTCGACGCTGCCGACACGATCCTGTTCGGCCCGGACGGACGGCGCCTGCCCGGGGCCCGCGCGTCGCTGCCCGAGGCCGCCCATGCGTAGGCCGGTCACGCGCGCCATCGCCGCGATGACCGCGCCGTCGCCGCAGGAACGGGACGCGGCCGCGGCGGCCCGGGGATCGGCCGCCGCCCATGCGGAGTTCATGGCGGCCTGGCCCTGCCTGTCCACGGTCGAGGTTGCACAGCCGCCCGGCCCGGCGCGGACGGCAGAGGCGCTGACCGTCGCCGCCTGGAACATCGAGCGGTGCAAGAACGTGGCGGCGTCGGCCGCGCTGATCCGGCGGGCCGGAGCGGACGTGGTGCTGGCGACCGAGATGGACCACGGCATGGCCCGGTCGGGCCAGCGGCACACGACCCGCGACCTCGCCGAGGCGATGGGGGTCGGGTACGCCTTCGGCACCGAGTTCGTGGAGCTGGGCGCGGGCGACCTGCGCGAGACCGAGGTGTTCGGCGACACGCCGAACGCGCAGGGGCTGCACGGCAATGCGCTGCTGTCGCGCTGGCCGCTGCGCGAGGTGGCGCTGATCCCGCTGGACGACGGCGGCGGCTGGTTCCTGCGCGCGCCGAAAAACGACGGCCAGTACCGGGTCGGCGGGCGCATGGCGATGGGCGCGCGGATCGACATGGGCGCTGGGCCGCTGACGCTGGCCTCGGTTCACCTGGAAAGCGAAAGCGACGCCGCAGGCCGGCAAGCACAGATCGCGCGACTGCTGGAGACGCTGGACGCGCTCTACGGCGCGGGCCCGGCGGTGGTCGGCGGCGATCTGAACACGCGGGACCTGGGCGACGCGGGGCCGGCGGGGCCGGAGATGCTGCCGGACCCGGCGGCGGTGGAGCCCTGCTTTGCCACCTTCGCGGCGCACGGCTTCGACTGGCGCCACGCGAACACCGGGGCCACGACCACCCGTCTGCCGCCCTGGGCGCCGCGGGACCGGCCGCTGCGCAGGCTCGACTGGCTGTTCACCCGCGGCGTGACGGCCGGCGCCCCGGCGGTGGTGCCGGCGCTGTCGGAGGACGGCGATTACCTGTCGGACCACGAGCTCGTTTCGGCGAGGATCACGCCGTGAAGACGCGGATCGTCTGTCACCGCGGCGCCTGCCGTCACGCGCCCGAGAACACCGTCGCCGCCGGGCGGGCTGCCGCGCGGTTGGGCGGCGATATCGTGGAGCTGGATGTGCGGCAATCGCGCGACGGAGTGCTCTACGTGCTGCACGACGCGACGCTGGAGCGGACCACGGACGGGCACGGGCCGATCGCCGAGACCCACAGCGCCACGCTGGACCGGCTGGACGCCGGCGGCTGGTACGGGGCGGACTTTGCCGGCGAACCCCTGCCCCGGCTCGACGCGTTCTTTGCCGCACTGACGGATCAGGTGGATTTCTACGTGGAGGTCAAGGCTGCCGACGTCGAGGCGGTGGCCGGGACGATCGCCCGCGCCGGGCTGCGCGAGCGGTGTTTCACCTATTCCGAGAACCCGGCGATCCGCGCCGCGCTGGCCGAGGCCGCGCCCTGGCTGAAGCGCATGGTCAACTGGCGCGACCTGACCGAGCTGACCGAGGCACGGGCCACGGGCGCCGCGATCCTGGAGTTCCACGCGCCCGACCTGCGCGCCTCGCGGTTGGAGGCGGCGCGGAAGCTGGGGCTGGAGATCATGGTGCACACGCCGCACCTGGACCTTCCGGTGTTCCGCACCGCGATGGAGCTCGGGTTGGAGTACCTCAACATCGATCATCCCGAGATCGCCGCCCGCATCCGGAGGGATGCCGCATGAAATGCGTCAGCTACAACATCCAGTACGGTCTGGGGGCCGACGGCCGTTACGACCTGGCCCGGATCGCGGGAGAGGTGGCGGAGGCGGATGTCATCGCGCTTCAGGAGGTCGACCGGCACTGGGCGCGCAGCGGCATGGTCGACAGCCCCGCCGCCCTGGCCGAGGCGCTGCCGGGGCATCACTGGGTCTACGGCGCCAACCTGGACATGGATGCGGGCTACGAGGCCGAGGGGCGCGTGGTGCATCGGCGCAAGCAGTTCGGCACCATGATCCTGTCGCGCTGGCCGATCCTGTCGTCGCGCAACTTCCCGCTGCCGAAATGGGGCGACCGGCAGCATCACTCGATCCAGCAGGGACTGCTGGAGGCCGTCATCGGTACACCGCTTGGGCCGGTGCGCGTGTACTCGGTGCATCTGAGCCACCTGTCGCCGTTCACCCGGCTGCCGCAGATCGACCGCATCCGGGACATCCTGGACACGGCGCCCTTCGAGGGCGGGGCATGGTGCGGCGGCCATCCCGACCCGGCCGCGGGCTGGACCGAGGAGGCCCCACCGCCGATGCCGGCGTCGTGGATCCTGATGGGCGACATGAACTTTCGCCCGGGATCCGAGGAATACACCCGCCTGGTCGGCGGCGAGGCGAAGGCGTTCGGGCGGCTGACCAACCGGATGGGACCGCTGGACGCCTGGGTGCTGGCGGGCCACGACGAGGCGGCCGGATCGACGCATCCGAACGCGGGCGCCCGGATCGACCATTGCTTCGTCTCGAGCGACCTGGCCGACAGGGTGCGCGACGCACATATCGACGACACGGCGACGGGGTCGGACCACTGGCCGGTCTGGGTGGAGTTCGGCTGACCGGCCCGTTTCGCGCTTGCGGAAGCTGCGCTTCTCCCTGTCTCCGCGCCACCTAACGGCGCGCGGTGGCACAGGACTCCCCGACCCGCAGGGTCGGCCGCACGCGCATCACATCCGGCGCGGTGTCCGCCGCGCCACCGATGCGCTCCAGAAGCCGCCCGACCGCCAGATTGCTGAGCGTGGCGGTGTCCTGAACCAGCGAGGTGATGGAGGGGTGCCAGCCCTCATCCGGGTTGAAGCCGTCGAAGCTGATGACGGACACGGCATCGGGAACGGGCAGCCCCATGTTCTTCAACCCCGCCATCGCGCCGCGTCCCTGGTGATGCGAGATGCAAATGATCGCGGTCGGACGGTCAGGACCGGTCATGAGTTCCTGAACGGCCGAGTAGGCCTGGTCGACCGTGTGAATGCCGTGGCGCGTCAGGTCCGGCGAGAGGGGAGCGCCTTCCGTCGAGAGCGCCTCCGACACCGCCTCGAACCGCTCGTCGGACGCCGAGATTCCCGCGCGGCCCACCAGCATCCCGATGCGCCGGTGATCGCAGCGCAACAGGTAGTCGGCCAGCATGCGCCCGCCGAGCCGATTATCGTCAACCACGACATCGAACCGCTCGGGGGCGACAATTCTGTCGACCAGCACCGCCGGACAGCTGACCGAGGCGGCAAACCGCTCGGCATAGCCCTCTCCCAGGCTGGTCGGTGCAATCAGCAGGCCGGCAACCCGGTGGCTGATCATCAGGTCGATATCGCGGAATTCGCGCTCGGAATCGTCTTCGTTGCTGGCCAGCAGCATGTTGTAGCCGCGGTCCGACAACGATCGCTGGGTGGCCTTCGCCAGGTGAGAGGCCCACGGTGTGACGATATCCGGAACGATCAGCCCGATCGTGGTCGAGACGCCGCGGCGAAGGCTCTGGGCGTTCCGATCAGGCTGATAGTTGGCGCGGTGCACGGCGTCCATGACCCGTTTCTTCAGTTCTTCACTGACGGCTGCGGAACCGCTCAGCGTGGCCGACACGGTCGTCGGGGACACATTTGCTAGCCTGGCCACATCCCTGATCGTCGCCATACGCTTACCTCCCACGGGGCTCCCGACGCCGGTCCCGGGCTACTCAACGAGAGATCAGCCGCTCTGGCGCCAGTTCGCCCTGTGGTTCGGCGACGCGATCCGAGTCGCCGTCATGTATCTGGGGCGCATCGTCGAGACAGGGCCGGCCGAAGAGGTCTTCGAGCGGCCGCAGCACCCCTATACCCAGATGCTGATCGACTCGGTTCCGCATCCGAAGCCGTCGAACCCGGAGAGCCGCGCGTTGCCCCGCGGAGAGCTGCCGAACCCGCTCGACCCGCCGCCGGGCTGCCATTTCCACAGGCGCTGTCCACTGGCCGACGGCCGGTGCGCGCGCGAGGTGCCGCACCTGCTCCCCGACGGGGCGGACCACAGGACGGCCTGCCATCGCGTTGCAGAAGCGCGCGCGGGGACTGTCTGACCGATGGAACCCGTTGTTCTCGTTCCCGGCCCACAGGCCGAGGGCACGTCCTGGCTGCCGCTCTGCCAGCGCATTGTCGGCGCACATCCCCTCGTCGTTCCTTTCGGCCATCGGCGGGCCGACACGATGGCGGCGATGGCCAATGCGGTGCTGCATCAATCGCCGACGCGATTCCACCTCGTGGGCTGGTCGATGGGCGGCTACATTGCGTTCGAGATCCTGCGTCGGGCGCCCGAGCGGCTGCTCAGCCTGACCTTGATCTCGACCACGGCCGCCCCCGAGTCCGAAGCCGCCCGACAGGGCCGGCAGGAGACGCTGGATCTTGCCAGCATTGACGGCATGCGGCGCTACCAGGCGGCCAACCTCGAGAAGTGCCTATTACCGCCCGGCCTTGCTGGCGGATGAGCTTCGCAAGGCGCTCGTCGGTGCAGCCGAGACGATCGGGCTCAAGGCATTCGAGGCGCAGATCGATGCGGTCGTGTCGCGTCCGGACTCGCGGCCGGACCTGTCGCACTGTGCGTGCCCCGTGCTCATCCTGACAGGCCAGAGCGATCCGATCGTCGCACCCGACGAGAGCCGGAGAATGCACGCCCTATTGCCGGGTTCGCGGCTGGGAGGAACTGCCGGAATGCGGCCATTGCCCGCCGCTCTAGAAGGTCGACGATGTCGGGGTCGATCCTGAGCGGCTGGTTCGGGCAGATCGAGAACGACGACTGAGTTTGGGGATGCGGCCTGAGAGGGCGCCGTATCGTGGCGGGGTGTCGAAGCCCGCCAGACCCTCCCAAAGGAGCGATACGCCATGGGATACGGTACCACGATCACCTCGTTTCACCGGCCCGGATCAGTCATAGCCCCGCTCACAGAAATCGCGCGCGACGCAGCGCGGTAGATGTCGGCCGCGGCGCTGCAGGCCGAGGCCGCGAGTTTTGTCGAGCAGGTCGTCGATGAGCGCCTGCCGTACGGTCGGTAGCGCGTCGTTCACCACGGCGCGGGACCGGAGAGGTCCATCCAGACCGGGATCGGCCACGTAGGACGTGCATGTCCATGCCGGGAGAACTGGTCCCCCCAGCCCCCTGGAGTATTTCAGCCAAGACGAAGCCGGGGGCGTTATTCCTTCAGGAAGCGCCACTCGGTGATCTGTTCCCAGTCCTCGCCCGGCCGCAGCGTGATGTCCGGGAAGTTCGGATGGGTCGGTGCGTCGGGCCAGAACTGCGCCTCCAGCGCCACGGCGGCGTAGGGGACGTATTCGGCGCCGTCGTTGCCCATGAAGGGCAGGCCCAGGATATGGCCGTCGAAGACCTGCAGCCCCGGCTCGGTCGTCGCCATCTCCATGCGGAGCCCGGACTGCCCCGTCAGCCAGGCCACCGGCCGCAGCGGCACGCGCCGGTCGCCGAGGCAGAGATTGTTGTCGATCAGCCCCTCGGCGCCGTCCACCAGCTCGCGGCCCTGGCGGAAGTCGAAGCGCGTGCCGGTGACGTCGGCGATCTCGCCGGTCGGCAGAAGCTCGGTGTCGTCGTTGCGCGGGGTGTAGCGGTCGGCGGCGACCTGCAGCACGTGGCCCTTCACCGTCGGCGCGTCGTCCAGGCGCCAGTAGCTGTGGTTCGCCAGGTTCACCGGCGTCGGCGCGTCGGTTTCGGTGCGCAGCGTCATCCGGATGGTCGAGGGCGGCCGGATCTCGAACAGCGCGGTGAACGCCCGGTTGCCCGGCAGCCCGCCCTCGCCGTCGGCCAGCGTCAGGCGCAGCTCGGCATGGTCCGGCCCCTGGTCTACGATCTCCCAGACCCGGTGGTGGAACGCCGCGGCGCCGCCGTGGATCGTGTGCTTGCCGAGGAAGTTCTTCTCCAGCTCGTAGGTCTGGCCGTCGATCTCGACCGTCGCGTCGGTGATCCGGTTCACCACCGGCCCCATCAGCGCACCGCAGGAGGCCATCTTGTCCTCGTAGGCGGCCATCTCCGGGCTGCCGACGGTCAGCGAATGCGGCACGCCCGCCAGCCGCACATCCTGCATCACCGCGCCGTGGGTCAGAAGCGCCACCGACAGCTCGCCGCTGCCCAGCATCAGGCGGTGCACCGTCTCGCCCGCCGCGGTCGTTCCGAATACCGTGTCCGCCATTCTCAGAGTATCACCTTCGGTTCCGCGACGCCCTGCGCGCCGGCGTCGATGCTGTAGGTCATGCCGTTCTCCGACCGCGCCGCTTCCTCGGGGTCCAGCGACTCCAGCGCCGAGGTGACGTAGAGCGTGCGCAGCTCGGCGCCGCCGAAGGCCGGGCAGGAGCAGTGCTTGGCCGGCACGTCGTGGGCGCGCAGGAACTTGCCCTCGGGCGAGTAGACCGCGACGCGGAACGAGCCCCATTGCGCGTTCCAGAAATTACCCTCGGCATCGGTGACGGCGCCGTCGGGCGCGTGGCCGTCGCCGGAGAGGTCGAGGAACACCTCCGCGTCGCCCTTCGGCCAGCCCTCGCCGTCCAGCGGCTGGCGCCAGACGGTGGCGGCGCGCGAGCAGGCGTAGTAGGCCAGCGTCCCGTCGGGCGAGAAGCAGATCGCGTTCGGGATGCTGATCCCCTCGACCAGCTGGCGCAGCTCGCCCTTGTAGTAGCGGTAGATGATCCCGGCGCCGTCCTCGGCCGATTTGCCCATGGTGCCGATCCAGAAGCCGCCCTGCCGGTCGGCGCGCGCGTCGTTCGAGCGGCGGGCGGGGTCGTCGCACTCGACATGGCAGACGGTGGTCTCGTCGCCGAGATCCAGGTCGAAGCGGATCAGCCGGGTCTCGCTGGCGATCAGCAGGGTCGAGCGGTCGACCCAGCCGGCGGCCGAGACCAGCTCGTCGAACTGCCAGCGCCTCGGCGCGCCGTCCGTCTGGGTCATCAGCTGCGCCGACAGGATGTCGAACCAGAACAGCTGTTGCCGCTCCGGGTGCCAGAGCGGGCCTTCGCCCAGCTCGCAGCGGCGGTTGTCGAAGACCTCGGCACTCATGCGAAAACCTCGTCATAGGCGGCCACGATGTCGCGGGCGCGGGCGGCGGTTTCGGCCGGCGGCGCGCCCTCGGGGTAGAGCGCGGTGCCGAGGCCGAAACCGTCCGCGCCGGCCGCGCGCCACTCGGCGAAATTCTCCGGCCCGGCGCCGCCCACGGCGAAGACCTGGGTGCCGGCGGGCAGCACCGCGCGCAGGGCCTTCAGGCCGGACGGCCCCAACTGCGCGGCCGGGAAGATCTTCAGCCCCGTCGCCCCCCAGCGCAGCGCGTCGAAACATTCGCTGGCGGTGAAGACGCCCGGCCAGCTCTGCAGCCCGCGCGCCCGGGTGGCGCGGACAACCGGCTCATGGGCGTTGGGCGACACGACAAGCCGGCCGCCGGCCTCGGCCACCCGCGCGACCTCGTCCTCGGTCAGGACGGTGCCGGCGCCGATGGTGGCGCGCGCGCCATGCGCCTCGACCATCGCGGCGATGCTGTCGAAGGGGTCGGGCGAGTTCAGCGGCACCTCGATCCGGTCGATGCCGGCCGCGATCAGCGCGTCGGCCGTCGCGGCGGCGTCTTCCGGCGCGATCCCGCGCAGGATGGCTATCAGATTGCGGCTCATGCCGGCGCACTCCCCCACTGGACGGGCGGCCGTGGCCAGGCGGCAGCGGCCTGGCCCCCCGTCAGCGGAAGGCTTGCAGAACCCCCGCGACTTCGTCAAGCAAGCTCCCGGGGACGGGCCGATAAGGCCGGGAATGTTGCCGCCGAGTCGCCATCGGGCCGCCATCGCGCCGCCAGCGGGGTTGATCGCGCGGCGGGGCCGGGTATTCCGGAAACCTCGGGACCGGGACGCGGCGATGCAGGGCAAGTTGTTGATCATGGGCGCAGACAGCCGGGTGGGCCGGCTGCTGCGCGGCGTCTGGCGCGGCCCGCCGGTCGTCCGGCAGGCGCGGGCGGGGACGGATGTCGCCTGGACGCTCGGCGACGGGCCGGTGCGGCTGGCCGATCCGATGGCCGGGGCCGACACGGTGCTGTGCCTGGCGGGCGCGACGCCGGGGGCAGAGGATTTCGCCCCGAACGTCGCGCTGGGCCTCGCGGCGGTGGAGGCGGCGGCGCGGGCCGGCTGCGGCCGGGTGCTTCTGGCCTCGACGATGGCGGTCTACGGCCCGGCGCCGGGGCCGCATGCGGAGGACGGCCCCTGCGCCCCGACCGGCGGCTACGGCGCGTCCAAGCTGGAGATGGAGCGCCGCGCGCTGGCGCTGGGGGCCGAGCGGGGCGTCGCGGTCACGGCGCTCAGGCTCGGCAATGTCGTCGGCGCGGACAGCCTGTTCCGGACCCTGGCGGCGGGGCGGGAGATCGGGCTGGACCGCTTCACCGACGGCACGACGCCGGCGCGGTCCTGTGTGGACCCGGTGACGCTGGCGGCGATCCTTTCGGGGCTGCTGGCGCGGCCGAACCTGCCGGAGGTGATGAACCTGGCCACCAACCCGCCGGTGGAGATGGGCGCGCTGCTGGACGTCGCGGGCGTCGCGTGGGCGCCGCGCCCGGCCCCGGCGGGGGCTGTGCCGCGCGTGGCGATGGACCTGTCGCGCCTGCGGGCGCTAGTCGAACTCCCCGAGCGGTCGGCGGCCGATCTGGTGGCCGGCTGGCGGCAGGCGGCGGCCGCATGACGCCGGGCAAGCGGGCGATGGACCTCGCGCTGGCGCTGGTGCTGGCGGTGCCGCTGGCGCCGGTGGCGCTGGTCGTCGCGGCGCTGATCCTGCTGCGCGACGGGCGGCCGGTGCTGTACGGCGCCGAGCGGATGCGGACGCCCGAGACGTCGTTCCGCCTGTGGAAGTTCCGCACCATGACGCCGGTCGACGGCGACAGCGGGGTGTCGGGCGGCGACAAGCTGCAGCGGCTGAGGCGGACGGGCCGGGTGCTGCGGCGCAGGCGGCTGGACGAACTGCCGCAGCTCTGGAACGTGATCCGCGGCGATATCAGCTTCGTCGGCCCCCGCCCGCCGCTGCGAATCTATGTCGAACGGTTCCCGGAGCTCTACGGCGAGGTGCTGAAAAGCCGCCCGGGGATCACCGGGCTGGCGACGCTCTATTACCATCGGCACGAGGAACGGCTGCTGGCTCCCTGCCGCACGGCGATCGAGACCGATGCGGTCTATGCCCGCCGCTGCGTGCCGCGCAAGGCGGCGCTGGACCTGATCTACCAGCGGCGCCGGTCGCTGGCGATGGACCTGCGGCTGATCGCGATGACCGCCGCCCGCGCCGCCGGACGCGACCTGCGCTCCTGCGGCCTGTTCGGGCCGCGGCGGTAGCGGCGAACGGCCCCGGACGCATCCGCACCCACGCCCCTGCTTCTTCTCGTTCCAAATACGATCAGGGGGGTCTGGGGGGATGAAATCCCCCCAGCGGATCGGACCGTGTCAGCGGTCCGAGACCGGCCGATCAGGCCTCGGCCTTCTCCGCTTCCGCCGCCTTGTGCTCGACGGTGTTGCCGCCGGCGATCTCGATCCGGCGCGGCTTCAGCGCCTCGGGGATCTCGCGCACCATGTCGATGTGCAGCATGCCGTTCTCATGCACGGCACCCGTCACGCGGATGTGGTCGGCCAGCTGGAACTTGCGCTCGAAGGCGCGGGTGGCGATGCCGCGATGCAGATAGGTGCGGCCCTGATCCTCTTCGGCCTTCTTCGCCGACACGATCAGCGCGTTCTCGCGCACCTCGACCGACAGTTCCTCGTCGGTGAAGCCGGCCACGGCCAGCGAAATGCGATAGGCGTCGTCCGCCGTCTTCTCGATGTTGTAGGGGGGATATCCGGGCTGGGCGACGTCCTGGGTCAGCACCCGGTCCATCAGGTCGGCGACGCGGTCGAAGCCGACGGTTGCACGGTAAAGCGGTGCAAGATCGTAGTTACGCATGGGTCATCCTCCATTGAGCGACAACTATATGTCCGGCCCTCCTTCACGGACGGGCCTTCGGTTGCGCCGGCCCCGCATGGGCATCCGGCAGTTCGGAATCTGGGAGGCGGTGACAGGGATTTCAAGACCTTCGGCGCCGGCCCGGCGCAGACCGGCAAGATGCTGACATGAAACGGAATTGCCGCACCGCACGCCGCCGCCGGCGCAGGCGCCGGCCTAGCGCAGCATCGCCTCCGGCATCGCCAGCGCGTCCAGCTGCCGCTCGGTCATCCGCCTGCAATAGCTCTGCTTGCCGTTGTCCACCTGCTCGTTGATCCGCTGGAACGCCTCCGCGACCACCCGGCAGGAGCGTTCGAACTCGTAGGGCCGCGCCTCGAACTCGCCGCCGGGCAGCACCGTCACGACGAACCAGATCAGGGCTTCCTTCGCCATTCCATCACCTCTCTGCCCGTCCCGCCCTCAGGGCCGGACGAATTTCGCCCCCGTGCCGTTGCCTTCGCCGAACACGCCCCGGTTGCCGTCGCCCACGCTCAGGTGGCGCGCGTCGAACCCCTCTGCGGGGAACACGCCTTCGCCACTCGCCAGCTGCCGCTTCAGCCGCCCGACCAGGGCCGGCAGTTCCGGGCCGAAGGCCACGGCCTGACCGTCGTCGCGGTAGCCCGACGAGATCAGCGACACGATCCGCCCGCGCCGCCCGCCGTTCTCGAAGACCGGCGCGCCGGAGGAGCCGAAGCTGACCTCGCAGTCGAAGGCGAACAGCGCCTCCACCATCCCCTGCATGTGGCAGACGGCCTGCCGCGACAGCGCGTCGTCGCGCCCCAGCGCATAGGACACCACGCTCACCTCGGCCCTGGGCCCCGACGGTGCGGCGACCTTGAACGGCGCCGCCACGGCGGCCGGGATCGCCCGGTCCAGCACCACCAGCGCCACGTCGTGCCGTACCCGCGTCACGGTCGAGCGCGCGCGGATGTCGTAATCGGGATGCACGACGGTCCGCAGCACGCCGCGCTCGGCCACCGCCGCCCCGTCGCGCAGCCCCGCCCGGAACCGCAGCTCGGTGGCATAGCGCCGCCCGGCCCGGTCCATCACGCAATGCGCCGCCGTCAGCACCAGGTCGGGCGCGATCAGCACCGCGGTGCAGTAGCCCGCCTGCGCCACGTCCAGCCGCCCCACGGCCTCGAAGCCGAACAGGTCGTCGCGCTGGGTCAGCCGTTCCAGCGCCGAAGTCTGCGCCGGGGCCGGCCCCGCCAGCACCAGCGCCAGAAGCGAAAGAACCGCCCGCCGCCTCATGGCCGCACGAACTTCGCGCCGGAGGCGTCGCGGCTGGCGTTCATCGAAAGCCGCCCGGTCTCGCCGAACACCCCGTCGCCCGATTCCAGCATCGTCATCAGGTCCCTGAGCGGCCGGTTCAGATCCATCCCCAGCGCCACGCGCATGCCCGCCAGCCGCGCCTTGGCCGAGACGACCGACACGATCTGCGGCACCCCGTCCCGCAGGATGAAGACCGGCGCCCCGGACGAGCCGAGATCGACCTCGCAATCCAGGATCAGCTGCCCGCCGCGCTTGTCCAGCACGTGGCAGACCTCCTGCAGCGACGGGCTTTCGGCGCGGTCGAAGGCATAGCTGACCACGCCGACCTCGGTGCCCGGTCCCGGATGCGCCTCGGTGCCGAAGGGGACGATGGTGGTGTTGCGGATCGGCTGGTCCAGCTCGACCAGCGCCACGTCATAGGTGACGCGGCTGGCGAAATCCGCGTTGGCGATGTCGAAGCCCGGATGCACCACCGTCCGCCGCACGCCGCGATAGGCCGAGGCGCGGCCGCCGCGCCAGTCGGCGAGGAACTCGATCGCACTGTCCGGCATCCGCGTGCCGGTGCCCGGGTGGTACAGGCAATGCGCCGCCGTCAGCACCAGGTCGGGCGCGATCAGCGCGCCGGTGCAGAAGGACACGTCGCCGAAGTTCAGCCGCCCCACCGCGTTCCAGCCGCGGCTGTCGTCGCGGGTGATCAGCGCACGCAGTTCGGTCTCGGTCCCGGCCCGAAGGTCGCTGGCCCAGATCGCCAGCAGGACTAGAAAGAACAGACCGCGTTTCATGCGTCACCCCGTCATGGATCACCATCAGGGGTAACGGGATGCTGGGGCCGGTTTACGGCGCGATTGGGCTCAAGTCGTGAACAATGATGGCGGACGCGGCCCACCTGTGGCCCAATCGAGCAACTCGACCGTGTGCACCACCGGCACCTCGGTCGCGCCGCCGATCTGCATCATGCAGCCGATATTGCCCGCCGCGATCACGTCGGGGGCCTTCGCCTCCAGCGTGCGCACCTTGCGGTCCTTGAGCTTGGCCGAGATCTCCGGCTGCATCAGGTTGTAGGTACCGGCCGAGCCGCAGCACAGATGCGCGTCCGCCGGCTCCACCACCTCGAACCCGGCGCGCTTCAGAAGGTCCTTGGGCGCCGCCGTCACCTTCTGCCCGTGCTGCAGCGAGCAGGCGGAGTGATAGGCGACCCGCATCTCCTTGGGCGCGCCCTCGGGCAGGCCGATGCGCGACAGCCACTCGGTCACGTCCACCGCCAGGTCCGACACCCGCGCCGCATCCTCGGCGCGCGCCTCGTTGCGGAACATGTGGCCGTAATCCTTCACCGTCGTGCCGCAGCCCGAGGTGTTGATGACGATGGCGTCCAGCCCGCCGGCGCGATCCTCGTTCATCCACGCCTCGATGTTCTTCGCCGCCGCCGCGTGGCTTTCCTCCTCGCGCCCCATGTGATGCACCAGCGCGCCGCAACAGCCCATGCCGCGCGCCACCACCACCTCGCAGCCCAGCCGGCGCAGTAGCCGGATCGTCGCGTCGTTGATGTCGGTGTTCAGCGCCTTCTGCGCGCAGCCGGTCATCAGCGCCACGCGATAGCGTTCCTCGCCGATCGCCGGGAAGACCTGCGGCGCGTCGTTGCGCGACACGGGCGGCACCTGCTTCGGCGCCATGTCCAGCATCGCGCGCAGCCGCGGGTCGGGCAGCAGCCGCCGGAACGGCCGCCCGATCTTGGCCGCCAGCAGCGCCAGCCGGAAGCGGCCCGGATAGGGCAGGATGCGCGACAGGGTCCAGCGCAGCATCCGCTCGTGCAGCGGCCGGCGATAGGTCTTCTCGATATGCGCGCGGGCGTGATCGACGAGGTGCATATAGTGAACGCCCGACGGGCAGGTCGTCATGCAGGCCAGGCAGGACAGGCAGCGGTCGATATGCTTGACCGTCTTGGCGTCCGCCGGCCGGTCGTTCTCCAGCATGTCCTTGATCAGGTAGATACGCCCGCGCGGGCTGTCCAGCTCGTCGCCCAGCACCTGGTAGGTCGGACAGGTCGCGGTACAGAACCCGCAATGCACGCAGGATCGCAGGATCTCGTTCGACCGCGCCGTGGCCGGATCCTTAAGCTGGTCTTCGGTGAAGTTCGTCTGCATCTCAACTCCGGGCCGCTTCGGCCGTGTCCAGGAACTCCATGAGCGCCGCGTTGAACGCCTCGGGCGCGTCGGCCTGCACGACATGCGACGCCTCCGCAAGCCGCAGCCGCCGCGCCCGCGGCATCCGTTCCGCGATCTCGTCGGCCAGCAATTGCCACAGGCGCACGCTGTCCTCGCCGCTCACGACGAGCGCGGGGCAGTCGATCTCGCGCAGCCGCTCCGGGTCGAGCCGGACAAAGCCCGAGCCCGTGAACTCCTCGGCCAGGATGTTTTCCTTGAACTGCGCCTTTTCCAGCGGCGTCAGGCGCTCGAACCTCTCCCGGCCCAGGACGCCCGGCGAGAACACGTCGAACGCGCGGTCCATGTCGCCCCGCTGCGCGGCCTTCTTGGCCGGCTCCATCGCCGTTGCGCCGAATTTCACCAGGGCGAGGCCCAGGGCCGGCTTGCGCAGCAGCAGCGCCAGAAGCTCGCCGATCCCCGGCGGGTCCGAGGTGAACAGCGTGAAGGCCGGCGGCTCGATCAGAACCAGGCTCCGGACGAGCGCGCCCCGCCGGCCGGCGACGATCAGCGCCAGCATCGCGCCGTAGGAATGCCCGACCAGATGGACCGGCCCGACCGCCAGCGCCTCGATCAGCGCCTCCAGATCGTCGGCATGGGCGGCCATCGCGTAATCCTCGCCCGGCGCGATGGGCGCGTTCGGTTTGTGATAGCGGCGGCTGTAGCTGATCGCCTCGTAACGCCGGGCGACGACGGGCATCTGCCGCGACCAGACCCGGTGGTCGCAGGCCGAGCCGTGCACGAACAGCACGCGCGGCCCCGCCCCCTGCCGGACCACGGCCAGCGTCGTGCCGTTCACCGCGATATCGCGTCGCTCCTCGGTCACGCCATCAGCCCCGGGTTCAGGATGCCCCGCGGATCGAACCGCGCGCGCAGCCCGGCGCCGATCGCCGCCAGCGGGCCCGGCTCCGGCTGGAAGACCGGCACTTCGGCCCGCACGGCCTCGGACGCGCGCACCAGCGTCGCGTGCCCGCCGCGCGCGGCCACCGCATCGCGCACCGCGCCTGCCCCGGCATCGCCGTCCTCCGGCACCAGCAGCCACACCAGGCCGCCGCCCCAGTCGTAGAGCGCGCGATGCGCCAGCCCGGCCGCGCGCAGGGCCGCGGTCAGGGCCGGCCCGTCCGTCGGCTTCACCGAGACGCGCCAGACCGCCCCCGCCTCTCCGGCAAAGGGCGTCACGTCGCGCACCTCGCGCCACAGCTTCGCGCTCTCCGCGCCCTCCACGGCCACGAAGCCCGGCAGTTCCGCCAGCAACCGCTCCACCCGGTACACGACCGACGAGGCCATGCCCTCGACCCGCACCTGCGTGCGCGGCCCGTCGGCGACGCCGTCGCCCAGATGCGCCGCCCCGCTCACGTCGAATGGCGTGCCGAGCGCCCGGCACAGCGCCGCCACCGCCTCGGCGTCGTTCAGCCCGCGGGCGACCAGCGTCGCCTCGGCCTCGGGCCCCGCCAGCACCTTCAGCGACACCTCGGTCAGCACGCCCAGCGTGCCCCAGCTGCCGGCCATCAGCTTCACGAGGTCGTAGCCGGTGACGTTCTTCATCACCCGCCCGCCGTTCTTCACGACGGTCCCGGTGCCGTCCACGAAGCGCACGCCCAGCAGAAAGTCGCGGCACGCCCCCGCCTGCACCCGGCGCGGGCCGGAGACGTTCGCGGCCACCACGCCGCCGATGGTCGGCGTGCCCTCGGTGCCCAGCAGCGCGCGGTGATCCATCGGCTCGAAGGGCAGGCGCTGGTTCTCGGCGGCCAGCACGTCCTCGACCTCGGCCAGAGGCGTGCCCGCCCGCACCACGAGGGTCAGCGCGCCGGGTTCGTACAGCTCCACCCCCGACAGCGCCGCCGCCGACAGCGGCGTGCCCGCCACCGGCCGACCCACGGGCCGCGTGCCGCCGCCCAGAACGCGCAACGGGCCGTCCGCCGATGCCACGGCGGCGGCCAGGTCTGCCTCGGTTGTCGGTGCGATCATGCCTCTCCCCCGGACAGGCGCCCGCCCCCGGACGCAAGGCGCGGGGGGCGGATCAACCCTTCCGGGGGAAGGGAGTGCCACAGGGGCGGGGCAGGGGCAACCGTCGAAACGCCGGGGTCAGCGCTGGACGGCGGTACAGACCGTGCCGGGCGCCATGCCGCGCGGCAGGATATCCAGCAGATAGGCGCTCTCGCCCGGCGCCAGCGCGGGCAGCTCGACGGTTCCGTCGTTGCCCAGGGGCGCCGACCAGTCCAGCGTCACGCCCGCATCGGTGGGGAACAGGTAGGGGTTGGAAATGCGGATGTCGTTCGGCAGTTCCTGCGGCGTGCCGTCGACGATGCATTCGAAGACCAGCTTGCCGGTGCCGTCGCGGAACATCTCCAGCATATCCGGCAGCGCGCCGGTCTCCGGGTCGTCCGCCTGCGGCGCGTCGGGGCCGATCTCCGGCAGCGGGATCAGCGGCACGTCCGGGCGCGGATGCGGCGCGACATAGGGCGGCGAGGTCCGGTTCGGCAGGTCGCGGCCGATCCCGGCCCAGTCGCGGTTGCGCTTCATGTGGTCGCGGTACAGCTGGTGAAAGCCGAAGGGCAGCAGGTCCAGCGCGTCGTCGTCACGGCCCGGCACCGGCATCCGCGACGGCCCTGCGTCGCCAAGGCCGAGGAAGGGCATGGGCGCGGGGTGGAAATGCAGGTCGGGGGCGATCCCGGGCATCGGACCGAACGGGGCGAGGTCGTACAGCGACAGGCCGGAGCCGGCGGCGGCCGGTCCGGCAGGGCCGGTCAGCGCCAGCGCGGCGGCAAGGGCGGGGGCGGTCAGGCGGGAAAACATCTTGTGCATACTCCTTTCGGGTAGAATGCGCCGGGCCGCGCCCGGCAGGGGGGCGCCGCCGGCCGGGACAGGGGCCGGCGG
>NZ_JARGYC010000076.1 GCF_029168335.1 Psychromarinibacter sediminicola
ATCGGCGAACTCATCGACTGCTTCACGCACCAGGAATGCGAAAACTACTTCGCCGCCTGCGGATACGATGCAGATTGATCGGAAAACGCTCTAAACGCCCCCCGGAACGCCTCTTGTCCCTTCCGCGCCGCTGGCCTATGTCGCGGCCCTGTCGAACAGGAGCCGAGACATGCAGGGCAGCGCCAATCTCAACCTGATGATCCGCGCCGCGCGGAAGGCCGGGCGCAGCCTGGTCAAGGACTTCCGCGAGGTGGAGAACCTGCAGGTCTCGATGAAGGGGGCGGGGGATTTCGTCTCCCGCGCCGACATCGCCGCCGAGAAGATCATCCGCGACGAGCTGATGGGCGGGCGACCGAACTACGGCTGGGTCGGCGAGGAAAGCGCCGAGGCCGAGGGCACCGACCCCACCCGCCGCTGGATCGTCGATCCGCTGGACGGCACCACCAATTTCCTGCACGGCCTGCCGCACTGGGCCGTGTCGATCGCGCTGGAGCACAAGGGCGAGATCGTGGCCGGCGTCGTCTTCGACCCCGCCAAGGACGAGATGTTCGTGGCCGAGAAAGGCGCCGGCGCCTGGATGAACGAGGGCCGCCTGCGGGTCTCCGCGCGGCACCGGATGATCGAGGCGATCTTCGCCACCGGGCTGCCCTTCGGCGGCCGCGCCGACCTGCCGGAGACGCTGCGCGACCTGGGCCGGCTGCTGCCGGCCTGTGCCGGGGTGCGGCGCTGGGGCGCGGCGGCGCTGGACCTCGCCTATGTCGCGGCCGGGCGGCTCGACGGGTTCTGGGAGCGCGGGCTGCATCCCTGGGACATGGCCGCCGGCATCGTCATCGTGCGCGAGGCCGGGGGGCTGGTGGAGCCGCTGGACGAGGGCGGCGACATGTTCGACGACAAGACGATCCTGTGCGCGAACGAGCGGATTTTCGATCAATTCTCCGGAACGCTGCGCACCGTTGCGTGACGGGAGACGATCCGGGGGACGATCCGGGCGGCGCCGCAATGTGGCCGCACTCGGTTGCCAAGGCTGGACCGGAGTGTAGCGTTCGATTGGAGAGGCCCCCTGTGTTACTCATAAAGTCCCTCGACACCCGGTTCGGCCGTTTTCTGCGCCGCGAGGACGGTGCCATTACGGTGGACTGGGTCGTCATCACCGCCGGCGTCGTGGGCCTGTGCATCTCGGTCTTTGCATGGGTCGGCAACGACACCCACGATTACGGCGAGCGGGTCGGCAAGCACATGTCGACCGAGGGCGTGAAGACCGCATACTGACGCGCCCGCCCGCGCGCCCCCGAAGCCGGCCGCACGTCCAGCGGCCGGTTTCGGTTTTGCGGCGATGCTCTCAGCGCCCTCGGTCCGAGACGTGGTTCACCCCGTCCGTCCAGGCGAACTCGCCCAGCTCTCGCGGGTTCACCCCCTCCAGCGCGCCCAGGTTGATGCCGTATTCGTTCGGGTTCGAACGGCGCCGGTGGTGGGTGTAGATGCCGCAGACCGAGCAGAAATAGTGCTGCGCCGTGCCGGTGCCCCAGGTATAGAGCGTCAGCTTGTCGGCCCCCGTCACCACCGTCAGCTTGTCCAGCGGCACGCCCAGCATCGGGGCGCCGCGGCGGCGGCAGAACGAGCAGTCGCAGCGTTTCGCCTCTGCCAGTGGCCGGTCGATGACCACCGACAGTTCCACCGCGCCGCAATGGCAGGTCAGCCGCCGCGCCGCGCCGGTCATTTGCGCCGCCGTGTGACGCGGGGCACGTGGCTGCGCTCTAGCCGGTACTGTGCCTCGGGATGGTCCGGGTGGCCGTGGGTGCGGTTCCAGAAGGCCGGGCCGCCGCGCCGGAAGAACAGCGGCACGGTCAGCGCCAGCCCCACGACGAAGCCGCCGGCATGCGCCCAGTAGGCGACGCCGCCCATCGACGGGTCGGCGCCGACGCCGTTGAACAGCTGCAGCGCGAACCAGATGCCCAGCATGATCCAGGCGGGCACCGGGAAGACCTTGAAGAAGACGATGAAGATGAACAGCACATCGACCCGCGCCTTGGGATACATCAACAGGTAGCCGCCCATCACCCCGGCGATGGCGCCCGACGCGCCCACCGTGGGCACCACCGACCACGGCGCCATCAGGAAATGGATGAGCCCGGCACCGATCCCGCTGGCCAGGTAGAAGATCAGAAAGCCGAGATGGCCGAAATCCTCTTCCAGGTTGTCGCCGAAGATCCACAGAAACAGCATGTTGCCGGCGATATGCAGGAAGCCGCCATGCAGGAACATCGACGAGACCAGCGTGTAGTAGCCGCCGCCATCGGCCAGCCGCGCCGGGATCAGCGCCCAGTCGATCAGGAAGGCGCGCGCCGAGAAGTCGTCGGACATCGCGGGCAGGGTGCCCAGGAAGATCAGCACGTTCGCCGCGATCAGCAGGTAGCAGACGACGGGCGTCTGGCTGGACGGGTTGTGATCGCGGATCGGAAACATGGCGTCACCCTTGGGCGGCGCGGCCCGAAGGTCAAGCGTCGGATACCTGCGCCAGCAGCTCCGCGTTGCCGCCCGAGGCGGTGGTGTCGATGCACAGGTGCCGCTCGAACAGCGCGTCGGGCGCCGTGGGCATCGCCGTGATCAGCGGCACGATGGGTCCGTCGCGCTCGGCCAGCGAGCGCGCCAGCGCCCGCGCCGTGGCGTCGTCGCCCCACCAGATCACGCCGGAGAAATGCTCCAGGATGTGCATCTCTTCCGGATCCAGCGCCTCGGGCAGGGCGACCGCCACGCCGCCCAGCGCCTCCACCGCTTCCTTCTGGCGGATCGCCGCCGGGTCGCCGGGGCCGAGGCACAGGACGGGGCCGCGCGGGTGATGCGACAGGCGGTTCGACTCGCCCGTCGGTCCGGGGAAGTCGCGGACCGCCCGCGCGCCGCGCGGCGGCTGCGCCTCGTCGATCAGTTCCTGCACGTCGTCGAGGGGCAGGGCGGGGTCCGGCGTGCCGTCCTCGCGGAGACGCGCGCGGGCGGTGAAGCGGGCCACGTATTCGGGTCCGCCGGCCTTCGGGCCGGTGCCCGACAGCCCCTCGCCGCCGAAGGGCTGGCTGGCGACGATGGCGCCGATCTGGTTGCGGTTGACATAGGCGTTGCCGACGGCCAGCCGCTCGGTCACGTATTGCACCCGGTCGTCGATCCTGGTGTGCAGCCCGAAGGTCAGCCCGTAGCCCGAGCGGCGGATGTCGTCGAGCACCGAGTCCAGATCCTCCGGGTCGAAGGTGGCCAGATGCAGCACCGGCCCGAACACCTCGCGCTCGATGTCGAGGATGCCGCCCACCTCGACGACCGTCGGCGCGATGAAGACCCCCGTCTCGGGGGCGGAGAGCTGGTGCAGCACCGTGCCGTCCGCCTTCGCCGCCGTCACATAGGCGGCGATGTCGTCCCGCGCCTCGGCGTCGATGACTGGGCCCACATCGGTCGACAGGTGCCAGGGGTCACCCATATGCAGCGCGTCCATCGCGCCGAACAGCATCCGCTTGAAGCTCTCGGCGATGTCGGCCTGCACGTAGAGGCAGCGCAGCGCCGAACAGCGCTGGCCCGCCGACTGGAAGGCCGAGGCGAGGATGTCGCGCACCGCCTGCTCGGGCAGGGCGGTGGAATCGACGATCATCGCGTTGATGCCGCCGGTCTCGGCGATCAGCGGCGCGGAGGGGTCGAGATGCTCGGCCATCGCGGCGCGGATCGCCCGCGCGGTCTCGGTCGAGCCGGTGAAGGCCACGCCGCCCACGCGCGGGTCCGAGGTCAGCGCCGCGCCCACGGTCGGCCCGTCGCCCGGCAGGAACTGCAGCACCTCGCGCGGCACGCCCGCCTCGTGCAGAAGCGCGACGGCGGCATGGCCGATCAGCGGCGTCTGTTCGGCCGGTTTCGCCAGCACCGCGTTGCCGGCGGCCAGCGCGCCCGCGATCTGGCCGGTGAAGATCGCCAGCGGGAAGTTCCACGGGCTGATGCAGGTGAAGGTGCCGCAGGCCGGGCGGTCCAGCGTCTTCGCCTGCTCGGCGTAGTAGAGCAGGAAATCGGCCGCCTCGCGCAGCTCGCCCACCGAGTCGGGCAGGGACTTGCCCGCCTCGCGCGCGCAGATCGCGAAGAGCCGGGCGTGGTGCTCCTCGTAGAGCGCGGCGGCGCGCTTCAGCACCGCCGCGCGGTCCTCGGGCGGGGCGTCCCACGGCCGGGCGGCGGCCAGCGCGGCCTCTACCTCGTCGGGCGTCGCGTTGCGCACGCGGCCCACCTCGTCCTCGGGGTCGCAGGGGTTCACCCGGCGCTCGTCAGCCCCGTCCGGGCCTTCCTCGCCAGCAAGAATCGGCGCCGCCGCGAAGGTCGCGCTGCGGTATTCGCTGCGCGCCGCCTCCAGTTCCGCCAGCGTGGGCCGGTGGGCGAGATCCCAGCCGCGGGAGTTCTCGCGCAGCGGCCGGAAGATCTCCGCCGGCCGCTCCACGCGGATCGGCGCCGTCCTGACCGCCTCGAAGGGATCGGCCGCGACCTCTTCGGGCGGCACGTCCTCGTCCACGATCTGGTTGACGAAGGAGCTGTTCGCCCCGTTCTCCAGCAGCCGCCGCACCAGGTAGGCCAGCAGGTCGCGATGCGCGCCCACCGGCGCATAGATGCGGCAGCGCGCGCCCTTCTCCTGCATCAGCAGGTCGTGCAGCCGCTCGCCCATGCCGTGCAGGCGCTGGAACTCCCAGCCCTCGCGCGTCTCCGCCATCTCCAGAATCGCGGCGGCGGTGTGGGCGTTGTGGGTGGCGAATTGCGGGTAGATGCGGTCGCGCAGCCCCAGGAGCTTGCGCGCGCAGGCGATATAGGAGACGTCGGTCGCCGCCTTGCGCTGAAACACCGGGAAGCCCGGGGCGCCGATCACCTGGCTGTGCTTGATCTCGGTGTCCCAGTAGGCGCCCTTGACCAGCCGCAGCGTGAAGCGCCGGTCCAGCCGCTCGCCCAGGTCGTAGAGCCAGTCGATCACCGGCGCCGCGCGCTGGCCGTAGGCCTGCACCACCACGCCGAAGCCGTCCCAGCCGGCCAGCGCCTCGTCCTCCAGCACCGCCGCGATCACGTCGAGCGACAGCGACAGCCGGTCGGCCTCTTCGGCGTCGATATTCAGCCCTATGCCGGCCTCCGCCGCCTGCCGCGCGAGTTTCGACAGGCGCGGCACCAACTCGGCCATCACCCGCTCGCGCTGCGCTTCCTCGTAGCGGGGGTGCAGCGCCGAAAGCTTTACCGAGATGCCGGGGTTGTCGAGGATGTTGCCGTGGGTCGCCTTCTTGCCGATCTCCGCGATGGCGGCGGCGTAGGCGTCGAAGTAGCGCTTCGCGTCCGCGTCCGTGCGCGCGGCCTCGCCCAGCATGTCGTAGGAATAGGTGTAGCCCTTGGCTTCCATCCCCTCGGCGCGCGTCATCGCCGACCGGATCGTCTCGCCCAGCACGAATTGCCGCCCCATCTCGCGCATCGCCCGGCCCACGGCGGTGCGGATCACCGGCTCTCCCATCCGTTTCACCGCACCGCGCAGCGCGCCGGCCAGGCCCGGCCGCGGCTCTTCCAGAACGCGGCCCGTCAGCATCAGCGCCCAGGTCGAGGCGTTGACCAGCGACGAGGAGGAATGGCCGAGATGCTTGCCCCAGTCCGACGGGGCGATCTTGTCCTCGATCAGCGCGTCGATGGTCTCGGCGTCCGGCACCCGCAGCAGCGCCTCGGCGAGGCACATCAGCGCGATGCCCTCCTCGGTCGACAGCCCATATTCCGCCAGGAACACCTCCATCAGGCCGGGCCGGGCCGAGCCGCGGATGTCGCGCACCAGCGCGGCGGCGCGCGTTCCGATGCGCGCGCGCGCGGCGTCGTCCAGCGCGGCCATGTCGATCAGCGCGGCGAGGGTCGCGTCCTCGTCGGCATAGGTGGCGGCGTCGATCTTCAGGAGCGGGTCGGTGCGGGTCATGGCGGCCTCCGTTTCACCCTGGATAGCGCAGGTGGGGTTTTGCGTTTCGTCTGAAGATATGGCGTTGTCGGGAAAATCGACCGAAAACAGGACCGATGGCGATGCAATCCGACCTCGACCGCTTCGACCAGGCGATTCTCGACGTGCTGTCGGCCGAGGGGCGGATCAGCGTCACCGATCTGGCCGCCCGGATCGGCCTGTCCAAGACCCCGACCCAGACGCGGCTGAAGCGGCTGGAGCGCGACGGGGTGATCACCGGCTACCGCGCGATGCTGGACCCGATCCGCATCGGGCGCGACCACGTGGCCTTTGTCGAGGTCAAGCTGACCGACACGCGCGAGGCGGCGCTGGCGGCGTTCAACGCGGCGGTGCGCAAGGTGCCCGAGATCGAGCAATGCCACATGGTGGCCGCCGGGTTCGATTACCTGCTGAAGGTGCGCACGGCGGACATGACCGCCTATCGCCGGGTGCTGGCCGAGGAAATTTCGACCCTGCCGCACGTGGCGCAGACCTCGACCTTCGTGGCGATGCAGGCGGTGAAGGAGGGCGGGGTGTGAGCGCGCCGGCCAGGCCGGGGCGCTTAGTGCGAAACCGGGCCCGGCCCCTTCCCCAAAGGGCCGGACCCGTCCTGCGCGGCGCGGCTCAGGCCTCTGCGGGGGCCGCGAGCCGGATCGCTTCGCGCAGGTCTTCCAGACGTCCGACCTGGTTGGCCAGGATCAGGACCAGCCGGGCGTTCATGTCGTTCGCCTGCTCGTCGCTCAGATCGCGCTGGGCGTCGGTCAGCGCCTCGTAGAAGGCGTCGGGGTTTTCGAGGTTCGGGCTCAGCATCAGGGTCATGTCGTCTCTCCCATGGCGCGGGCGATGGCCTGCGCGACCTTGTCCGCGTCGAACTGCCGCCAGCGGGCGGCGACGTGCTGGTCCGGCCGGATCAGATAGACGCTGCCCGGCGTGCCGTCGTAGCGCTCGGCCACCAGCCCCGCGCTGTCCTCGAAATCCTCGCCGGCGACCAGGATCTTGGGCGTGAGAGCGCCGCGGCTTACCGTCTCCGGCACCGGGCCGAAGCTCAGAAGCGTGAAGCCATCGCCCAGAAGCTCCAGAAGCCACGCCTCCTCGCCCCGGACCTTCACCGGCGCGTCGGCGGCGCAGGTGCCCGGCGCCATCCGGCCGGCCCACGCCGCGTCGTCCGGCGTGTTCAGCGGGCTTTGCGCATAGGGCGTGGGCACCGACAGACGGCCCGAATTGACCAGCGGGCGGGCGAACTCGAACTGTTCCGACAGCGCCAGCGCCGCGTCGCGGAACCGGCGGGAGGCGGTGTTCTTCGGCGTGATGAAGTCCGTCGACCGGGTGGAATTGAGGATGTTGTCATCCGCGGCATAGGCGCGCTCGGCATGGTAGCTGTCGATCAGCGAGTCCGGCGCGTCGCCGCGGATCACCGCCGCCAGTTTCCAGCCCAGATTGTCGATGTCCTGCACGCCGGTATTGGCCCCGCGCGCGCCGAACGGCGACACCTGGTGGGCCGCGTCGCCGGCGAACAGCACCCGGCCATAGCGGAAATCGTCGATCCGGCGGCAGGCGAACTGGTAGACCGAGGCCCATTCCAACTCGAACTCCACGTCCTCGCCGATCATCGCCTTGACGCGCGGGATGATCCGCTCGGGCTGCTTTTCCAGCTTCGGATCGGCGTCCCAGCCCAGCTGGAAATCCAGCCGCCAGACATCGTCGGACTGCTTGTGCAGCAGCGCCGATTGCCCGCGGTGGAAATCGGGATCGAACCAGAACCAGCGCTCGGTAGGGAAGTTCGCCTTCATCACGATGTCGGCGATCAGGAACCGGTCCTGGAAGAACTGGCCCTTGAACTCGGCCCCCACCATGTTGCGGATGTCGGAATTGGCGCCGTCGCAGGCGACGACCCAGTCCGCCTCCATCCGGAAGATGCCGTCGGGCGTCTCCACGGCCAGCTCGGCATGGTCGTCGTGGCGGTGCAGGCTGACCACCTTGTGCTTCCAGCGCAGGTCGATCAGCGGGTTCGACCGCGCCGCCTCGACCATGTATTCCTCCAGGTAGTATTGCTGGAGGTTGATGAAGGCCGGGATCTTGTGGCCTTCCTCGGGCAGCAGGTCGAAATTGTAGACCTCGCGGTCGCGAAAGAACACGCGGCCCTGTTTCCAGCCGATGCCCTTGTCGAGCATCCGGTCGGCGACGCCCAGCCGGTCCCAGATCTCCAGCGGCCGCTTGGCGTAGCAGACCGCGCGCGAGCCGACCGAGACGGTGTCGGAATCGTCCAGCACCACGACCTTCAGGCCGCGGGCCGCGAAATCCAGCGCGGCCGTCAGCCCGACCGGCCCGGCGCCCACCACCACGACCGGGTGGCGCAGCACCTGGCCCGCGATCTGCTCGGGGCTCTGGACATACTCGAATTCGGGGAATTGGTACGTATTGAGCATCTTACAGCTCTTCCAGTTCTTTCGCGTGCAGCCAGTCGGCGTGGCGCGGGGCGCGCTTGGTCTGCGACCATTCCGCCAGCATCGCGTCCTTCACCTGCGCCGCCTTCGCGGCCATCGCGGCCGAGTCGGGGTCGTCATAGGCCAGCTCGATGCGGTGCCCGTTCGGATCGAAGAAGTAGATCGAGTGGAACACCGAGTGGTCGGTGACGCCCAGGACCTCGACGCCGTTGGC
This sequence comes from Psychromarinibacter sediminicola, assembly GCF_029168335.1. Taxonomy (GTDB): domain Bacteria; phylum Pseudomonadota; class Alphaproteobacteria; order Rhodobacterales; family Rhodobacteraceae; genus Psychromarinibacter; species Psychromarinibacter sediminicola. The sequence continues at coordinate 8,615 of NZ_JARGYC010000076.1, forward strand.
CTCCAGATGCTCTTTGTAGGCCACGAGCGTGTCGTGATCGGCGACCTTCAGCGCCAGGTGCTGCACCCATTTCGGGGTGTTCTCGTCGCGCCCCATCTCCGGCTTGGTCGGCAGCTCGAAGAAGGCCAGGACGTTGCCGTTGCCGGCGTCCAGGAAGATGTGCATGTACGGATCGGGTTCATGGGTGGACGGCACGTGGTTTTCCGCAAAGGCCAGCGTGTAGTCCATGTTCAGCATCTTCTTGTACCACTCCACGGTCTCCTTGGCATCGCGGCAGCGATAGGCGACGTGGTGGATCTGTTGGACCTTGAGTTCGGGTGCAGACATCGGGGCTTCCTCCTCCTCCGGGATATCGTTGCGATTGCAACGATCATGCGGGCCTCTTTACAGGCAGGGCCGGGGGCACGTCAAGACGTTGCATTTGCAACGATGCTGTGACATCCGGTCCCGCCACCTGCGCGCCGCCGCGATTCCCGGTTTCCGCCCGCGCGCCCCGCGGCTATGGTCCGCGCCGGGCCCGCGTGGTGGAATGGTAGACACAGGGGACTTAAAATCCCTAGGCCGAGAGGCCGTGCCGGTTCGAGTCCGGCCGCGGGTACCAACACGTCGATTTCGGCATTTTTTTTTTGAGCGAAGTGCCCCACGAAAGAGCCGCGTGGGGCAACCTATGGCGGCCATCGGGTGTCCCGGAAGGGGCGGGTCCTCGTGCCGAGCTACAGCGGGGGATGCCGCGCGGCGCCGGAGCCTTTCCGGGATCCCGAAATTCCCAACGCTCTCACGATGACGGGCGGGCGACGCCATCGGGATATTGCCCGCCGCGATCGTCGGCACCGGTGCCGTCCGGCAGGATCGACATGGGCGGATCGCGGTAGGTCGAAGGGGCCGGCCGGGGCGAGGGCTTGCAGAACGGCTCCGCCAGGGGACTACGAGCCCCCCGCCGCACACGGGCTTGCGCGCCGCCGCGCGGGCGGGGTAGGTCGGAGCGAACACCAACCAACGGACCCGCCCCGTGCGCGACATGACGCCCTCGGCCTATTCCCCGCCTGCCTGGCTGATCTGGTTCGCCGGCTTCGGCCTCTGCGCGAACCTGGTCGTCGCGGGTGTGGTCAACTTCCGCATCTACTGGGCGCGGGCGGCCTATATCGCGGCGCATCCCGACCGCGTCGCCGACCGGCCGCCGACGATCAGCCAGGCGCTGGCGGACCCCGCCATCCAGCAGGTCTTCGCGCAGTGGATCCTGGTCTCGGCCGTGCTGCTCTATGCCGCCGTCATGGCGATCACCGTCTCGCAGCTCCATGTGCTGTTCCGCGGCCCGGCGCTCCCGCCCAGGGCGCGCCGGATCATGCTGCGCCTGGCGGCCGCGGTCGTCCCGGTGCAGGCCGTGGCCTGCATCGGCATGGTGATCCTCAGCCAGTACACCTTTCCCGCGCACCGCGACACGCACATGCTCGGCAGCTACCTGTTCTTCGGCGCGCAGGCCGCGGCGGTGGTGATCGGGCTGTACTACAGCGCCATGCTCGCCCGCGATCCGGAGACGCGGGCGGTGATGGCGGGGGCGGGCGTGCTGCACCCGCCGGCGAACCGCGTCCGGCTGGTCGCGGGAAGCGTCAGCATCGGGCTCGCCGTGCTCTACCTCGTGCTGTTCTTCGGCAAGGATCTGGTGGCAGCCGACTGGGCGCCGCTGATCTACCGCACCTACACCACGACCGAGCCGTTATGCATCTCGTCCTTCCTGCTCTTCGTGCTGCTCTACACCGCCGATCTCGCCCGGCTCATCCGCTCCCGGCGGCGCCGGGCCGCCGTGCTGCGCGCCTGAGCCGCGGCCGCGGCTCCCGGCCATAGCCCGTCACAGGGCGCCGGTCTCGCTCAGGAACCCTGCCAGCACCTCGGCATATTCCTGCGGCTTCTCCACGCAGGGCAGGTGGCCGGCGCCGCGGATCAGGTGGACCCGCGCGCCGTCGATCAGCTCGGCCGTCTCGCGCACCAGGTCCGGCGGGGTCGAGCCGTCCTCGCTGCCGGCGATGGCCAGCACCGGCATCGCGATCCCCGAGGTGGGGGTGTAGAAATCCGTGCCCCGGATTGCCGCCATGCAGCCCAGATACCCCTCGACCGGCGTGCGCGTCAGCATGTTCCGCCAGGCGGCGAGTTCGGGCGTCGCGCGGAAGCCCTTCGAGAACCAGCGCTCCATCGTGCCGTCGGCCAGCGCCTCGATCCCGCCGGCCCGGACCTGGTCCATCCGGTCGGACCAGGTCTCTTCGGTCCCGATCTTGGCGGCGGTGTTCGACAGGACCAGCCGCGCCACCAGGTCCGGCCGCTTCACCGCCAGCCCCTGGGCGATCATGCCGCCGATGGACAGGCCGACGAAGGTCGCGCCGGTCACGCCCAGCCGCTCCATCAGCCGCTCGGCATCGGTGACGAGCGCGCCCATCGCGTAGGGCCCGGGCGGGCAGTCCGACAGCCCGTGGCCGCGCTTGTCGTAGCGGATGATCCGCAGGCCGGCCGGCAGCCGGTCCACCACGGCGTCCCAGAGCCGCAGGTCGGTCCCCAGCGAATTCGCCAGGACCACCGGCGTGCCGTCGCGATCGCCATCCTCGCGCCAGTGCAGGCGCAGCCCGTCGAGATCGGCTATCTGCATCGCGCTCCCCCTTCTTTCGGAATTGCGGCGCCGTGCGCGGTCGGCCCGCGTCCCTAATACGGCAGCCCCACATATTGCTCGGCAAAGGCCGCCTGCGCCGCCTCGGACCGGGTCAGGAAGTCCAGCTCGGTCTCCTGCATCCGCCGGTCGAAGCCCGACTGCTCGGGATAGCGGTGCATCAGCGTCGTGAACCACCAGGAGAACCGCGTCGCGCCCCAGACCCGCCGGGCCGCCTGTTCGGCGTAGGTCTCCAGCCCGGAGTCGTCGCCCTCCAGGTAATGCCCGACCAGCGCGTGATACAGATAATAGACATCCGACACCGCCAGGTTCAGCCCCTTGGCCCCGGTCGGCGGCACGATATGCGCCGCGTCGCCCACCAGGAACAGCCGCCCCCAGCGCATCGGCTCGGCCACGTAGGAGCGCAGCGGCGCGATGGATTTCTCCACCGACGGCCCCGTCACCAGCCGGTCGGCCATCTCTTCGGGGATGCGGCGGCGGAACTCGTCCCAGAAGGCGTCGTCGGACCAGCTCTCGACCACCTCGCCCTTGTCGACCTGCACGTAGTAGCGGCTGAGATTGTCGTTCCTGAGCGAGGCCAGCGCGAAGCCGCGCGAATGCGAGGCATAGAGGATCTCGCGGCTGACCGGCGGCGTCTCGGACAGCACGCCGAGCCAGCCGAACGGATAGACCCGCTCGTACTCGGTCAGCACGTCCTGCGGGATGGTGCGGCGGCTGACCCCGTGGAACCCGTCGCAGCCGGCCACCCAGTCGCAGTCGATCCGGTGCTCGGCGCCGTCCTTGTAATAGGTGACATAGGGCGTGTCGGTATCGACGTCGTGCGGCTTCACCGCGTCGGCCTCGTCGATCACCGTGCCCTCCATCGCGTCGCGCGCGTCATAGAGGTCCTGGGTGATCTCGGTCTGGCCCCAGACCATCATCGACTTGCCGGTGATCGCCTTGAGATCGACGCGGAAGCCCCAGTTCTCGCCGGCCACCACCGTGCCCTCGTCGGCGATGCCCAGCTCGTCCATCCGGTGCCCGACCCCGGCCTCGCGCAACAGCGCCACCGTGCCGGGTTCCAGCACCCCGGCGCGGATGCGGCCGAGGACGTATTCGCGCGAGCGGCGCTCCAGCACGACGCTGTCGATCCCCTTGCGGTGAAGAAGCTGCGACAGAAGCAGGCCCGACGGCCCGCCCCCGATGATACAAACCTGAGTGCGCATGTCCGGCCTCCCCTTTCGGCGCAGACTGGCACGCGCGCCGGGGATTGTCGACACGGCCGGCCACCGCGCCTGTCGTCGCGCCCGACGGGACGGATCGCACCCGCTGCTGCTTCACCTTGGCGTAAATACCCAGGGGCCGCCGCCGCCTACCTACGCCCCATCCGGATATGCGCCATGATCTGGCCGTGGTCGCTCGCCAGCTTGTTGTAGGGCGCCTCGGGGTGCGAGCCGTCGGTGAGATGGTCGTTCAGCACGCTGAAATACGCCATCTCGCCGATCCGCTCGGCGTAGTCGGGGTGGAAATGCCGCGACATCAGGATCTGGTCGATGGACTCGTAGACCCCGCCGAAGGCCGCCGTGTAGACCATGTCGCGCAGCGACTTCCGCACGAACAGCTTCTCGGCCGAGTGCAGCCGCACCCGCTCCACGTCCTCGCGGATGCGCTCCGCCTCGTCGTCGGAATAGCGCTCGTTCCGGGCCTGCGCGTCGTAGCGGCGCATCCAGGCATAGTTCACGAAGGGCCGCTCGCCCGCGATGATCTCGGCGGCCACCGAGTCCTCGCTATCGTTGTAGTCGCCCAGCACCATCACCGGATGGCCCGCCTCCAGCTCCTGCAGGATCATCCGCCGCAGCACCCAGGCCTCCGCCATCCGCCGGAGCCCCGCCTTCAGCGCGCCGAGCGACCGGCCCTCGGCGTCGTAGCGCAGCAGGTTCTGTTCCGGCGCGAACAGCGCGCCCTCGGGGCGGTGGAACTCGCCCAGCTTCGACTTCAGATGGACGTTGAAGACGGTCACGACCGAGCCGTCGACCGGCACCTTCACCTTCAGGATCGGCCGCGACAGCCGCGACAGGCGGTAATGCCCCGCGTCCTCGCCGGTCAATTCGCGGAACGGGATCACCACCGCCGGGTCCAGCGCCTGCACCACCTCCGGCGCGCCGTCGAAGCCGTGCCGCGACAGCACCGCCAGCCCCGGCCGCCGCTCGCCCGGCGGGCCGTCGTTGACGTTCGGCGCGAAGGCCAGCGCGGCCCCGGTATAGCCTTCGCTGTGCAGCTTCCGGAAGATCGCCTTCTTGCGATAGGGCTTGTCCCGCCCCGGCACCGCGGCCGCGTTCAGCGCGTCGCTGCGGGCGGTGGCCTCGTCCACGACCGCGCGCAGGGCCTCCTCCTGGAACACCTCCTGGAAACACAGCACGTCCGCGTCCAGCGTCAGCAGCTGGTCGGCCAGCCAGTCCTCCTTCCACGCATATTCCTCGGCGGTGTAGCTCTCGAAGCGGTAGTATTCCCGATCCGGCCCGATCAGGTTCTTCACGTTGAAGCTGGCGATGGTGAATTCGGTCATGGAAATCTCCCAGGAGGTATCAGGACAGTATGGCCCCGGTGGAGGGACGGGGCGTATCCGTCGACCGCCCCGGCGCCGCTCACGGCAGCACCACCAGCCGGTGGTCGCGCCCCTCCAGCGCCCGGTCGATGCGCGTGGCGATCTCGTCCCAGTCGCCGCCGCCCATCCCCGCGCCGATCTTCGGATAGCCGATCCGGCGGTCGGGAAACCGCCGCGCCACCTCGGCGAAGGCCCGCTCGATCGCGTCGTAATCCGCCGTCCCCTCGCGCCCCGTCCAGTGGAACTGGGTATAGGCGTTGACCACCCGGATCCGGTGCCCGTCGCGCTGTGCCCGTGCGGTCGAGACGGTGCCCAGCTTGTCGCGGTCGCCCTTCGGCGTCTCCCGGTCGGCCGCGACCGCCTGCGGGAACTCGGCGGCGATGGCCGCGGCGATGCCCCGGCCCATCTCGTGAAAGCAGTTGCAGCCGTGGACGATCACGTCCAGCTCGCCCGCGCAGGCCATCGCGATCAGGTCGCCCTCCACCTCTTTCATGCCCCCTCCCGGAGCACGTCGGCAAAGGCTGCCGGGTCCACGTTCCCGCCCGAGGCGACCACGATCACCGCGTCGCCCGCCACCGTCTCGGGCCGGTAGAGCGCCGCCGCCAGCGCCACCGCGCCGCCGGGTTCCAGCACCAGCTTCAGCCGCACGAACGCCGCCGCCATCGCCTTCAGCGCCAGCGCGTCCGGCACCGCGAGCCCCGGCCGGCAGAGCCGTTGCATGATCGGAAAGGTGAGCTCACCCGGCGACGGCGTCACGATCGCGTCGCAGACCGACCCCGCCATCCGGTCGTTGCGCTCGATCCGGCCCGCGGCGAGCGAGCGCGCCACGTCGTCGAACCCCTCCGGCTCCACCGGCCGCGCGCGCAGCCCCGGCGCATGCCGCTCCAGCGCCAGCGCGATGCCGCTCGTCAGCCCGCCGCCGCCGCAGCAGACCAGCACGTCGGCCTCGCTCACACCGCACGCCGCCGCCTGCGCCGCGATCTCCAGCCCGCAGGTGCCTTGCCCGGCGATCACCATCGGTTCGTCGAACGGCTTGATCAGTGTCAGCCCCCGTTCGGCGGCCAGCGCCGCGCCGATCTCGTCGCGGTCCTCGGTCTCGCGGTCGTAGAGCACCACCTCCGCCCCGAACCCTTCGGTATTCGCCACCTTCAGCCGCGGCGCGTCGCGCGGCATCACGATCACCGCGGGCACCCCGTGCAGCTTGGCCGCATAGGCCACGCCCTGCGCATGATTGCCCGAGGAGAACGCGATGACGCCCCTGGCCCGCACGTCCGGCGGCAGCGCCGAGACCGCCGACCAGCCGCCGCGGAACTTGAACGAGCCGGTATGCTGCAGGCATTCCGGCTTCACCAGCACCCGCCGCCCCGCGATCTCGTCGAGAAACGGCGAGGACAAAAGCGGCGTGCGCCGCACCACCGGCGCCAGCCGCTCCGCCGCGGCCTCGATCTCGGCGACCGTCACCGGCATTGGTCGATCCACGCCCGGATGGCCGCCACCGCCTCCGGCTCGTCCAGGAACGGCACATGCCCGCGCCCCGGCACCTCGGCGGCGATCATGTCGGGCCGGCGCCTTTGCATCTCGGCGAAGGTCTCCGGGCTGAGAAGGTCCGAATTCGCTCCCCGGATCGCCGCCAGCGGCAGCCCCGCCAGACAGTCGAAGACCGGCCAGAAATCCGCCGGCGCCGGGTTCGCCTCGGGCTCGGCCGCGTCGAAGATGCGGGCGAGGTCGGGGTCGTAGTTCAGCTTCAGCCCCTCCGGCGTCTCGACATAGAACCGCTCCACCTCCTCGCGCCAGCGGCTGTGCGGCACGCCCTGGAACGCCGCCTCCAGGAACCGCCCGCGCATCGCCGCGGCCTCTTCCAGCGTCTTCACGACGGGGGTCTTGCCCACATAACCCCGGATCAACTCCAGCCCGGCGGGGTCCACATAGGGCCCGATGTCGTTCAGGCAGACGCCGATCAGCCGCGCCTTCGCCGTCGCCGCCAGCGTCATCGCGATCAGCCCCCCGCGCGAGGTGCCCAGCACGGCCGCCGTCTCCAGCCCCAGATGATCCAGCAGCGCCAGCGCGTCCTGTGCCTCCACCGGCACGGTATAGGTCGCAGGATCGGCCCAGTCCGACCCGCCGCGCCCGCGATAATCCATCCGGATCAACCGCACCTCGCCCAGATGCGGCGCGACATAGTCGAAATCGCGCATCGTCCGGGTCAGCCCGGCAAGGCACAGCACGGGCAGGCCGCGGCCCTCGTCGGAATAGGCCAGGCTCAGGCGGTCATGGGTGGTGAACGTCTCGGTCATGAGGCTCCTGCAAGCTCGGGAATGCCGCTCAGGTCGGTCAGGATGTGATCGGGGCGCCAGGGCAGGCGGTCCACCGGCTCGGCCGCCCGGTTGACCCAGGCGGTGACGAAGCCGAACCCCTTGCCATGCGCCGCGTCCCAGCCGTTCGAGGACACGAACAGCACCTCTTCGGGCTGCGTGCCGTATTCCATCCCGACCAGGTCGTAGACCTTGCGGTGCGGCTTGAACACGCCCACCGCCTCGACCGACAGGATCGCGTCGAGATAGTCGGCCACCCCGGCGCTCTCCACCGCGCGGCAGAGCATCTGCGGCGCGCCGTTCGACAGGATGCCGGTGGCGAAGCCGCGCTGCTTCAGCGTGGCCAGCATCTCCGGCACTTCCGGGTAGGCGGAAAGCTCCAGGTAGAGCGCCATGAGCCGCTCGCGCAGGGCCGCATCGTCCAGCCCCGCCGCCTCCATCGCCCAGTCCAGCCCGTCGCCCGTCACCTGCCAGAAGTCGCAATGCGCCCCGGCCACGGCGCGCAGCCAGGTATATTGCAGCTGCTTCAGCCGCCAGTCGCGGGCGAGCGTCTGCCAGCAGTCCCGCAGCGCCTCGTTGCCGGGCTCCGCCGCGGCCTCGCGGGCGGCGGCGGCGACGTCGAACAGGGTGCCGTAGGCGTCGAACACGCAGGCTTTGATCGGCATGGGGCATCTCCCTTCGCGGGCAGAGTGGCAGAAGGGGCGGGGGAGGGGAAGGCTCGGCGGCGTGCCCCGAATTTTCGACGAAAATTCGCGCCCCGCCTCACTCGCGGCAAATCCCCTGCAGGCTCACCCATTCCGCGTCGCGCAGCACCGGCGGCGCGAATGTCGGATCGACCGGGTCCGCCTCGATCAGGCCCAGCGTCGTCTCGCCCGAGGCGTCCACGGCATAGGCGTAGGGCGACGCCGGAACCTCCACGGCGGCGAACCTTTCCAGCAGCGCCCGGTCCGCCACCGGGTCGGGCGGCGCCGTCAGCAGCGCCTCGGCATAGCCCGCCAGCGTCGCCTCGCGCACGTCGCCCGTGGTCAACAGCCGGAACGCCACCATCGGCCCGGTGACGCGCAGCATCCGCTCCACCGGGTCCACCGCCGCGGCGCGCGCCACCTCTGCCAGGACATAGCCGGCCACGACGCTCGGGTCGTCGTACTCCTCGACCAGCGCGCGGCTCACCAGCACGATGCCCCCCGGCAGATGCGCCGCGTCGGAGATGCCGTCGGGCAGCACGACGAGCCGGCCGGACCCGCCCAGCAGCCGGGCCTCCAGCTCGCCCACCGCGCGGTCGCCCAGCTCGGTCGAACAGGGCGGCCCGGTCAGCCGCCGCACCTCGTCCAGCAGCCGCGCGCCCAGGTCGGCGCGCTTGGCCGCCGGCACCACCGCCGCCGCGTGGCGGATCATCGCGTCGGGCAGCCACAGCACGCCCGCCGCCAGCACCGCCACCAGCGCGCCGGCCAGCAGCACATAGCGCAGCCGCCCCTGCCGCGGCCGCCGCCGGTCGATCGCCGCGCGGATCCGCTCGATCGCCGTCTCCAGGTCGGTATCGGTGACCTCCAGCTCCTCCGGCGAATCCGGTCCCGGACGGTAGAGCGCCGGCCGGATCGACGGGTTCAGCCGCTCCACCGCCGCCAGCGACCAATGCGCCAGCGGCCGGCCCGCGCCGTCGTAGATCACCAGCGTCGCATCGCCCAGCGACACGATCACGTCGCGCCGCTGATCCTCCGGGTCCGCCCGCCAGATCGCCGGCAGCTCCAGCCGCTGGTACTCGGTCAGTGCCGTCATGGCTGTCCCTGTCCCCCTCGCTGGCGCGCGACGATACCGAAGCGGGCGGAAAGTGCAAACCGGGCCGTCACGGCCGCGGGCCACGCCCGGCGACGGCGAGGGTCTGCAGCTCGCGCAACAGCTTCTTCGCCATCGCCCCCTCGAACCCCTCGAAGCCCAGCGCCAGCTCGGTGAAGGCGCCCGGGCCGTGGATCACCTCGTTGCGGTAATAGGCCAGAAGCTCGCCCACCGCCGCGCCGCGGGCGTCCGAGGCGCTGCGCGGGTCGGCCCCCACGACCAGCCCGTTCACGGTGATCCCGGCCAGCGCCGGGTCGCGCTTCACCGTCCGCGGCCGCGGGCCGACATTCGACTTGCCGTCGCCCGACAGATCCAGCACCCGCCGGTCGCAGTCGCCCTGCGCCGCCAGCGCCTCGGCGCCGGTCCGCATCGCGACCCCGATCGCCGTGGCCGGCGCCATCGACACGCGCCCCGTGCCGGTCAGCACCGCCGCGACGTCGGCCAGGTCGCCCGCCGACCCGATCTCGCGCCAGTCCACCAGCCGTCGCTGGTCCGCGCTGCCGGCCCATTCGAAGACGTAAAGCCGCACCGGCGCCTCGGGAAAGGCCAGGAACGCCTGCTGCACCTCGGGCCGCAGCAGCGCCGCCGCCAGCCCGTCCAGCTGCAGCCGGTATTCGACCGCGTCGACGGACCCCGACACGTCCAGCCCCAGCGCCAGCGCCTGCCGACAGGCCGCCCCGGCCGGCAGCGCCGAGACCAGCCACGCCAGAAGCACCAGCGCGCGCCTCACCCGCCGCCGTCCCCGGCCGCGCGGGGCAGCGCGCCCACCGCCCGCACCTCCATCTCGCGCAACAGCTTGCGGCGCATCGCCCGCTCGAACCCGTCGAAATCGGCCGCCGTCTCGACGAAGGCGCCGGGGCCCTTGATCACGTTCTCGCGGTAGTATTGCGGCAGGCCCTCCTCCAGCCCGCCGATCACCAGCCCGTTCACCGTCACCCCGCCCAGCGGGAAGTTCTCGTAGGCCAGCCGCGGCGCGAAGCCCTCGTTGTTGCGCCCGTCGCCCGAGACGTCGATCGTCACCTGGTCGCAGACCGGCGCGCCCTCGATCAGCGCGGCGGCGTAGCCCAGCGCATAGCCGATGGCGGTGGGAAACTCGGTATAGCTGCGGCGCGATCCGGCGATCCGGCTGGCGGCAGCGAAGATGTCGTCGCGCGTCTCCAGCAGCCGCCAGTCCAGCAGCACGTCCTGCTGATAGCGCCCGCTCCACTCGAAGACCGACAGCGCCACCGGCCGGTCGGGCAGGGCCAGCACGACCTCGACGATCTCGGGCGCGGTCAGCGCCGCGGCCAGCCCCTCGCGCTGCAGCCGGTCCTCGGCGTCGTCCACCGAGGACGAGATGTCCAGCGCCAGGAGCAGGGCCAGCCGGCAGGCCGCCCCCGCCGGCAGCGCGGCCCCGGCCGAAACGGCCAGGGCAAGGGGCAGGGGCCCTACCAATGCCCCGTGTTTTCCATGCTCGCCCAGGGTTCCTCGGGCGGCAGCGCCTCGCCCGCCTGCAACAGCTCGACCGAGACGTTGTCGGGCGAGCGCACGAAGGCCATGTGCCCGTCGCGCGGCGGCCGGTTGATCGTCACGCCCGCATCCATCAGGGTCTGGCAAAGCCCGTAAAGATCGTCGACCTTGTAGGCCAGATGCCCGAAATGCCGGCTGTCCGAGGGCAGCCCCTCGTCGCCGTCCCAGTTATAGGTCAGCTCCACGTCGGCGGTGCCGTCGTCCTGGTCGGGCGGGCACAGGAAGACCAGCGTGAACCGGCCCTTCTCGTTCTCCGACCGCCGGCGCTCCTTCAGGCCCAGCATCTTGAAGAACTCGATCGTCTTGTCGAGATCCTTCACGCGGACCATGGTGTGCAGATAGGTGATGCTCATGTGGGGTCCTCTCCCGGTTGCGGTTTTGGCCGGAGCCTAGCACGATTGCCGGCAGGGACCAGAGGGCAGGCGCCCGCGCGCGCCCAACACCCGCACGCCCCGCGACATCCCCGCATCTCGCGGCGGTTCCATTCGCCGCGCATAGATGTAGTATCGCCCGCACGTGCCCCGACTCGCACCGAAGGAGAGCCCCGATGCCGCTGACGCCCGAGCAGCAAGCCGAGATCGACGCCCAGCGCGCCGCCCCCCGCCAGACCCTCCGCGCCGTGTCGGAGGGGATGGAGGCGCATCTCTACCGCCCGCGCGAGGTGCTGGATCACGGCTTCGTCCGGGTCATCGACTACATGGGCGACGACAGCGCCATCGTGCAGGCTGCCCGCGTCTCCTACGGCGCCGGCACGAAGCACGTGTCGAACGACGAGGGGCTGATCCGCTACCTGATGCGCCACTGGCACTCGACGCCGTTCGAGATGTGCGAGGTCAAGTTCCACGTCAAGCTGCCGGTCTTCGTCGCCCGGCAATGGATCCGCCACCGCACCGCCAACGTGAACGAGTATTCCGCCCGCTACTCGATCCTCGACCGCGAGTTCTACATCCCCGCGCCGGACGCGCTCGCCGCGCAGTCCACCACCAACAACCAGGGCCGCGGCGCCGTGCTGGAAGGCGCCGAGGCCGAGCGGGTGCTGGAGATGCTGAAATCCGACGCCGGGCGGGCCTATGACCACTACGAGGCGATGCTGTCCCAGGACGGCCAGCAGGGCCTCGCGCGCGAGCTGGCGCGGATGAACCTGCCGGCCAATGTCTACACGCAGTGGTACTGGAAGACCGACCTGCACAACCTCTTCCACTTCCTCCGTCTGCGCGCCGACGCCCACGCCCAGTACGAGATCCGCGTCTACGCCGAGGCGATCTGCGAGATGGTCCGCGACTGGGTGCCCTTCGCCTATGCCGCCTTCGAGGACTACCGGATGGGCGGCGCGACCCTGTCGGCCAAGGCTTTGGACTGCGTGCGTCGGATGTTAAAAGGGGAGGAAGTGACCCAGGAGACATCGGGGATGTCGAAGGGGGAGTGGCGTGAGTTTGAAGGGGTGATTGGGTGAGGCCATGAATGGCGGCCCCACCAAGGTTTCACATTTCCATTCTGATTGTTGCTCGAATTGCAAGAAGAATAAGAACTCGCGAGGGCAGCATGAAAGCCCACGTCGCGACGGTGGCAGGAAGCTTCACGTGTCTCGATATTTTGAAGTCATCGATAAACACTCGACCGATTACGTAGTTGATACCTGCCATTGAGGTCGCAAACTCGAGACGAAGTAGAAGTGAGGCTAGGTAAGCCACATCTTCTCTATCAATTGTCTCTTGTAGAGTTCTACTTTTTTCGCTCCGCCTTAGAGCGTTTTCCGATCAATCTGCATCGTATCCGCAGGCGGCGAAGTAGTTTTCGCATTCCTGGTGCGTGAAGCAGTCGATGAGTTCGCCGA
>NZ_JARGYC010000077.1 GCF_029168335.1 Psychromarinibacter sediminicola
CGCGGCGACTATGATCGCCGCCCAGTGAACGAGCGACACCAGCTATGAAGAAGCAGGTGGACGCCAGTTCCTACACCATTTCCCGGGGCACTACCGGCTTGCCAGCCTCCGACATGACCCTCTGGCATGGCGCGCGGGTCAGCGATCTTCTGGCGCGGTTCCGTAATGCCGACTGAGACTGCGGCACGCTGTGCCCTTCAGGCGGCGCGCCAGCGCCGCCTGAGCGTTCATCCCGACGAATTCGGGATGGAGCAGGACATCTGTGACGTGACGCTGTGGCTCATCGAGAAGCACGGCCTGTGTCGTGTGCACGTGTGGGTGGACCGGCACTACACGCAGATCGGACGGGAGATCGCTGGCGTGACCGTCATGAGCTCTCCGATCCACCCCGCTCGACTGACCGAGGAGGCGCACAAGGCGTTTCTCGCCCTCTGCTACACGATCGAAGACACCCGCGCAGACACCTACGGCCACCAGTTCTGCGACGTCACCATTCGAAGCACGAAGCCATTCGGGCCTACGCGCGCATCGAGAATGCGGTGCGGCGCTGGCGATCACAGTAGGAAATTCATCGGAACCTTGAAAAAGGGCGGCGCAAGCCGCCCTTTTTGCGTTCTTATCTTTTCTTGGGCCGATACCTACCGACATTGCGCATCGAATTCCCGGCAAGTCATCGAAACGGACGCCGGTGTATTCTTTCCTGGCGGACTGGTCTACTGGGAACGGAAGCAGAGCCGCGCCCCGAGCCCAAGAGCTCTATCGGCCACCGATAAGCTCAAAAAAATTTGGAAAACCGTTTCTGTCGCCCGATTCCGGTGCCCATATCCCTCAGGACAGAGCCGAAAGCGCCTTCCTGCGCGAAAATGGCAGAAATAGCGGAAAATCGGGCTCCTTTGCCCGATTGACCTTTTTCGCTTGCGGAATGGACGTTTCAAGCCCGCCGGTGGCCACTAATTGGTAGTCGGAATAGGAATATCGGAATACTCGGGGCCGACAGCTTAGCCGCATTTCGAGTAGCCGCAGCTCATGCAGGTCAGGCACCCCTCGACCATGCGCAGGTCGTAGGACCCGCAGGAGGAACAGGACGGCCCGCGCCCGCGGTTCAGGTTCACCACCTCGGCGCGCGGGTCGGACTTCAGCCCCAGCCCCTCGCCCTCGATGAAGCCGATGGCGATCAGGTGGCGCTCGATCACCCCGCCGATGGCCGCGAGGATCGAGGGGATGTACTTCCCCTGCATCCACGCACCGCCGCGCGGGTCGAAGACGGCCTTCAGCTCCTCGACCACGAAGGACACGTCGCCGCCCCGCCGGAACACCGCGCTGATCATCCGGGTCAGCGCCACGGTCCAGGCGAAATGCTCCATGTTCTTGGAGTTGATGAAGATCTCGAAGGGCCGCCGGTGCCCGTTCAGGATGATGTCGTTGATCGTGACATAGATCGCGTGCTCGCTGTCGGGCCATTTCAGCTTGTAGGTCTGGCCCTCCAGCTGCTGCGGCCGGTCCAGCGGCTCGGAGATGTAGACCACGTCGCCATGCGGCTGCTGCGGCTCGGCGCCGGTGAGGGAGACGACTTCGGGGGTGGATTTCTCAACAAACTCGGAGAGGGATTTGCCGAAGAACTCGGCAATCTTCATCGCGTTCTCGGCGGCGGTCGTCGCGTTTGGACGCTTCTTCAGTTTATCGAGAAGATGGTAGCTGAGCCCTGTGGCGTTTGCGACCTCGGAAACGGTTTTTTCACTCTGCGCAAGGTGACGCGCAAAAGCTTCGCCAAAACTCTCCACCTGTCGTGAAGCGCCATCTTCAGACACCGTCAACACCGACCCCGTCACCTCGTTCGGCCGGTAGGTCGTGCAGCCTTTGCAGCCGGTCTCGTAGGCTTCCATGTAGACGTCCTTGAACGCCTCGAAGCCGATATCCTCGGGGCAGTTGATCGTCTTGGAGATCGACGAATCGACCCATTTCTGCGCCGCCGCCTGCATCCTCACATGCTCCAGCGGCTGCAGCATCTGGGCGTTCACGAAATGATCCGGCAACTCGGCCTCGCCGAACCGCTCGCGCCACATCTGCAGCGCGTAGTCGACGACCTCCTCCTCGGTCTTGGTCCCGTCCTTCTGCAGCACCTTGCGGGTATAGGCATAGGCGAAGACCGGCTCGATCCCGCTGGACACGTTGCCGGCATAGAGCGAGATCGTCCCCGTCGGCGCGATCGAGGTCAGAAGCGCGTTGCGAATGCCCTTTTTCCGGATCGCCTCCCGCACGTCCGGGTCCATATGCGCCAGCGACCCGCTCGCCAGGAACTTCTCGGTGTTGTAGAGCGGAAACGCCCCCTTCTCGGCGGCCAGATCGGCCGAGGCCAGGTAGGCCGCCCGCGCCACCCGGTGCAGCCAGCGCTCGGTCAGCGCCGCCGCGGCGTCCGAGCCGTAGCGCTCGCCGACCATCAAGAGCGCATCGGCCAGCCCGGTCACGCCCAGCCCGATCCGCCGCTTGTTCCGCGCCTCCTCGGCCTGCTGCGGCAGCGGGAATTTCGAGGCATCGACCACGTTGTCCATCATCCGCACGGCCACGCGCACCAGCTCGTCCAGCGCGTCCTCGTCCACCGCCGCGCCGCCGCCGAACGGGTCCGTGACCAGCCGCGACAGGTTGATCGACCCGAGAAGGCAGGCGCCGTAGGGCGGCAGGGGCTGTTCGCCGCAAGGATTGGTCGCCGCGATCGTCTCGCAATAGGACAGGTTGTTCATCTGGTTGATGCGGTCGATGAAGATCACGCCCGGCTCGGCATAATCGTAGGTCGACCGCATGATCCGGTTCCACAGATCGCGCGCCTCGACCGTATGATAGACCTTGTCGCCGAACTTGAGGTCCCAGGATCCGTCCGCCTTCACCGCCTCCATGAAGGCGTCGGTGACCAGCACCGAGACGTTGAAGTTGCGCAGCCGCGCCGCGTCCTTCTTGGCGGTAATGAAATCCTCGATGTCCGGGTGGTCGCAGCGCATCGTCGCCATCATCGCGCCGCGGCGCGAGCCGGCCGACATGATCGTGCGGCACATCGCGTCCCACACGTCCATGAAGGACAGCGGCCCGGAGGCATCCGCCGCCACCCCCTTCACGTCCGCCCCCTTCGGCCGGATCGTCGAGAAGTCGTAGCCGATCCCGCCGCCCTGCTGCATCGTCAGCGCGGCTTCCTTCAGAGCGTCGAAGATGCCCGCCATGGTGTCCGGGATCGTCCCCATCACGAAGCAGTTGAACAGGGTGACGGCCCGGTCGGTGCCCGCCCCGGCGGTGATCCGCCCCGCCGGCAGGAACCGGAAATCCTCCAGCGCGCCGTAGAACCGGTCGACCCAGGCGTCGGGCTCGGCCTCCACCGACGCCACCGCCCGCGCGATCCGGCGCCAGGAATCCTCGACCGTCTGGTCCACCGGCGTGCCGTCCGCCTCCTTCAGCCGGTATTTCATGTCCCAGATCTGTTCGGCGATCGGGGCGGTGAAGCGGGTCATCGGCGTGATTCCTTCTGCGGAGGGGGCCTGCAGGTTATCCCATACCGGACGGCTTTTCCACAACCGGTTGAAGCCTCCGGCGAATGTCCTACGATATGTCGCGTGGGAAAGGGTGAGTCCGTGAGCAGATTCGTCAACCTTGTCAAACTCTCCGTCGGCACCGAAAGCGTCGAGGGTCTGGAACGCTGGCAGGACAGCCCGCGCAGCCACGGCCCCGACGGCCTGCCGCGCCACGTCACCCGCATGTGGCCGAAGCGCGAGGCCGAGATCCTCGCCGGCGGCAGCATCTACTGGGTCATCAAGGGCACGATCCTGTGCCGCCAGCCGATCCGGCGGCTGGACGAGGTGATCCGCCAGGACGGCATCCGCCGCTGCGGCATCGTGCTGGAGCCGGGCCTGATCCGCGTCGCCGCCACGCCGAAACGCGCCTTCCAGGGCTGGCGCTACCTCGACCCGGCCGACGCCCCTGCCGACCTGCCGCAGCACCGCCAGGACGAGGACCCCCTCCCCCCGCAGCTCAGCGCCGCGCTGGCCGAGATCGGGGTGCTCTGACGCTTCATCTGGCCGAAAATACTCCGGGGGAGTCGCGAAGCGACGGGGGCAGCGCCCCCATGCGCCCTATCCGTCCAGCCCCAGCGCCTCCAGCATCGCGACAAGCGCGCCGCGCTCCGCCTCCGACCATGCCGCCTTGCGCGACTTGAACAGCGTCGCCTGGCTGCGATGCACCGGCTCCGCCCCCAGCACCTTCAGGTGGTTGGCGCGCAGCGTCTCGCCCGACGAGGTGATGTCGGCGATCGCTTCGGCCGTCAGGTTCTTGACGGTCCCCTCGGTCGCCCCCTGCGAGTCGACCAGCAGGTAATCGGCCACCCCCTGCTCGCGCAGGTACTCGCGGATCAACCGGTGATACTTCGTCGCAATGCGCAGCCGGTGGCCGTGCCGCCGCCGGAACGCCGCCGCCACCGCGTCCAGGTCGTCCAGCGTCTCGACATCGACCCAGGCCTTCGGCACCGCGATCACCAGGTCGGCGTGGCCGAACCCCAAGGGCGTCAGTTCCTTCACGCTCTGCTCCCAATGCGCCAGCTTCTCGCGCACCAGGTCGGTGCCGGTAACGCCCAGATGGATGCGCCCTTGCGCCAGCTCGCGCGGGATTTCCCCGGCCGACAGAAGCACCAGCTCGCAGCCCGGCACCCCCTCGATCCGGCCGGAATACTCGCGTTCCGAGCCCGCCTTCTCCAGCGTCACGCCATGCGCGCCGAACCAGTCGAAGGTCTTGTCCATCAGCCGGCCCTTGGACGGCACCCCCAGCTTCAGCGCCATCAGCCCGCCTCCCGCAAAGCCTGCACCAACGCCGGGCGGATCACCCCGCCCACGGCCGGGATCTCCGCGCCGCCGCCCAGCGCGCGGGTCAGCGCGTCGTAGCGCCCGCCCGTCGCCACCGGTGGCAGATCCGGCCGCGCCGCGGCGTAGAAGCCGAAGACGAAGCCGTCGTAATACTCCATCGAGGTGCGCCCGTAGCCGCCTTCGAAGTCCAGCGCGTCCACGTCCAGCCCCTTTGCTGCCAGCGCCTCCAGCCGCGCCTCCACCCGGGCGACGGCCGCGGTGATCGCCGGCATGTCCACCGCGATGTCGCGCAGGCGCTCCAGTGCCATCGGCGCCGTCTCGCGCAGGGTCACGATCTGGTCCAGCAGGTCGGTCTCCGCCGCCGACAGGGGCGGCTGCTCGGCATCGGCCGCCAGCACCGCGAGCCGTTCGCGGATCTCCTCCGGCCCGCGCAGCCCGATCATCGGCCCGGCCTCGGCCAGCACGTCGTCGCCGCGGCGGAACCGCTCCAAGAGCGCCATGCGCCCCGGCGGCATCGGCGCCCGGCCGGAATAGCGGTCGAGCAGCGCGCGGAACCTGCGAGGACGCCAGATATGGCGGACGAGCGCGGCCTTGCGATAGTCCGGCGCCGACAGCCCGCGCACCGCCGCCATCAGCACCCCGATATCGCCGGTGGCCGCCCGCAGGTGCAGCCCCGACAGCACCTCGGCGAACAGCGCGAAGACCTCCGCGTCCGCCGCCACCGGGTCGCTCCCGTCGAACAGCTCATAGCCCACCTGGTCGTGCTCGGGCGGACGGTCGCTGTCCAGCTCCTGGGTCCGGAACACCTTGCCGGCATAGGCATAGCGCGCCGGCGTCGCGCCCGAGGCCATGTGCATCTGCACCACCGGCACCGTAAAGTCCGGCCGCAGCACCAGCTCGCCCGCCAGCGGGTCGCGCGTGGTATAGGCCCGGCCGCGAATATCCTCGCCGTACAGGTCCAGCAGCGTCTCCGCCGGCTGCAGCACGGGCAGGTCCACGACCTGCGCCCCCGCCGCGCGGAACGCCTCGGAGATCCGTACGATTTCGGCGTCGAGCGCCTGGTCGCCACTCATCCGCCGAGCTTCTCTTTCACATAATCAACAAGTTTCGCGCGCGAAACTTCTTCCTGCGCCGGCTGCTCGCGCCATTCCTCGTGGGTCAGCCCTTCGGCCAGTTTCTTGCCCAGCGCCAGGTCCTTGACGGTGACGATCCCCTTGTCCTTCTCGTCCGCGCCCTCGATGATCGCCAGCGGACAGTCGCGCTTGTCGGCGTATTTCAACTGGTTGCCGAAGTTCTTCGGGTTGCCCAGATAGACCTCGGCCCGGATGCCTTCGCTCCGCAGCTCCGCCGCCATCGCCTGATAATCGGCCATCCGGTCGCGATCCATCACCGTCACCAGCACCGGCCCCTTCGCGACACCGTCGACGCGCCCCTTGGCCCTGAGCGCGGCGAGCAGCCGGTCGACCCCGATGGAGATGCCGGTCGCCGGCACTTCCTGCCCGGTGAACCGCTTGACCAGATCGTCATACCGCCCGCCACCCGCGACCGAGCCGAACTGCCGCGGCCGGCCCTTCTCGTCGAGGATCTCGAAGGTCAGCTCGGCTTCGAAGACAGGGCCGGTATAGTAGCCGAGACCGCGCACGACGGAGGGATCGATGACGATGCGGTCCGGACCATAGCCTTGGGCATCCAGGAGCTCCGAGATCTGGATTAACTCATCAATCCCCTCATTCCCAATCGGGCTAGGGCCAACAATTTCCCTCAAGTAGTCGCATACTGCTGCGTTGATCAAATTCTGCTCAACGATCACGTCGCCAATTGGATTTGCTGCAAGATTATCTTCATAGGCTGATTTCGCGTTGATGAATCTCATGATCAACGCGCCTTGGTGAGGGGTGAGACCTGCCCCTTTCGTGAAGTCGCCGCTTTCATCGCGACGACCTTTCCCAAGAAGCTGCATAACACCCTCGTCACCGAGGCGATCATATTTATCAATTGCTCGAAGAACGATGCCTCTCTCTTCCGCAAATCGAC
The DNA here is from genome assembly GCF_029168335.1 of Psychromarinibacter sediminicola. GTDB lineage: Bacteria > Pseudomonadota > Alphaproteobacteria > Rhodobacterales > Rhodobacteraceae > Psychromarinibacter > Psychromarinibacter sediminicola. The sequence continues at coordinate 6,870 of NZ_JARGYC010000077.1, forward strand.
TTGGATCACTGGGGTCGATCAATGTAGCCGCTTCAAGAACCCCGTTCAGCACCTTCCGGTTGTTCACCCGCACGATATAGTCGCCCCGGTCGATCCCGACGGCCTCCAGCGTCTCCGCCAGCATCCCGCAGATCTCGGCATCCGCCGCCACGGTGGGCGCGCCCACCGTATCCGCATCGCACTGATAGAACTGCCGGAACCGCCCCGGCCCCGGCTTCTCGTTGCGCCAGACGGGCCCCATCGCATAGCGCCGGTAGGGCGTCGGCAGCTCGTTGCGGTGCTGCGCGTAGACCCGCGCCAGCGGCGCCGTCAGGTCGTAGCGCAGCGCCAGCCAGGTCTTGTCGTCGTCCTCCTGCCAGGCGAAGACGCCGTCGTTCGGCCGGTCCACGTCGGGCAGGAACTTGCCCAGCGCCTCCACCGTCTCCACCGCCGAGGACTCCAGGGGGTCGTAGCCGTAGCGCCGGTAGACCTCGGCGATCTTGCGCAGCATGTCCTCGCGCTCGGCGACCTCATGGCCGAAATAGTCGCGGAATCCTTTCGGCGTCTCGGCCTTGGGGCGCGGCTGTTTCTTCTGCTTGGCCATGGGGCTGTCCCTTCGGGGTCTCGTTCGCGGCGGGGTCTAGCGGATGCCCGCAACAGGGGCAAGAACGCCCGGCCCCGCCTTGTTCACAACGGTTCCCACCGCCGGCGCGATGCACTACACCGTCGGCATGGACGAGACCCGCATCGACGCCCTCGAAGAACAGCTCGCCCACCTGCAACGGGTGGTCGACGATCTGTCCGAAGTCATCGCGCGCCAGTCGGCCGAGATCGACCGGCAGACCCGCCGCGTCGCGATGCTGATGGAACGCGAAGCCGAGCGTGAGGCCGAGACGGCCAGCTCGGTGCCGCTCGCCGACCAGACGCCGCCGCACTGGTAGCGGGCGCGCTCAGCCGCCCAGCGTGGACTGGGCGACCAGTTCGCGGTCGTGCAGGAACAGCTCCATCCAGCTGCCCGAGCCGCCGAAATCGCGATAGACCGACAGGAAGGCCGCCTGACGGTCGAGCCGGCCGGCCCGCCGCTCCGGGCAGAACGCGCCCCGCTCCACCCGGCAGACCCGCGTCTTGACCGTTTCGTAGGCCTCGTCCGTTTCGGAATACGGGTTGGTGTTCAGCGGGTTGTACCGGGTCGCCTCGTGGACCTGCGCGGTGCCGAACAGCGCCAGCGACGCCGTGAACTTCCGGGCACAGCCGTCGCGGAAGCCGGTGAGGAACTGCGCCCGCGGCGCGACGCTGTCGGGCGCGGAGTCGTACAGGCGGAATTGCCCGTTGCCCGAGCGCGCGACCTCCTCGCCCATCTCCCGCCGCGACAGGCCGCAGACGGTCGCGATCTTTCCGAAGGGCAGATCGGCGACGGGGCCATCGGCGGCAGGCGCATCGTTGCCGCCGAACAGGCCCAGAAACCCGCCGCGCCCGGAGGACGGCGCCTCGGAGGTCGCCATCGCCCCTGTCGTCACCTCGGGCCGCTCCGCCGGTACCGGCGCGGCGGCCACCTCGGTCTCTTCCGCCGTCACCTCGCCCGGCACCCGCTTGAACAGGAAGCCGAACAGGCGCGGTTTCTCCGACCGCGGCGCGGCGGCGGCCGTGGGGGGCGGCGTCACATAGGTGTCGTCCTGCGCGTATTCGGCGGGCGGCGGCGCGTCCGGCGGCAGCATCGTCTCGGGGTCGACGACCGGGCCGCGCGGGCCGGCACAGGCGGTCACGAGCGCGACGCCCGCGGCCAGAAACAGCCCCGCCGGGAGCCGTTCACGGATGTGTCTGACGATGGAATAGGTCACGCGGCACAGTCCCCCTTCCACTAAACCTAGCGTCACCGACTGAGTCGGCGCAACCCATCTTGTGGCCCGATGCGCTATTCGGCCGCCGTCAGGGCTGCCGTCAGCCGCTCCGACACATCGCCGCGCATCGCCCCGGCGATCCGCGCCCGGTGCCGCTCTGGCACCGCGATCGGGGTGTCCGGATCGGCCGGCGTCTCCAGGATGCGCCGCGCCTCCTTGCGCAGGGGTTTTGGCTCTTCGCCGGCCGCCCGTCTTGCGCCAAGCGCCCGCAGCGCCTCGGCCTGGGCCGCGTCGACGCCCGGGTTCACCTGACCGCCGTCGATCTCCAGCGCATCGGGGTCGACGCCGCAGACCTCCAGGAAATCCGCCACGAAGGCCGTGCCGCCGCCCCGGATCGCCTCGAACGGGCGCAGCACGACCCGGATGCCGGGCGCCGCCGCCTCCAGCCGCCCGACAAGGTCGTCAAAGCGGAACCCCTCGATATCGGTCCGGGAAAGGAAGGTGTCGTAGCTGTCCGCCGTGGCCAGGGCGCGCAGCGCCTCCGAGTAGTGTCCGCGCAGCAGCCCCGGAAGCCGGCGGGTGTAGAGCACGACCGTGACATCGGCGGGGTCGATCCCGTAGATCAGCGCGCGCAGGCAGGGCCCGGCCTGCGGATAGAACCGCGCCGGCGCGTGCCCCCACTCCAGCTCGCGGTGGATCGGGTTGCCCAGGAAATTCTCCTCGGAGACCAGCACCGTATGCGCGCCGACGGCGCGCGCCTGCTTGACGAAACGCCCGTTCAGCGACGCGAGGATATCCTCGCTCCCCTGCCCGCGCGCGGGGTTCTGCAGCCGCCGCAGGCGGTGGCGCGCGCGTTCCAGGCCCTTCGGCCAGGCGGTGTTGACACAGCGCACCCCCTGCGCCGCCAGCGCCCGCGCGTTCCGGTGCAGATTGTGCTGCAAAAGCGTGCTGCCCGTCTTGTGCACCCCGAGGTGATAGACGAAGCGCAGCCGGTCAGGCATCTTCCACCGTCACAACGCCGCCCAGCGATTTCAGCGCGCCCTTGATCTGCGGGTTGATGTGGAACCCGTCGCCCAGCGCGATCTCCACCTCGCCCGGCAGGTCGGGCGCCATCAGGCACAGCTGGACGGGTCCGCGCGCGCGGCTCCGGGCCTCGGCCGTCGCCCGCTCCAGCAGCGCCGCGACGGCGGCGACGGCCTCGGCCTCGTCCACGAAGACGCGCAGCCCGGCGCCGCCGGCATCCGCGGCCACGGCGTCCACCGGCTGTACCGACCGGGCCAGCAGCTTCAGCTGGTCCGATTCCATCGTCGCCTCGACCGACAGCACCACGTTCTGTCCGGTCTCCAGGTGGTCGCGCGCGGCCTCCAGCGTGTCGGAGAACACCGTGACCTCGTACAGCCCCGTGGGGTCGGACAGCGCGACGAAGGCGAACCGGTTGCCGCGGGCCGACTTCCGCTCCTGCCGGGCCGAGACGGCGCCGGCCATCTTCGCCACCAGCGGCGCACGCTCGGCCTGCGCGGCCACCTCCTCCAGCGTCATGATCCCCTTGCGCTTCAGCGGGCCCATGTAGTCGTCCAGCGGGTGGCCCGACAGGTAGAAGCCGATCGCCTTGTGCTCCTCGGCCAGCCGCTCGTTCGGCAGCCAGTCGTCCACGGGCGACAGCCGCGGCTCGGGCAGGTCGTCGCCGGCTTCGCCGAATAGCGACACCTGCTGCGAGTTCTTCTGGTCGTGGATCGCCGCCGAATAGGCGACCAGCGCATCGAGCGAGTCCAGCACCCGGCGGCGGTTCGGGTCCAGCGTGTCGAAGGCGCCGGCGCGGGCCAGCATCTCCAGCGGCCGCTTGCCGATCCGCTTCAGGTCGACCCGCCGGGCAAAGTCGTAGAGGGTGACGAAGGGCTTGTCCGGCCGTTCGTCGCGCGCCTCGGCCTTGGCCGCAACGGCGGTGGCGAGCGAAGACGCCTGGGACGGCTGATGAGCGTCCCGGCGGGCCTCGACGATCATCTGCATCGCGTCCACGCCCACGTTCTTCAGCGCCCCCAGCCCGTAGACGACCTTGCCGTCCGCCACGCTGAAGGTCGCCGCCGACCGGTTCACGCAGGGCGGCACGATCTCGATCCCCAGGTTGCGCCGCACCTCCTCGGCATAGACGCCCAGCTTGTCGGTCAGGTGGATATCGCAGTTCATCACGCCGGCCATGAACTCCACCGGGTGGTTCGCCTTCAGCCAGGCGGTCTGGTAGCTGACCACGGCATAGGCGGCGGCGTGCGACTTGTTGAAGCCGTAATTGGCGAACTTGTCGAGAAGGTTCCACACCTCCAGCGCCTTGTCGTCGTCGACGCCGTTCTTCTTCGCGCCCTCGATGAACTTCGGTCGCTCGGCGTCCATCGCCTCCTGGATCTTCTTGCCCATCGCCCGGCGCAACAGGTCCGCGCCGCCGAGCGAGTAGCCCGCCATCTCCTGCGCGATCTGCATCACCTGCTCCTGGTAGACGATGATGCCCTGCGTCTCGTCCAGGATATGGTCGATCGACGGATGGATGTGGTCGCGCTCGGACAGCCCGTTCTTCACCTCGCAGTATTTCGGGATGTTCTCCATCGGCCCGGGCCGGTACAGGGCCACAAGCGCCACGATGTCCTCGATGCAGGTGGGCTTCATCCGGCGGAGCGCGTCCATCATCCCCGAGCTTTCCACCTGGAACACCGCGACCGTCTTGGCGCTGGCGTAAAGCCGATAGGTCTTGGGGTCGTCCAGCGGGATCGCGTTGATGTGGTTCTCCGCCCCCTCGGGCGGCTCGTAGATCCGCGCCCCGTCCGGCCCGGTGTGCAGGTCGCGCCCCTGTCCGTGGATCAGGTCGATGGCGTTCTGGATCACGGTCAGGGTCTTCAGCCCGAGAAAGTCGAACTTCACCAGCCCCGCCTGCTCGACCCATTTCATGTTGAACTGCGTCGCCGGCATGTCCGAGCGCGCGTCCTGGTAGAGCGGCACCAGCGCGTCCAGCGGTCGGTCGCCGATCACCACGCCGGCCGCGTGGGTCGAGGCGTTCCTCAGAAGCCCCTCGACCTGCTGGCCATAGGTCAGCAGCCGGTCGACGACCTCTTCTTCCCGCGCCGCCTCGCGCAGCCGCGGCTCGTCCTTCAGCGCCTTCTCGATGGAGACGGGCTTCACCCCCTCCACCGGGATCATCTTCGACAGCCGGTCGACCTGGCCGTAAGGCAGCTGCAGCACGCGGCCCACGTCGCGCACCGCCGCCTTGGACAGGAGCGCCCCGAAGGTGATGATCTGCGCCACCTTCTCGCGGCCGTATTTCTCCTGCACGTAGTGGATCACCTCTTCGCGGCGGTCCATGCAGAAGTCGATGTCGAAGTCGGGCATCGACACTCGCTCGGGATTCAGGAACCGCTCGAACAGCAGCGAGTAGCGCAGCGGGTCGAGGTCGGTGATCGTCAGCGCATAGGCCACCAGCGAGCCGGCGCCGGAGCCCCGCCCAGGCCCGACCGGGATGTCATGCTCCTTGGCCCACTTGATGAAGTCGGCGACGATCAGGAAGTAGCCGGGAAAGCCCATCGACTCGATGATGCCCAGCTCGAAGTCCAGTCGCGCCTGGTACTCCTCGACCGAGGCGGCGTGCGGGATCACGGCGAGACGCGCCTGCAGCCCCGCGTTCGCCTGGCGGCGCAGCTCCTCCACCTCGTCGTCGGCGAAGCGCGGCAGGATGGGGTCGCGTTTCTCCGCCTTGAAGGCGCAGCGCTTCGCGATCTCGACGGTGTTCTCCAGCGCCTCGGGCAGATCGGCGAACAGCGCCGCCATCTCCTGCGGCGTCTTGAAGTAATGCTGCGGGGTCAGACGGCGGCGCGGCTGCTGCTGGTCGACATAGGCGCCGTCGGCGATGCAGATCAGCGCGTCATGCGCCTCGTACATCTCGGTCTTCGGGAAATAGACGTCGTTGGTCGCCACCAGCGGCAGGCCCATGGCATAGGCCATCTCGACATGCCCGCGCTCGGTCGCCCGCTCCGCCTCGGTCAGGTCGCCGTTCTCGCCCGGATGCCGCTGCAGCTCGACATAGAGCCGGTCGGGATAGGCCGCCGCCAGCCGCTGCACGAACGCCTCCGCCTTCGGCCGCTGCCCCGCCTGGAGCAGCCGCCCCAGCGCCCCCTCCGGCCCGCCGGTCAGGCAGATCACGCCGTCGGAATGCGCGCACAGCTCGTCCACCGAGATCACCGGCAACGCGCCCCCCGCGTCCAGGTAGGCGCAGGAGTTCAGCTTCATCAGGTTCTCGTACCCGGCCTCGTTCTGCGCCAGCAGCACCACCGGCGCCGGCGGCCGCGGCTTGTCGCCCGGCTGGGGCGGGTCGTAATCCACATCCATCTGGCAGCCGACGATCGGCTGCACCCCCGCGCCGCTCGCCAGAACCGAGAATTCCAGCGCGCAGAACATGTTGTTGGTGTCGGTCACCGCGACGGCCGGCATCCCGGCCTCGGCGCAGAGGCCGGCCAGTTTCTTCACCGGCACCGCGCCTTCCAGAAGCGAGTACTCGGTATGCACGCGGAGGTGGATGAATCGGGGATCGCTGCTCATGCCGCCACCATATCTTGTGTCGGCGCACCGGGAAAGCGGTGTATCCGGTCCCGTCAGTGGACCGTCTCGTATCCGGTGATCCGGCCCTGGAAATAGGGCCGGTATGTGTCCCCGAAGACATAGCCCACCTCGCCCTCGGCCGGGACGCGGCGGGGGCCGATCATGCGGTAGTTCCGGAAACAGCCCCGCCAGGTCTGGAAGATCGGCTGCCCGGCCGCGTCCGTCGACGGGCGGTCCTTGGCCAGCATCTCGACGATGTCGCCGCCCGAATCGAAGCGGAACCGCGCCGAGACCGGCCCGCCCGGCACCTCCATCGTCACCACCGCCCAGTCCGGCCCGTCCATGCGCCAGCTCAGCGACGGGTTGCCCAGGATCGCGTCGGGTGCCCAGGGCAGCTCGGCCAGGTAGCGCATCGCCTCCGCGCGGTCGGTGATCGGCCCCTCCGCCCGCGCCGCGGGAATCAGCCCGAAGAGCTGCATCCGCAACAGCCCCGTGCCGTCGACGAAAGCATCGAAGCCGCGCAGCTTCGGCAGCGGTCCGACGTCCTGCCGCGCCTCCCAGACGAAGCCGGGGGCGCCGATGGCGATGGATTGACGCGCCTCCAGCAGCATCCAGGGCGCGGCCGGCTTCGGCTGGAATTCCGCGCGCTGCGTCAGATGCACCCGCGCCGCCAGGTCGGTCGGCGTCGCGTCGCCGCGCAGCGCGAAGTCGCGCACCCTGTCCGGAAGTCGCTCGGACACGTCGCGCGGCGCCGGGGCGCGGTCCAGCCGGGCCTCCAGCGCGCGCACCCGCCGCGCCATGCGCGCCGGCCCCGCCGCCAGCGCCAGGGCGACGGCCACGATCAGCGCCAGTGCCGCGAAGAGCGCGATTTCCATCGTCAGTCGATTTTCTGCATCTGCGAGCGGTCCTTGACCCTGCGTCGCGTCTGGCGGGCGGTTTGGCAAGAGGCCCGGCGGCGCCTCGGCGGCATCCTGCCAAGCCTGCCCCGCGCGTGGCCTTGGCCCGGTTCGCTGCGGAAATTTTGGGCAGATCGGCGCAAACAAGCCCCCCGCTGCCCTGCCGAAACGCTTGCCAATTGGGCAAACACCCGTTTTCCTTGGTCGACAACAGGGGGCGTCCGGCTTTACGCCGCATCGGGCCGGACGCAGGCGGGAAACCGCCGGTAACAGACAGCGGCACCGGATTGTTCATGGGCCAGATCGCGTTTCTCCTCAACGGAGACCCGGTGACCATCGCCGACGTCGCGCCCACCACGACCCTTCTCGACTGGCTGCGCGAGACGCGCGGGCTGACCGGCACCAAGGAAGGCTGCAACGAGGGCGACTGCGGCGCCTGCACGGTGATGGTGACGGATGCGAGCGGGGCGCGGGCGGTGAACGCCTGCATCCTGTTCCTGCCGCAGCTCGACGGCAAGGCGGTGCGCACAGTCGAGGGGATCGCCGGCCCCGACGGAACCCTGCACCCCGTCCAGCAGGCGATGATCGACCACCACGGCTCGCAATGCGGGTTCTGCACGCCGGGATTCGTCGTCTCGATGGCCTGCGCGCATCTGAACGGGCGGCGCGATTTCGACGACCAGCTGGCCGGGAACCTGTGCCGCTGCACCGGCTACGCGCCCATCGTGAGGGCGGCGGAGGCGGCGGCGGAACGGCCGGTGCCGGATTGGATGCGGGAGGATCTGGGGTTGATCGGGGGCGCGATGGGTGAACCCGCGCCGGGGGCGCGGACCCACCCATCCTACGGACAACCGAAATCGGCGGACGAGCTGGCGGCGTGGTATGCCGCGCATCCCGACGCGGTGCTCGTGGGCGGGGCGACGGATGTCGGGCTGTGGGTGACCAAGGCGCTGCGGGAGCTGCCGGAGGTCGGCTTCCTCGGCGGCGTGGACGACCTGAAATACCTGCATGTCGATTCGGAGGAGGTGCGGATCGGCGCCGTCACCTCGCTGACCGAGGTCTGGGAGGCGATGCGCGACCTGCACCCGTCCTTCGCCGAGATGCTGCGCCGCTACGGCGCGGTGCAGGTACGCAACGCCGCCACGATCGGCGGCAACATCGCCAACGGCTCGCCCATCGGCGACAGCCCGCCCGCGCTGATCGCCCTCGGCGCCACGCTGCACCTGCGCAAGGGCGACGCGCAGCGGGCGCTGCCGCTGGAGGACTTCTTCCTCGACTACGGCAAGCAGGACCGCGCGCCGGGCGAGTTCGTGGAGGCCGTGAGCTTCCCGCGCCAGCCCGATAGCCTGCGTTGCTACAAGCTGTCGAAACGCTTCGACCAGGACATCTCCGCCGTCTGCGGCTGTTTCAACATCACCGTGGAGGAGGGCCGCGTCGCCGCCGCGCGCATCGCCTTCGGCGGCATGGCCGGCATCCCGAAACGCGCCGCGGCGGTGGAGGCGGCGCTGCTCGGGCAGCCCTGGACGGAAGAGACGGTGGCCGCCACGGCGGACGCCTGGGCCAAGGATTTCCAGCCGCTGTCGGACATGCGCGCCTCCGCCGGCTATCGCCTGGACGCGGCACGCAACATGCTGATCCGCTACTTCCACGAGAGGGCGGGCACGCCGGTCAGCGTGCTGGAGGTGCAGCCATGAGCGTGGCAAAGCCCCTGCCCCACGACGCCGCCGCGCTGCATGTCACCGGGCAGGCGCGCTATGTCGACGACGTGCCGGTGCCGGCGAACTGCCTGTCCGTGGCCTTCGGCCTGTCGACCGTGGCGCGCGGGCGGATCGCCTCGATGGACCTCTCGGCCGTACGCGCGGCCCCCGGCGTGGTGGCCGTGCTGACGGCCGGGGACCTTCCCGGCGCCAACGACGTCTCGCCCTCGATCCACGACGAGCCGTTGCTGGCGGAGGCGGAGGTGTTCTACCTGGGCCAGCCGGTCTTTGCTGTGATCGCCGAGAGCCACCTCGCCGCCCGCAAGGCGGCCCAGCTGGGAGAGGTGACTTACGAGGAGTTGCCGGCGCTCCTGACCATCGAGGACGCGCTCGCCGCCGACAGCCGGTTCGAGGGCGGGCCGATCACCTGGTCCAAGGGCGACGTGGCGGCCGCGCTCGCCGCCGCGCCGCACCGCATCGAGGGCTCGGTCGCGGTGGGCGGGCAGGAGCATTTCTACCTCGAAGGCCAGGCCGCGCTGGCGCTGCCACAGGAAGGCGGCGACATGGTGGTGCATTCCTCCACCCAGCACCCGACCGAGATCCAACACAAGGTGGCCGAGGCGCTCGGCGTCCCGATGCACGCCGTGCGCGTCGAGGTCCGGCGCATGGGCGGCGGATTCGGCGGCAAGGAAAGCCAGGGCAACGCGCTGGCCTGCATCTGCGCGGTGGCGGCGCGGGTCACCGGCCGGCCCTGCCGGATGCGCTATGACCGCGACGACGATTTCGTCATCACCGGCAAGCGGCACGACTTCCGCATCGACTATACCGCCGGGTTCGACGGCGAGGGGCGGCTGACCGGCGTGGACTTCGTGCAATACGCCCGCTGCGGCTGGGCGCAGGATCTGTCGCTGCCGGTGGCGGACCGGGCGATGCTGCACGCCGACAACGCCTATCTCCTGCCGGCGGCGCGGATCACCTCGCACCGGCTGAAGACCAACACCCAGTCCGCCACCGCCTTCCGCGGCTTCGGCGGGCCGCAGGGGATGGTGGGAATCGAGGCCGTCATGGACCGGGTGGCGTTCGAGCTGGGGCGCGATCCGCTGGAGGTGCGCCGGGGGAACTTTTATCGCGGGATGGAGAGCGCTGGGGGACCAGCCCCCGCCGCCATTGTCTCTCGGACCAATGGCGCGACAACGGCGGCCCCCCGGGATATCTCCGACCAGAAGAAGGATGGACCGGCGCCCGTCACGACGGGGACGCATCGCGACATGGCCTCGCGCGGGTCGATGGGCGCGGTGGACGAGGCGCCGGAGGGCGCCGGCGCTGCGCCGGACGGGGCACAGACGACGCCCTATCACATGGCCGTCGAGGATTTCGTGCTGCACGAGATGGTCGACGCGCTGGTGGAGACCTCCGACTATGCGGCGCGGCGGGCGAAGGTGGCGGAGTGGAACGAGGCCAACGCGCTGCTGAAACGCGGCCTCGCGCTGACGCCGGTGAAGTTCGGGATCTCCTTTACCCTGACGCATCTGAACCAGGCGGGCGCGCTGGTGCATGTCTACCAGGACGGCTCGATCCACATGAACCATGGCGGCACCGAAATGGGACAGGGGCTGTTCCAGAAGGTGGCGCAGGTGGCCGCCAGCCGGTTCGGCGTGCCGCTGGCCTCGGTGAAGATCACCGCGACGGATACCGGCAAGGTGCCGAATACGTCGGCCACGGCGGCGTCGAGCGGCTCCGACCTGAACGGCATGGCGGTGAAGGCCGCCTGCGACGAGATCCGCGGCCGGATGGCCGAGTTTCTCGCCGCCGAGCACCAGACCGAGGCCGCGCAGGTGCGCTTCGCGGACGGGCAGGTGGAGGTCGGCGGCGCCAGCTACAGCTTCGCCGAAGCGGTGCAGAAATGCTATGTCGGCCGCGTCAGCCTGTCGGCCACCGGGTTCTACAAGACCCCCAAGGTCAACTGGGACCGGGTGCAGGGGCGCGGGCGGCCGTTCTTCTACTTCGCCTACGGCGCGGCGGTGACCGAGGTGGCCGTCGACACCCTGACCGGCGAGTACCGGCTGCTGCGGACCGACATCCTGCACGACGCCGGCGCCTCGCTGAACCCCGCCATCGACATCGGTCAGGTGGAGGGCGGCTACGTCCAGGGCGTCGGCTGGCTGACCACCGAGGAATTGGTGTGGGACGGCAAGGGCCGGCTGACGACGCATGCGCCCTCGACCTACAAGATCCCGGCCTGTTCCGACCGGCCGGACGTGTTCAACGTGGCGCTGTGGGACAAGGGGCGGAACCGGGAGGACACGATCTATCGGTCGAAGGCGGTGGGCGAGCCGCCGTTGATGCTGGGCATCTCGGCGCTGGCGGCGATCTGGGACGCGGTCTCGGCCTGCGGGCCGGGCTATCACGACCTGTCGGCCCCGGCGACGCCGGAGAAGGTGCTGGCGGCCATCGAACGGGTGCGGGGATGAGTTTCGACGTGGAGGCCCTGCGCGACGCCGTCGCCGCCCGTGGCCGGGTGGCGCGGGTGGTCGTGGCGGCCGTCGAGGGCTCGGCCCCGCGCGAGCCCGGCGCGGCGATGCTGGTCTGGGACGGCGGGCAGTCCGGGACCATCGGCGGCGGGGCTCTGGAATTCGAGGCCGCGGCGGAGGCGCGGGCGGCGCTGGCCGAGGGGCGCGACGCGGTCTGGCGCAAGCCGCTGGGGCCGGCGCTGGGGCAATGCTGCGGCGGGGCCGTGGTGCTGGTCTGCGAGGCCTACGACGCCGCGCGGGTCGAGGCGTTGGACGGGCCGGCGGTGCTGCGGCGGGTCGCGGGGGATAGCGACGTTCCGCTGGCGCTGAAGCGCGACATGGCGCGGGCGCGCGGCGCGGGCGCGGCGGTCGAGACGCGGCTGTCCGGCGGCTGGCTGATCGAGCCGGTGGCGCGGCCCGCGCGGTCCGTCTGGGTCTATGGCGCGGGACATGTCGGGCGGGCCATCGTGGGCGTGCTGGCGCCGCTGCCGGAGATGGCGATCACCTGGGTCGACACGAGCGCGGAGCGGTTTCCCGAAACGGTGCCGGAGGGCGTCACGCAGCTTGTCGCGGCGAACCCGGCGGACGCGGTGCGGCACGCGCCGGGGGAGGCGGAGCACCTGGTGCTGACTTATTCGCACGCGCTGGACCTAGAGATCTGCCACCGGCTGTTGGGGCACGGGTTCGGCGCGGCCGGGTTGATCGGGTCGGCGACGAAATGGGCGCGGTTCCGGTCGCGGCTGGCGGCGCTGGGGCACGCGCCCGAGAGCATCGCGCGCATCCGCTGCCCGATCGGGGATCCGGGCCTCGGCAAGCACCCGCAGGCCATCGCGGTGGGCGTGGCGGCGGAGATGCTGGCCGGGACGGGCGCGGCGGAGCAGGATGGAGAGGGCGCATGGCAGACACACTCCTGAGCATCGAGGGGCTGACCAAGGCCTATCCCGGCGTTGTGGCGAATGACGACGTGTCGTTCACCGTCTCGGAGGGCGAGGTCCATGCGCTGCTGGGCGAGAACGGCGCGGGCAAGTCGACGCTGGTGAAGATGATCTACGGGCTGGTGAAGCCCGACGCCGGCCGGATGACGATGCGGGGGGCGCCCTACGAGCCCGCCACGCCCCACGCGGCGCGGCAGGCCGGGGTGGCGATGGTGTTCCAGCACTTCTCGCTCTTCGACGCGCTGAGCGTGGCCGAGAACGTGGCGCTGGGGATGGAGGAGGCGCCGAAGCAGCGGCAGCTGGCCCGCCGCATTCGCGAGGTGAGCGAGACCTACGGCCTGCCGCTGGACCCCGACCGGCTGGTCGGCGACCTGTCGGCGGGCGAGCGGCAGCGGGTGGAGATCATCCGCTGCCTGCTGCAGGATCCGAAGCTCCTGATCATGGACGAGCCGACCAGCGTGCTGACGCCGCAGGAGGTGGAGATCCTGTTCGAGACGCTGCACAAGCTGCAGCACGAGGGGACGGCGATCCTGTATATCTCGCACAAGCTGGAGGAGATCCGCACGCTCTGCGACAACGCGACGATCCTGCGGCTGGGCCAGGTGGTGGCGACCTGCGATCCGAAGACCGCCTCGGCCCGCGAGATGGCGGAGCTGATGGTGGGCGCGACGCTGCACACGCCGTCGCGCGCGGCGAAGGCGCCGGGGGATGTGGTGCTGGAGCTTTCGGGTCTGTCGGTGGCCTCGGCCAACCCGTTCGGGACATCGCTGAAGGACATCACCCTGGAGGTGCGGTCGGGCGAGGTGCTGGGGATCGGCGGGGTCGCCGGGAACGGGCAGGACGAGCTGCTGGCGGCGCTGTCGGGCGAGGCGCCGGCGCGGGCAGAGGCGGTCTGTCTGCATGGCGAGGCCGTCGGGCGGCTGGGGCCCAACGCGCGCCGGCGGCTGGGGCTGCTGGCCGCCCCCGAGGAGCGGCTGGGCCACGCGGCGGCGCCGGATATGAGCCTGACGGAGAACGCGGTGCTGACCGGGGCGATCCGCGAGCAGCTGGTGGCGAACGGGTTCCTGAAATGGCCCGAGGCGAAGGGGTTCGCGGAGCGGATCATCGAGGCGTTCGACGTGCGGACCCCGGGGCCGGGCAACGCGGCGCGGTCGCTGTCGGGGGGGAACCTGCAGAAATTCGTGATCGGGCGGGAGATCTTGCAGCGGCCGATCTGCCTGGTGGTGAACCAGCCGACCTGGGGCGTGGATGCCTCGGCCGCGGCGGCGATCCGGCAGGCGCTTTTGGACCTGGCGGCCGAGGGGGTGGCGGTCGTGGTGATCAGCCAGGATCTCGACGAGCTGATGGAGATCTCGGACCGGTTCGCGGCGCTGAACGAGGGACGGCTGAGCGAGCCCCGGCCGGCGCAGGGGCTGACGGTCGAGGAGATCGGGCTGATGATGGGCGGGGCGCATGACATGGAGGTGGCGCATGTGGACGGGTGAGATTTCGCCGCGCTGCGCGCGTCGATCCG
>NZ_JARGYC010000078.1 GCF_029168335.1 Psychromarinibacter sediminicola
CCAGCATATGCAGAGCGACATCGACGAACTCATGCCTTGGAGCTTCGCTGAATAGTCAACCCGCAGCGCCAAGGGTGATGGGCGGCCGCTTACGCTCTTCGCGGCAAGTGGGTTGACGGTTACGCTGCGCGGCGCGCTGGCCTTCACCGGCGCGGGGCACGCGACGGATCGGGCGGTGACGCTCGGCCTCGCAGGATTCCGTCCAGACGATTTCGACGCCACTGCCGCCGAGGCGGAACTGGCGCGCATCCGGGCCGAGGGAATTGTTCGGCCCGAGGGGTTGAGCGCGCTGCGCTTCAGGCCCGACGAAGACCTCGTCTTCGATTACGGTCCCGATCTGCCCGGGCATCCCAACGGGCTGGTAATCCGCGGCACCGACGCCGACGGCGACGCGATCGCCGAGGTCACCTACTACTCCGTCGGCGGCGGGTTCGTCCTGACGGCCGGCGAACTGGCCGGGGGACAGGACCGGGACGAGGGGCGGCCGGTCCCCCACCCCTTCCGCAGCGCCGCCGAACTGCTCTACATGGCCGACAGGAGTGGACTATCGATCGCCGCGATGAAGCGCGAGAACGAGGTAACCAAGCGGTCGGGCGCGGAACTCGATCGCGGGCTGGCCAAGATCCGGGGGGTGATGGAGGCCTGCATCGACCGCGGACTGACCGCCGAGGGAGAGTTGCCGGGCGGGCTCGGGGTGCGGCGCCGGGCCCGGGCGATCCACGAGCGGGTGACGGAGGCGTGGTCCCAGAACGCCGCCGCCCCGCATGTGATCAGCGACTGCATCGCGACCTACGCGATGGCGGTGAACGAGGAGAATGCCGCCGGCGGGCAGGTCGTCACCGCGCCCACCAACGGCGCGGCGGGCGTGGTGCCCGCGGTGATCCGCTACTGGTTGTACCACGTCCCCGCCGCGCGCCGGTCGCGTGTCGGGGAGTTCCTGCTGACCGCCGCGGCGATCGGCGGGCTGATCAAGTATAACGCCTCGATTTCCGGTGCCGAGGCCGGTTGCCAGGCCGAGGTCGGAAGCGCGAGCGCCATGGCAGCCGCCGGGCTCGCCGCGGTCATGGGCGGCACGCCCGCGCAGGTCGAGAACGCCGCCGAGATCGCGCTCGAGCACTATCTCGGCATGACCTGCGATCCGATCGGCGGGTTGGTGCAGGTGCCCTGCATCGAGCGCAACGGGCTCGGCGCAATCAAGGCGGTCTCGGCCGCCTCGCTCGCGCTCAAGGGGGGCGGCGACCACCTGGTGTCGCTCGACGCCGCGATCGAGACCATGCGCCAGACGGGCGCCGACATGAGCCGGAAATACAAGGAGACCGCCCTCGGCGGTCTTGCGGTCAACGTGCCGAACTGCTGAGCCGCGCGGCACAGCAAAGAATAAGGCCTGCAGAAACGGCATGATGAATAGAAAAAATTTCTCACGTCAAAAAAATCGAGTTGGGTAGCGTACGTTCGATCCCAGTCCCGTCCGCTCCGCCACTTGCCACCGCGAAAGCGTTCTCCCCATTCGGCTGTGGCCGGATTTTTCCGTGGGGGTGTATCCCCTTGAAGTGGTGTGCCGCCGCGAAGGGATCGCGGAAAGCTTGTACTATTCGTGATCGAAAGAGTTACTCGCGGCCGACAATATACGCTCGGCCGGCGACACGGCGCGTCAGGCAACTGCGCCGGAGGTAAAGGAGCTCCGCTCGGAGGCGGCCGCCCTCGAGGAGGTGGTCGCCGAGAGCTGACGATAGTGCTCCGGGGCGTGGTGTAGGAGCGCCGACCTTCGGAGAGGTCCGAGCCTGATCAGGTGGCCTCGGTGTCGTGCTTCACCGCATGTGGCTCGATGGGACGGAGTTCCGTATGAGCCGCTAACGGCATTGCTTACGGCCCTGCGGAACGCGAGGCGCGGGCAACGCTCCGATGTTTGGTGTTTCCGCGCCACCCGCGCCTCGCGTTCCGCTGCCAGCACCAGCAATTGCGGCAGCCTTGGCGTGCAGATTCCGGATTGACGACAGGGGCCCCAAGACGGAAGCGACATGTATCTCCGCGCGACCGTCCCTCGTCGTTGGTCTCCAGCATCAGTGCGCCGACGGGCCGGACGATGGCCTCATCGTTGGGGAAGATGCCTATGATGTCGGACCTGCGCTTGATCTCCCCGTTTATACGCTCGAGTGGCTTCGTGGATGGCGCTCGTGATTCGAACCGTCGGCATCGTCCGAGCAAAGGCGAAGATCGGACTTTCCAACATCGCCTATCACATGCACCGCTTGGTTCAGGTCAGGCGCGCAACCGTTACGTAGAAGAGAAAAGTGGCGACAACGCGACCGAGACACCCGACCTCATCGCCGTCCTCGATTCGAATGCTCAAATACAATTCGTTTGTTATCCGTTCTCCGAAAGGATCGCTGCGAGTCTCGGTGCCGCGAAGCCTTGGTCGTGCTTTCGGACCCATTCGAGGAATGCGCCGATCCGGCGCTGCAGCTTCTGAGCGTGGT
Organism: Psychromarinibacter sediminicola; assembly: GCF_029168335.1. GTDB lineage: Bacteria > Pseudomonadota > Alphaproteobacteria > Rhodobacterales > Rhodobacteraceae > Psychromarinibacter > Psychromarinibacter sediminicola. Next base: position 2,478 of record NZ_JARGYC010000078.1, read on the forward strand.
TCTCCGAGATGTCGGCAATACGGTGATCGATGAAGGGGTTTGCGAAGCGCTCCAGCGTTGTGGCCAGGTATTCGGCTGCGTCCTCCGCCATCCCGGCGGCGGCGAACCCAGGCAGGACCTCGGCCTGCATGAGGGACATGAGCCGCTCCCCTTCCGGCCCGGCGATCCAGTCCCGCACGAGCGCCCCATCGGGCGCGCCGATCTCACGCCAGCGGTGGGCTAGGACGGTATGTCCCAGGTTCAGAATATGCAGCTTCAGCCGCTCGAAGCGTTCCAGGTTGTCGGTCAGGACGATGGCGGGGTGATCGGCTGGCGCAGCAAGTCCCGGCGCTTGCCGGATCGCCCACAGCGCATAGGGCTCGGCCACGGCGCCGGCAGGGTCGATCGGCTCGGACACGATCCGATCGACGAGGCTGTCGGTCCATTGACAGCGCGAGAGCCAGTCTTGGAATTCGACCGTATCGTCCACTGCGAGGTGCAGGACGCGCTCGCGCAGAACCTGGCCGTTGTTGCGGATCAGTTCCATCGGGAAGATGGGCAAGGGGTCGCCGCCCGACTCGAAGCGGGCGCGCAGCAGATGGCGAAGTTTGCCCGGGTAACTCATCGACTGCGGCGGTCCGAAGCCCGCGTCGGCGGCCCGCGGGTCGAAGCCGGCGTCGCCGGTGTTGGACAGGATCATCCGTGCGTCGCGGACGGCCTTTGCCACGGCCGTCCATTCGGTCGCGGTGGACAATGTGCGCGTCACGCTGGTGACGGTACGCGTCTCGTCGATGCGGTGCCCGCCCCGAAGGCCGCGGATGCGCACCGGGTAACCCGCGGGGTCGGCCAGCGCCGCCAGCCGACGCGCGCGCACGGGGTCGCCCGAGGACTGCACCACGGTGACGCCGCGCGGCGGGTCGCTCTCGGAAAAGAACAGGTCGGCATGGGCCTGCAAGAATCGCGAGGTTCCGAACTGGACGATGTCAGTGGTCATGCGTCGATCTGCGCGATCATACGCTCCAGCCGTTCCATCGCGCGGACCCCGTCGTGGATGTCCGGCGCGGCCTGGCTCTCCCCCCGGAACACGGCGGCCGCGTCGGCCAGGAGGGCAGAGTAGCCCTTGTGATCCTCGTTCGCCGCCGCGGTGAAGTTGGGCGTCCAGCTGAGCGTGTCCGCACGCGGGTCCAGCGTGGCAGCGGGGTCGTCGCACTTGAACGGCGGATCACGGTAGAGCGCCACGTTGATCACGTTGTCGATATGCAGGCGCGCGTGGTCGCCCATGATCCGGATCTCCTCCATCGGGGTGCCGCGCGACTGCACGGTGCCCATCACGAGGTTCCCCACCGTGCCCGAAGGGCCAGTGAAATTGACGTGCAGCAACAGGCGGCCGGGCGTGGGCGAGACGCTGCGCACATGCATGTCGCCGAAGTCCTCGCCCGTGAACCAGGGCAGGAGGTCCATGTAGTGAACGCAGTGATGCAAGAAGAACCCGCTGTAATCCGGCTCTCCCACGAAATAGGTCGGCGCTGTCATGTAGGCGCCGGTGACGCCCAGGACCGCCCCGAAGTCGCCTTCGTCGAGGACGTTCTTCGCGATCCGGTTGCCGGTGGAGTAGCGTTTCATAAACCCGACTACTACCGGTGCCCCGGCGCGTTCGGATGCTTGCGCGACGTCCCGCGCGCCCGCAGCCGTGGCCGCGGGGGGCTTTTCCATGAACACCGGGAGCCCGCGTTCCATTGCGGCGAGGGTTGCCGCGTGGTGCAGGTCCGGGCCCACGGCCATGCCGACAGCGTCGAGCCCTGGCGTGGCGACCAGCTCTCGGAAATCGTCGTGGAGCGCGGTCACGCCGTATTCCGCCGCCGTCCTTTGCAGCGCGTCGCCGTCGCGGTCGCACAGCGCGGCGATGCGCAGCCCGTTTCGGCCAAGCTGCGGCAGCAGCATCTGACGGGCATGGCGCCCGCAGCCGATCCAGCCGATATTGATCATTGGTCAACCTCCGCCAGTGCGAGCGCATTGCGGATCACGCCGAGCCCGGCCTTCAGCTTAGCGCTTTCGTCTTCGCGCGGCGCACGCCAGTGGGCGATAGGCAGCCCGACGCGGTCGTCGGCCCGCCGGAACGGCTCGAGCGAGATCGCCCCTCGATAGTCTACGTCGTGCAGCGCGCGCATCACGGCGGGCCAGTCGACATGGCCGGTGCCGGGATGCCCGCGGTGGTTCTCGTTCGCCTGGAAATGGACGATGCGCGATCCTGCAAGACGGATGGCGTCGGGGATCGAGCGATCCTCCATGTTCATGTGGAACGTGTCGAGCATGACGCCCAGGCCCAGGTCGTTCACGCGGTTGACCACCTCGACGGACTGGCGGGTGGTGGAGACGACATCCGTTTCGAAGCGGTTCAGCGCCTCTAGGGCGAAGGTCACGCCGGCCTCCCGGGCGATGGGTGCCACCTGAGCGAGCCCCTCCACGGTGCGCGCTGCGCGGGCCTCGATGTCAGCGTCGTCCCGCGGCACGGGCGGGCGGCCGGCGAACACCATCGGCTCGCCGTAGAGAGGTCCGCCGACGACGGAGGCGCCCAGTTCGGCCGCCACGTCCACGGTCCGCTTCAGGTAGTCGAGCCCGCCCTGCCGCGCCGCCGCGTCGTCCGAGGCGATGGACCGCTGCGGGTTCACCCGCGCCGCCAGCACGAGGAACAGTCCCGCCTCCTCGGCCGCGCGCCGGGCGTCGGCGAGGGGCAGGGCATCCTCCGGCTCCGGCACCAGCAGCTCGACGAAATCGAAGCCGAGCGCGGCGGCGGTGGCGAAGTAATGCAGGTCCGCGCCGGTGAACGGCCGGGTGAACTGCATGGAGATGATACCGATTGGATTCTTCACTTAACTGCTCCGTCTTTAACCTTTCACCGCACCCTGGGTCAGCCCCGAGATCAGCCGCTTCTGCACCACGAGGAACAGGACGGTTGCGGGCATGGCGCCCACGATGCCGCCCGCCGTCAGAAGGCCCCACTGAACCTCGTACTCGCCGATCAGGGTCTGAACCGCCACCGTGATCGGCCGCACGTTCCGCCCGCCGAGCGTGAGCGCGTAAAGGTACTCGTTCCAGGCGGTGATGAAGATGTAGATGGCCGTCGCGATGATCCCCGGCAGGCACAGGGGCAAGACGACCCGGCGCAGCGCCTGCATCCGGGTGCAGCCGTCCGTCATCGCGGCCTCGTCCAGCGAGCGCGGGATGCCGTTCATGTAGCTGACCATCATCCAGACCGAGAACGGGATCGCGATGGTCGAGTTGGCGATGATCAGCGCCAGGTGCGTGTCCAGCAGCCCGAGGATCCGCATGAAGATGAACAGCGGCAGTATCAGCAGCACGAGCGGGAACATGTTGATCAGCAGGAACTGCAGCATCAGGATCCGCTTGCCGCGGAAGTTGAACCGCGAAAAGGAATAGGCCGCCGTCACCGACAGCGACAGCCCGACCGCCACCGTCCCGGCCGAGATGATGAAGCTGTCCAGGAGGTTCTCGGCGAACCCGACGGTGCGGAACAGGCGCGCGTAGTTCTCCAGCGTCGCGTTCCAGAGCGAAGGACCCTCGGTGAACAGCTGCGACTGTTGCGTCACCGACGTCAGGAACATCCACAGGTACGGGCCGAGCGTGAACGCCAGGACCAGGAGCATCGGCAGGTCCACGATCAGCAGGCGGCGACCCAACGAGCGTTTCTTCAGCGCCATCACTGCACCGCCTTTCCGGTGCGGCGCAGGTAGAAAAGCACCAGCACCATCAGCAGCGCGGTGAACAGCACCGCGATGGCCGATCCATAGCCGAAGTCGAGGTTCGTGCGCGCCTTCAGGAAGGCATAGAGTGGCAGCGTGTAGGTGGCGTAGCCCGGCCCGCCGCCGGTCATCACGAAGATCACGTCGAAGCTGTTAGCGACCCAGATCATCCGCAGGAGCACGGCGGTGACCATCACGCCGGAGATGCCCGGCAGGGTGATGTGCCAGAACTGACGCCAGGTGCTCGCGCCGTCGATCGCCGCGGCCTCGTAGTAGCTCTGCGGGATCGATTGCAGCCCGGCGAGGATCATCACCGCGAAGAACGGAAAGCCCTGCCACGTCAGCGTCAGGATGATCGAGGCGAGCGCCGTGTCCGGGTCGGCCAGCCAGGGCACGGCCTGTTGGATCAGGCCCAGCCGCAGCAGGAACTCGTTCGCCACGCCGTAGTTGCTGTCGTAGATCCAGGCCCACATCAGCGCGATCACGACCGAGGGCAGCGCCCACGGGATGATGATGAGGGCCCGCGCGAGGGGGCGCCAGGGAAACGCCTGGTTCAGCAGCAGCGCCGTCACGAGGCCCAGCAGCAGCTGCGCCGGGATCGTCGTGCCGATCCAGATGATCGTGTGGCGCAGCGATATCCAGAACACCTCGTCCTGCAGCGCCGCGCGGAAGTTGTCGAGTCCGACGAAATCGAAGTCGTTCGGGCGGAACAGGACGTAATCGTGCAGGCTCATCCACGCGGTCTGGACCATCGGGAAGAACACGATGGCAAGGGTCACCAGCACGGCGGGTGACAACATCGCGTAGGGCAGTATCTGGCGCGCAAGCGCGCGGCGAGGCGGGGCGCCCGCGGGTGTGGGTGTGTCGGTCATGTCCGGGTCCGGTCGTCGGGAGGGAGGGCGCCGCGGCGGCGCCCTCCGTTCGTGTCGTCAGCCTTCGAAGAGCTCGGCGATCGCCGCGTTCATCTCGGCGGGCGAGATCTCGCCGGTCAGCACGCGCTGCATGTTCGTCGGCCAAACCGTGTTCACGAAGTCCGAGGTCTCCGGAACGTTCGGCAGAAGGTTCGCGAAGGGGATCGAGTCGACCGTCGCCGTCACGAAGCGCTGCGGGTGCAGCGACCAGGCGTCGCTGTCGGCCTTGACCACGGGCAGCTGGCCGGTGGCCTCGTTGAACGTCGTGTTGTGGCCCTCGGACGACAGGAACGAGATCCACTTCCACGCGGCGTCCTTGTCCTCGGCGCTGCTGAAGATGGCGGTGCTTTCGTCGCCGAAGGCGGTCCAGTGTCCGCCGCCGCATTCCGGCACGGGCGCGGCCGAGACGTCGTCGCCCAGCGCCTCGACCATGCCGTTGGCCGAGCCGATGTGGTGAATCGTCATCGCGGTGCGGCCCGCCTTGAAACCACCGATGATCTCCTGGAACCCGTCGTTGGGGGCCGAGGGCGGGAACACGCCGTCCTCCTGGAACAGGTCCGCGACGAACCGTGTGCCCGCCACGCCGGCGTCGGAGGTGATGCCGTCGGTCAGGTCGACCCCCTCGCGCCCCAGCGTGAAGGTGGCCCAGTGGTCGTGACCGCCCTTGCCGCCGCGGAAGCCGAAGCCGTAAACATCGGTCTGCCCGTCGCCGTCGGTGTCCCGGGTCAGCGCGTTGGCCGCCTCGCGGAACTCGTCGCAGGTGGTGGGCACCTCGAGACCAAGCTCGTCGAACATGTCGGTGCGGTAGTAGAGGTAGAGCACGACGTACTGCACCGGCAGGTAGTACTGCGTGCCGTCCGGGCCGGTCGTCAGGTCGAGCAGGTTGGCCTGGAGTTCATCGGTGCCGTCCCAATCGGCGAGGTAGTCCTCGATGGACGCGAGCGCCCCCATCTCCACCAGCCGCGGCTGGGCGAACATCTTGACCATGGCGGCGTCTGGCGCGTTGCCGCCGATGATCGCGGTGTACAGCTGGTCGTAGTAGCTGTTCCACGGGATGTTCTCGGCCTCGATCGTGATGTCGGGGTTCTCTTCCTCGAACGCGGCGATCAGGTCGTTGATCGGGTTGTCCGCGTTGTCGAAGTGGTACCAGAACCGCACCGTGCTGTCGGCATCGGCAAGCCCCGCGCACAGGGCGAGCGCCGATGCGAGCGCCGTCGTTTTCGCTAGTTTCATGGTCTTTCCTCCTCCTTGTTGATCGTCCATTCCGTTCCGTCGGCGCGGTCGGTAAAAACCGCCCCGGCCCGCGCGAAGGCGTCGGACGCCTCCGGCAGAACCTGTCCCATCTGCATGAAGCCGTGGATCACGCCCGGGATAACGTCGCAGGTATCGTGCCGCCCGAGACCGCGAAGCCGGTCGAACAGCCGCTCCGTCTCGGAGCGCAGCGGGTCCAGCCCGGCGGCGTTGAGATAGAGCGGCGGCAGCGCGGCGAGATCTGCGTCCGTGGCGGTCAGCGGGGCCACCTCCGGATCCGTGCGTTGCGGCGCCGGCACGTACATGTCCCAGTAACGGCGCATCTTGTCCCGCGTCAGTCCGGGGCCGTCAGCGTGCGCCACGTAGGATGGCGAGTCGAACTCGGCGGCATAGACGCCGTAGAACAGGAGCGCCTGCGCCGGAACCCGCTCCCCGGCCCGGACGAGCCGGAGTGTGGCACACAGCGCCAGGTTCGCCCCGGCGCTATCGCCGGCGATGCTCCAGCGGCGGGGCCCGTCCGCGGCGCGGAACGCCTCGGTGACGTCCTCCAGCCCGGCCGGCCAGGGATGTTCGGGGGCCAGGCGGTAGTCGACGGTCAGCACGGGCGCGCAGCAGGCCAGCGCGAGGCGCCGGGCCGCGCCTTCGTGCGTGGCGGGCGAACAGAAGGCCCAGCCGCCCCCGTGGACATGCAGGATCGCGTCGCGGCCGGAATCGTTCGGCGGCGTGACGAGACGGGCGGGCAGGCCCGCGTGCATCACAGTTCGCGCCTCGGCCATCTCCGGCAACGGCACATTCCAGCGCATGTTCGTCAGGTCGGCCAGCGCGCGGCCGTGCTGCGGCGCCAGCCTGGTGGGGTCGACGAGACCGGCATCTTCCTGCTCCAGCCGCGTGAGCACCTGTCGCATAGTCTCGCTCGGTTCGTTCATGCGCGCGGGGTGTCCGTCAAGTCGGGGCCGAAATCGACGATCGTGGCAATGTGGTGGGCAAGCACCTCGTGCAGGCGGTCGACATCGCCGGCTTTCAGCGCGTCGACGATGGGGACGTGCCGCTCTGCCGTCTCTTCCAACGCCCGGTTCGGCTGTGAATTCAGGATCTTGTAGCGGTGATTATGGATCAGACAGCGGGCGAGAATCGGCTCGACCAGTGGCAGGTCCGCCGCCTCGAAAAGGGCGGTGTGAAACGCCCTGTCGTGGATCGACAGCAGGTACTCGTCCGCGTCGCGGGCCGCGTTCCGCATGGCGTTGAGATGATCGCGCAGCAAGCCAAGCACCTGTGGACCCGCACGGTCCACGACCCGCTGGAGGTAGCCGCATTCCACGTCGCGGCGGATCGACAGAAGCGCCCGCGCGTCATCGGCCTGGCACGGGGCGACGAAGGTGCCGCGGTGGGGCAGGCGGCGGACGAGCCCCTCCTCGTTCAGGCGCATCAGCGCTTCGCGCACCGTACTCTGGCTGCAGCCGAATGCGTCCGCGAGAACCAGTTCCGTGACGGCTTTCCCAGGCGGCAGGTCGCCAAGCACGATCTGCTTCTGCAGGGCGACGTAGACCGCGTGGCTTCTGCGGCTGGACTGCCGCGGGACGAGGTCGACCACGGACGGTGCTCGGAATGACTCGACGGCCATGTTTCTCCTCCCTCGCCGGGCTAGTCCGGGCTTGCACGGCGCCCACATTATCGATAACGCTGGCAGTATCGATAACGCAAGCCATTTTTTGCGAGGGAGGAGCGCAGTGGCGGACATCAGGCTCGAGGGCGTCGTTAAGGATTATGGATCTGTACGGGCGATCCACGGCGTTGACCTTCACGTGGCAGATGGGCAGTTCGTCGCCTTCGTCGGGCCGTCGGGCTGCGGTAAGTCGACGATGCTGCGGATGATCGCGGGGCTGGAGGAGATCTCGGGCGGAACGATCCGCATCGGCGAACGGGTGGTCAACCAGGTGGAGCCGCGCGGCCGCGACGTGGCCATGGTGTTCCAAGACTACGCGCTCTATCCGCACATGTCTGTCCGCGATAACATCGGCTTCGGGCTGAAGATGCGTGGCTTCGCGTCCGCCGACATCGAGCGGCAAGTCGCCGAGGCGGCGGGCATCCTGCAGATCTCGGACTACCTCGACCGCAAGCCGGGCCAGCTCTCGGGCGGCCAGCGCCAGCGGGTTGCGATGGGCCGTGCCATCGTACGCGATCCTGCGGCCTTCCTATTCGACGAGCCGCTGTCGAACTTGGATGCCAAGCTGCGAGTCGAGATGCGGACCCAGATCAAGCGCCTGCATGCCATGCTGGGCACGACCACGATCTACGTGACCCACGACCAGACCGAGGCGATGACCCTGGCCGACCGGGTCGTGGTGCTGCGTGACGGGTACATCGTGCAGGAAGGCCCGCCGATGGAACTGTACAGTCGCCCCAGTTGCCGCTTCGTCGCAGAGTTCATTGGCTCACCGCAGATGAACCTTTTCAGCGGCGTCCTCGACCGCGCCGGCGCAGTGCCGCGATTGCAGTTCGCCGACACCTCGCTGGAGATCGGAGACATCGCCGCGGCGGATGGCGCACGGATTGACGTCGGCATTCGGCCGGAGCATCTTCTGTATGCCGGCGATGAGCCGGCACAGATCGAGCCGGTGGTCGAGGTGTACGAACCGCTTGGGTCCGACACCATGGCGATCTGCCGGCTGGGCGGCCACGAGCTGACCGCCCGCCTGGCACCGGAGGTCGACCTGCACCGCGATCAGAGAATCGGGCTGCGCTACGACCCGTCACGGCTGCACTATTTCGACGGAACGGACGGCCGGCGGCTGGAGCCTGCCTGATAGAAGGCGGCCCTGAAATGTCAATCCCGGAGCAAAATCGGCCAGCGCATGATGTGCGTCCCTGAAGCTGGACAGTGGTCGTGTCGCGAAGAGTGTGAAAATTCCCGAGCGGCGCCTCCGGGCATGGGTGGTATGTCGCGGCTTAGGCGGCCGCGTCAAGGATAGCGGGCTTCAGCGGCTGGTGCAGGGTTTCCCAGCCATCGACTTTCCGCATCTGGATCTGGCCTGATGCGAGTAGCGCCCAAAGCAACATCGGCACGGTCTCGGGCGAAGGCAGCACGGTCTGCGTCTTGATGCGCCGACGGAATTCCTCGTTCAGCCATTCTATCGCATTTGTCGTCCGTGCCGCCTTCCATTGCGACGGGTCGAGGCGGGTGAAGGTGAACAGGCGATCCCCGGCCTCTTCGAGGCTGTCCGCGACGGCGCGACACCGCAGGCGCCATTTCCGCAGGAAGGCCTGGCGCCGCTTCATCACCTCCTGTGCCGTCTCGGCGTAGATCATGTCGCGATAGTCGGCGCCGATCTCCTCATGCAGGTGCTTGGGGGCGTGCGCCAGCAGGTTGCGGTGCTTGTGAACCGTGCAGCGTTGGATCGGAAGCTCCTCGCCCCAGAGCTGGGCCAAGGCGGCCTCCAGCCCCGGCGCGCCGTCGACGATCACGAACTCGGGCCGGCCCAGGCCGCGGGCATCGAGATCGCCGAGGAAGCTGGACCATGCCGCCGTGCTCTCGCCACCCATGTTTCTGATTGCCAGCAGCACCTTCTGGCCGTCCCTACGCACGCCGATCGCCGCCAGTACCGAAACGTTCGTGGCGCGTTTGTCGATCCGCGTGCGCACGACGGTGCCGTCGAGGAGTGAGCCCGCGAACGCGACCCGTCCGAGAAAGCGGGCGAACGCGGACGATGTCCTCGTCGGCAAGGCTGCGCGTGCACCAGGCGTCCCAGTCCACCTTCACCTTGCGCCAGGCTCGGCTGACCACATCCTTGGAGACGGCGTCTTCGAAGAGCGCGAAAAGGGCGCGCTTGACCCGGCGCGTGTTCGTGCCCGACAGGTAAACCGATGCGATCAGAGCCTCGGCTTTCCTCGTCAGGCGGCGATACCGCGGCAGCGCCTTGGAGCGCTATTCGCGCTCGCCACCGTCTTCGTCCTCGACCCGGGCCCGCGGCACGCGCACTGTCTCGGTGCCGAACGTGCCCACCAGCTCGCGCTCGCGATGTCCGTTGCGGTATCCTCTACCGTTGCCGCCGCGGACGTAGCGCCCCCACCCAAGAGCTTCAGCCAGTTCTTCCTCGAACATGGCCTCGATGGTCTGGCGCACCATCGCGCGCAGACGATCCTCGATCGGATCGTATCCTTCCTCATTCGCCAATAGCGCCAGCGCGCCGCCTTCGGTAAGTTCGGTCATGGTGTAATCTCCCTGGCGGTTGCCGCCGCCGGTTGGGTGGGTGAAGTCGCCCGGAGATTACGCCACCCTCAAATTTCCACCACTTCCGAGACACCACCGCGGACTTCATGTCCATGCGACTGTGCGACCCGGCCCCAATAGTGGGCTGTCGCACAGGCTTCCATCGAAACGATACATGCTTTTTGGTCCGCCAGAAGCCAGTGCAACTTTGGACGCGAAACCGCGCGGGTGAACATGATCGTCCCACTCGCATCAACGCCACAAACTTGAAAACTCCCCTTGGCCAGATCGATCGCCAATATGCTAATGTTTTCCACGGATGCCTCCCATTTCTTGGTCCCGTGAGACCGTAATGGCACGTTCGATGCCGCTGGTGGGGGCATCCACCTCATCGGTTCAGTTGCGCCAATTCAGTCTCAGGCCACTCAGAGCCCTCTCTGATTGGGAGTGTTTCGGTCACAACGTTAATCGGACGGTATCGCGCACTTCGGCGTGGAGCACCCAGTTCCCCGGATCATCCTCGTTTCTCCGCTTGTATCGATATCCCAGAAAAATTGCCCCCCCGGTTTCGCCTGGGAGGCTCTCGGAACTTACCTCGACATTAAGGTAGTTGGCGATCAACATTCCCGCAGCCGCGAAGGCCCGATTGGCGGAAGCGCACGATTTGTAGCCGCCCGCACTCGCCAGACCCATTTCCGTCAACCCATTATCGTCGGCGAAAGCCAGTGCCGTCAGCATCGCGCGCTGCGGGCGCGAAAGGGTCACCTGACCAAACGCTTCCGCGTATTCCTCATTGCTCGGAATGGTAAGGCCTGTCTGCAGATCGCCCCGACGATCTGCGCATCTTCGGATTTCTCGTGCATCGATGATGTCGTGCAGCGCGGCAATCGCGGCTTCCTGGGTCGCGCCTTTCGCCTCGGCAATCAGGCCGCGTGCGTTCGATGGTGCTTTCGGAAAGGCCCTGGCAACGAATTCCCCGGACAGGCGCCCCGACTTGATCTGGTACCGGCCGTGTTCGCCCAGTTGGATCGCTGCCGATGTATCCGACGACTTTGGTGCCACCTTCTTTTTCGGCTTGTCATTGACAAGGTCGTGACCTTTGGCCGTTGGTGCTGCCGTGCTGAAACGTGTCATGATGGCTTTCTCCGAATATGATGATTGGGAAGTTGAGCGCATGCCCGGATTACGCCGGCACTCGTCGAGCTTCCGCGAACGTCACGAGCCGGTGCTCACTCTGGTCCCACAGCGCGAGCCGCGCGCAGCCAAAGCTTTCTCGCAAAGTCACACGGTTCGAATTCGCGAGCGCCTCATGGTCGCGAAGCACTTCGGGGAGCCGATAGAACGGGATCCGGCTTGCAAGATGGTGGACATGATGGACGCCGATGTTTCCGGTGATCCATTGCAGGATCGGCGGAAGATCGTAGTACGAACTTCCCTCGAGGGCCGCAGTCTGAATGTCCCAGTCCGCGTCGCGACTCCAGGAGGTGTGCTCGAACTGGTGCTGGACGTAGAAGAACCACATGCCGATCATCGCCGCGAGAAGCATCGTCGGGAGGAAAACAAAGACCACCAATTTCCAGCCGCCGAACCAGAGGAGGGCGGTCAGGATTGCGGCAATCCCGGCGTTGGTTGCCATGGCACTAAGCCAATACTTCCACCCTGACCGCATGAGACCGACCGGAAGCCTGTTCTGAAGGAAGAAGCTGTAGAACGGTACCACACCGAAGAGGAACAACGGATGGCGGACGAGGCGATAGAGGCCCCGCTTGAGTCTGCCCATCGCGCGATACTCCGCGACCGTCATGGTCGGTAGGTCGCCGATCCCGCGGCGGTCGAGGTTGCCCGTGGAGGCGTGGTGGATCGCGTGGGTCTCGCGCCAGACGTCGTAGGGCGTAAGGGTAATCACGCCGATTGCACGCCCAATCCAGTTGCACAGCCGTTTGCTGCGGAAGAAGGATCCGTGGCCGCAATCGTGCTGGATCATGAAGAGGCGCAGGAGAAAGGCCGCGTTGCACAAGGCAAGCAGCATCGCCAGCGCCGTGCTGTAGGATAGCGACCACCAAGCAACGGCCCATATCGCGAAAAAGGGCGCAAGCGTGACGATCAGTTCCCGTACGCTGCGCGCTGCCCTGGGCGTACGGTACCGAACCAGGATACGCGACCACTGACGCGCATCGACCGGGTCTCCGGTGCTGGCACGGGGATCGTCCACGGTGTCCGGGCGCTTCTGGTGGAACGCCCGGCCTGCGCGGTTAAGCGAGCGCGAGATTGGTCGCGCTTTCGCGGCCGTCTCTTCCGGTTTCGACGTCGAAGGTCACCTTCTGCGCATCGGCGAGGCCGGTCAGGCCCGCGCGTTCGACGGCGGAAATGTGGACAAAGACGTCCTTGCCGCGCGATTCCGTTTCGATGAAGCCGAAGCCTTTGGAAGCGTTGAAAAATTTCACGGTGCCACTGGCCATATCCGTGGTCTCCTGTTCTGGATGCTGCCCGCAGAATGCGGCAGCCCGGCAAAGTCAGACTGAGAGTTCGACTGAAGCCGGATGAACGGAAGCAGCGGGTCGCAAAGAAAAACGTTAGCTCTGCTCACATGCACCTTCGCTGCGCAGAATGCAAGGGAAGTCGCGCCGATCGGAAATCTCCTTTTGTCCAGGGGCCGGTGCCCTTGACAAAACTGTCGTGCCACCCCAGTTCTGGTTAACGTCATTGCTTTGCCGCGTGAGCAGTCGGTCTCAATCGCCGACGCCGGCCGTGACAAACCGTTTTCCCACATCACGAGAGGGGGGACACCGCTCAGGGCAGGCCTCGACGCAATGCTGTGTCGGGTCAGGTTGTCCCGGGTACACCCCGGTTGCCTCGACATATCATATGCTCGGCAGCATCACCGGACCGCGTGGTCCGGACAAGGACAAGCATGAATTTCCACGAACTCGGGCTCGGTGCCCGCCTCGTCTCGCGGCTTGAAGCTCTGGGACTGACGGCGCCGACGCCCGTCCAAGCCAAAGCCATTCCACATGCGCTTCAGGGCCGCGATATTCTGGGGATCGCCCAGACCGGAACCGGCAAGACCGCAGCCTTCGGCATTCCGCTGGTGGTGGCCCTTTCCAAAGGTCAGGAAAAGGCCGCGCCGAAATCGGCGCGCGGCCTGATCCTTGCCCCCACGCGGGAACTGGCCAATCAGATCGTCCAGAGCCTTCAGGGGCTGACGGCCGATCTGCGCATCACGCTCGTCGTCGGCGGCAAGTCGATCAACGCACAGGTCCAGAGGCTCGCACATGGCACCGACATCCTCGTGGCGACGCCTGGTCGGCTGATCGACCTGATGGATCGCCGGGCGATCAATCTGGGCAAGACAGGCTTTCTGGTGCTCGACGAGGCTGACCAGATGCTAGACATCGGCTTCATCCATGCGCTGCGCCGCATCGCGCCGATGCTTGGCAAGGACCGCCAGACCATGATGTTCTCGGCCACGATGCCGAAAGAGATGGCGGACCTGTCACGCGACTACCTTACCGATCCGGTACGTGTCGAGGTTTCGCCGCCGGGCAAGGTCGCTGACAAGGTTTCCCACAGCGTGCACTTCGTCGCCTCAGAGCAGAAGCAGGGCCTGCTGATCGAGCTGCTGAACGGGCACCGGGACGACCGCGCGCTGGTCTTTTCGCGGACCAAGCACGGTGCAGAGCGGTTGATCAAGCAACTCGATCGTGCAGGCTTCGCGGCCATGTCGATCCACGGCAACAAGAGCCAGGGACAACGGGACCGGGCCATCGCCGCCTTCAAGACGGGATCAGTACGCGTGCTCGTCGCGACGGATGTCGCAGCGCGCGGGATCGACATTCCTGACGTGGGGCATGTCTACAACTATGACCTGCCGAACGTGCCCGAAACCTACGTGCACCGTATCGGGCGGACGGCTCGGGCGGGGCGTGACGGTCGCGCGATTGCGTTCTGCGCCGCCGACGAGGTGGCGGAACTGAAGGCCATCGAGAAGGTGCTCGGAACATCCGTCGAGATCGCGGGCGGCCGTCTCTGGGAGAGGGCGCAAGTGGCCCCGCATGCGCAGAAGACGCGGCGACCGCGGCGACGTGCCGTTGGACGCAGCCAGCGACTGGCGGCTTAGCCTCGGGCCTCGGGCTCAACACCGTGTTCGACGCGAGCGAACGCGCTGTACCGGCAGCTGACTGCGACCCGGCCACCTTTTCACAGCGATGCGGCGCTCTCTCCGCAGGAGGATACATCATGAAGACTCCCGAATGGATCAAACCCGGCATCTACGGCGCAATAGTCGGCGCCGCGTTCATCGGCATCGTCGGCTTCACCTGGGGCGGCTGGGTGACGGGCGGAACGGCGCGGGACAGGGCGACGACGATGTCCCATGACGACGTCGTGGCGGCCTTGGTGCCGGTCTGCCTCGAATCGGCGCAGAATGACCCGGACCGCGCGGAAAAGATCGCTGCAATCCGCGACGCTTCGAGTTACCGCCGCCGGGACGAGTTGATGAAGACCGGCTGGGCGACTGTGCCGGGCGCCGAGGAGCCTGACCGCGACATCGCACGGGCCTGTCTGGCGTCGCTCGACGTCGACTCGATGCCCGAGCAGCTGGACCCCGAGGTCGACGAGGGATGAGCGCCGTCATCGCGACAACCGGACCCAAAGGACCGAGGCCTGGCTTGATTGGGGCGGCAATCACCGCGGCCGGCATGATGGTCTTGCTGGCCTTTCCGCTCCTTGCGCAGGAAGGCACCGGACCGGTGCCTGAAAACGCAGAGGAGCGGAACTACGGCAGCGGCTGGAACTGCAAGCTCGGTTACCAAAAGAACGGGGCAAAATGCGTTGCCATCGACGTCCCTGAGAACGCCTATCCAACCGGGCAATCCTATGGTCTGGGCTGGGAGTGCCGACGCGGATACGAAGAAGTGGGACGATCGTACTGCGAGGCGATCACGGTGCCCGCCAATGCGTTCCTCAAATCCTCCGGCTTTGACTGGGAGTGTGACCGCGGATTTCGACAGGAACGTAACACATGCGTTTCGATCATCCTGCCGGAAAACGCATATCTGAGCGATGATGTTCTGGATTCCGGGTGGGCGTGCGACCGCGGTTTCACAGCGTCTGGGACCGCCTGCGTTCCGATTGCGGTGCCCGAGAACGCCTATCTGACAAATGCAAAACACGGTGCTGAATGGGCCTGCGAGAGGGGCTTCGTGAAAGACCGTGGCCGCTGCGATCCCTTGGTGCTTCCCGCGAATGCCTTTCTGGACCCGGATTCTTTCGGGCCAGGGTGGCGCTGCGAGCGGGGTTACAAACCCATGAACGGTGCTTGCGTCGCGATCGACCTGCCGGCAAACGCACATCTCGATCGATCCGGAAATCGCTGGCGCTGCGACCGGAGCTTCCAACTCTCCGGTGGGGAGTGCGTGCTTGGAAGATAGAGTTCCCCAATCCGTCCAAAGCGGTTCTCCCGGAATCCGGATGCGGATCGGCTGCCGCCTGCGTTATCGGCTGACCCAGCCAACGCCATTGATCGCTATGCTGAACGTACACTATTCGCGGTTCGGCGATTTGGAGCGCGCGGACTATCTCGTGACCTTCCCCAGCGTGCCGCTTGAAAGCTATCGGGACGGGTTCGGAAACTGGTGCACGCGGATGGTGGCCCCGGCCGGCAATTTCACGTTGTCCACCGACGGAATCTTCCGCGATGGCGGATTGCCCGATCCGGTCGCGCCCGACGCCCCGCAAGCGGCTGTCCAGGATCTGCCCTTCGAGACGCTGGTCTATCTTCTCGGCAGTCGCTACTGCGACACGGATCTTCTGTCGGACGAGGCATGGCGCCGGTTCAAGACCACACAGCCGGGCTGGGCGCGCGTGCAGGCGATCTGCGACTTCGTGCACAAAACCGTCTCGTTCGACTACATGCAGGCCAGCGCGACACGCACGGCCTCTCAAACGCTGGCCGGGCGGCACGGTGTCTGCCGCGATTTCGCGCATCTCGCGATCGCCTTGTGCCGCTGCATGAACATCCCCGCCCGCTATTGCACCGGCTATCTGAGTGAGTTCGGTGAACCCGAGCCCCACCCGCCTGACGATTTCGCCGCTTGGATGGAGGTTTTCCTCGGCGGTCGCTGGTGGACCTTCGATCCGCGAAACAACACACCACGGATGGGACGAATCCTGATCGCCCGCGGCCGCGATGCCGCCGATGTCCCTCTGACGCAGACATTCGGGTCGAGCACATTGACCCAATTTGACGTCTGGACATGGGACGCTCAGGGCGCCCCCGCAGAGCCGCCGCCGGGCTCTCGAAATTGAACAGGGGCACGTCAACGCCGGTTGTGCCGGTGTGCTCTTCCTCGGCTCGCCTGTAGGCCGGCTTGTCTGCGTGTCCGTAGTGGCACCGCAATCAGAAACCATCGTGGAGAATTGGGATGACCGGCTCGATCAAGACGACCGCAGTATTTCTTCGACCGTTCCAGCTTCCGAGTTTTAACGAGACGCTGCCGGCTGGTGAGTATGAGATAGAGACGCGGGTGCTTGAGCCGGTAGACTGGATCGATCCGGGCACATGGACTTCGTCCGTGCTTGTGCGCCTGCATCCGAGAGCCTCGCATCCCGGGCTAGACAGAACCCTCACGGTACCGCTTGCCGAGCTGGAACAAGCGGTTGCAAAGGACAAGCTCACCGGAAAGGCTCTCATGGACTTCTTCCTTGAGGAGATGCTGGCCGATCCGATGATCCGTCTCGTCATGCAGGCGGATGGGGTGGAGGAGTCCGAGCTCCGCGGCCTTTACTTGGCTCGACCGCATCAAAGGCAGGAAAGCGCGAGGGAACCGCGCCACGCCGCCGGGTCACACGAAGCAGAAGAGACTGGCGAGTCCGAACCCCGCGCTGGAAGCGGGCGCCCGGGTATCGGAGAATGACTTGTATGTCTGGAGCACGGCAGCCTATCCAATTGAGAGCAGCTATTTGTCAACCTTCGGAACGCTGCCGTGGCCGATGACCCGAGCGGGTGGTGTCAAAGGAACTCGACGTGAGGCGGGGCAGGCGCGTCGGTAGCGTCGGCCCATGACCCGACCTTGCCCATTCAAGGGTGGTGTCAGAAGGAATCTCGTTGAGCCGGGCAGGGCGGTTTCGTAGCGTCGGGCCAGAGCTATGCCGTGAAATGGGTGATGGGGCCTGAGAAGGCGGCGTATCGTGGCGGGTGATCAAGCCTGCCAGAAGGAAAGATACGCCATGGACGACGATACCACGATCACCCATTTCCCGGCATAGCTCAGCGCCAACTCGAGCTGGGCGATCTCCCGTTCGATCTTCTCCGAGGACTTGCCGAAGGCCTGCTTCTGCAACCTGGCGATCCGCAGGCGCAGCGCCTGGACCAGCTGTTCATGGGCCTGGAGCGTGGCCGAGATACGCGCATTCTCCGCCTGAAGCGCGGCGATCATCGCCTTCAGAACGGCGGGGTCATCGGTGAGACTGTCGGCGTCTTCGGACATGCCGACAGATACCACGCCGCGTCGCGGATGGCCAATAAAACAAGGGGGTTCAGGAGGATAAATCACCCTACGCGTGCCGGCGGCGCTCCCCAGTCCGGACGGCGCCAGTCGATGCCTTCCCAAAGCATCGCCAGCTGTGCTGAGGTCAGCCTCACGGCACCGTTTCCGACGGCGGGCCACGGGAAGCGACCCCGTTCCAGGACCTTGTAGTAGAGGCAGAACCCCTGGCCATCCCAGTAAAGCAGCTTCAGCCGGTCGCCTTTGCGCCCCCGGAACGCGAAGACCGCGCCGCTCGTGGGCTTCTGGCGCAGGACATCCTGGGCCATGACCGAAAGCCCCGCGATGCCCTTTCTCATGTCGGTGGCACCGCAGGCGAGGTAGACCCGGACCCCGGTTCCCGGCCCGATCACGCCGTCTCCACCGCCCGGATCAACCGGGTCAGCGCCT